>PHEU01000009.1 GCA_002841295.1 Actinobacteria bacterium HGW-Actinobacteria-6
CCGCCACTGCTCCCCCGCGCGATCGCGCCGCCGATGCCGGTCACCTCGGCAAGCCTTGCCGAGGAGCGAGCTGTGCCACCGGCTGCCGCCAGCGTGGCGGGAGCACCGGAGACGCCGCCGGAAAGCGGCACCTCGCCGGCTATGTCGAGGAAGTTCGCGAGGAGCTTGGTGCCCTCGGGCGTGAGTACGCTCTCGGGATGGAACTGCACGCCAAAGACGGGCTTCTCGCGATGCCGTAGGCCCATAATGACGCCGTCGGGCGTGTGCGCGGTGACCTCGAGTGTCGCGTCCGGCACGCTCGTCGCGTCCACGCAGAGCGAGTGGTAGCGAGTCGCCGTGAACGGGCTGGGAACGCCCGCGAAGATGCCGAGGCCGTCGTGCGTGATGTCGTCGGTCTTGCCGTGCACCGGCTTGGGCGAGCGGCACACGCTCCCGCCGTACACCTCGGCGATCACTTGATGGCCGAGGCATACACCAAGCACCGGCACTCCGGCCTCAACCGCCGCACGCACCACATCAGCCGAGATGCCCGCCTCGGCAGGCGTACCCGGACCGGGCGAGATGACGACGCCCGCAGGCGCCAACGCGAGGGCTTCGGCAGCCGTGAGGGCGTCGTTGCGCTCAACGCGCACCTCGGCGCCAAGCGCGGCGAGCAGCTGCACGAGGTTGTAGGTGAACGAGTCGTAGTTGTCGATGACGAGGATCATGCCGACACCTCCTCGTGCATCCCGGCGGCTAATTCAAGCGCACGATGGAGTGCGCGCGCCTTGTGCTGGCACTCCTCGAACTCGCTCACCGGGTCGCTGTCGGCGACGATGCCGGCGCCCGACTGCAGGTACGCTCGGCCGTTCGCAAGCACGAACGTCCGGATCGTGATGCACATGTCCATCGCGCCATCGAGGCCGAAGTAGCCGACGGTGCCGGCGTACGGCCCGCGCGCAGCGGGCTCGAGGCCCGAGATGATCTCCATCGCCCGAACCTTGGGAGCGCCCGAGACGGTGCCGGCAGGGAACGTGGCGCGCAGTGCGTCGAAAGCGTCCTTGTCCTTGGCCATGGTCCCGGTGACGTTGCTCACGATGTGCATGACGTGGCTGTAGTACTCGACTTCCATGAGCTCGTCGACTTTCACGGTGCCAGGCACGCTCACGCGACCAACATCGTTGCGGCCGAGATCTACGAGCATGACGTGCTCGGCACGCTCCTTCTCATCGGCGAGC
Source organism: Actinobacteria bacterium HGW-Actinobacteria-6 (assembly GCA_002841295.1). Classification (GTDB taxonomy): domain Bacteria; phylum Actinomycetota; class Coriobacteriia; order Anaerosomatales; family Anaerosomataceae; genus UBA2286. The sequence goes on from PHEU01000009.1 coordinate 1,218, forward strand.
AGGTCGGCGCGAAGGCGGCCGTCCTCGGCAGCATCGACGCCTCGCGGACGCGTGCCGGCGAGCGGGCGGGTCAGCACGGTGTCGTCTTCCACCCGCACGAGCGGCTCGGGGCTCGAACCCACAAGCGTGACCTCACGCGTGCGGACGTAGAACATGTACGGGCTCGGGTTGACCGCGCGAAGCACGCGATAGAGGTCCAGCCCATCACCCTCATACGGTGCCGAGAAGCGCTGCGAGAGCACGATCTGGAAGATGTCGCCTGCCATGATGTGTTCTTTGGCGTTCTTGACGCTGGCGATGAAATCCTCGCGGGATGTGTGAGATTTCAGGGGCACCTCGGCAGCCTGGCCAACCGAGCCGAGTTCGGCGCCGCGTGGGCCCTCGTCGATGCGCTTGAGGTACGTGTCTATCCGCTTGAGCGCCGCGTCGTAGGCGGCCTCTGGTGCGCCTCCGGGACGTACCGGCGCGATGACCTGCATGACGCGCCGCGCGTGATCGAAGGCGACTACGATGTCGGCCATCATGAACACCATGTCGGGGACGTCGAGCTCGTCGTTCTCATGCCTCGGCACGCGTTCGAACCCGGCAGTCGCTTCATAGCCGAGGAACCCGACCGCTCCGCCAACAAACAGCGGCAGTCCAGGCACGCGAGCCACCCGGCCGGCGTCAAGCTTACGCGCCACGACCCTGAGTGGATCGGCCTCGTGCTCGCCGGTTACGCCACCGTTCTCGATGACCACCTCGGCACCGCGCGCCGTGATGACTTCGCGATCCCCCACACCGAGGAAGCTGTAGCGGCCAAGCCGCTCGCCGCCGATAACGCTCTCGAGCAGAAACGCATGCTCGGCACCCTCGGCCAGCGACATGAACGCGCTGATGGGCGTGGTGAGGTCCGCGTAGACCTCGCGCGCCACGGGGACCACATCGTGCTCCGCCGCCAGTGCAACAAACTCTTCTTTGCTTGGGACGATCATCGTCATACCTCTCCTGGACACTCCTGGGAATACAAAAAAGCCCTCATCCCGAAAGGGACGAGAGCTTACTCCCGTGGTGCCACCCTAATTGCCGAAACCTCGCGGTTCCGACCACTTCCTGCAGTACTGCGACTTAACTCGCCGCTCATACCCGGTCCCTGGTATCGGTGGGCGTCCGCCGGGGCTAGTAGGCATCTTGGCCGTTGTCCCGGAGCCTCAAGGGTCCATTCCCACCGGTTACACACGTCGGGTTTCCACCGTCCCCGACTCTCTATGCAGTGTTTCCGGAGTACTACTCCCCGTCACAGGCGTGCTATGTGATTGACGAGAACTCTACCAGCCTGATGGGGCGTGCGCAAGCCGGAACTACTTGGCACAGCCCGTCAGACCGAAGACCACGGAGCATGCGCACCGCTGGCCCTGAATCTCGTTACCGACAGATGCGGGAACCTCAATGCGAATCTTCCACGTCCCTACGTCACGACAACAACTGGAATACACGCCAAGCTTTACGGGCGCAGAATATGTGAGTCCGGACGCGGCCAACTGGCGAAGTGTGCCGGTAGCAACGGCGTAATCCGTACCCGGTGTGAGCGACGAGGTGTACGTCACAGTCACGTTTATGTTGCTGCTGAGCACACCGGAGTCCACCAGATCGCGGATTGAGATGCTCGGGATGCCGCACACCGTACCCGTGTTCTTGACGTAGGCAACCATAGTTCCTGAGCGACCCGGATACAGGTGCGAGGCGATCTCGGTGATCTGATCAGTGAGCGCAGGTGGCGGATTGGCTGCGTCGTACCACTCAAGCGGTGTCGCGGCGGGTGCGACCTTGAGAACGCCGACAGGCGTCGGCCTACAGTGAAGTGCGGGCGCCGCGTACGAGGATCCGCCGTTGCCGAACGCTAGCGCGCCCAAAAAGACAGCCACGGCTGCGCCCAACCTGAGCACAGACTCCCACGCCGAGCGCGTCGTGCCCTTCGGCGTCTGTCGGCCGCGCCTTCTCATGGCAACGACGGCGGCACATCAGGCGAAGGCGGCGGCTCGGGATCCGCCTCAGGCTCAGGAGCTGGTGGCGGGTCGGGTGCCGGGTCGGGGTCGGGTTCGGGGTCGGGGTCGGGGTCGGGCGTGATGCGGGGCTTGGGCGCATTCTGCTCAGGAACCACCGGCGCGATTCGAACCCGAGGTGTGCCAGTACTGGCCCTCGGGCCGCCAGGCACCCCTTGCTCGTCCTCCGTCGCTTGCTTCTCACTCGGAGCAAGAACCTTCACCCTCACCTGGATCTCCTTCGTGAAGCTCCCGAACAGATCGGCAACTGTGAGCGTGCCTTCATACGAACCCGGAGCAACGCCGTGTGTGTCAAGCTTCATCCCGAGTGTGGACGTGCCACCCGGTGGGAGCGACTCCGGAGCGAGCGAAACGACCGAGAACAGCGTTCGGATATCGGTCGAAAGCGATGCGCTCAGCGCATAAGGTATGTCGCCGGGATTGTCGATCAACAGCACCTCGGGCGAGTTGTTCGAATTACCCTCAGAGACAGCTCCGAAATCGAGCCACACGCTTGTGCCGTCCACGTGCGCAATCCGCGGAGACGGGCCGGTTCCCCCGGCATCTGTTGCCCGCGACTTACCTTCACGGAAGACGGCGGCAATCGGCTGCTGGCAGGCGCCCTTGAAGCGCACCCCGGCAGAAACCGAGTTGCCTAACAGCGCAGCTGCCTGCATGACGGTCAAGATCGCGCACAACAATGTCCCCACCGCGACACAGGCAACGCGACGACGTGTCCACAACGCCCTGTTCACTCCGTGTCCTCCCGCAACTCGCTGCCGGCGCGAGGAACGCTGTGGCGCTCGCGAACGGTCTTGCCAATCGATCCGATTTCCAGAATGACGATGAGTGACGCCGGAAGAACCACCAGTGTCAGAAGTCCGAGGCGAGTGCGCACGAAAGAACTGAGGTAGCCCAGGTATGGAATCGCAAAAGAGGCGCTGCCGAGTACTGCATCGGACGACACTACCCAGCGATCCTCCACCCGATTAGCGTCCCCCTTCGTATGGAACCGAGCGGTTCCACCTGTCATGTCGATCGAGGTCACCCGGTGGGTTGTGATGCTACCTGGTTCACGAGAGTCTTCGGTCGGCGTCTGAAACGAAATGACATCTCCGACCCGGACTTCCTCAGCGCTCACCCGCCGCACGAAAAGAACGCTGCCAACGCGGAAGGTCGGCTCCATGCTTCCGCCGAGGACGACCATCGTCGAGTAGCCACCCACGAAGACCACGCGACGGGAACCACCTTGAGTGGTTGCGGCGAACAGGGCCGCAGCTAGGATGACGAGCGCCAGCATGAGCGCCAGCCCCGTGAGCGTCTTGCCCACAGTCCTCAATGCGTGCGCCAATCCCATTCTTATCCGCCGCCCTGGTTTTGATGGCACGAGGACGATTCGCCCCCGTGCCATCACCAATGAAACCGCTACTGATCCAGCGTGTAGACAGCCTTGAAGCTCAGCTCGTCACTCTGGATATCGTTGCCCACAGTTGTCGGAATCCAGATCTTCATGGCGTACGCGTGCTGCTCTCCCGCGGCGTACGTGCCAAGCGCGATCGGACAAGCGGCCTTCAGCGAAGCGAACGAACCGGGACCCCAGACCACGGTTCCGGGAGCCGGCCCGAACGATGTCCCGTCCTTGTAGACGGTGACCATCGTGTTTGCACCGAGTTCGCCGGTAACGTCGGTGTCGCCCATTGCCTCCTCTGGCGGCATCAAGCCAGCCTCGTCATCATCCCAGTCTGCAATGTTCATGGACACCTTGCCGGGCATGTTGCCGGCGTTCTTGACGATGACCACCCACGGCGACGCATCCGGATTTAGGTCGCCGATGCCAGTGAACGTGTGCCACCCCGGCGCAACCGTACCGACCATCTCATAGTCGATGATGCTGACGCGATCGAGGTAGAGCTCAGCAGCTTCGCCATTGAACGCAGCGGGAGCTTCGTCGTGATACAACGCCCATGTCCCCACACCGACGAGGCCGATAGCCACAACGATCACGAGGACACTGAGAAGAATCTTCTTGCTCATTTTCTAGAACCCCCTATTGGATGATTGCTATTTCCGCGCTCCCCCTCGGAGCGCTTCGAGCGAAGAGCCTCTACTCGCCGGCATCACCCCCTTCGAGGTCAGCGCTTGATACCAGTTCGCGAATGACCCCGATCAGACGCGTGCCGGCATCCACTTTCGGGACGAATGCTCGCGCTCCCGCCTCGATGCTCATGTGCTCGTTGTCGGCGGACCGGTGTGCGGTCAGCGCGACAACGCTGACTTCAGGGTGTGTGTCCGAGAGAATCCGGGTGGCGTCGAAGCCATTCATCCTCGGCATAAAGAGATCCATGAGGACAACATCCGGCGAAAGTGCGTCGGTCATGCGAACAGCCTCTCGGCCATCTACCGCACGACCAACCACGATCATGTCGTGCTGTGCGGCGACAAACCGGCCCAAGAGCGTGCTGAAGCCGTCATTGTCATCTGCAACGAGAACCCGGGCTTGCCGCATTGGCCCCCCATACGCGACACAGAAACACACCTCCCGAAGCCCGATTGTGGCATCGTGAGGTGTGGGAGGCATCGGCCCGAAGACCAGTCCGGGTGGCTCAGAAGAGCAGTTAAGACCTAACCGAACGGCCAGGTCAGTTGCAGATTCCCCTGCGGTGGGCAGCGCAAATCGCTTCGGCGCGACTATGCAGGTCAAGCTTGCGCAAGAGATTGTGCACGTGGAACTTCACAGTGTGCTCAGAGATGAAGAGTGCGTGGGCAATCTCGGCATTCGAGAGACCATGAGCGAGCGAGCTCCACACCTGACGCTCTCGGTCGGTCAGCGAGTCGACGCCCGGCTCCGTGCGCGCGCGGAGTGCCGCAATGAGTCCGGTGGAGGCTTCTGCCGAGAGCGGCGCTTGGTTGGACATCACGTTGCGGACAGCATCAACGATTTCTCGCGGTTTGGCTGACTTGGTGAGATAACCATTGGCGCCACTTTCCATGGCAAGGCTCACTGATGGCCCGCCGCCCTGACATGAGAAGATGATGACCTTCGAGTTCCCGCTGGACCTGATGACCTGAAGTGTCTTAATGCCGTCCATCCCCGGGAGACCGATATCGAGCAGGACAACATCCGGGACGAGCTGGTTCACGACCGCGATACCCTGCTCTCCGGTGTCGGCCTCTCCGATGACCTCGATGTCTGAGACGTGCTCGAGCACGGAGCGAACGCCGGCCCGCATGACGGGATGGTCCTCGATGAGGACAACACGCGTGACCCGCATATCGCTCACCCGCGCCATATGGGTATCCTCGCTGTCACAGTCGTGCCGACGCCAGGGGTACTGTCGATATCGCACGCACCGTCCAGCAGTTGCGCGCGCTCGCGCATCCCCGTAAGCCCACAGCACTCCCGCTGTCCGCGGACGGCGATCTCGTCACCCACGAAGAACCCACAGCCGTTGTCGGCCACGATGCAGCGTACGACGTCTTCCGACAACTCCAGGCGGATATCGACACGGGAGGCTCCAGAGTGACGCTTCACGTTGGAGAGAGCCTCCTGAACGATCCGGAACATCGCGATTCTCAATGAACGAGACATAGCAGTCTCGACGCCATCAACGGTGAAGTTCACGCGGATGCCGGAACCGGCGGCGAACGTCAGAGAGTGAACACGCAGTGAGTCGACCATTCCTTCAACTTCAAATGGACGGCCATGCAGATCATCGATGAGTACGTACATCTCATCGAGTGCTGCTGCGAGCAGTCGCTCAACCTCAATCAACGTACCGTCGGCTCCATCACCATCGGATTCCCTCACCATCCGGAGCAGCAGTAACGCAGATGCAATCGTCTGCGTTGGACCGTCGTGAAGGTCGAAGCCTATGCGCAACCGCTCGCGCTCCTGAAGCTCCAGCGCAGTACTCGCATCGACGACCAAAGCAGACCCTGTCGGCGGCCAACGGTGACTAGACTCGTTGTGGCTTTGGTCGCTGTTATGCAAGTTCACCCATCCCCTCACGGGCGCCAAAAAGCCAGCTCTCCAGGCAACGGTTGCAAGCGAACCTCAACGCTGTCGGCCCCCCGGCGACAGCCAATTTAGTATACACCTGCGCAACGACGCCTAAACGCACGCAGGAATCGCGACGTCACTCTCGGACAGATGAGTCCTGCGATACCGCCCCAAGAAAGGTCACACGGGAATCCCCGATACGGAACGACTGTCCGCTCAGAAGCGTTGTCTCCCGGTGGCAGCCATCGCCGCAGAACAAGCCGCCGGAATCAGTGAGTTCGAGCGCATGTACAGAGTCGCCCACCGAACTGAGCCGTACGGCGTAGGCTGGAGTGTCTTCGACATGGATGTCGGCGTTGGCTGCGGTCCCGATCACCGATGGAAGTCTGACCAGCTTCTCGGCATGCATGGTGCCGGTGTCGATGCTGAACCTATAGCGCAGCGCATGAATCGCCTCGCTCTCGCTCGACTCGCCTGCCGCTAGCCTCCTTCGCCAGAAGAACGCGGCAACAGCGAACACCAGAACGCCGAGACCCGCTAGCATGGGCACGACAACGTCCCACACGCCTGCACCCGCCCGCTTTGTCCCGGAGTCGGTGACAAGAGCGACGTCCGGTGCGTTCTCGGCAAGGAACGCGCGGACGTCATCGACCGGGATACTGAATCCGACCGCGTCGACTTCGACGTCTGCGATCTTGGCGACGTTCACTCCAACGAGACGACCCTGATCATCTACGAGCGGGCCACCACTGTTGCCCGGGTTGATGGCTGCATCCGTCTGCACGTACGTGAACCCTTCGAACGTCTGCAACGGCGAAGACACAACGCCCTTGGTGAGCGACACCGACTTGAGCCCGATTGGGAAGCCGAGGACGATCACGTCCTGCCCTCGCTCCAGGGCTGCACTGCTGCCCCACACGATCGGGTCGACATCCGGCAGCGAGACCTCGAGCAACGCGAGGTCACGATTGCGGTCGATTGCCAGCACGCGGTACGGCTCAAGGCGATCCGCCACAAGGACCCTGGCCTGCAGCCCTTCGGCGGCATCAACGACGTGCGAAACGGTGAGCACGCGGTTCGGCGCGATGATGAATCCCGTGCCAATGCGGTCTGCGCCCGCCGTGATCGCGACAATGGACTCAGTGGCGCGCTCAAGCGAGGACTGCGCGTAGGCGACACCGGCGACCAAGAGCACGCCAGCAATCACTGCCGAGACCACTGTGCGACGGACTCTCACTGTGCACCCTCATCGATGCGGGGCGCCGGAGGCGGAGTCGCCCATCCTGCCAGGTTAGGCGCCGGACGATGCGCGAGCCCTTCGGCGCCGAGAATCTCGCGCAACCGGGATACGCGGCAGAATTCAGGATCGTCTTCCGGCGCAAACCCAAAGCCGGCCCAGCAGTAGAAGAGCTGCGAGTACGCATCACCGGCTTGCGGCACGAAGTTGTCCGAGTCGAGCACTCGCTCAAGGGCTGTGAGCATCGAGCGCGGGTCCTTCAGAAGCAGCATTCCCTCGGCATCTGCCTTCTCGGACGCCATCCATGCCGACTTCTGGTGCCACCAAGAGAGCAGCTCCGTGATCACGACCACGACGCCGTAGAAGACGAACCACGCTGCAAAGGCATCAGCACCGGTGCGGCCACCCGCCGTCGTAAGATACGTCTGCTCCCGTGGGTCAGACCAGTCCCGATCCTTCATCTTGAGGTCATGATCACGGATCGCCCATATCGGCCCCATGAGCGCCGAGACTGCAGTGGCAAAGAGCGTGTCGAGCGAACGGACGCGCGCCATCAGGTTCGCGAATACCGCGCGCTGCTCATCGGGGGTGAGCTTCTCAACGAAACCCGTCGTCACACCGATGGCCGCAGTGGCGTACGTGCGGCCAATCGCGAACGCATTCACCTTGTCCACTTCGATGATGTAGAGCGGCGGCGAGTGCTCGAAGCCTGCGGCGATGGTCATGTCTTTCAGAACGCGCTTGACGTCAGAGATCTCTCCACGCGCCGTGATCCGGGCGCCGATGCGCTTGATCAGGAACCGCTCGGATCGCGACAGGCGCCAGAGAGCCCAGCTGAGCGTCCCGACAAACGCCACCGGGAATCCGAAGGCGACGCCAGTGCGGAGAATCCAGGTTCCGATCTCTATGTCGGACACGAGAATCCCCAGCAAAAGCATGCCCAGGGTGAGGACCAGAGCACTGAAGCACGCGATGAGCGCCGAGAACACCACGGAGAACACGGCGACCTTAACGCGGTTGCGGTCGACGCGATTCCATAGCGGTTCGATCCGATCCGAGCGAACACCCGGCGGGAGCGTGATCTCGGTCATACCTGAGCGCAACCGCATGGGGTTCTACTTCCCGCGACGACCGTCGAGTTCGGTCGCAAGGTCATCGAGCGTGAGGCCCTCACGGACCATGACGACCATCAGGTGGTAGAGCAGGTCGCCGATCTCGTACTGAAGCTGCTTGGGATCCCGGTCGCGCGCAGCGATGATGACCTCACTCGCCTCCTCGCCGATCTTCTTGAGGAGCTTGTCCTGTGGACCCTGTAGCAACTTTGCGGTGTAAGAATCCTCGGGCATCGCGTCTTTGCGCGACTCCAGAACCGCAAACAGCTCTGTTAGAACGGAGCCAAGCTCCGGGGTTGCCTGATCGGTCGTCATAGTGCGCTCCGTTCGTCTACGACAGCGGGATGCCGTCGGTGCTCTCATTCGTCTTAGCGGCGCCGTCACCGGGCACCGGGTACATCGCGCGGTAGAAGCAGCTTCTCTCGCCGGTATGACACGCTACGCCAACCTGGTCGACGAGCAGGAGCAGCGTGTCACCGTCGCAGTCGTAGCGAATCTCCTTCACGATCTGCATATGACCGGACGTCTCGCCCTTGTTCCAGTATGCCTGACGCGAGCGACTCCAAAACCACGTGCGGCCGCTCTCGGCGGTTCGGCGGAGCGCCTCTGCATCCATCCATGCGACCATCAACACCTCGAGCGTGTCGAACTGCTGCACGACCGCGGTGATAAGACCCCGCTCGTCAAAGGTAAGGTCGGGATACTCCACGCTACTCCCCTCCCTCGCTCGGCTGGTGGTGCCACTTGCCTTCCATCGTCTCAATATCGATTGCTACGACGGTCGTTTGCCTGAGCGTCACGTCCGGAATCCCGTCGCCAGTGCTCCCATACTGACGCATGATGACGTCGAGCCCGGCGCGCTTCTCCTCGGCCGAGACAAGCATATACGCACGACCGTATCCGATGACGCTCTTGAAGCGGGCGGTGAAGCCACACGGCCTGTCGGCGGCGATGATCTCGCACTCATCAACCTCGAAGCACACACGCGGGTCAGCCGCGATGGCATCGAGGCGCCGCCCTTGGCCCGGACCGTGCACGTAGATGCGGCCGTCGGCATACCCGAAGTTCACCGGCACCACGTACGGTCCGTCGTCGTCAGTCATCCCTAGGCGCAGCACCTCAGCCTTGCCGAGAAACGCCTCGGCCTCTTCGGGAGGCATCTTGTGGTCGTAGCGTCGCATCTCTCGCATGGCGCCCCCTACAGCCGCACCGGCACGCCGTGCCCGGCCATTGCCTCTTTGACTTGCCTCACCGAGAACTGCCCGAAGTGGAAGACGCTGGCCGCAAGCACCGCATCGGCATCGGCCTCGATGACCACCTCGGCAAAGTGGTCGAGCTCGCCGGCCCCACCGCTGGCGATGACCGGGATGTTGACTGCACGCGTGATCGCGCGGGTCAGGTCGATATCGAAGCCGTCCTTCGTGCCGTCGCGGTCCATGCTCGTGAGCAGGATCTCGCCGGCGCCAAGCCGCTCGGCTTCCTCGGCCCACGCTACCGCGTCGAGTCCAGTGTTCTTGCGGCCACCGGAGACGAACACTTCCCAACGGCTTGAACCAGACACGCGTCGAGCATCGATGGCGACCACGATGCACTGCGCGCCGTAGATGCGGCTCGTCTCGGTGATGAGTTCCGGCGCCGCAACCGCCGCCGAGTTCATGGATATCTTGTCGCAGCCGGCTGCAAGCATCGCGCGGATATCTGCCGAGGTACGCATGCCGCCACCGACGGTGTACGGGATGAAGACCTCCTCGGCGGTGCGTCGCGCTACGTCAAGCATGAGCGGACGATCCTCATGCGTAGCAGTTATGTCGAGGAAGACGAGCTCGTCGGCGCCCTCTTTGTCGTACGCGGCCGCAAGCTCGACCGGGTCACCCGCATCGCGCAGGTTGATGAAGTTGATGCCTTTCACCACGCGCCCCTCGTGAACGTCGAGGCACGGGATGACTCGCTTCATGAGCACAGCTATGCCTCTTCGCCGTGGCCGACACGGATCGCCTCGGCAAGGGTGAAGGAGTTCTCGTAGAGCGCTTTGCCGACGATGACTCCCTCAAGCTGCATGCCGATCGTGTTCAGGTCCTGAATATCCTCAAGCGTGGAAACGCCACCCGAGGCGGTCAGCGGGATGTCGATCTGATTAGCAAGCGCGCGATACGCGCCGTAGTTCACGCCGGTCTGCATGCCGTCCTTGCTGATGTCGGTGTACGCAAGGCGCTTCACGCCGAGCAGTTCAAGCTCTTTGACAAGCTCGAGCACACCGTACTCGGTTCCCTGACGCCAGCCCTGGATGGCAACCTTGCCATCGCGAGCGTCGACGCCGGCCACAATTGCTGCTCCGAAACGCTCGCATGCCTCGGCAACGAGCGTCGGCTGCGTCACCAGCGCGGTGCCGAGCACCATTCGGCGGATACCTACGGCGCTGAGGCGATCGAGTACCTCCATCGAGCGAAGCCCGCCGCCGGTCTGAACCGGTATGCCGAGTGCCGCGATCCGCTCGAGAATCTCGATGTTCTTAGCCTCGCCGGTGACGGCTCCGTCCAGGTCGACGACATGCAGCCACTCGGCACCCTGGTCGATCCAGCGCCTGGCCTGGTCGACCGGATCGTCGTTGTAGATCGTTACCGCGTCGAGGCGGCCCTGCAGAAGCCGCACCGCCTTGCCGTCAAGGATATCGATGGCGGGAAAGACGATCATCTAGAGCCCCTCTCGGTGACGATGGCGCCGAAGTTTGCCAGCAACTTGAGTCCCATATCCGAGGACTTCTCGGGATGGAACTGAACCGCATACGCCGAGCCGCTCTGAACGGCTGCGGCGAACCTGACTCCGTGCTCAGTGCGTCCGATGATACAAGACTCATCGGCGGGTCGCAGGTAGTACGAGTGCACAAAGTAGAACGCGCTGCCCGGAGCGACACCATCGAACAGGCGGCTCTCGCGCGGATACTCGACGGTGTTCCAACCGATATGTGGGACCTTCACGCCACCCGGCAGCTTCTCGCAGGTGCCCGGAATGATTCCGAGGCCCTCCCATTCGCCTTCCTCAAGACCAACCGAGGCAAGCAACTGCATCCCAAGACAGATGCCGAGGAACGGCGTGCCTGCAGCGACTTGCTCCAGCAGCAGGTCCCACAGTCCGCTTGCCTTGAGATTCGCGCTCGCGTCGCGGAACGCACCAACACCAGGAAGCACGATGCCGTCAGCAGCGCGTACGACCTCGGGATCGCCAGTGATGACCACATCGGTCACGCCGGCGTGCTCGAAACCCTTCTGGACGCTCCTGAGGTTGCCCATCTTGTAGTCGATGATCGCGATCACAGCGAGCCCTTCGTGCTCGGGACGCCGGTCACCCTCGGATCGAGCGAGACCGCCTCGGCAAGAGCGCGAGCGACAGACTTGAACGCCGCTTCTATGATGTGGTGCGCGTTCTCGCCCGCGAACGCCATAACGTGCAGCGTGATGCCCGCGTTCGTGGCAAGCGCGATGAGGAACTCCTTGGCAAGCGTTGTGTCGAACGTCCCGACGATCTCGATGGGCATCTCAACGGCGTAGTGCAGCGAGCCCCGCCCGGAGATATCAACGGCAGCGAGCACGAGCGCTTCGTCCATCGGCACGATTGCCGAGCCGAAACGCCTGATTCCCGATTTGTCGCCGAGTGCCTGTGCGATCGCCGAGCCGAGCACGATGCCAACGTCTTCCACGGTGTGGTGCGCGTCGACCTCCAAGTCGCCGGTCGCCTGGATGCTCAGATCGAGCAGTCCGTGTCGGCCGAACGCGTCAAGCATGTGATCGAAGAACGGCACACCTGTGGAGACATCGGTCTTGCCGGCGCCATCCAGGTCGATCGTGATGGTGATGTCTGTCTCGCGCGTGGTGCGGAGAATCGTCGCGGTGCGTCCCACGCTACTCCCCTTCCTCGGTATACCGTGAAGCCGTGGCAGCCATGCCGAAGTGCTCGCTTGCGTGACGCCGCGACATGATCTCTTCCATGGCCTTCAGGAAACGACCGACCTCCTCGTCGGTGCCGACGCTTACGCGCAGGCAATCCTCGAGTCCCGGCGCACGAGAGAAATCGCGCACGAGCACCGAATGCTCATGCAGCAGATCGCGCCAGACCGCCGAGGCGTGCCGGGTCTTGAAGAGTACGAAGTTTGCCTCGGAAGGATAGACCGTGACCTCGGGAAGCGCCGAGAGTCCGTGAACGAGCATGTCACGCTGACGGAGCAGCTGGCTGATCCCGGCCTCAAAGACAGGGCGCTCGCGGAAGACCATCGCCGCAGCCACTTGCGAGAAACGGTTGACTGAATACGGCTGCCGCACCTTGGTGAGCTCACGGATGACATCCTCGTGGGCAAGCAGGTAACCGGCGCGCAGCCCGGCGAGCGAGAACGCCTTCGAGAACGTACGCAGGATGACGAGATTCGGATGCCTGAGCATGTGCGGACGCATCGTGTGCCGCGAGAACTCAAAGTACGCCTCGTCGACGAGCACAAGTGCGTCGGTCGAGTTGAGCACGTCGATGAGCAGCGTCTCGGCCGCAAGCGTACCGGTCGGGTTGTTCGGGTTCGCGATCATGACGATGTCGACATCACCCGGCTTGAGGCGTTCAAGCAGCGCTTCGCCATCGATTGCGAAGTCCTCCTGACGCGGCAGTCGGATGACCTCGGTGCCCGTCATCTCGGCATCGATGCCATACATCGCGAATGTCGGCGGCAAGTCGATGAGCTTGCGCCCGGGTCCACCCCACGCGAGCAGGAGGTCGAAGATGAGCTCATCGCCACCGTTGCCGACGAGCACGTTACCGGGCTCAAGGCCGTTAGCCTCGGCGATCATCTCGCGAAGCTTGCCGGACAGCGGATCGGGATAGCGGTTGAACGGGATGCGCGTGGTGATTTCTGCCAGCTTCTCAAGAAGCTCGCCAGGGAGATTGAGCGGGTTCTCGTTGCTCGCGAGCATGACGTCGGCGCGCACGTCTTTCGCGTCGTACGGTACCAGCTGCTCGAGTTCTGGCCGAGGCGGGCGGACGCGGTCCATCGCCTACGCCTCCTCTTCGTCGAGGCTGTACGCCATGGCAAGCCGGATCCCTACGGCGCGTGCGTGCGCCTCAAGGCCCTCGGCCTGCGCGATCGTCATAACGGTCGGGCCGTCCATCTCAAGGCCCTCAAGCGAGTAGCTGAGCACCGAGGACTTCTTCACGAAGTCGTCGACCGAAAGCGGGCTTGAGAACCGCGCGGTTCCGCCCGTCGGGAGCACGTGGTTGGGACCTGCGACATAGTCGCCGACGCTCTCTGGCGTCCACGGGCCAAGGAAGATCGCGCCTGCATTGCGGATGCTGCCGAGAAGCTCGAGCGGCTCGGCCATCATGACCTCAAGGTGCTCGGGAGCAACGAGGTTGGCGGCGTCGAGAGCAACATTGACGTCAGGGCAGATCACGACGACACCGTTATCCGTCAGCGAGCGGCGAATGACATCGGCGCGCGAAGAGTCCTCAAGCAGCACCTCGAGCGCGGCATCAACGGCGTCGGGTAGATCCGGGTCGGTCGTCACCAGATACGTGGCGGCCTTCGGGTCGTGCTCGGCCTGCGCCATGAGGTCGATGGCGACGAATGCGGGCTCGGCGGTCTCATCGGCGAGGATGAGAACCTCGCTCGGTCCGGCGAGCATATCGATGCCCACCTCGCCCATGACGAGCTTTTTAGCAGCGGTCACATACGCGTTGCCGGGGCCGGTGATCTTGTCCACCCGCGGGATCGACTCGGTGCCGAATGCGAGCGCGGCGATCGCCTGTGCGCCGCCGACCTTGTAGATCTCGAAGACTCCGGCCTCAGACGCCGCCGCAAGCGTGTACGGATTCACACGACCATCGGGGCCCGGAGGCACGACCATCGCGATTTCCTCGACGCCCGCTACGATCGCGGGTATCGCGTTCATGAGAACGCTTGACGGGTAGCACGCCCGGCCACCGGGGACGTAGATGCCCACACGGGCGATCGGCGTCACCTTCTGGCCGAGGAAGATACCACCCTCCTCAACCGTGAACCAGCTCTGAGGAACCTGCCTGCGGTGGAACTCCTCGATTGCGAGCGCCGCGACTGAGATGGCCTCTCGGAAATCCTCGCCGACCTCGGCGACCGCCTCGGCGATCTCCTCTTCGGTAACGGCGAAGACCTCGATGTTCGTGTGGTCGAACTGCTCGGTGTAGTCGCGTAGCGCCTCGTCGCCGCGATCGCGGACGTCCTCGACGATACGCGCAGCGACATTGAGCACCTCAACATCGATACCGCCGGTGCGCGGAACGTCCGACGACTCAAGACGTGCCCCACGGGCCAGTTCAATACGTCGCATCATAGCTGCGCTCTCCCCTTCTTACGGCAGCGGCACAACAGCCGCAAGCCTGTCTGCGAGATCTCGTACACGCTCAGATTCGGTCTTGAGGCTTACCGGGTTCGCTACGAACCGCGCTGTGGACTCGAGCACGGTCTCCACGATGCGCAGTCGGTTCTCGGCAAGCGTGCGACCGGTCGCCGTGATGTCCACGATGCGATCGGCCAGCCCGATGAGCGGGGCCAACTCTATGTTCCCATGAAGCTTCACGATCTCCACTTGAACACCACGGGCGGCGAAGTGCGCCTCGGCGATGCGCGGATACTTGGTCGCAACGCGGATCACGCCGAGATGACGGTAGAGATCGTCGATGCTGCGTGGCGCATCCTCTGACTCCGCCACGACGAACCGACAACCGCCAAAGCCGAGGTCGACCATCTCGACGACATCAAGGTCAGCCTCAACGAGCACGTCCTTGCCGCCGATGGCGACATCGACGCCGCCATACGCGACGTAGATGGGGACGTCGGTCGGCTTGGCGATGATGTACTCAACGTCCGGTGTGCGCACGATAAGGTGCCGTCCGGGATCCGCCAGGCCGGTCACATCAAGGCCGGCAAGCTCCAGGACGCGCACTGAGTCCTTGAAGAGCGAGCCCTTCGGGATTGCGATGCGGAGCGGACGGGACGACTGGGAGGGTACGCGCACGATCATCGCGCACCGCCTTTCTGTCCCCACGTGGCTCGCGGAGGCGCGGGCAGCGGTCGCTCGAGCGGCAGCGCGCGCTCGCCCGAACGGTCGATGCGGACGATAAGTTCACCGTCGGCCATGAGTGCCTCGGCCGCTCCGATACGATCCGCCTCGCGAACGAGGGCCTCTCCGCTGTGGCCGACGGCCGTCGTCACTCGCCAGCCAGCGTTATGCAGCGCACGCGTCGCCGCGAAGACCGCGACCGAGTCGATGCCACCAATAACCGCGTCAGTGCCCGAAGTCACCGGCGTGCGTCCCTGCTCGGCAAGCGCGATCATGACCCGCTCCAGGCCGAGAGCAAAACCGGCCGCAGGGGCCGGTGCGCCGAATGCGGCAAGCAGCCGGTCGTAACGACCGCCTCCGCCGAGCGGGAGACCGAGGCCGGGCGCGTACGCTTCCAGCACGAGGCCGGTGTAGTAGTCGAAAGAACGCATGATTCCGAAGTCGACGGTTACGCGGTCTGCGTATCCGAGCCCTTCGAGCACGCGGTACGTCTCGCGCAGATCGCCAAGCGTGTTCATGCATCCGCATGCGACGAGAAGATCACGGCACTGATCGAGCGCCTCTCGGCCACCGCGAATGCGCGGCGCGGCAGCAAGTGCCTTCGCAACTGCCGGACGGACGCTCGGATCTGCCGCGAGGCGGTCAAGCTCGACGAGGTTGCGCTGGTGCGCGGCCGCGATGACAGCGGCCCCCCAGTGCTCATCAGCACCGGATGCAGCGATGAGATCGCGCAGCACCTCAACGGTGCCGATGCCGATCGAGTACGAGCTGAGCCCGGAGGCCTCGAGCGCCTCGACTGCGAGCGTAACGACCTCGGCATCTGCCGTCGAACCTCCGGCGCCGATGAACTCTATCCCGGCCTGTGTGAATTGCCGGGCCTGGCCGCGCATGGAAGCGTGCTCGCGAAAGACCGGCGCAACGTAGCGCACGCGGTGCGGACCCGCCTGCTCGGCAAGTCGCGATGCTGCAACGCGAGCGATCGGGACGGTCATCTCGGGGCGAAGCGCGAGCAAGCTTCCGTCAAGGTCGAACAGCCGAAACGCGGTGCGCTCAGCGGCCGAGCCAACTCCCGCCGTGAGCACGGAGTACTCCTCGACAACCGGCGTCTCCACGGGCGCATACCCCCATAGAGCGAACACCTCGCCGATAGCACGAGAAACGGCCTCACGTTCGGCCGCCTCTTGGAAAAGCACATCCCTGAACCCTCTCGGCGTCACTGGCCGCATTGGTATCACCTTTCAAGTTACTTTATCACGGTGGAGTGGTAACGTAGCGCAGTATCGCACGAGGTCCCTGACGCGTCAAGCGTCATTCCTCCCAGACGGACCCCTCGCCGAGAAGCTCCTTGATCTCAGCGTGCAGTGATGCTGACGATGCATCCACGCGGTATTCCTCGGCCATCTTGAGAACCTTCGTCGCGTCGGTGCCGACAAGCTTCACATGTACCCAATCCCGGCCGCTGTGATGCTTGAGTATCTCCTTGAACGCCGCTCCCCGGCCGTTGCTCAGCATGGATGCGTCGGCGCGCACCCACAAAGTCGCCGGCGGCTTCTCGAAGCGCCCCGTCGCGCTGAGCGGCTGGACTTCTTGCACCATAAGCTTGGTGCCGCGGTCAGATGACTCGACCTTGGCACGCACGCGTACCACCGCGTCGACTTTGAGCAAGTCGCGGAACTTGTCGTACGTCTGTGGAAAGAGCACGCCTTCCATGGAGCCCTCAAGATCCTCCAGGACGAACGTTCCCATGAGCTTGCCGGCCTTGGTCGCGATTCGCTCGGCCTTGGTGACGATGCCCGCGAACCACCCGATAGTCCCATCCCGCAGCGAATCCCCGTCGCCGAGCGACAACGTCCGGGCGGCTTTGATCGTATCAGCGATGTCTGACAGCGGATGATCGCTGACGTAGATGCCGAGCATCTCCTTCTCAAAGGCAAGCAAGACACCCTTGTCCCACTCGTCGCCATTGGGTGGAGGGGTCTCATCGGCCATGCCGTGCTCTTCGGGCTCGAACATATCGAACATCGAGACCTGTCCGCTCTCGGCATCCTTCTGGCGCTTGAGGGCGCTGTCGACGGCGCCTTCCATGAGCTGCATCAGGTGTTTGCGGGAATAGCCAGTCGACTCGAACGCGCCCGCCTTAATGAGCGCTTCAAGCGTCTTCTTGTTGAGCTGCCGCATGTCGACGCGGGCACAGAAATCATGAAGCGACGTGAACGGACCGTCCGCTTTGCGCTCGGCAACGATGGTGTTGACGATGCCCTCGCCGACGTTGCGAATGCCAGCGAGCCCGAAGCGAATCGCGCCCTCAACAGCGGTGAAGTCCTTGCCCGAGGAGTTCACGTCCGGCGGCAGCACCTTGATGCCCGCGCTGTTGCAGGCCGCGATGTACTTGACGATCGTCTCGGACTTGCCGGTGTAGCTTGTGAGGTTTGCCGCCATGTACTCAAGCGGGTAGTGCGCCTTCAGATATGCGGTCTGGTACGAGACGAGACCGTATGCAGCGGCGTGACTCTTGTTGAAGGCGTACTGAGCGAACGCCTCGATGTCGGTCCAGACCTTCTCGGCGACCTTTGGGTCGTACCCGCGGCTTGCCGCACCCGAGATGAACTCCGGCTTGAGGCTGTCGACGATCGCCTGGATCTTCTTGCCCATGCCCTTGCGGAGTTTGTCGGCCTTCGCTGCCGAGAAGCCGCCCATCTCCATCGTCATGAGCATTGCCTGCTCCTGATAGACGATGGCGCCGTACGTCTCTTCCAGGATGTACTTGATGCGCTCGTCGTAGTACGAGATGGCCTTGCGTCCATGCTTGCGAGCGACGAAGTCAGGAATAGAATCCATCGGACCCGGGCGATAGAGCGCGACGACCGCGACGATGTCGGCGAACACGGTCGGCTTCAGGTCCTTGAGAACGCGCTTCATGCCGGGCGATTCAACCTGAAAGACACCGTCGGTGTCGGCGCGCTGCAGCAGATCGAACGTGGCCTTGTCGTCCATGGGGATCGTCTCAAGATCGATGTCGACGCCGTGATTCTCACGAATCGCCTTGACGGCCTTGGCCAGCACCGTGAGTGTCCTCAGGCCGAGGAAGTCCATCTTGAGCAGGCCGAGGTCGGCAATCACGTTGCCTTCGTACTGCGTGATGATGGAGCCGCCCTTGGTGTCGAGCTTCACCGGGGTGTAGCACGACAGCGGTTCTCGGCAAATGACAACTGCGGCGGCGTGAATGCCCTCGCCACGCGCGGTGCCCTCCAGGGAGCGCGCGGCATCGACGATGCGCTTGGTGTCGCCGCCGGTATCGTAGTCAGCCTTGAGATCGGAGTTGGTCGCGAGCGACCCCTCGATGGTGGCGTCGGGGCCTTCCTGAATCTGCTTGGCGATCTTGTCAGGAACGCCGAAGGGATAGCCGAGCACGCGCCCGGCGTCGCGGATGGCCGCTCGCGCTTTCATCGTGGAATACGTCACGACCTGCGCGACTCGGTCCTCGCCGTACTTCTGCTTCACGTACTCGATGACGTCGAGGCGACGCTCGTCGTCGAAGTCGATATCGATATCGGGCATCTCCGTGCGTTCCGGGTTGAGGAAGCGCTCGAACAGCAGCTTATGCTCGAGGGGATCGAGACTCGTGATACCAAGGGCGTAGCTGATGATCGAACCGGCGGCGCTTCCTCGTCCGGGGCCGACCCCGATCTCGTTGCCTTTCGCCCATTTGACGAAGTCGGCCACGATAAGGAAATACGCCGAGATACCCTTGTCCGAGATGACCTTCAGCTCGTGCTCGAGTCGCGCCATGGGCGCCTCGGGAATCGGGTCGCCGTAGCGCTTCTTGAGTCCCTCGATGCACTCTTCACGAAGGTACCGGTCTTCAGTTGAGCCCTGCGGCACATCGAACACCGGGAGGATGATCTTGCCGAACTCGAGGTTCACGTCGCATCGCTCGGCGATTTCAAGCGTGGTGGCAAATGCCTGCGGATACTCGGGAAGCGCCGTCTCCATTTCCTCGGCCGTCTTGAGATAGAACTGATCCGAGGAGAACTTCATACGGCTTTCATCATCGACGGTCTTGCCGGTCTGGATGCAGACGAGCATGTCTTGCGCCTCGGCATGCGCCGCGTGGGTGTAGTGGATGTCGTTCGTGGCGATGACGGGCAAGCCCATCTCATCGGCCAGACCGACGATCTGACGGTTGAGGTCCTTTTGCGACACGCCGGCATCGGTGATGATGCCCTGCTCCTGGATCTCCAGGTAGAAGTTCTTTTCGCCGAAGATGGAAGCGTACGTCTCGGCCCAGCGCCGGGCCTCCTCTGGCTGATGATGCTCGAAGGACTTGCTGATGATGCCGCTCATACAGGCCGAGGTCGCGATGAGTCCATCCGAGTACTGCCTGAGCAGGTCTTCATCGACCTGTGGCTTGTAGTAGAAGCCAGAGGTCCAAGCCTCTGAGACCATCGCCATTAGGTTTCTGTAGCCGGTGTCGTTGCGTGCAAGCAGCAACAGGTGGTTTAGTCTCGGCTTGCCATCACGCTTCTTGCGCGAATCGGGCGTGAAGTAGATCTCACAGCCGATGACGGGCTTGATCGGAGCGCGACCCTTCTTCTCGTTGCCGAACGTCGCTGCCTTGTAGAACTCGACCGCACCGAACATCACGCCATGGTCGGTCAGCGCGAGCGCCGGCATGTCGAGCTCTGCCGCACGGTCAAGAAGTCCCTCGATCTTCGCGTGGCCATCGAGAAGCGAGTACTCAGAGTGTGTATGCAGGTGGACGAACCGCGACATAGACGCTACTCGCCCTCTTTCGGGGCGCTCTCGCCCATGCGATCGATGACGCGACGGTACCCGTCAGCGCCGTAGTTGAGGGAGCGACTCACCCGGCTGATCGTCGTCGTCGACGCGCCTGTGGCTTCCTGGATGTCCGTGTAGTGCTCGCCCGCAGCGAGCATGCTGGCAACAGCCAGGCGTTGACCCATATCTTTGATCTCGCGGATGGTACACAGATCCTGCAGCAGCGAGTACGCCTCCTCTTCGTTCTCCAGCGTAAGAAGGGCGCGCAAGAGAGCCTCGACTTCAGGCGTGCGGAGGCGGTCGGAAGACATCGCAGCAGGCTCCCCGGATTGTGGTGGATGCACAAGATGATGTGCCAATCCTACCACTCAAAGACCACATCTTGCCCCTGACCCAGCCGAGCGGATGGGGCTTTCCGACAGGCGGCGAGACCGCAGTGGCGATCACAACGCGGGAGCCAGCATGCGGCTCAGAGAACGCCGAGGGATCGAATTACCGAGCCGACCAGGGAGTATGCAGGGATGTACCACAGCAACCCGCCGACCAGGTACGACACCTGATCCTTGCGAAGCACATCCGACAGTGTCCCCTGCTGCGTCAGTATGACCCACGCGATCCACGCGAACGCCGCAATCGCCGCAAGAAGAATGAGCGTCTCCATGAGCGCAACGGCACTCGGCTTGCGAACTCTGGCGATCACCGCAAGAACGAGCGGCAGCATGTATCCCACCATGATGATCGCAATGCCCACTTGCAGAGGATCGAACGTATGTGACTCAAATGCCGGGCCGAGGAAAGCGAGGAAGAAACTCGACGTGAGGAAGAGTGCCCCTCCGCCGATCATGCTCACAACCCCGAAGAGCAGCGCCTTGCCGAGCGTGCGAACCGGCGTCACGGAAGGCTGGTGCATGAAGATGAGAGCGATCATGGCAAGCAGCGGCGGTGCGGTCATGAATGCGAGATAGCCCGGAGTGTACGAGTAGTACGCCTGCGTGCCCAACCCAAAGATGGCCGGAATGAATACCGCCAGCGTGAATGCGAACAACAACGCATACGAGTCACGGAAGCTGAGTTCTTTGTGGCCTGCGCTAGTTGCATCCAAGATGGTTCTCCTCGGCGAAAGTTGGTTGCTGAGATGATGATGCGACAGCGCGATACCCTTCGCCTTGACGGAGGTCAAGCAACCTAGAATCTCACCTCTCGAACAGGCGAGAAGCGATGTCGTTTGCGACGTTGGCCGACACCGCAGAATCCGCTCCGAGTATGTACCACCGGATGGTGTCCGGCATTGGGTTCAACAAGCTTGACGTGGCCGAAGGCAGGGCATCGGCCTCTGTGAGCAGAAGCAGCCCATTGACTCGCGCCGCAAGCACGCCACCTGCGAGCGCATCGGGGAAGTTCTCTCCCGTGCACACGACGAATCGCTCAAGTGACATCCCCTGCGTCTGCGCGTACTCCCCGATGATACGCGCGGTTTGCCAGCGGTCGTCGCCGCCAAGCCGGGAAACCCACGGCGTCAGCGCGGATACAGATATGGCGACGCTCACGCTCACGGCCGCATCACTGCCCACGATGATTGCGCTCGTGGCACCGCTCGCCGCGATAGCATCTGCCGTCACCGGTGTGAGCACGGTCGGATGCGTGAGCAAGATCGGCATGTTCTTCTTGGCTGCAAGCGGCGAAATGGCGAGCGCGTCCGGAAAGTCGACGCCCGATGCGACGACGACCCGTGCAGGCACGCCACGTACGGCCGCCATCTCGCGCTGGATGAGTACGGCGGTCTCATACCTGTTCGTGCCACCGAGTCGCTTCACTGTTCGCGGCTTCCCCAGGATCGCCGACACCTGGGAAGCGACCGCAGCTGATAGCGCTGATTCACTTCCAAGCAGCACCGCCTTCGTGGCCCCGAGCCGTGTGATTTCCTCGGCAGCACTTGCCTCAAGCGAGCGCGGATCGGTCAGAATGATCGGCGCTTTCAGCGAATGAGCGAGGGGGGCGCCACAAAGCGCGTCCGGGAAGTTCGCCTTGGAAGCGATCACTACAGTTGAGGCACCCGAAGAAAACGTCTCCTTCGAGACCTCGACAGCGGTACCAACGCGATTGATGCCTGCAAGCCGCTCGGACTCGGGCGTGAACTCCCTGCCAGCGAATCCGTCATCTCCCCACAAGAAGACCTTGTGCACGTAATTGGCGAAATCGTTGTTCCATTCCGAGAAGAAGACACGTGGTCCCCCCTCGTACGAATCCACAATCTGTGGGTCGTTATACCTCGCCCACGCCCCGGGCGACGCCTTCAGCGTCTGCTGTTGCCGGAAGCTCGCGCCGCCATCCTTCGAGGTGAACCGGACGATGTCGCCACCACGGGCAGCGAGGAACGCCTCGGCAAGTGATGAGTTCTCGTCGGGCGTGCCGCCGACGGTCAGGAACGCCTCGATCTCGCCATCGGGGAGCACCTGGAACGTACCGGCGTCGAAGAGGTGGTCCGTGTGCACGATAGTGGTCGGCGCGGTCCACGTCCCATCCTCCGATGACCATCGGATGAACTTCCAGTCATACGACGGACGAGGCGTTTCGGATCCGCTCACAAAGAGAATGCAGGGACCATCTTCGGAATCACGGACGACCACCTGGTTCACATACTGCGTCCCGGAGTCGTACACCAGACATGTCGCATCAAGACTTGCCTTCGACCGGTCGTCTGGCACCGGTTCGCCGAGAGCATTTTGCCAGAGGCCCGTCTCACCGTCCCGGCGCATGAAATAGACGTTGCGTCGAATGAAATAATCAGACCCACTGGCTGCGAGGTCTCTGAAGAGAAACGTCGTGAGAACATCACCGTCACTGGTGGGACAGAAGTTCACGTACCATCCCTCGACGTTCCGCTTGCCCATGAGGACGCTCTCACGCTGGGTCCAAACGCCAAGGCCATCGGTGGCAACAGCGCTGTACCATTGGCCGTATGTATCGCCGCTGGCGAAACCTCGATAGAACAGCCGAATCGTGCCGTCAGCCTGCAAGACAGGCTGTGGGTAGGTGGCTGGTGCCCGCTCGACCGTGGTCACTGTCGAATCGACCGACTGAGTTTCGACAAGGACAGCACCAAGGTTCTCCCACGCGCTGATGTCATGAGGCGAGATGCTTCGGGCGTGCAAAAGCGACGCCCCGTGCGAGCCATAGAACGCGTGGATATATCCGCCGCCGTCGATGATGATCGAAGGCCCGCCGTGAGCATCGTCATCGAGCGGATTCACGCCGAGTTGATATGGCCCTTCCCAGGTCTTGCTCACGTCGTCATACGCCGCAATGAACGGGTTCATACCCCAGCCCTGATACGCGACAAGGGTCTTGCCCGTGGCGGCATCATAGACGGCCTCAGGTCGAATCACCATGTCTTCATACACAGCGTTTCCTGAAGCATCAGCATCGAAGAACTCAGCCATGAAGGCGGCAGCCGATGAGGGGAATCCGAGGGCGATGACAAGTGTGAAGGTCGCTACGCTGGCGATCCAGCGGTTATTCATGAAGTTCTCCTAAACAAGATCGGAAAGCGTCCCACGCTGAAGTCTGCGGGTTGGTGGCAGTATAGCCTACCGTGCTGACACGCCGGATCAGACGACCGAGTTGATGAGGCTCCCGATGCCCTCTATGCGCACTTCAATAACGTCGCCACGACGCATCGGGCCGATGCCCGAAGGCGTTCCCGTGAGGACGATATCACCGGGCAGCAGCGTCATGATGCCACTGATGAAGCTCACCAGCTCAAACGGATCACGAATCATGTCCGAGGTACGAGCGGACTGCTTCAGCTCACCGTTCAGGTACGTCTCAAGCTTGAGGTCGAGCGGATCAACATCTGTCTCAACCCACGGTCCAACCGGACAGAACGTGTCAAAACCCTTCGCGCGCGTCCACTGACCATCGATCTTCTGTAGAGACCGGGCGGTGACATCATTCGCACACAGGTACCCGAGGATATGAGATTGCGCGGCCTCAGGGGTCACACGATGCGTACGTCGACCAATGACGACGGCAAGCTCGCCTTCATAGTCAACGGTGTCCATGCCCTCGGGAATCCTAATCTCTCCGTGAGGACCATTCACAGCCGTCGGCGGCTTGAGGAAGATGACTGGCTCAGCGTGAAGCTGATGGCCCATCTCCTTCGCGTGCTCACGGTAGTTGATCCCGACGCAGACGATCTTGGTGGGAATCACCGGGGACAGCAGTTGCGCATGGCTGAGCGGCAGAACGCCTTCCGCCTCCCACGCAGCGAACGGCTCGTCAGAGATGAGGGTGATGGTGGTGTCGTCCGCAAGACCGTAGCGAACATCCTCGTCTTGGAATATGCGAACGACTCTCATGCTTGCTCCCGGGCACGGAATGCGAGTACGACTCTCACAGGTTCAGTTCCACTAATGATGCTCGTTCTCCTGCTTCGGGTGTGAAAGTCCATACTCCACCGAGTCGACGAGCGCCTCCCATGAGGCTTCAATGATGTTTTCCGAGACACCCACGGTGCCCCAGCTCTTGTCGCCATCAGTCGACTCGATGAGAACGCGTGTGACCGCGCCGGTGCCCTTCTTCTCATCGAGGACACGCACCTTGAAGTCCGTGAGTTCGATCGGCTCAAGGGCCGGATAGTAGCGACCGATCGCGATGCGAAGTGCACGGTCGAGTGCGTTCACCGGGCCATTGCCCTCAGCAGTCGCGATAAAGCGATGACCTTCGACATGGACCTTTATGGTTGCCTCGGTCATGACTCGACCGTCCTCGCGCTTCTCCATGATGCAGCGGAACGACTCGAGCCTGAAGAACGGCACGTGCGTGCCCACGGCCTTCCGGAGCATGATCTCCAGTGATGCGTCGGCAGCCTCGAACGAGTACCCGCGGTACTCCTTCTCCTTGATGGAGTCGAGCACTCCTGTAAGAACCGTGTCGTGTGCCGAGACCTCAATGCCCATCTCGGCGGCCTTCATGACGAGGCTCGCGCGACCTGCCAGCTCGCTCACGACGACGCGTGCAAGGTTTCCTACAGTGGAGGGGTCGATGTGCTCGTACGCCTCAGGCAGGCGCGCAGCGGCACTCGCGTGCACTCCGCCCTTATGTGCGAAGGCGCTTGCACCCACGTACGGCTGCTGCGGGTACGGCGACAGGTTCGCGGTCTCCGCGACGAAGTGCGAGACCTCGGTGAGAAGACGCAGCTGATCGTCCGTGACGCAATCGACGCCCATCTTGAGTTTGAGGCCCGGGATGATCGAAGTCAGATCGGCGTTACCGGCACGCTCGCCGTAACCGTTCATCGTGCCTTGCACGTGAACGCACCCTGCGTCGACCGCCACCAGCGAGTTTGCAACCGCGCACGCTGTGTCGTTGTGGGCATGGACGCCGAGCGGAACGTCGAACTCCTCGGCCATGGCGAGCACGATACGGTGCACCTGGTGCGGAAGCGTGCCGCCGTTGGTGTCACACATGACGATCGCGTCAGCGCCCGCCTCGGCAGCTGCCCTGCAGACCTCGATCGCGTAGCCGGCGTTGTTGCGGTAACCGTCAAAGAAGTGCTCGGCATCGAAGAACACGGTGCGGCCGGCGGCCTTGAGGAACACGACCGAGTCGCGCACCATCCGGACGTTCTCCTCCAGCGTGGTCTGCAAGGTCTCGGTCACGTGGATGTCCCACGCCTTACCGAAGATACAGATCGCCGGGCAGCCGGTATCGAGCAGCGCCTGCAGGCCGAGGTCATCAGCTGCGGCGGTGTCTTTGCGACATGTTGAGCCAAACGCGCTCACGACAGCATGCGAGAACGAGACCGTGCGAACGCGCTCAAAGAACTCGATGTCCTTTGGGTTGCTGCCAGGAAAACCGCCCTCGATGTAATCGATGCCGAGGTCATCCAGGCGCATCGCAATGCGCAGCTTGTCTTCCACCGAGAGGGAGAGTCCTTCTCGCTGTGTGCCGTCCCGCAATGTCGTGTCGTAAAGCGTGACCATGCTAGACGCGCTCCAACCAGTCCTCGAAATCGGACTCCTCGCCATGCACGACGCGGAAGAAGGCTTTCTGCAACTCGAGCGTTATGGGACCTGCGTCGCCGATGACGCGCCCGTCCACCGAGCGGACCGGAACGAGCTCTGCCGCCGAGCCGGTCATGAACATCTCGTCAGCGGTGTAGAGGTCCGTGCGTACGAGCGACTCCTCGATAACCGTGTACTCCATCGCATCGGCGATGACCATGATCGAGTCGCGCGTGATGCCCTGGAGCAGGCCGTCAGAGACCGGCGGGGTCGAAATGATGCCGTCGCGAACGACGAACAGGTTCTCGCCCGTACCTTCAGTGACCTTGCCCTCCTCATTGAGGAGGATGGCCTCGTTGTAGCCGTGCTGATTCGCCTCGATGCGGGCGAGCGAGCTGTTGAGGTAGTTACCGGTCGCCTTGATGGCGGGAGGCAGCGAGTTGATGCCGCGCTGGCGCCAGGACGAAACACCAACGTCAACGCCGCGGGACAGGGCCTCTTCGCCCATATACGTCTCCCATGGCCACGCCGCGATGATGACTTGCACGGGAGCCGGAATCGGGTCGAGACCCATCACGCCGTAGCCGCGAAACGCGAGCGGGCGGATGTAGCACGAAGGCAGGTTGTTCACCCGGATGGTCTCTTTGACCGCTTCGACCATCTCATCGACCGAGTAGCCCAGATCCATGAAGAGCATCTTGGCCGAGCGCTCGAAGCGCGCCATATGCTCTCGGAGCCGGAACACCGCGGGCCCGTCGGCAGTCTCATAACAGCGAATGCCCTCAAAGACGCCAGAGCCGTAATGCAGGGCGTGTGTCAGAACGTGAACCTGGGCTTTGTCCCAGTCCACGAGAGCTCCGTCCATCCAGATCTTGTCCACCTTGGGCAGCGTCATGGTCGTCCTCCTTCTTGAAAGCCCCGCGAACTCCAGTTCACAGAACGTGTACTCATACTATCGCTTCTGCGCCGCGAGCTTCTCGGAAACTAGATCTCCCATGGCGACGGTGCCCACGAGCTTCTGGGGCAACGTCTCCGCATCCGCAATGTCGCGAGTGCGCCAACCTTCGGCAAGCACGGCTTCGATGGCCGAGGCAAGAGAGTCTGCCGCATCCTGCATGTCGAAGCTGTGGCGCAGCATCATCTCGACCGAAAGCAACATCGCGAGCGGATTGGCGATCCCCTGCCCTGCGATATCGGGCGCAGAGCCGTGGCTCGGCTCGTAGAGCGCGGTGCCATCGCCGAGCGACGCGCTCGCCAGCATTCCGAGCGACCCGGTGAGCATGGATGCCTCGTCGGAGAGAATGTCGCCGAACATGTTCTCGGTCACGATCACATCGAACTGCGCGGGATTGCGAATGAGCTGCATCGCCGTGTTATCCACGAGTTGGTCGAGGAGCTCCACGTCGGAGAACTCTGCAGCGTGAAGGCCGTGCACGACCTCACGCCACAGGCGCGAGGACTCGAGCACGTTGGCCTTGTCGACCGAGTGCACCTTGCCGCCACGCTTGCGTGCAGCTTCAAAGGCCGTGCGGGCGATGCGCTCGATCTCGTACTCCGAGTACGACATGGTGTCGTAGGCGAGCATTCCTGCACCGCCGCCGGTCGCCGCACCTACAACTTCGGTCTCACGTGCGCGGGCACCAAAGTAGAGTCCACCGGTGAGCTCGCGCACGATCAGCATATCGACGCCCTCAAGGAACTCAGGCTTGAGCGAAGACGCACCCGTGAGCGCCGGGAAGAGCTTCACCGGTCGCAGGTTCGCGAAAAGTCCCAGCTCCTTGCGAATGTCGAGCAAGCCTTGCTCGGGACGCGGCTTCGCGGGGTCGGTCGTATCCCACTTGGGGCCGCCGATCGCTGCGAGCAGCACGGCATCAGCCGCATGCGCCGCGTCGCGAGTCGCATCCGGGAACGGGGAGCCCGTCTCGTCGATAGCCGCCCCGCCGAGGAGTGCCTCGGTGAACGTAAACACCACGTCGTAGCGCGCGCCGATAACGTCGAGCACCTTCACTGCCTCGGCAGTGATCTCGGGTCCGATGCCGTCGCCGGGCAGCAGACAGATGCGGTACGCCGCGGCCATCAGGCGTCGCTCCTGGAGTCCGCAAGCTTCTCGCGTGCCGAGGCCACAAGGCCACCGGTCTCAATGATGTCTTTGATAAACGGCGGGAACGGCTGTGCCTGAAAGACAGCGCCCGTGGTCTCGTTCGTGATAACGCCGGAGTCCGCGTCTACAGTGACAACGTCGCCGTCGCTGATGCCGTCAACGGCCTCGGGCGCCTCCATGATGGGGAGCCCCGTGTTGATCGCGTTGCGGTAGAAGATGCGTGCGAAGGACTTCGCGATGATCACACTCACGCCGGCCGCTTTGATTGAGATCGGTGCGTGCTCACGGCTTGAGCCGCAGCCGAAGTTCTCCTCGGCAACCAAGATGTCGCCGGATGCGACCTTCCCGACGAAGCCTGCGTCGAGGTCCTCCATGCAGTGCTTCGCAAGCTCCTCGGGCACCGACGTGTTGAGATAGCGGGCCGGGATGATGACGTCGGTATCGATGTCTCGCCCGTACTTGTGAACTGTGCCACTGAATTTCACGGTATATCCGCCTCCCAAAAGACCCTCAACAACGTGTGCTTGGGCACGAATCCTAGCACATTGAGGCGCCAAAGCGGCCCCTACCTAGGACAGAAGGGACTCACAGAAGCGCACGAGGCGCAGCGACAGCTCGTCCCATCCCCAGTTCTTGAGCGCGTACTCACGACACTCCGCCGACAGCACCTCGTACTTCTCATCGCTGATTGCGTACGCCTCGGCAAGCAAATCTCGCAGCGACGCCGCGTCGTCCGGGGGAAAGAGCCATCCGGTTTGACGATCGACGACTTGCTCAGCCAGCCCGTCGGTCGCCGAGGCGATCGCCGGCACTCCATATGCCGAGGCGAACGGAACCACACCCGATTGTGTCGCCGAGCGATACGGCAGCACCACGAAACGGGCTCCGGCCACGAGCATCGCGACCTGTACGTCTGTCAGCCAGGAATTCAGGAAGCGAACGGGCCTGCCCGCAAGCGCCCGCAAGCGCTGCCGCGCATCACTCGAAAGCTCTCCGCTGCCGGCGATCACGAGCGGTCCGGCCTTCTCAGTAGCAAGCATCCCGTATGCCTCAAGGAGCGTGTCCACGCCCTTGTATGGCAGGATGCGGCCGACGAACAGCACGTACTTCCCTGCCTCGGCACTACTCATGCCGGTCAGCGAGGCAATGCTCTCGACGTCGCTCGCCTCGGCGGTGTAGTCGTCGACCACGCCATGCGGGATGACTACCACTCTCGCCGGATCCAGCCCATGTCGCGCCGAGAAGCCAGCACGGTGGGACTGATTAAGGAGCACGTACCCCGACGCGCGACGCTTGTTCACCCAGTCAAGCATGCGCCAGGCGACCGAATCCTCGCCAGAATGCAGCTGAGGATCGTGCACCGTGATCACCGTAGCGGCCGACCGGGGCAAGAGCAGGTCAAGAAGCGGTTTCCATGCGTGCCCGCCCGGATAGTAGATGACGTCGGGCGCAAACCCATGCGCGAATCGCCAGATGCGGACAAAGCGAGGAACAGCGAGAAACGACAGAAGCAGGCCCACAACGCTGTTGAATGTTGGGACTTCAAGCTGCGGACAGCCAAGCATGGTGTACCTGTCGCGATTCTCTGCAAAAGCAGAGCGAACGACAGCAATGTCGGCGTGCTCGGCCAGCGCCTTGGTCATCAGCCACCCGTACTGCGTCACGCCGCCGCGACGTCCAAGGTTGACGACCAATATCCGCAAGCGGCGATCCGTCATCGTGACCGCCCCTCCAAATCGCATGTCGTGGCAGGAATCTCACATTAGAAGATGCCGCCATTGTACAAGGATTAGCACGCATACCGGCGAGACCTATGCCACAGAACAGCTTCCATGATGCGGAGCCAGGAGGGTATCCTCTAGAGACTGGCGGCCATGACGGAGGATACCATCGCAACGACCGCTCACATGAAGGTGCCCGCGCGACCTCGCGTGCTCGTTGTGACTCACCTGTTCCCGTCGGCTCATGCGCCGATGCGGGGCCCATGGGTAGCCGAGCAGGTAGACGCACTCATGGCATATGTCGACGTCGAGGTCCTGTGCTGCACACCGGGCGCCTCGGAGCCTCCATCCGTGCGCGATTCCGGCGTGCTAGTGACGTATGTCAACACATCGACATTCCTTGGCGAAGGACGCACCGGGCTCATAGGCTCGACGCTTGTCTATACACATGCGCTCAAGCGGCACCTCAAAGAGAACCGAGGCCGCTACGATGTCGTGCACGCCCATTTCGCGTTCCCGGATGCGTTCGCGGCAGCAAGGGCCACCCGGCGCACCGGCATCCCGCTGATCGTCACGCTGCACGGGACCGACGCGCTCGGCGTAGCACCCCGCCGAGATATCATCGGGATGGTCGTGCGCTGGGGAATCAAGGCTGCAAAGATCGTACTGTGCGTTAGCGAGGACATGACCGCCGTGGTACGCAAGCTCCTTCCGGATCTTGACGTCCGTGTGGCCGTCAACGGCTTCGACGATAGTCTCTTCCGAGTGACCGAGACCAAGCGGGACCTCGGAGTGCTCTTTGTGGGCCTGCTCCTTCCGGTAAAGAACGTCCACTCGTTGCTGCGCGCCCATGCGCGCGTACACGAGAAGACCGACGCGCCCCTCACAATTGTGGGTCATGGTCCGCTGCGCGAAGAACTTGAGGAGCTTTCCGCCGAGCTGGGAATCGTCGACTCCGTGCATTTCCTCGGCCATAAGAGCCGTGCCGAGGTGGCCTCTATCATGCAGCGCGCACGCGTGCTTGCCCTCCCAAGTTCAAGCGAGGGGTATCCGCTGGTCGTCGTCGAAGCGCTTGCCTGCGGCACGCCGGTGGTCGCATCACGCGTTGGGGGGATTCCGGAGATCATCACATCTGACGCAGCTGGCACGCTCGTGGCTCCTGGCGATACAGAGTCGCTCGCGGGCGCGCTGACTGCGTGGGCGACGACCGATGTCGACCATACTGCTGTGGCTGCTGCATCCGGTGCCCGGCCCTGGTCGGCAATGGTGCTGCCCATCGTCGACGCCTACAAGGATGTGACCCGACCGTGAGCTCAGAGCCCACGACGCCGCTCATATCGATCGTCACTGTGTGCCTCAACGCCGAGGCGTACATCGGTCGCGCGATGGAGTCAGTGCTCGCTCAAGAGTATCCCTCGGTCGAGCACATCATCATCGACGGCGGCTCAACGGATGCCACCCTTTCCATCATCGCGGAGCTCGAAGTGCGCTATGCGGGTCGACTCACATGGCTTTCCGAGAAAGACGACGGTCTCTACGACGCGATGAACAAAGGTGTCGCTCGCGCACGAGGCGAACTCATCGGCACGCTTAACGCAGACGACCACTACGAGGACGACGCAGTTGCCAGGGTTGCCTCGGCATATCGCGCGAACCCGACCACCGGGGTCTTCTATGGCGACCTGCGGGCCATCGATGAGTCCGGTACGAGCAATGTGCGATCCGCGCCCGCAGCAGTGCGTCGCGAGTCACTGCTCGGCGACATGATGCTCTTTCATCCTGCAACGTTCATGACCGCAGCCGTCTACGATTCTCTCGGCGGGTATGACACCCGCTATCCGATCGCTGCGGATTACGACTACCTACTCAGGTGTGCCGAGGCCGGTGTTGGGTTCGCACGCGTGGACGGCGTGCTCACCAATTTCTCGGTGCATGGAGTGAGCAGCACGAACGTGAGAGCGACCGACCGCGATTCGACTCGCGTGCGCATCGCGCATGGCGTGAGCCCGATTGCCGCCTGGGCGCGCTATTTCCGCCGGGCGCTGGCGTTCGCTACGTACAACCGATTCGCGGGCTCGGCGGCCTTCCGGCGCGCATACAACAGTTACAAGGGTCGCGACCATGCCTGAAACCACCGGGACGCCCCCCGTGCTCGTTTCAATCATCACGGTATGCCTGAATGCCGAGCGCCATCTGCGCGAGGCGATGGACTCAGTGCTCGCGCAGACCTACGCGGACATCGAGTACATCGTCGTTGATGGCGGATCATCCGATGCGACGCTCGAGATCATCAAGGAATACGAGCAGCGCTTCGGCGGTCGCATGCGCTGGACGTCCGAGTCGGACAGCGGCCTATACGACGCGATGAACAAGGGCGTCGCATCAGCGCGCGGTGATCTGATCGGGATACTCAACGCAGACGACCTGTATCCGACAGACGCGGTCAAACTCGCGGTCGAAACCTGGCGCGCTAACCCTGGAGCGGGCATCGTCTTTGGCGACACCTGCAATATCGATGAGAGCGGCAACGTCACGCTTGATCGCCCGGCGCCGCCAGAGATCACCCGCGAAGTCATGATGCGCGGCATGATGGTGTGCCACCAGTCGATGTTCATCGGCGCCGATACGTACCGCCAGCAAGGCGCATACGACACGCAGTACCGCATCCTCGCCGACTACGAGTTCGTGATGAGGTGTATTCGGGCGGGAGTTGGTTTTGCGAGCACCGGAGCTCTGCTGTCATCATTCAGGCTCGGTGGTGTCAGTGGGTCATTCGATCGGCAGTTCGACCGCGAGCTCTCGCTGATCCGCATCCGTTACGGAGCGAACCCTCTCGGCCAATGGGCACTCTATTACAAGCATGCGCTCTCTATCTTCGTGTTCAGCATTCTGGGGCGCAGCGAGCGCTTCGTGCGCCTCTACAACAAGCACAAGGCGCGCAAGATTGCCTACGCGACTCCCTCACCTGCTGCGGCTATCGGAGCCGACACGGACTCTCAAGCTCAGGTTGACTCTAACCTTGTTGGCAAGCGTCGCCTGTTCACGAACACGGCTGCTAACGGCCTCGCCCAGGCAGTTTCCGTGATCACGACATTCCTGTTCCTGCCGCTGCTCATGCGCGCGTTCGGCGTCGCCAACTACGGCCTCTACCTGCTCGCTGCTTCCGCTTCGGCGTACGCATACCTCCTCGACTTCGGGATTGGAGTCGTGCTCATCCGGCGTGTCTCAGAGCGCCTTGCTGTAGGTGAGCGTGAGCGTGTCCCCGGGCTGCTCCTCTCGGCGGCAATGCTCTACAGCGCTATCGGGGTACTTGCGGCAGTTCTGCTCGTAGTCGTTGGACGATTCGCAGGCAGCATCTTCAACGTCGCTGCAACTGAAGCGCTCCTGCTTGAGAGGCTGCTCTGGATCGCCGCCGCACTACAGCTCTGGTACTGGCCCGCATCGACGGCGCGTCACGCCCTGGCAGGCATGCAGCAGTACCGCTTCCTGGCAACGACGTCGTCAGCGGGACAACTGGGTGGCGCCGCTGCGACCATCGCAGTCCTCGTAGCGGGACAGGGACCGCTCGTTCTGGCGCTCGCCAGCGGCGGTGTCATGATCTCGGTGTCACTTACCGAGGTCTGGTTCGTGCGGCGCCAACTGCGCGGCTTCGGACGCCCGTCTCGGCCGTCGTTCAGCATCATGCGCAGCCTGGTTGACGAAGGGCTTCCGATCTTCGGCATACAGGTCGCCGATATGGTCATGAAGCAGCAAACCGACAGACTCGTACTGGGCGTGTACCTTGGAGCCGCCGCAGTCGCCGTCTACGAGGTGGCGGCGAAGCTCAGTGCGCTCATATCGCAAGCCAGCACGATATTGGTCTCAGCGCTTCTGCCCGTCGCGTCCTCTCTAAGCGCGCAGCAGCGGCACGCATCGGTGAACTCCCTGTTCTTGCGTGGCTCAAAGTACATCACGCTCGTGTTGTCGCCCTTGATCGTCGTTGCGACGGTGCTTGCCGGGGCATTCATCACCGGCTGGCTCGGTCCGGAGTTTGGCAACAGCATCCCTGTGGCTCGCGCACTCATGCTCGCTCAGTTCTTCGTGCCGCTGTATGTGGTGGGCGACTCGATACTCATCGGGAAGAACCGGTTCTCGCAATGGCTGCCATTCTCGGTGCTCCTCGCGTTCTTCAACCTTACCCTAAGCGTCATCCTTGTTCTCAGGTTCGGGCTCATCGGTGTGGCGCTCGGAACAGCGGCTGCGTGTCTGCTCGAATTCCCGCTCTATGGCCGTATGGTGCTCCGGGAGTTGAAGATCACGACCGCCGAGTGGCTGGGCAACGCCACTCTACCCGCGTATCCGCTGCTGTTCATCCCCGTGACCATCTCAATCGCAGCGCTTTACACACCTCTGGCTAACAGCCTGCCAGGGGTCGTAGCCACGGGCATCGTAGCCCTGGCAGCATACTGGGGCGCAGCCTACTTCGTGGCTCTGTCAACGCAGGAGCGCGCGAAAGTGCGCGATCTCGTCAGGTCCTTCACCGCACCCGCTGCCAGCAAGGAGGCTGATCCGACATCATGAGCAACCAGGTCGCCGTCTCCATCCTGGTTCCCTACTACAATGCAGCGGAGCAGATCGGACGCTGTCTCGACTCGCTCGTGAATCAGTCCCTCGCGAGCACCGAGATCGTCGCGGTCGACGACGGCTCCGAGGACGGGTCGCGCGCTATCGTCGACGAGTACGCGGCGCGATACCCCGGGAAGATCATCTCGATCACCAAGCAACACACTGGTCGATCCGACACCCGGAACGTGGCACTCGCGCATGCGACCGGCGAATTCATCGGCTTCGTCGACAGCGACGACTGGGTCGACCCGGAGATGTACGAAAAGCTCCTCGCCAGCGCGCGCTCGACAGGTGCCGAGCTCGCGATCTGCGACTACGCATGGATGACCGAGACGGATCCACAACCCCATCTCATCCACGAAGGCGACCCATCGGAATATGGACAGAGCCTTGCCGAGAACCCCCGCATCTTCACGTACTGCCACGGCAGCCTGTGCAACAAGCTCTACTCTCGGCGCCTCTTCGGCGCGGGCGGCGCGTTCTTCCCGGTTGACCTCGATTTCGAGGATCTGGCGACGGTATTCGGGCTTCTGGCGCGCGCTAACCGGATCGAGAAGGTGGACGGAGCCCCACTCTATTTCTATGTGCAGGGAGGCTCGGTCTCGATCATGGCGGCGTGCGACGAGCGCTTCCTGCAGATCGTCGACGCACTCGCTTTCATGGATGCGGGTTTCCGCGAGGACGGAGCGTTCGAGTACTTCTCGGCCGAACTACTGCGAGTGAACCTGCTGCACCTCATCTTCGCGCGCTATAGCGACTTCTTCCGCTCGGCGCCGCGAGGCGTGCGTTCCCGCTTCATCGATCGCGCATTCACACACCTTGACCGCGATTTTCCGGGCTGGAGGCGCAGCAACATCACAGAGAGTTTCCAGTCGCACCCGGCGTATGTGTTCGTGAGCACGCACAAACCCCTGCTGAAAGCGTACGTAGCGCTGCTCGGCAGAGGCAAGTATCTCAAGCGTCCATGAATCC
The DNA here is from genome assembly GCA_002841295.1 of Actinobacteria bacterium HGW-Actinobacteria-6. Classification (GTDB taxonomy): domain Bacteria; phylum Actinomycetota; class Coriobacteriia; order Anaerosomatales; family Anaerosomataceae; genus UBA2286. Next base: position 36,841 of record PHEU01000009.1, read on the forward strand.
CTGCGTGATATCGTGATTCCAGCCCGCAGCAGGTGCCGCATCCAGCGAAACATAGTGAGCCAGTGATGAATACTCTCCTCAAGAAAGCACTCATCGGCGCCAGATCGCGCTTTGCGTGGTTCGGCGGGCTCCGCTACCCCACACCCATCAACCCGGCGTTTGGCCGAGGTCATGGCACACCCGTCGACCGCTACTACATCGAGCGCTTCTTGGACACCCACAAGGGCGTCATCACCGGTCGGGTGCTTGAAGTCGGCGACGCAACGTACACAGAGCGTTTCGGCCGTGACGTGGCCCAGAGTGATGTCCTGCACGCGACGGGTGCACCAGAGGCGACCATCATCGCCGACCTTGCATGCGCCACTCAGATCGCCGACAGCCAATTCGACTGCGTCATTCTCACGCAGACGCTTCACTACATCTTCGACATGAAGGCGGCTATCTCGGAGGTTCATCGCATCTTGCGGCCGGGCGGCTGCGTACTGTGCACGGTACCGGGGATCAGCCAGATCAGCCGATGGGATATGGACCGCTGGGGGGACCGTTGGCGTTTGACGACACTCTCCGCGCGAGAGCTGTTCGAGACATCGTTTGCGCCCGAATCGGTCACGGTCGCCAGCCACGGAAACGTACTCACATCCGTGTGTTTGCTCGAAGGCATCGTTGCCGAGAAGCTCAGAGCGCGAGAGCTTGACCATCACGACGAGGAATACCAGTTGGTGGTCACCATCGCAGCCACCAAGGAGCCTGCATGACAGCCGGTTCAGCTCGCCAGGCGATCAAGGCGGCGTGGCGCTCTGCTCGAATGCGCGTTGGCGGAGCCGCCGCCGTGCTCATCTACCACCGGATCTCATCGATGGAATCGGATCCGGAGCTCCTTGCGCTCAGCCCCGAACGATTCGACGAACAGGTCGCGGCCCTGAGCCGGGATTTCAACGTCGTGCCCGTCGGTGAGGTCTTCCGACTCCTGAATCGCCCGGGGCGAATTCCGAAACGCACGGTCGCGATCACCTTCGACGACGGCTACGCGGACGCACTTCACTCGGCTGTGCCGATTCTGCACGCCCACGGAGTACCGGGGACGGTATTCCTGAGCAGCGGCGCGATCGACTCGCCTGACGAATACTGGTGGGACCAGCTCGAACAGCTCTGCTTCGCGCCGGGTAAGCTACCGTCGACCATCACGATCGACACAGGCGCCCGCATCTTCTCGCACGCGCTTGAGACAGACGCGACCTATGCGCCGGAGGCTGCCACACGCCATGCGTCATGGAACGTCACGCAGCCTGCGCCGAGCGGCCGTCAGCGCCTGTATCTTGAGCTTGCGTCGTTCATGCGGCAGCTCCCGCCTGCGGAACGAAACCCGGCCATGGTGTCGCTGCTAGAGCTGACCGGCGTCGCTCTCAGCACTCGCCCATCACACCGGACGCTCGATGCTGCAGAAGTCGCATTGCTGTCACGTGACCCGTTCATTGAGCTCGGCGGGCACACGATCGACCACGCAGTGCTCTCAGCGTGTAGCACCGAGGAACAGCGACACCAGATCCACGACGATAAGCTACGCCTGGAGCAGCTATGCGGGTGCCGACTGGCCTCGTTCAGCTACCCGCACGGCGGATTCGATGATTTCAGCACCGAGTCGGTCCGCCTCGTCCGAGAAGTCGGCTACGAAGGCGCGTGCACGACAGACTCCGACATCTGCGTGGCATGGGGCGACCGTTTCAGGGTACCGCGCTATCTCCCGAGAGACATGGGCGCCGAGGATCTCGCGGCAAGACTTGCGAGGTGGCTCGATGAAGGTCGCTGATCTGCACGTTGCGCAGGTGTCCCCGCGCGAGGTCAGTGCGGGCGCCGAGAAGGTCGCACACCAGCTGCACCGCCAGTACACCGCACGCGGCGTCGACTCGTGGCTCGTCGTCGCCGAGAAGCAAACCGACGACCCGAAGGTCATCGAGCTGTCCAACGACAGCTATCGCCCGGCGTGGACGCGCGCGCTCTGGCGGGTAGCTGATAGCCTCCCGGAGTCGGGTGCCTACCATCTTCTCGACCGGGCACTGCGAACCATCGCCGACCCACTCCGGATGCTGCAGATCCAGCGGGGCATCGAGACGATCTCGTACCCGGCATCGGCGCACATCCCAGCGCTCGTTCCGGAATCGCTCGACGTGCTGCATCTGCACAATCTGCATGGTGACTACTTCGACCTCCGTGCCCTCCCCCGGCTCAACGCGCTTGTCCCCACGATCTACACGCTGCATGACGCCTGGCCGCTCACTGGCCACTGCGCATACCCCATGCAGTGCGAGAAGTGGCGGACCGGATGCGGCGACTGCGAGTACCTGGACCGCTACGTCGGAATCAGGCGCGATGGCAGCGCGCACAACGCGCGGATCAAGCGCAAGGCCCTCACGGACAGCGGAGTCCGTCTCGCCACTCCGTCCCGGTGGCTGATGCAAATGGCCGAGGAGTCCGGGGTCGCTGGACTTTCGGCCGAGACCCGGGTCATCCCAAACGGTGTCGATACGACCGTGTTCTCGCCCGGCGACAAGGTAGCCGCACGCGCGCTCCTCGGATTGCCCACCGACGCCACGATCGTGCTCTACACGGCCCGCTCGGCCAAGGACAATCCGTACAAGGGGTTCGAGACGCTCGAGGCCGCACTACCTCTCATCGCCGAGCAGACCCAGGGCGACAAGCTGCTGTTCCTTGCCATCGGGCAGGACGCACCCGCCTACATGCTGGGCGATGCTCGCGTGCAGTTCGTGCCGTTCGTGAGCGACGAGGCGACGGTGGCCGCGTACTACCGCGCAGCCGATCTCTATCTCCACCCATCACATGCAGAGAACCACTCGCTCGCCCTGCTCGAGGCGATGGCTTCAGGGCTGTCCATCGTGTCGAGCGATGCCGGCGGGAACCCCGAGATCGTCGAGGACGGCGTCACTGGCCGCGTATTCGCTAATCGCGACGCGTCTGCACTTGCCGAGGCGACCGTCCAGCTCATACGGAGCCCGGAAACGCGCAATCGCTATGTGGCGGCGGGCGTGCCGCGCGCACGTGAGCGCTTCACGATAGAGCGGCAAGTGAGCGCCTATCTGGATTGGTATCTCGAAATCACGGCTTCGCGCCAACGTGGCTAAGAGGACGGCAGACAAAGATGCGTGAGCTTATCGTGGTCATCCCGGTGTACAACGAGGCGGCCTGTATCGCCGATGTGATTCGCTCCTGGCAGGCCACGCTCGATGGTCTCTCGGCAGATTATGAGATCCTCGTGCTCGATGACGGTTCGACCGACGGCACGGCGGCGGCCCTCCGGGAACTCGAGAACGAACCCCGCGTGAGCGTCACCTCAAAGCCCAACAGCGGTCACGGGCCCACGATACTCATGGGCTACAGGATGGCGTACCCCAGGGCGCAGTGGGTCTTCCAGTGCGACAGTGACGACGAGATGCCAGCATCCAGCTTCCCGGCGCTCTGGCGCAAGCGCGATGGCTTCGACGCCATCTTCGGCGCACGAACAGGCAGGTCTCAGAGCACAGGCCGACGACTCATCAGCGCCACCTCACGGTTCATCGTGAACCTGGCATACGGTGCCGGCGTTCAGGACGTGAACACACCGTACCGCCTTGTGAGATCCGCAATTCTCGGACCGATCGTGCTCGCGATTCCCGATACGACATTCGCACCTAATCTCGTTGTCTCAGGAACGCTCGCCCTGGCCGGAGCTCGGATTCTCAACGTACCCGTGCCACACCAGAATCGCCGTACGGGCACCGTATCGATCGTCCGGTGGCGCCTTTGGAAGGCAGCAGTAAAATCACTCGTCGAGACCATCGTCTTGGCACGAACCATGCGAGTCGTTGCACGCAGAGTCGCCTCTCAAGGAGAAACCACGTGAAGCAGGTCAAGGTCCTGGTGATCGGCGCGGGCCCCACCGGGCTTGGGGCGGCATACCAACTCAACAGGCACGAGGGCGTCGACTGGCTGCTCTGCGAGCAGAGCACCGAGATTGGCGGGCTTTCCCAAAGCATCATCGATGATGCGGGCTACACCTGGGACATCGGTGGCCACGTGTGGTTCTCGCACTATGATGTCGTCTCGAATCTGCTCGCCGAGATCCTCGGATCCGATGGCTACTACGAGCACCGGCGCGATGCCGCGATCCAATACGGCTCGCACTGGGTGCCCTACCCTTTCCAGGACCACCTGCAAGCACTCCCTGGAGACGTCAGGACGGAGTGCCTGGCAGGACTCGTCGAGGCCGCAATCACCGCAGCGTCAGGCTCACAGGGTCCGCCGGAGAATTTCTCCGAGTACATCACGGCTGCCTTTGGAATCGGAATCACCGAGGCATTCATGCGCCCGTACAACGAGAAGGTCTGGGCACATCCGCTCGGAGACATGTCATGGTCGTGGATCGGCGAACGGGTCTCCGTGCCCGACCCTATCGCGGCGATTCGAAACGCGCTCGGCGCCCCGAAGGACACAGAATGGGGTCCCAATAGCACCTTCGTGTACCCGAAATCGGGCGGCACAGGCGCATTCTGGGACGCACTCGCAAACACGCTGCCGCAGGAACGCATCCGACTCGGCGCACGTGCCGTCTCAATCGACCGGGAGAACAAGATCGTCAGTTTCGAGGACGGAGCAACCATCGGCTACGAGTACCTCATCACCACGGTGCCACTTGATATCACCGCCCGGCTCATCGGCGATCCATCCCTCATCGAGCTGACCTCCGGACTATCTCACAGCTCCGTTCACGTCATTGGCCTTGGGGTCGACGCCGCAGTTGGAGAACGGCTCGGCGACCGGTGCTGGATGTACTTCCCCGATCCGGAACTCCCCTTCTATCGGGTCACCCACTTCAGCCACTACAGCCCAGCCAATGTGCCGGCGGGTATCGACGGTTCCTCACTCTTGATCGAAGTCGCTGAATCCGCGACCATGCCCGTTGATACCGACGACCTGGTGGACCGTGTTATTGCCGGGCTCGTCTCGGCAGGTGTGCTTGAGAACGCAGAGCAGGTCTCGCACGTGTGGACACACCGCGCCGAGTACGGATACCCGACGCCCACGCTGAACCGCGAGGAGATCGTGAGTCTCGCACTGGCCGAGCTCGGTTCCGCCAACATCCTCTCTCGCGGGCGATTCGGCGCGTGGCGCTACGAAGTCGGCAACATGGACCACAGCTTCATGCAGGGCTACGAGGCTGCCGCCCGCGCGCTCACCGGGTGTGCAGAGCCTACCCTCGGGTTGGACGGGGACCGGTAGATGGCCGCGAGCGGACGACTGCCTTCCGTTGCGCGGGAGGTCCTGTCCTACGGCGTGATCGGAGTGCTCAGCGCCAGCACCGATGCCATAATCTTCTGGTCGCTCACAACCCGCTTCGCGCTCGATCCACAGCTCGCGAACGCCGCAGGCGTCGTCTGCGGCATCACCTTGAGCTTCTGGCTCAATCGGGCGTTCACGTTCCGGGTGCGTGATCGCGCGCTCGCGCGCTTTGCCACGTTTTGGGCAGTCGGGCTCGGAGGCCTGGCGCTTTCCGCACTCATCCTGCAGACCGGCCTGTCACTCGGGTTGCCCGCAATGCGCGTAAAGCTCGTGTCGATTCTCATCGTGGCGAGTGTACAGTTCGCGCTGAACCGGACGATCACCTTCAGGCGCGGACCGGACAGGTCCTAGTCAGGCGCGAGGAAGTGGAAGTCACTTCTCGCCGACCTCGGCACGCAGCGCCGGGTAGTAGGTCCATTCACCCTGCGACTGGCCTTGCGCGGAGATGACTTCCACCTCGAAGCCGGCATCCTCTAGTCGCCTCACGAGAGCCCGGGAGTGCATCTCGGCAACCCAGGGATCCGGGAACCGGACATGCAGGTTCTCGGCGCCATCAAGCGCCGCCAGCGTCTCTGTGCGAGCGATCGCCCGGTTGCGGTAGTCGTACCCCTGTGCAACGAGCGCCAGTAGGCCATTCGCGCAGAGAATCACCACGACCGCGATCGCTGCAAGCCGGGCAGCACGACCGCTGCGTCCCTCGGCAGACAGCCCTGCCACCGCAATCAGGAGCGGGACGAGGAACAAGATCGGGGCGAGCCTGGCCCACCACGACTCGACCATCAGAAGCGTGAGCACGACGGTCGCAATGGTCCCGAAAGCCACGGCTTCAAGCGGAAGATCGAAACGCACGGTCTTTCGCCGCAGGAGCATGAGCGCCGACAACGCGGCAGCCGCGATCAGAGCGAGGAAGAACAGTGGTCCGTATCCGCCTCGGCGGGCATCCGGAAACTGAAGTGCCACTAACTCATCGCGCGTCACCGAGAGCGGGTTCTTGAGCCGGTACGGTGCTGCCATCGTCTGGTCGGTCGCAGTGGATGTCTGCTCGGTAAGTGACATCAGGAACGCGACCGGCGCGGGCACCTCGCGATATGGAACGGGGCGCTGCGTCACGTCGGGCGGATCAGGGACTCGAGCAAGGTCGGGGCTGAAGAGCGGATAGAACGGATTCCCCTGTTGATACAGGTTCGTGATGTACGGATTGAATCCAACGATGAGTATCCCGAGTACAAGCGCGACAAGCGGCAGAACAGTCGGCTTCCATGCACGATCAGCGCCGCGCCTCGCTTTCAAAGCGCGCCAAACCGCCGAGCCAAGCACCAGCGCGACCACGAACACCAGTCCCGTGAACTTGAGATTCGCAAGCAGCACGGCGGCGGCAACCCCCAGTGTGGGCAGCGACGTCCGAGAGCCGCCTAGATCGATCTTCTCAGTGCTTTCGGCAACCGCGATCAACACGAGCATCAGCCCGAGGCTGGCAAAGAGCCCGTCCACATAATGTGTGTCAAGCTGAGCGACTGTAACAGGATTGAGCGCTGCGACTGCTGCCAGGACGTACGCCCAGCTGATCCGGATACCCGGAATCGCCAGGAAGAAGGCGCCGGCCACGCCGAAACTCGCAAGCGCGAACAAGACCGTGAGAATCTTTCCGTACTCGATATTCCCGGTGAGGGCGTACACGCCGCCCGAGAACACCAATGACGCTTTGGGGTAATGGTCAGCCAGAACATGGCCGAGGGAAGCCGACATCGGATTGACGCCATCGCCGATCGAGATGGCCGCCGGCTCGTGATACGTCAGGCTGTCATGTGTGTTATCCCAGGAGCCGCCCTGAATCGCGAGTGCAGCCACCACGACAATTGAAACCACGACGTAGGCCAGCCATAAGCCGCGCGTGTGTTGCCGGAGCACGATCGGAAGCAGCACTCCGATGGCCAAGCCGAACGCGAAGCTCATCACACTCAGCGAGACGCCCGCAAGGAACAGCGTCGACTGAAGCAGCACAGGGAGCAGCACGAGTGAGATCGTGAGCGTGGATATCGACAGCAGCGTCTCCTGGTGAGCGCGCACGTCCTTCAATCCGATCTCCTCTTGCTCAGCACGGAAGCCTGGCTGCATCCGGGCGGTCTACTCGGCGTCTATCCACTCGCCTGCTTCATGCTTGGACCGACTCCAGGGACGCATCACCATCGCGTCGAAGTCGCAGTACTGACACCAGGGAACCGGCTTCACAAGGAAATCCATGACCGTATACCCGTCGTCCTCGGCGTAGATTGAGACCGAGTCGTCCTCGGTTACCTCCATGCCGTCGAGACCGAACTTCTCCTTGAGGATATCCACATACGCCGTGTACGCACACGGGTACAGCTTCCCATCGCGCAGAATCGGACAGTTGTTGACCCAGCGACACCGCTCAAAGGCGTCGGCGACGTCATGCCCGCCTGCCGGATCGATCGGCAGTCGGAAGAACTCGTCGCGGGACTCGGTCCACTCCACGGTGGCGCCATGTTCTGCCGCCAACGCATCCACACGCTCGACTTTGAGTGCGATCGGGTACAAGTCGCACACCAGCGTGCAATCGTACTCCCGAAGCGCCTCCCAGAACGGCGCCTCCATGCGATGCGCGAGGACGCCGTTGGTCATGACTTTGATGCTCGACTCGGGGAACTGTTCGCGCGTGATGCGCATGAACTCGATCAGGTCAGGATGCAGAAGCGGTTCTCCGCCGAGCAGATAGATCTCGCTTATGGCCGAGAAGAGCACCGCAAGGCGCGCCATATCGCGCTCGAACTCCTCGACGCTCGCGAAACCGGGTTCGCTGATGTTGCTGAAATGCGTGCAGCCGGCACAGTTGAGGTTGCAGTGATCTGTGACGTGGACGACAAGGCGATGCAGCCTCGGCTTGCGCCTCAGCACGTGTCGGTCCCACCAGAAGCGGGGCCAACTCTCGCGTAAAGCCATCCCATCGCTATAGAGGTGCTCTCGAAGCCACCCTCTGACCGGGCCAGGGACAGCGCCCCTCACAACATCCGGCATTCGCAGCGCTGGCGTCACGACCGGCCACGCTCCCCTCTTGCGGCGCACCCAACGCCGGAGCCATCCACCCGCACCCACTCATCGATACTGCGGCTTGTGCGGCCCCACTCGAAGTACTCGAGCGCCGGATAATCGCAATTCGCGCACCATGGCACCGGGCTCATGAGGAAATCGACGATATCATCACCGGTCGCGTCACCGTGAACCGAGATTGAGTCTTCAGGCCCGGGATGGAGCTGCTCGATATCAAAGCGCTCCCGCAAGATGTCCGCGTACGCGATGTGAGCGCACGGGTACATGCGACCGTCTTTGATAGTGGCGCAGTTGCTCACACCCGTGCAACGCACGAAGGACTCCTGCGGATCGCACGTGCCGCTCAAATCGATAGGCGCTCGGAAGAACTGCTCGGTGGCCTGAACGAACTCGACGACGACTCCGTGCTCCGCTCCAAGCGCTGTGATGGCTTCGACATCGGCCACGCCCGGATACTGATCGCACAGCAGGATCGTCTCGGTCTCATGCAGCGCGCCCCAAAATGAATCACCCATTTTGGGCACCAGGACGCCGTTGGTCATGAGACAGATCCGCGTACCGGGCAGATGCTTCCGGGCTACCCGGACGAACTCCTCAACCTGGGGGTGTAGCAGAGGTTCTCCGCCGAGAAGATAGACCTGATCGATGCCCTCAAACAGTCCCGCAAGTCGCGTGAGGTCGGCCTCAAACGTCGACAAGTCCGTAAACACCGGCTTGCTGATGCTGCTGTAATGCTCGCAGCTCCGGCAGTTCAGGTTGCAGTGATCGGTGAGGTGGACATCGAGATGATGCAGGCGCGGCGGCCGCCCGGACGCCTTGCGGGCGCGCGCCTCGGCACGGGTCTCCCGGCATATCAGGCTCGTGGCGTCGTAGCGCCCAAAAACGCGGTTCCAGAGCCGATTGCCCTGCCGTTTCGTCAGCAGCGCGCGGGCCATCTTGAGCGTTGTGGGTGTCTTACGAAGAGGTGGTCGCATGCAGCAGAGTATAGCACCGAGCATGCCAAAGAGACCCTACGCGCGGTCGTCGATGAGCGCTTCAAGCATGCTCACGTCAAACGTCGGAATCCCTGCCTCGCGAGCGACATCGGCGCGCTCTCCGAACGAATCGTCGATGAAGATGGCATCAGCGTCAGCAATCACATCGGCCTTGGAGCTGTGTCGGTCAAGGTGCACGACTTCATCAGGGACTCCGGAGAGCCTGAATCGGCGCAGCGTCTCTTCCGGGTCGCCGTCATGCCGCGTGATCAAGACGATCCTCTTGCCGGCGTTTATGGCCTGAAACAGGAATCGGACGACCGGGATATTCACCCTGTCGCCAAGAATCAACGTGTCGTCGAGGTCGACATAGACCGTGGAGTACCGAACACCTGTCGAGAAGCGGTTCAAGAGCGCCCTGTCTATGCGAACGTCGTACTCTCCGAGGAGCACGTCAAACTCCGATCCTTCGGCTTCGAGGATCGATAGCCACGCAAGGTTAGCTCCCCGCGCGCGACTGAGAGCCATCGTTCCGCCGAGACGGGCCCCGACCTCAAGAAGGCACCATTCTCCGGTGATAGCCCTGCGCGCCTGGAAGAACCACGCACCTCGCGGGTGAAGGGTCTTGTCGATGGCGCGCGCCATCTCATCGAGCTCCGGATCCTGCACGTTGTAGCTATCCATGGAAATGCCGCTGCGCGTTCTGACGCGCCTGCGAGGACCTGAATAGACGAGCCCCCGCACACGGTCGGACAGGCAATCGACGGTACACTCCTCGCCCGGCAGATTCTCCGAGACGATCATCTGCTCATCTACGCTCACCGCGCGAACAAGATCCTCAACCGAATCGACGACTCTCGCGTCTCGCGAGCCCGCTCCACGATCGGGCTTGACGAACACCGGGAATGCCAGAAGCGGGTCACCGGCGTCGAGCAGCGCGGGGGTTCGAACAACACCCTGCAGCGCAGCGTACGTTGCGGTCTTCGAGCGCGCGATCTCGAGAGTCTCTTGTGCGCTTGCGACCAGGACCGCACCGAGCTCGTCTCGGCGGCGCCCAAGCTCCAGGAGCACATCCTCATGCGCGGCGAATACATAATCGATCTCGCGATGCTGGATGACCTCGCACAGTGCGTCAAACCACTCGGGATCACCGAGCGGCGGCACAACGTCATGGAAGCGATATGCGAAGGGAGCGTGATTGGAATCCGGTGCTGCTGCCGAGAAGAGCTGGACTTCTTTCCGATCCGCGAGGCAGTTGCGGATCTCGAGTCCTATCTCGGTTCCGCCGGGGAAAACCAGCACGTTTCGAACACGCACCATCTCAGTCCTCCCTCGGTACCGCGACGGTGATTCTCTCGCGGTAATGAACGGTCCAAGTCCGCCGCACACTGTACAATACTACACGCACGAAACGTTACTATCCCGCCCGCTGGTGCAGATGAGGCCGACCATCGTGATCGACGCTCCAACCGACAGCACAGGGCCTTCGATTCTGTTTGTTTGCACGGTCGCATCGACCCTGGAAGCATTCTTGCTGCCGTACGCGGATCGACTGCACGGCCGAGGCTGGCACGTCGATGCGCTCGCGCACGGCGCTGGCTCGAACTCGCGGATCGCCGGCAGCTTCGATCGGCTGTTCGATATCGGCTGGAGCCGCAACGCGCTCGCCCCGGGAAACCTCTTCGGCCCAGTGAGGCGCGTTCGCCAAGTCGTGAGCGCCGGCGGCTACGAACTCGTGCACGTCCATACGCCGGTTGCGGCGTTCGTGACCCGATTAGCACTTCGCTCGATGGGTGCCACGCGTCCCATCGTGATCTACACCGCACACGGCTTCCACTTCTATAAAGGTGGCGGGAGACTTCGCAATCTCATCTTCCGCTGGCTCGAGAAGACAGCCGCCACGTGGACCGACTTCATCGTTACGATGAACCAGGAAGACTTCGAAGCTGCGCGTGCCTTCGATGACATCAAGGCCGACCGGGTTCGCTTCATACCCGGAGTCGGCGTGGACACCGCCCGCTACTCGCCGAGAAGCGCTGCGCCCGAGAGCTCCGATGCGCTTCGCGCCTCGCTTTTCATCCCGCGCGATGCATTCGTAGTCACGATCATCGCCGAGCTTGGCGCGGTGAAGCGCCACGCGCATCTCCTCTCGGCACTGGCGCTCGTTGAAGACCCGCGAGTCGTTCTGCTGATCGTCGGCGAGGGTTCTCTTGAGTCGGAGCTACGTAACCAGGCACAGCGCCTTGGCATTGCCGAGCGAATCAGGTGGGCAGGTTACCGCAGCGACATCGCCTCTGTTCTCGGCGCAAGCGACGCACTCGCCTTGGTCTCGGAGCGCGAAGGCCTGAACCGCTCCGTCCTTGAGGCGATGTCGATTGGCATCCCCGTGATCGGTACGGCTACACGCGGAATCACCGATGCCGTAGCGCCGGACGCAGGCTGGATCGTCGACAAACATGATGTGTCCGCGCTGGCCGCCGCCATAGACGAGGCGGCCGCAGCTCCAGATGAAGTATCCCGCCGAGGAGCCACAGGACGCCTGCGCGTCAAAGAACGTTATGCCCTGCCGCTGATCATCGCCGCCTACGAGGAGTTGTACCGTGAAGCGCTTGCACTCCGCGTATAGCCCCGTGAAACGGCTGCTTGACGTCGTTTCGGCTGCCGTGCTCCTGGTCGTCCTCAGCCCGCTGCTGCTCGTCGTTGCCGTCGCCATCGCACTCTCGATGGGAACGCCGGTCATATTCCGACAGGCGCGTCCGGGTCTGGGTGGAAGAGTCTTCACCATGTACAAGTTCCGCACCATGCGCTCCGCGCCCATGGGGGCTACTCTCGAGCAACTACAGAGAACTGACGCCGACCGAACCACGCAGGTCGGACGATTCCTGCGTTCGACATCAATGGACGAGCTCCCCGAGCTTGTGAATGTACTGCTCGGCCAGATGAGCGTTGTCGGCCCACGGCCGTTACTGCCCGAGTACCTCGAGAAGTACAATCAGGAGCAGGCCCGTCGCCACGATGTGCGACCCGGCATCACGGGCTGGGCCCAGGTCAACGGACGCAACGCCATCTCCTGGGACGAGCGCCTGAAAATGGACGTCTGGTATGTCGATAACCGCTCGCTCATCTTGGATGCACGAATCTTGCTGCTGACTATCTCGACGGTCCTCGGTGGCCGGGGCACTGACTCGCCGAGCGGCGACACACCTGAGCCTTTCAGCGGAAGCTCTGATGAATCAAACGATTGGAACGAACGTGTCTGATCTTCTTGCAATCGAAGGCGGAGCTCCGGTTCGAACGAGCCCCCTGCCCACCTGGCCCTCTCCTGGTGCCGAGGAGATATCTGCCGTCACGGCAGTTCTCACTTCCGGTCGCCTCAACTACTGGACCGGAGAACAGGGACATCTGCTTGAGCAGGAATTCTCGGCATACCTGGGTCGCGATCGCGCCATCGCCGTGGCAAACGGCACGGTTGCACTCGAACTTGCGTTGCGCGCATTCGGCATCGGTGCAGGCGACAAGGTGGTCGTCCCGGCAAGAACGTTCATCGCGACCGCGAGCGCTGTTGTCGCAGTGGGTGCGACCCCGATTGTGTGCGACGTAGACCCGGTGAGTGGCACTATGACCGCAGAGAGCGCCTCGGCAGTGCTCGACGCATCGGTTCGCGCCGTCATTCCGGTGCACCTGGGTGGATGGCCCGTCGACTTGGATCCGATCCTCGAGCTCGCCGAGCACCACGATCTCGTAGTCATCGAGGATTGCGCGCAGGCACACGGAGGCACATACCGCGGTCGGCCGATAGGCGCCGGACCGAGCCACGCGGCTGCGTTCTCGTTTTGTCAGGACAAGATCATCCCCGTCGGTGACGGCGGCCTGGTCGTACTCGACGATGAGGCCGCGTACACACGGGCTTGGGAGTACAAAGACCACGGCAAGTCGCTGGCCAAGCTCAAAGACCCCGCGTTCATGGACGAACCAGCGTCGTTTCGCTGGCTGCATGACGAGTTCGGCACGAACTGGCGGCTCGACGAGATGTCCTCGGCGGTAGCGCGCGTGGGCCTGACGAAGCTCCCCTCCTGGCATCACACGCGCACCGCTCACGCCCGGCGAATCGCCGAGGGCCTGACGGGAGTACGCGGAATCAGAGTGCTGCTGCCGGGCGACGGCGCGGAGCACGCCTTCTACCGCCTGTACGCAACGATTGTCCCGGAAGAACTCACCTCCGGATGGAATCGCGACCGAATCCTTGAGGCGGTACTCGCCGAGGGTGTTCGCATCCAGTACGGATCGTGTGCCGAGGTATATCGCGAAGGTGCGTTCATCAAGCACGGACTCGGCCCAGCGCAGCGACTCCCGAATGCTGCCCGCTTGGACGAGACCTCGCTCGCGTTCTTCGTGCACCCCACCCTCGGCAATCAAGATATCGACGACACTGTGACCGCCGTTAGAAAAGTGCTGGGAGTAGCAACATCATGAACCCCATGGCATTCCTTCGTCGGGTACGAGCGGCAGGTCACCTCTGGAGCTCGGCCACGATCGTTCTCGACGTCATCGCGATCGTCGTGTCTACCGCTGCCGCCTACTGGCTCCGCTTCGAAGGCCTCGTCCCGGCTGAGTTCGCACGCTGGCAGCTGCCGTTGGCCGGCCTGGCGATCGTCGTATACATGACGATCTTCTCGGCGTTTGGCCTCTACCGGCTGCTGCTCCGCTACGTGGGCGTCGATACGCTGCTTAGACTCTTCGCATCCACCTTGCTCGGCATGGCACTGCTCATGGCCGTCGACTTTTTTGCCCCGAGCAGCTCGAACATGCGCCCGGTACCCGTTGGTGTATTGCTCATCCAGGCGATTCTGGTCTTTCTCGGCGCGTCGGCCGTGCGCCTCACGGCACGCGTCTTCTTGCATATGCGTGCATCCCGCAGGGGCACGGGTCGCAGGGTTCTCGTCGTAGGTGCCGGCAGCGCTGGCTCCCTCCTTCTGCGCGAGATACAGTCGCGACCGCATCTCGGCCTGCTCGTTGTAGGCTTCCTGGACGACGACCGGACATTGCTCGGCAAGACCATCAACGGCGTCTCCGTACTTGGCTCGACAAGCCAACTCGGCGCTGTAGTCTCTCGGCATGCCGTGGAAGAGATATTCGTCGCGCTACCATCTGCTCCACAAGAGACCGTCAGGCGCATCCTGAACGCCGCTGCAGACGCAGACGTGCAAACCCGCGTTATGCCCCCGATCGTCATCGCAAAGGGCTCAGTGAGCCTTAGAGACCTCCGCAGCGTGGACGTCGAAGACCTCCTGGGACGCGAACCCACAGAGATCGACGTCGAGCAGGTACGCTCCACCATCGCCGGCGCAGTCGTTGCGGTCACAGGCGCGGGTGGCTCGATCGGCTCCGAGCTGTGCCGGCAGATCATCCAGTTGGATCCGAAACACCTGGTCCTCATCGAGATCGACGAGACGCGCCTCTACGAGCTGTACCTAGAACTGGAATCAATCGCCCCTGGGATCGCAACGATGTGCGTATGTGATATCCGGGACGGTCAAAGACTCGACACGCTGTTTGCCGTGCACAGCCCCGACCTGGTCTTGCACGCCGCAGCGTACAAGCACGTCCCTCTCATGGAGGACGCGCCCGCCGAGGCCGTCAAGACGAATGTCCACGGAACGCTCATGGTGCTTGAAGCGTGCGAACGTCACTCGGTCGGGCGCTTCGTGCTCATCTCGACCGACAAAGCAGTCGCACCGGCAAACGTCATGGGACTCACCAAGTCACTTGCCGAGTCAGAGATGCTGAGCGCAACACGCCGCAGCCGACTGAGTGCTGTTGCCGTGCGTTTCGGCAACGTGCTCGCAAGCCGCGGGTCCGTGGTTCCGATCTTCCAGGACCAACTCCGCCGAGGCGGACCGCTCACGGTCACACATCCCGATGTGACCCGCTACTTCATGACGATTCCGGAAGCCGCGCGCCTGGTCCTGCAGGCGCAGGCAATCGGTGAGCCGGGCGACATCTTCGTTCTTGAGATGGGCGAACCTGTGAGAATCGTGGATCTAGCGAGGAAGATGATCGCGCTCTCAGGCGTACCGGCAGCAATAGAGTTCACGGGACTGCGCCCCGGGGAGAAGCTTCACGAGGAGCTCGTGACCGCGACCGAGGCTCTCCTTCCAACCACACGCACGAACATCTTGCGTGTCGATCGTGTGCGCGTTCCCGATGCGTCGTTCGACAAGAACATCCTCGAGCTGATCGCAGCTGCCAGTGCCGCTGACGAGCCGGGGATGTGGTCGGCTATCGGCACGCTGGCTCCAGAATTCGCCACGCGAACGCGCGGAGCCTACTGAGTCGCCAGCAACTGCTCGGCACGTTCGATGTAGGCTGCGGTGTACGGATATGGTGCACCCCACGTTCGCGCATCATCCAGGACAGCGCCAACCTCCACTGCGTCCCCCGATACAAGCGCCACGTGCAGGCGTTCGGCGACCAAAGAAGGCATCAACGGCAGCCGCGACGCAGCCTCGTCCAGCATTCCCCGCTCCCACGTAAGGTCGGTGCGACCGGTTCGCTCGGCCTGGGTTGCCGAATACGCGACGAAGTTCACCAGATTCGGCGCAAAATCACGCTGAAGTGTCGGCGCCGTCTCAACCGCACGTTGCGCGCGAGAGAGTGCCTCATCATCTGCCGAGAGCAGCAACTGCGTTTCAAGCAACCGTCGCTGCGTTAGCGGGTGCTGCGGCACTATCGCGAGCGCACTCTCATAGTTGCTCACGGTCGTCACGACATCCTGCGATGGAGCGGTGTACGCCTGCCATTCACCCACCCCCAGCCAAACACTCGCGATCATCAGCACGATGCCAACAGCGGCAATAGAACCTCGCCACGCCTTCGTGGCTGGTGCAGTGTCGTCTCGGCGGGAGGTGACAAGCGGAGCGATGGCGACTCCTGCGGCTGCGGCGCCGAGCAATCCGATCGGGAACACGACCGGATTGACCATGAGCGCGAACAGCGAGGCAACGAATCCGGCTGCAAGCGCGGTGCGCAGCCCACCGGTGCCATCAGCGACCTTCAGACGTCGCAGCAAGGCTCTTGCCCATACGAACCCGAGGACCAGGAATGCCACAAGGCCTGCCACGCCGAGACGTGTGAGTACCTCCCAAAGCAAAGCGTGAGGCGACTGCGGGCTGAAGACGGTTGGATCAGCATTGCCTTCAGCGTCAGCGCCGTACTGCAGCGCCTCAGGAGCGAGGTACTCTACCGCGGCAATACGGTAGCCGGAGGGCCCGTAGCCAAACAGCGGCTTATCCAGGAACATCGCCTGGGCACCCTCCCACATCTGCGCGCGCCCTCTTACATTCCTATCGATCGACCCCGCGCTCGTGACGATGCCCGACGCTCCGAAAACCGGAACCTGAACGACGAGCAGCGCCGCTACCATGCTCGCGGCCAAAGCGATCGCAAGCCGCGGAAGCGCCCGAGTAAGGCCGGTCTTCGCCCGCCAGAGTGCAGGTTGCGCCGCAACCGATGCGGCGAGCGCGAAGATCACCGCGAGTGTCCCCATCGCGGATGCTGAGAACACACCGAGTGAAACCGCGATGACCGCGCTGACGGCCAGCCACACCACACGCCGATGGCCGCTGGCACGCAGTGCGAGAGCGATTCCCATCGGAAGCGTCACGATCAGCGCAGTGATGCTGTACGCAGTCGTCCCGAACACACGATTAACGCCGACGGTGATCTGCTGAAACGCCAACACCACCGAGAGAACTGCACCGATGATCGCGAGTACGCCGACCGCTCGCCACACATTCTCGGACGTCCAGCGCACGCCCGCGGCCAGGAAGAACACCAGAGGGAAGGTGAGCCAGAGCAACAGCGGCATATTGCCGAAGAGGTCATAGAAGGCCACTTGGAACCACGAACCGCCGAGAATGAACGAGATCGCCACGACGGCGATCAGGGCTGCGAGCGCCCTGTTCACACGCCGGTCAGGCATCCCAAACGGCACAAAGCCCAGGCCGACAGCCATGGCCCAGGCTGCCGCCGACAACGAAACGAGCGCTCTGGCGATCGGCATCGGGGGCAGCGTCGTCACGAGCCACGCACCTGGCGCCAAGAAAGCAATGAGCATGAATGTGGTGGTGGCCCACCTGCCGTGCGTGTCAGGTACCTGGGCCGCGAGACTTCCGGTTCTCACCGTGGGCTGCTCTCGACCGCCAACTCCGTGTGGCACAGGTCTGTGCAGTAATCGCGCCCTCTAACGAACGCCATACTCTGATGGCATGTGTTGCAGCGGACTTCGTCGGAGGTCTTGTGACCTTCGGCAAGTCCGGCGTCATGGCCACGCCCGAGATATTCGCTATGACACTTGGTACAGGGATTACGGGTCGCAGTGTGGCAACGCCCGCACGTCTTGCCGCCGTTGTACCAGATGTCGACAACGCCGGCGCGGGCATGCGCGTAGACCATGAACTTCTGCGTGTGAGGCATGCGAACGCCGTGACAGGTGTCGCATTCCTTCTTCTCGTCGTGGCATCCACCACATGTCACTTCGGATATCTGCACCTTGGCCAACCCGGTGGCCGTGGAACGCGCGGCCGCAGCAGCGGTTCTATCGTGACACGTGGCGCACTCGCTCGAAGCAGTGACCGAGTCGTGGCACTGCAGGCATGGATTCATACCAGCATTGTGCGCCCCAACGACACCCTCATTGGGCTTGTGGCAGTCGAGGCATTCGGCAGATGCTGCCAACGGCTCAGCGTGCGACATCTTGAGCCCGCGTGCCTTGTTGGTTACAACACCCTTGAGTTCGGACGTGTGACACGCCGAGCAGGAGTCAGAAGTCGCCTTTCCATAATCTCCCTGAGCCTGAAGGTCGGTCCAGGCGTCAATCATATGGAGCGCACGCGCTGTGCCGCCGATCGTGAAGTGCCCGAGCGCGCCTCCGGGCTCATGGCAGTCAACGCACGCAACGCTGGCGTGAGAGTCCGCAGCAGCAGTGGTAGTGACATGAGGATTGTCCTCGTGGCAACTCAGGCAGACAGCTGAGTTGGACGTCGCGACATTTGAGACGATGAAAACGACAGCGACGACAGCGACCCATATCCCGGCTGTAATCAGAGTACGCCTTGGATCGCGAGGTCGTAAAACAGCGGCCGCTTTGCGCTTTGCTCCTGCTTTGACGGCTGCGACCTTGCCGACCGCATCCTCGTCTGAAGATTCCTCCTCAGCACCCATCACAAAGATGATGGCCACAACCAGAAGAATCAGCAGCAACATGCCAATGGCGCCGTAAAGCAAGAATGCGGCCGTCAGGTTCGAGGTGGGATCAGTGAGCAGGATCGATATCTGCTCGGGAATCCGCGAGAGGGTGTCAAGATCCACTAACTAGCACCCCCTTTGCCGGCACTGTAAGAAGATGCGCTTCCTATGGCTCCGCCGGGGTGCACATGCTTCTCGTGGCAAGTCGTGCAATCGGACGCGGCATGGCAACGATTGCAGAGATCTCGATTGGCCTCAGCAGCGTCGGAGTGGCCGCGTGTGAACGTGCGAGGGTGTGGCATGTCCAGGCCGTGGCAATCATCACACATCGCCTGCTCGTGGCAGGTAAAGCATTTGGCTCCCGGGCTAGATGCGATCGCTGAGTGCTTCTCAACGAACTTCGCTGCGTGAGGGAGTCCCGGACCGTGACACTTGTCGCACGATGCAGCGGTATGACATGCCGAGCATGTGAGCGAGTTGCCCATACCGTGCGTCTTCTCCCACTGAGGTCCGTGGGTAATAGCGAAGACACCCGAAGTGATTCTCTCTGCGGGTCCCCTGCCGTCGTGACAGAGGTCGCACTGAGCAGACTCCTGCGGTGAATGACACTCAAGGCACGTGTCCATATCGTAGACTCGAACCCACTCCGACGACACGCCGTGCGCGACTGATGAGTGGCAGTCGGTGCATGAGGCCCCGACTGCGCAGACGCTGTGGTCAACCCTGATGCCCTTGGCTTGAACGACTGCCTCGCCGATCATCTCGTGACACTTCAGGCAGCGGCTGTCCGGAACCGCAGCCCACCCTCGGCCATCCCCACTGACTATCGGCAGGACCATATGGAATGCCTGGCGGTAGCCGAAGGAAACACGTGCGGCGACCGCTGTGGAAACGTGGCAGTCAACACACGCCACAGTCGAGTGAGTTGCGCTCTGGGTCTGCTCCACGAAGGTGCTCTCATCATGGCATGCCACACAGCCGGGAAGCGTCGTCGCGAAATAGACGCCCGACAAGAGCAGGGCAGCCACGGGCACAACGACCATGATCCAGATTACCCAAGATCGAACCCTTGGGACGGCACCTGAGCCCACAGATTGATCCTTACTCTAAGCGCTCGCAGGGAGAACGGGAGCACCGCTCATCACGGTGCGAGACGTATCTTATCTCAGCTTAGCAGGTCTCGTTCCATCTCATCGCACGCAGCCAAGCATACACAACAAAAACACAGAAAGAAGGGGCCGACTCCCTGAGGAGCCGACCCCTTCCAGACTTTCACTAGCACAGAACGGGAATGCTTGGTCTCGAATTAGTGATCGAGGCCGATACCCAGCAGACCAGTGCTGTCACGGTGGCACTTGAGGCAAGTACCGTCCATTGCCTTCTCGAGTGATGAGGCAAGGCCCGTGGTGTCGGCAGCGCCGGCATACGAGGCACGAGTCATCCAGAGATAGGCACGACCGCTCGTGTTGTCGCTGGTGCCATACGCGGTCTCAGAGTGCGGGAACGTGTAGCCGCTGGTGACACCGTCGTCAGTCTGGTCGTGGCAGCTTACGCAACCGGTGACCGCGACGTACGAACCGGCGCCAGAGGTGGCGACAGCCGAGCTCATGTGACCCGTCTTGGCGTACATGTTGTCCGAGCCGTACACACCTTCACGAACCTCGGAGTAGCCCTTCTTGACCACTGCGAGCAAGGTCTGAACGTGGCAACCATCCTGGTTACAGGTGTAACCGGTACGGACGGCTGAACGAGTCGCCTCGGTCCACGTCGACGCAACGTCGGCGTTGAGGTCGTCGGTCGTGATGCCGGACGATGCCGACACAGACGCGGCGGTCGCAAGGCCGGTGTCAGCCCTGGAGCTGAGCAGCTTGGCGGCAACGATCTTGTAGTCGGAGCCATTTGCACCATGCGGGCTCGAAACGTGGCACGTGCGGTTCAGGCAGCTCGTGAGAGTACCAGAGCCGTGAGGACCGCCGGACTGCCAGCTGACGAGCTTGGTGGTGACGGTACCCGTACCGGCAGCGTGGCAGCCACCGCAGGTCGCGACTGAAGCGTTCAGCAGCTTGACGCCGTCGGCCTTGGCGCGGTGAACGGAGTGGCAGATGCCGCACTTGGCGGTCGTGGTCTGGTAGTTAGCGTGCACGCCCGGGTTGGACGGGTTGGTGCCGATGGAGCTGAGCAGCGTCGCGGTGCTGTTCACGCTACCTGCAGCGGATCCCCAGCTGTAGTAATCATAGTCGGCGTTCCAAGTCTTAGCAGCAGTTGCACTTGCAGTGGCCGCAAAAGAAAGTGTGAGGGCGACAGCAAGAACAACAACAATCAGAGTCTTTTTCATAGTGGCTCCTTGTTGTGTTGGATTAACAAACGCAGCTTGTTTCATGTATCTGTCACCTCCCTTCCCAAGCTAGCTACACAGACGTATCTTGGCGCACAATAGGCACACGATACGGTTCTGACCTTCAGAAATCATAACACACCCAGAAGGTGGATATGTCGCATTATATCAATCTGAATTCACTAGACAATAACAAGCAATCTACATGCCATTCACACAAGATTCTTAAACTTCCTAAACAGCCTCTACTGCTCGCCAAGTTCAGTATCGGAAATCTGAGGGGAAGTCTTAAGCTCTGTTAGTTCACGCCTCTTGCGCGCCCGGCGAACGACCAGCCATACGATGATAGCAAGCAAGAGCAGTAAGAACGGATACACGCACGCACGGAGCGGCCCGGTCATTGCACGCCGAACTGCAGAGACGACTCCGTTGCCCGCAGAAGACCCTGGCAGACGCACGATCTGGATGCGGTTGTTCAGCGAGTCTGCCACGGTGAACCAATCGCGCTCGCTGTCGTACGTAACGCTGACCGGGTAGAAGAACTGCCCGTCATCCGGACCGACCTCGCCGTACTTGGCGACGAATGAACCGTCGGTGGGATCAAACACCGCCAGCGCGCAGTCAAACATGTCAGCAACTACGATGCGACCGGCGCCATCGAGTGTGATGCCGAGAGGCAGTTGCATCGCATCGTCGCCGCTGAGTGCGGCGTCAGTCACGTCTTGGGTAACCAGACTGCCGTCGGTCATCTCGGCACCATTGGCCGGCTTACCGGTACGGACGATCCACAGCCGGTTGCCCTCAGGGTCATAGGCACTTAGGCGGTTGTTGTAAGAGTCCGACACGAAGATGTTGCCGTTCTCTGCTATGGCTACGCCATGCACATAATCGAACTGGTCATCGGCCTTTCCGCGAGAGCCAAGCACCTTGATAGGTGTGCCCTCTTTGTCGAGAATCGCGAAACCCGCCACGGTGCCCACAACGATACGATCGGAACTCACTGCGACCGACGTCGGCTCAGGGATCCCAAACGAGCCAGCGTCTTCGTTGTTGGTAGTAAGGACGCGAATGGCACCCTCTGTAAGCTCACACGCGTAGATCGTACCGTCAGTATCAATCGCGATTCTGGATGGGGAGAAGAGCGGCAAGTCATCCGGACCAGAGAGCGATCCGAGATAGCGGCCGTCAGCAGTAAAGTGAATGAGTGCCTGATGCTGACCATCCGTAACCCAGATAGAGCCGTCCGGTGCGGTGGCTGCTGACTGGGCGCGTGCGAGTTGGTCGTCTTCAGCATCGCTCATCCCATAGATAGAGCGAACCCAGGTGATCCCGCCCGTCTCAACTGCGACATTGCTGGTGCGAGGAACTGATATTAGGTTGAACAGCAGATACGTCACAAGTCCAAGCAGAAGCATCAGCACGACGAGAACAAGTGCAAGGATCCGACGACCGCGACGCGACCGCACCGCCCGGCCTGTTGTCACGTCGGCGCCTACGTAGGCGGTGTCACTCATCGCTTCGCTCCTATCGCGTCAAGTCCTGCGATTGCCTCTGCACTATTCGGGATGAACTTGAGCGCTGCCCGGAAGTCCTTCTCCGCAGCATCTTCATTCCCGACCTTGATGTGAGCATTGCCCCGATCAATCAAGATGTCAGCAGCGGTGCTGTCATCCTTGAGGTAGATATCGTACTGCTCGATGGCTTGGTCCCACTCACCAAGATCTCGATATGCGTACGCCTTGATAAGAATCGCAACGCCGAAGTTGTCAGACATGCCGTCTAGATTGGCCACGCGTGCGCTCTCTCCGCCGGCTGCGATGCGGCCGTCGTAGGACTCCTGTATCTGCGTCATCGCTTTGTCGGCAGCAGCTATCGCCTCGTTGTACTTGCCTTGCGCGCTCAGCAGCCGCGCCTCGGCAAGCGTAAAGTCTGCGCCGATGGAGTCATCGACGGTACTACGGCCGTCTTCGATTGCACGACGAGCGCGACCGTACTCCCCTACTCCGATCAGCGATGAGATGTACTCGTTCCAAACGTTCACGTCCGCCGTGCCATTAGCCACCTCGGTGCCGGAGACGAGCAGATTCTTCTCGGCAAGCGTACGTGGGCCCCGGTTGTTGCCGGCGCCAACCACGCCCGTGATCATGACACTGACGATTGCAACAAGGAACAAGATCACCAAGCCGCTGGCCACGTACGACATTGTGCGAACGACTGGGTCGTCAAATACGCCCGGCCTACGAACAGCCCGCTTAGACGACAGGTCGTCCGATTGTGGTTCCTGAGCGAAATCTGTTTCAGACATCGACGAGACCTCCATCACTACAACCAGATGCGCGGTGCCACGAAGTGGTACGCGAACGCACGCTAGTGTACTTGATTTGAATTGGCGTGCAAGAGCGCAGCCGCCGTTACCCACGTGACCCGCGGCAACCTTCAAGCAGGGGTTATTAAGCAAGACTAATGCCGAGAACCGGAGTGCAGGAATTCTGTTGCAGAACTTCCTTCTCCGTGACACGCACGTCTGCAGCCAAGGGGATTGGCTACGGTGCCAATGAGCCGTCCGTCGGCTTCTACCTTGTCAGGCCGATACCCAGCAGACCAGTGCTGTCACGGTGGCACTTGAGGCAAGTACCGTCCATTGCCTTCTCGAGTGATGAAGCAAGGCCCGTGGTGTCGGCAGCGCCGGCATACGAGGCACGAGTCATCCAGAGATAGGCACGACCGCTCGTGTTGCTGCTGGTGCCATACGCGGTCTCAGAGTGCGGGAACGTGTAGCCGCTGGTGACACCGTCGTCAGTCTGGTCGTGGCAGCTTACGCAGCCGGTGACCGCGACGTACGAACCGGCACCAGAGGTGGCGGCAGCCGAGCTCATGTGTCCCGTCTTGTTGTACATATCACCTGAGCCGTAGACACCCTCGCGCTCCTCGGCGTAGCCCTTCTTGACCACTGCGAGCAGGGTCTGAACGTGGCAACCATCCTGGTTACAGGTGTAACCGGTGCGGACTGCCGAACGCGTGGCCTCGGTCCATGTCGACGCAACGTCGGCGTTGAGGTCCGCGACCGTGATGCCGGAAACGGACGACGAGGCAACGGCGGCGGCAAGAACGCTGTCAGCATTCGAGCTCAGGAGCTTGGCGGCGACGATCTTGTACTGCGAGGCACCGGCACCGTGCGGGCTTGATGCATGGCACGAGCGCGTTGCGCAGTCTGCCAGCGTCCCAGAATGGTGGGGACCGCCGGACTCCCAGCTGATCAACTTGGAGGTGACCGTTCCCGTACCGGCAGCATGACATCCGGAACACGTTGCAACCGTCGCGTCGAGTAGCTTGACGCCATTCGCCCTAGCGCGATGAACCGAGTGGCAGATGCCGCACTTGGCGGTGGTGGTCTGATAGTTGGCGTGAACGCCCGGGTTCGTCGGGTTTGCGCCAACCGAACCCAACACAGCACCGTCTTGGCCCACAGCACCCCAGCTGTAGTAATCCATCAAGCCCCAAGACATGCGTGCGACGCTATGCGAGGCGCCAGCCTGGAATACGTTCAACATGCCACTTGCGTGACAGGAGTTGCAGTCAACGCTGTCGAAGATCGTGATACTCGTGAACCCGTAAGGACCGTGCGAGAACGGATATGCCCCATCATGGCACTCGTTGCATTGGGTAGTGCCGCTTACCCAATCTCCGTCATGCGAGCCACCATCACCATCATGGGGCATTGGGAATGGACCGGGCACCGCAGAGTCCTCCCACGGGTGACAGGTGAAACACGAGGCGTCATCGTCAGTAGCAGGATGCGCCGAACGAGCCTGCGGGTGGCACGAAACACACTCGTCGGAGCTATAGACCGCTTCTCCGAGAGCTGTGGCCGGAAGAAGCATCACGCCAGCTAGCAGCACGAGTACTCCTGCGAGATAGACCTGCGGTCGAAAACAACCAAATGACAAGCTGCGTGATATACGCATGATGCCGATCCAATCCCTCGCCAACCCAACAGCCAAGAACAGCTGCGGCTAAATCTAAGTGTATTTCCCCTAGAGCATCTTACCCCAAATCCTCAGGTAGCGCGATGTGCCCTAGCACCGCCGTCGCGGCCGCAACAGCCGGTGAGCCGAGGTAGACCTCGCTTGTCGGATCGCCCATACGACCGACGAAGTTGCGGTTGGTCGTTGCAAGCGCACGCTCCCCCGCCGCGAGGATTCCCATGTGCCCGCCGAGGCACGGACCACACGTCGGAGTCGAAACAGCGGCGTTCGCGTCGAGGAAGATATCGAATAGGCCCTCGTGCATGGCGTCGCGATAGATCTTCTGCGTCGCCGGCAGGATGATGAGCCGCACGTTCGGGTGAACCTTACGCCCCTTGAGTATCTCGGCAGCCACGCGAAGGTCCTCCAGGCGGCCGTTGGTGCAGGAGCCGATGATGACCTGATCCACCCAGATATCGCGGGAGTCCTCGGCATTACGGGTGTTGCTTGGTAGATGCGGGAAGGAAACCGTGGGCTTGATGCTTGCAGCGTCGATCTCATACACGTGAGCGTACTCAGCATCTGGGTCCGAGAAGTACTCGGTCCACGGGCGCTCGGTACGGCCTTCCATGTACAGCCGTGTGATGTCGTCGACGGCCATGATGCCGCCCTTGCCGCCCGCTTCGATCGCCATATTGCAGATCGTCATGCGGCCTTCCATGCTGAGCGAATCGATCGTGTCGCCAGTGAACTCCATCGCCTGATAAAGCGCACCATCCACGCCGATCATACCGATGATGTGCAGGATGATGTCCTTGGCACTGACCCACGGGCCAAGCGTGCCGGTCACGTTGAACTTGAGGCTCGAAGGAACCTTGAACCACGCTTCGCCTGTCGCCATGCCCACGGCCGCATCGGTCGAGCCAACACCCGTGGCGAACGCACCGAGTGCGCCGTACGTACAGGTGTGACTGTCCGCACCGATGATGACGTCGCCAGCCCCCACCACGCCCTGCTCAGGCAGGAGCGCGTGCTCCACGCCCATACAGCCGATCTCGTAGTAGTGCGAGATACCCTGCGCATGCGCGAACTCTCGCATCATCTTGGCTTGCTCGGCACTCTTGATGTCTTTGTTCGGGGTGTAGTGATCAGGTACGAGCGCGATCTTCTCGGCGTCCCACACCTTGTCGACGCCGATCTTCGCGAACTCCTTGATGGCGATCGGAGCCGTGACGTCGTTGCACAGCACCAGGTCGAGCTCGCAGTTGATGAGCTGTCCGGGTGTGACTTCGTCCAGCCCTGCGTGGGCCGCGAGGATCTTCTCGGTGATGGTCATTGGACGTGGCATGGATCAGATCTCCTCGGTAATCGTGGTCTTCTGCGAGACGAGCAGCCGGTTGAGCGCGTTGGTATATGCCTTGGCTGAGGCGACAATGATATCTGAATGCGCGCCCCGACCGGTGAAGATGCGGCCGTCCGCGCTCTTGATGCGAATGGTGACCTCGCCGAGCGCATCGATGCCGCGTGTGACGGCCTCGACCCTGAACTCCGTGAGATCGTTATCAACATCCACGATGCGGTTGATGGCCTTGTACACCGCGTCGACCGGACCGGTGCCGTGGCTGGAGTCGATGAGATGTTCGCCATCTTGCGTCACCAGCTCGACTGTGGCGGTCGGGATACCCGGCTCGCCGCTCGTGAAGTGAATCTGCGCCAGGTGGTAGACCTCGTTGATCGTGCGCTCGGTCTCGCCGACCAGCGCCTCAAGGTCCTCGTCGTAGACTTCCTTCTTCTTGTCGGCAAGCTCAAGGAATGCGGTGTACACGCGGTCAAACTCCGCCTCCGGCATCTCATAGCTGAGCTCGGCCAGGCGATGCTTGAGTGCGTGGCGTCCGCTGCGCGCGGTGAGCACGATGCTGGAGCCGCCCACACCCACGTCGGCCGGGTCGATGATCTCGTAGGTGCTGCGCTCCTTGAGCACACCGTCCTGATGGATGCCCGAGGAGTGAGAGAACGCGTTGGCACCGACGATCGCCTTGTTGGGCTGAACGTGTATGCCGGTGATGCTGGATACCAGCCGGGATGTCCGATTGATTTCCTTCGTCACGATGCCGGTGTCCACGCCAAATACGTCGGGGCGCTGCTTGATCGCCATGACGACTTCCTCGAGCGCCGTGTTGCCCGCACGCTCGCCGATGCCGTTGATGGTGCACTCGACCTGCCGTGCACCCGCCTTCACGCCCGCGAGCGCATTGGCGGTGGCCATGCCGAGGTCGTTATGACAATGCACCGCTACGATCGCCTTCTCGATGCCCGAGACGTTCTCCATCAACCCGCCTATGAGCGAGCCAAAGACCTCCGGGTACGCGTAGCCCGTGGTGTCCGGGATGTTCACGACCGTGGCACCTGCGGCGATGACCGCCTGGATAACGCGGTACAGATACGCCGGCTCTGCTCGGCCAGCGTCTTCCGCG
>PHEU01000010.1 GCA_002841295.1 Actinobacteria bacterium HGW-Actinobacteria-6
GGCGGGCGCAGCGGCCGGCCTGCGCGCTATGGGCAAGTCCGACGAGATGACGGTCCTCGCGATGGCGGGCGACGGCGGCACGGGCGACATCGGCATCCAGGCGCTCTCCGGCGCTGCCGAGCGCAACGACGACTTCATCTACGTGTGCTACGACAACGAGGCGTACATGAACACCGGTACGCAGCGCTCGGGCCTCACGCCGCACGGCGCGCGCACGACCACCACGTGGGCCGGCAAGCGCGAGAACCCCAAGGACATGCCGCGCATCATGGAGGCACACAACATCCCGTACGTGGCTTCCACGAGCGCCGCGTACCCCACCGACGTGTACGACAAGGTCGTCAAAGCGCGCGGCATCAAGGGTCTGCGCTATATCCACATGAACACGCCGTGCCCGAGCGGTTGGAACTTCGATCCCAAGGACTCGGTGCGTCTCGGCAAGCTCGCCGTTGAGTGCGGCATCATCGTGCTGTACGAAGTCGAAGGCGGCGTCTTCCACCTGACCGGTCGCAGTGCGGCGCTCGCGAAGGCGGGCAAGCCGCTCACGCCGGTCGCTGAGTACATCGCTACGCAGGGCCGCTTCAAGTCCATGAACGCCGAGGCGATCGCCGAGGTTCAGGAGTGGGCGGACGGTCGTTGGGCCGGGTATGTTGAACGGAGCATCAAGAACGCCGAGTAGGGCAGTCCCGCCACACGTCGTGTTGCCCGTGAGCGGGCGACAAAGAGGAGTCGCATTGGCCGTCAAGGTGATCACTGATAGCTCGGCGGCCTTGCCGCGCAAGCTCCGCCGCGATTTCGATATCGGCGTGGCAAGCCTCGTCATCCATCTTGACGGGGTCGACTACCCGGATGATACCGAAGACCACGACACGTTCTACGCGGCGCTCAAGTCGTCGAGTTCGTTCGCCACCACCTCGCAGCCATCGGCACAGGATTTCGTCACGCTGATGGAGGAGCGGGTCGCGGCTGGTCACGATGTGGTGGGCGTCTTCGTGTCGCCGCTCATGAGCGGCACCATGGCGACAGCCGCCCTTGCGCGCGAGATGGTGCTGGAGACGTATCCTGATGCGACGATCGAGATCGTCGACGGCCGCAGCAACTCGATGGAGCTTGGATTCGCCGTTCTCGCCGCAGCCGAATCCGCAGCCGCAGGCGCGACAGCCGCCGAGGCGGCCGCCGCAGCGACGGAGCGTACGCTACACACTAGGTTCCTGTTCGTTCCCGCCACGCTCGAGTACCTTCGCCGAGGCGGACGAATCGGCAACGCCTCGGCTCTCATCGGCACCTTGCTGAAGATCAATCCGATTCTCACCGTCGCCGAGGGCATCACGGACCAGTTCGCGAAGGTGAGGACGCTTCGCCGTGCGCACAACATGATGGTCGAGAAGTTCATGGACGACCTGCGTGAGCGAGGTGGTCTCGGCGATGTCATCGTGCACCACATCGACGCGGAGGCGGCGGGTATCGCGTTCGTCAAGCGGATCTCGGATATCGTCGGTCGCCAGGTAGAGCTCATCCCGAGCAGCCTCTCGGCTGGCGCACACGTCGGCCCGGGCACCGTCGCGCTCATCTACTACACGATCGATCGGATGGATCACACGCACGCATTAAGCAGCTGAGCTTCAAGGTGTGCGGTTGGCATGCGCCGCGCTACACTCGTACGCACACCTACCAGGGAGGCTCCGTATGCCTATCGTTCACATTCACATGCTTGAAGGCCGCAACGTCGATCAGAAGCGCGAGCTCGTGCGCTCGATGACCGAAGCGGTCGTCAATTCTGTTGACGCGCCGCCCGAGCGCGTCCACATCGTCATCCACGAGATGAAGCGCGAGAACTTCGCCGAGGCCGGAATCCTGAACAGCGAAGCGTAGGAGGATGACTGTGCTTTCTTCAGACGCGATTCGCGCTGCCGTGCGCGATGGCATGCCGCAGCTCGTAGAAGACCTCCGTGCGCTTGTGGAGATCCCGTCCATCGCATTCCCCGGATTCGACCGAGGCCCGGTGCTTGAGACCGCCGAGCTGACCGCGTCACTGCTGCGTGCCGCAGGCTGTGACGTGCGTATGCTCGAGCTACCTGAGGGTCCGCCCGCTGTCTTCGGAGAGATTCCGGCACCGCCGGGTGCTCCGACCGTGCTGCTGTACGCGCACTACGACATTCAGCCGATCGGTGATCCTCAAGCCTGGCGCTCCGAACCGTATGAGCTCACGGAGCGAGACGGGCGTCTGTACGGCCGCGGAACGGCGGACAACAAGTCGGGCATCTGCATGCATCTGGCGGCCATCCGTGCCTTTGATGGCAAGCCCCCGGTGGGAATCAAGGTGATCATCGAGGGCGAGGAGGAGACGGGGAAGAGCGACTTAGAAGAGTACGTGGTCGCGCACCCTGATCTCTTCGCTGCGGATATGGTCGTCGTAGCGGACATGGGCAATTGGCGCGTGGGCGAGCCAACGCTCGTTACATCGCTACGAGGCGTTACAGACTGCGAGATCGAAGTGCGGACGCTCGCGGCCCCGGTGCATTCGGGCAAGTACGGCGGCCCCGTACCTGATGCCCTTATGGCGCTGATGCGCGCGCTCGTCAGCCTCACGGACGACGACGCCAACGTGACCATCGACGGCCTAGAGACAATTCCGTGGTCTGGCTACGAGCCCGCCGAGGAGGACATCCGGGTTGAGTCGGGTATGCTCGATGGCGTCGAGTACGTTGGCGAGGGTAGTCTCGGCGAGAAGCTCTGGGCGAAGCCCTCGGTGAACGTCATCGGCATCGACGCGCCTCCGATCGACGGTTCGCGCAACGCGATCGTGCACGAGGCGCGTGCCCGCGTGAGCCTACGGCTTTCGCCAACCCAGGATCCGGCGGAAGCACTTGAGCTGTTGGTGAAGCACCTCGAGCACGCAGTGCCGTGGGGCGCGCAGGTCTCGGTGACGCCGGGCGCCATCGGCCCCGGCTTCTGGTCCGAGGACAGCGGTCCCGAGCACGACCTGGCACACGATGCGCTAGCCATTGCGTACGGAAAGCGCTCGGTCGCGATGGGCTCAGGCGGATCGATCCCACTCGTGAGCGCGTTCGCACAGGCGCTTCCCTCGGCAGAGATAGTGCTCTGGGGCGCCGAGGACGGTGCCTGCGCGATCCACGCGCCGAATGAGAGCGTCGACCGCGGTGAGCTGGAGCGCGCTTCGCTCGCCGAGGCGTTGTTGCTGGCCCGGTTGGGCGCCTAGCACGTGCGGTACAAAGCCCCATAGGGGAGGATTCACAATTCCGGCGCACGCGCCGGAGAGAAGGTGATTTGCATGATAAAGAAGACCACGCACAAGAAGTTCTCGGCGATACTGGCGACTTCGGTCGCACTCTCGCTTGTGCTCGCGAGTGTACCTGCCGCGGCCGTGACGGCGCCAGTAGAGCGTGTGCGGCCCACGGGCGGCACACAGGCTGCAGCACCGGTTCGTCCGGCCGTCAGCGGCCTGCGCACCCTTGCGGCCGATGACAATATCCCGGGCATCGCGCTCCCGACGTCGCCCGTCAGCGGCACGCTCAGCGCGACGAGCGATATCGACGATGTGTTCGCCGTGACGCTCGGCGTCGGCGACACGCTGACCGCTGCGATCACGGGCCCGTCGGGATCGTACTTCGATCTGTTCCTCTACGGGCCTGGCTCCACCGATGTGGATATCGACGACATCGTCTTCGGGACCGATGCGCCCGATCGTGATTTCGTCTATCCCTACACGATGGACTTCAAGGTGGACCCTGCTCAGGGATACGTAGCGGGAACGTACTACCTCGACGCGTACGCAGGCGACGGTAGCGGCACCTACACGATCGCATATCGCATCATTCCGGCCGACAACAACGACGACATCCCGGGTGTGGCACTTCCGGCATCGCCGTTCACGCGCTGGAACACCTCGGCGTGGCTGTACCCGCATCCCGATAGCAGCGCGTTGGGCACGTTCGTGGACACGTTCGACGTCTACAGCGTCGCGCTTGCCGAGGGTGACCAGTTCACCGCGACGGTGAGCAGTACCGACAAAGACCTCGACATGGAGCTGCTGTTCTATCCGCCGACCGCAAGCATGGTCGACACCGATGGCGCAGTTGCCTCGGCTGACGCCTGGGTCGCGGCAACTGACATCTCCAAGGCAGGACTCCCCGAGACGTTCAACTTCGTAGTACCGCCCGGCGGCGCGGGAACCTACTACCTCTCTGCCGAGGCGTGGGGTGGCAGCGGTGACTACAAGGTCACGTGGAAGATCGACCAGTCCAATATCGTGCGCATGCAGGGGCCGAACCGCTACGAGACCGGTCAGGCTATCGTCCGCAGCACTGCCGTGAGCTCCAAGTACGCGATTCTCGCGAGCGGCGCGAACTACCCGGATGCGCTCTCCGCAGCCGGCCTGGCGGGCGTGTACGATGCACCGTTACTGCTCACCAATCCGACGTTTCTCTCCGACACCGTCGCCGTGCAGCTTGTTGAGATGGGCGTGACCGACGTTATCGTGATCGGCGGCACAGCCGCTGTCAGCGGTAAGGTGGTGATCGCCCTGGAGAGCATGGGATTCAATTCGGTGGAGCGCATCTACGGCGCTGACCGCTACGAGACCTCGGCCCAGTGCGCTAATCGCGTAGCACAGATTGCGGGCAGCGTTCCCAAGGCGTTTGTCGTGCGGGGAGACAGCTTCCCGGATGCGCTAGCGGTTTCGCCGTTCGCGTACACGCAGGAGATGCCGGTCCTCCTGACGAGGCCGACTTCGCTCCCGGGTTCGATCAGGAGCTTCTTGGACGCTAAGAACGTTGCTGAGGTCTATATTGCCGGCGGTACCCCGTCTGTTTCCAGTGGTGTCAAGGCGACCATCGATGGCCTCAACGAGGGAACGACCACCGTAGTCCGGATTGCCGGTTCCGACCGCTATCAGACCGCTCGCTTGGTCGCCGACTATGGCGTAACCAAGGGCTGGGGTACGTACGGGTTCGTTGGCGTAGCGATCGGTACCAACTTCCCGGATGCGCTGGCTGGTGGCGTCGGTTGCGGTCGGATGGGCGGCGTTCTGTTGCTCACAAGGCCTACGTCGCTCTCGACGCCATGCCAGTACGCGATCACGGCTCATGCTGGCACGATCGATCGCGTGGCAGTGTTCGGCAGCTCGGCTGCCGTGAGCACTACCGTCTACAACGCAATCAAGGCGCTGCTGATTCCGTAGCGCACAATCAGTACGTGAGACACAGTGGGCTTCGGGAAACCGGAGCCCACTTCGCGTGCGCGCCTTGAAAAATGTGCGGACGTTCGTTACAGTCTTTCAGCACGCTTCGGCCAGGTAGCTCAGTTGGTAGAGCAGCGGATTGAAAATCCGCGTGTCGGCGGTTCAAGTCCGTCTCTGGCCACCACACACAGCAATGACGAAGGGTCGGGCCTCAGGGTCCGGCCCTTTTCATTTCCGCTCGCCCGACAGCCACTGCACCAAAAGCGTTTCCGCGGGGTATAGACCGCATGCACGGCCATTCTGTATTGGGGGGAGTGGGGGCAGTGAGTCCTGCAGAAGAACAGGTTTGGGAGCCCAGGGTCAACACGCGCAAACACGGTAGCGACATGGTCGTTCAGGTCGATCTTCCGGGGGTGGATTCTTCCAGCGTCGACATCGAGGTCCTGGACAGGATCGTGACGGTCAGCGGCGTTCGCGTGCCTGTCGTCGATGACGAGGAGTGGCTGACGCGTGAATCAGTGTACGGACCGTTCCTGCGATCGATAGAGCTTCCGGTTGCGATAGACTCCAGCGCGATTTGTGCAGAGATGCGTGAGGGCGTGCTCCTGCTGACCATACGTGAGGTCTTCGGATCCCCGGGATCATCGCATCCGGCACACGTGCGCATCGCCGGGCACGCTGGCATACGACCGAAGGGAACCCTTCCGCAGGACTACTACGACGCGTGCCCGTAGATAGCAAGGGGGGCGCGGACCGTCACGTTTGTGTTCGCGCCCAGTCTGTTGCCCACATCGAGAGCCCTGCGACGAAAGGCAGCGACAGGGCATCTCGCCAGGGACTAGAATGGCCTTGCGAGGGCGCTGCTGCGCGGTGACATCGTCGTCTACTGCGGCCCGGCGTCGACCCGGTCCCGTCGGTTCCGACACCCGGAAGGCTGGGTGGCTATGAGTCGAATGCAAAAGCACGCGGAGCTAACCGAACGACTTGGAGCACCTGCGGGCGAGCCCGTGTTGACACAGCAACTCGCGGATGCGGCGATGAAGCTGATTGGCTGCAATACTGCGGAGGACGTCTGGGAGGCAGCTGGCGATTTTCTGACGCTCATGTGTCCGGGCGCTGTGATCATCGTCAACGAGGTCACTCCCGAGATGGACTACCTCGTGGCGCGCAGGATCATCGGGCTGGAGTCATCGCTGCTGGCCAGGGCCGCCGACCTGTTCGGGGTCCAGCTTTTAGGCAGCCGTTGGCCTCTTGTCGCTGAGTACCGCGATGAGGTGTTCTCTGGCGAACTCACGCAGATTGTCGGCGGCATCGCCGAGCTCGCCGCTCGAGAGATTCCCCGCTCGGCCGCCAAGGCGGGCGCCGCGCTTTTCGGTAGTCACGACGTGTACACCATCGGCATCGCCGACGGTCACGGTGCCCTCGGTAGTATTCGTATCATCACTCGATTTGCAGAAGTCGGGGGGTCGATTCCCGAGGTCAAGGCTCGAATCATCGAATCGTTCGCCCGGCACTGCTACTCGACGCTCGTTCGCCTGGAGCACGAGAAGGAGATGCTGGAGACCCAGCGACTCCTCAGATGCAGTCTCGAGAGTCAGCAAGGAACGATTCTCTTCTCAATCGACCCGGAGTACCGCTACTTGTACTTCAACGAGGCGCACGCTGATTCAATGCGGCGCTCGTACGGACAGGAGGTTCGGCCCGGCGAGAGCATACTCGACTGCATCACCTCTGCAGAAGATCGTGCAGCGGCGAAGGAGAACTACGACCGTGCTCTGGGCGGCGAGTCACACTCAAATATCCGGAAGTACGGTGACGCTGAGTCAGCCTACTTCGAGAGCTTCTTCAACCCAATTATCGGCGACGACGGGAGCATCATCGGTGTGACGGGGATGGCCCGAGACATCACCGATCGCATCAAGGCAGAAGAAGAGCGCCTGGAGAGCGAAGAGCGCTTTTCGGCGCTGTTCATGCAGGCGCCGCTAGGGTATCAGTCGCTCGACGAAGACGGACGCTTCATCGAGGTGAATCCGGCGTGGCTGGAGACACTCGGCTACGAGCGAAAGGAAGTACTTGGCGCGTGGTTCGGGGACTTCCTCGCGCCGGAGTACGCAGATGCGTTCCGCGAGCGATTCCCGCTCTTCAAGGAGCGCGGAGTGATTCATTCCGAGTTCCAGATGCTGCACAAAGACGGCAGCCGGCACTTCATCGCGTTTGACGGTCGCATCGGACATAACTCAGATGGAAGCTTCAAGCAGACACACTGCATCCTCGCGGACATTACGGAGCGCAAACGCAACGAGGCGGCGCTGATTGAGAGCGAGGAGCGATATCGCGCCGCCATAGAGACAGGAATGGACGGCTTCTGGCTCTCCGACACCGATGGACGCATCCTAGAAGTGAATCAGGCCTACTGTCAGATGAGCGGATATACCGAAGAGGAACTCTTGAGCATGCACGTCTCGCAGCTCGAATTTGGAGAGTCGTCCGAACAGGTCGCTGACCATATCGAGCGGGTCATGAAGAACGGGCGGGATCGCTTTGAATCCCAGCACCATCGCAAGGATGGCACAGTGTACGATGCTGAGATCAGCGTCTCGTATCAGGCGACGAACGGCGGTCAGTTCTCATGCTTCGTTCGGGACATCACCGAGCGCAAAGAGGCCGAGGACGCCCTCCTGCGATGGAACGCCGATCTCGAGGAGCGGGTTCAGGAACGTACCGAGGAGTTGACGGTCACGAACGAGGAACTCCTTGAGGCCAACCAACTGCTTGATGAGGCCACGCACGCGAAGAGCGATTTTCTGGCATCGATGAGCCACGAGCTCAGAACCCCGCTCAACTCCATCATCGGATTCTCGGACCTTCTCGGCAAAGGGTTGGTCGGCGAACTGGAGCCTGAGCAGGAAAAACAGATTGGCATGATAAACGCGTCGGGAAAACGCCTGCTCTCGCTTGTCGACGACATCCTCGATCTGTCCAAGATCGAGTCGGGTCAGACCGTCGCGAGCTTCGAGGAGTGCAAGACGGCACCATTGGCTGCTGCGGTCATGGACATGGTTCGTCCGCTTGCAGAAGCCAAGGACATCAAACTTGAGTACGTGTGCGAGACGGACGTTGAGTCGTTCAGGTCCGACCCCCGATTCGTAAGCCAGATACTGACGAATCTGCTTGGGAATGCAGTTAAGTTCACGGACGTCGGAGCTGTCACCCTGCGCGTTTCCGCCGACCCGGCGAGCATGACGTTCGCAGTCATGGATTCTGGACACGGTATTGCCGCTGACGAACTGCCTCGTATCATGGAGCGCTTCTACCAGGCCGGTCCAGCGTCTCAGGCCAAGAGCGAAGGAGCCGGTCTGGGGCTCGCAATATCATCTCGACTTGCCGAGATGATAGGGGCGACCCTGGAGGTCGCGAGCGAGGCCGGCGTGGGTTCCAGGTTCACTCTGCGGGTTCCCAGGGAGGAGGATGAGTGAGGCAGCTGACACAACCGGAGCTGGTCATCGATCCGGAGTGACCGTAGCGTGCATGCCCGGTCTGGCGTGACTGTGGTGTATTCACATCAGGATGGGGACAATAGTCTCCAGACGCGTAACCTGACAGATGGCGGCAAACGTGGGAGTTCTCGATTTCCGAACGGCTTTCACCGGCCATATGATGACGACGGCGCTCTGTGCGCTCGTCATCAGTGTGCTCTGGCTGCGAAACCGCGACACATCCGAGGGCATGGGGCTGTGGGTCGCCAACTACTGGATACAGTTCGCGGCACTCACGTTGATCCTGTTGCGCGGGGCCATTCCGGACTTCCTGTCGATCTTGGTTGCGAATGTGCTGGTTGTTGCCGGCCTGCAACTTCTACTCGTCGGCCTCGCACGGTACGTCGAGGCTCAGTGGCCACGACTTCAGAACTACGTCTTCCTCGCGCTGTTCAGCGGCGTCCATGCGTACTTCTTGTTCGCGCAGCCGAATCTACAAGCCCGTAACATAAACTCCGCGTTCGCTCTTCTGTTTCTGACGACCCAGGCGGCCTGGATGCTCGCCAGGAAGACCTCGCCGGATGTGCGCAAGGACACGAAGATGGTGGTCTTCGTGTTCGCAGCGTACGCAGTGGCAGCCACCACGAAGCTTGTGGTCGACGTTGCGGTCCCCGCTCCGCAGGATGTCTTCCAGTCCGGTACGTACGACTCTCTTGTGATTCTGCTCTATCAGTTCCTTCAGGTGGGGCTCTCGTTCGCACTTGTAATGATGGTGACGCGTCGGCTTGCCTCGGCGCTGACACAGGATGTGGCCGAGCGCGAACAAGCGCAACACGCACTTGCACTCTCTGAGTCGAAGTTCGCCACCGCGTTTCGTACGTCGCCGGATTCGGTGAATATCAACCGGCTGTCGGACGGTCTGTACCTCGATATCAACGAGGGCTTCACGAGACTCACCGGCTATACACCCGAGGATGTCATCGGTCGGACATCGACCGACATCGATATCTGGGCCGATCCCTCCGACCGGCAACGGGTCGTCGCGGGGCTCCTTTCCGAGGGTGTGGTGCATAACCTGCAAGCGCAGTTTCGCCGCAAGGACGGCAGCATCACCACGGCACTCATGTCGGCGCAGGTCATCGACGTAGAAGGCGAACGCTGCATCCTGTCGGTGACGCGTGACATCACCGATCGCATCGCCGCCGAGGAGGCGCTGCGCAAAAGTGTGTCCGACCTGAGGAAGGCGCAGCACTTCGCACATGTTGGAAGCTGGTCGTGGGACGTACCTACCGGTCGTCTCGAATGGTCTGATGAGATGTTCTATATCTTCGGCGTGGACAAGGAGACGTTCACCGGCAATCTAGCCGACGTGATTACCGAGGCCATCCACCCGGATGATCGCGCGGCTGTCGAGGAATCGAACCGGTCGGTCATGGAGGAAGGGAGTCCGGTCCCGCTTGAGTACCGGGTCGTGCGCCGCGACGGAACCGAGCGAGTCGTGTGGGCTGAGGCCGGTGAGATGGTGCACGATGAGAATGGCGCGGTCGCCCGACTGAGTGGAACAGTCCAGGACATCACCGAGCGCAAAGCGGTGGAGCGCAAGATGCTTGAGCTCAATGAGGAGCTTGAAATGCGCGTTCAGGCGCGTACCGAGGAGCTGACCGCGACCAACGAGGAGTTGCTCGACGCCAACACGCGGCTGGAGGCGGCGACTCGCGCAAAGAGTGACTTCCTGGCATCTATGAGCCACGAGCTGCGCACGCCGCTCAATTCAATCATCGGATTCTCGGACCTGCTTGCGAAGGGCATGGTGGGCGACCTCTCCGCCGAGCAGGACAAGCAGATTCGCATGATCAATACGTCCGGCAAGTACTTGCTTGAACTCGTCAATGAGGTGCTCGACCTCTCTGCTATCGAAGCCGGCGGGATGCGCATGGAGTACCAGCCTGTTGATGTGACAGCGGCGGTGCGGTCGGTCGTTGAACTTCTTACGCCTTTGGCAGACGAGCGTGGGTTGCGCATGTCGTGGGAGGTCGAGCCGGCCGCAGCGAACATCGTGTCCGACCGGACGCGCCTGGAGCAGGTACTTTTCAACATCGTCGGCAACGCGGTCAAGTTCACGGTATCGGGCGGAGTCGATATTCGGGCACGACGGGACACGAACGAGGTCGTGATCGCGGTTTCTGACACAGGTCCGGGGATTGCTGAGAACGAATGCGCGCGCATCTTCGATGAGTTCTACCAGGTCGAACGCCGTGATGTCGCCAAGTCAGAAGGCACCGGTCTTGGGCTCACGGTTTCCAAACGCCTGATGGACATGCTCGGCGGAACGCTCGAGGTCGAGAGCACACTCGGTGAGGGGTCGACCTTCGTCGTTCGCCTTCCGGAAACTCACGGGTAGGACGACACTCGCTCTAACGTGCTGCTATCATTCAAGGTCTCGGATGCCGAAGAACCTTTTGGTACCGGTCACTGTAGGAGGCGGCGTGTTCCGGAGTCTACGAGAGGCCCGAATAGGCGTCGTGGCGATAGTTCTTGTCGCTACACTGTTCGCTGCACCCGGAATCGTGTTAGGCGCGCCATCGGCCGTCAGCGCGAAGCAGGCCGAGAAGGACGCCGCCATCGCGGAGGCGGACGCCCTTCAGCGAAGGCTCAACCAGCAGATCTCGGAATATCTGACGCTTGCCCGCCGCCTCGAGAGCGCTCGCCTTGAGGTCTCGGTGGCGGCAACCCGCGTCGTTGAAGCCGATGCGGATCTCGAGCGCTCGAAAAGCACGCTCGAGCAGCGAGTCGGTCAGATCTACCGGGGCAGCCACGTGAATGCTGTCGAGATTCTGTTCACCTCGGCGTCCGTTCAGGACTTGCTGGATCGCATGAACTACCTCGTGATCATCGGGCGATACGATACCCGGCTTGTCGAGGAGATGCGCATCGCGAAGCAGCAGGCGGCGTGGGAAGAGCAATCGCTTCAAGAGCGCGCATGGCGACTCTCGGAAATGCAGGTTCTCGCCGACGCCCAGCGCATCGCTATCGAGGAGGCGATTGACGCTCAGGAGGCGAAGATCGCCGAGCTGGATGAAGATATCGCGATGCTCGTGCGAGCAAGCATGTCGCTCGTCCCCGATGGAGAGTTCTCTCCCAACACGGTGATCACAGACGATAACTACCGCGATGTTGATTCCATGAGCGAGCAAGAAGTCCAGACATTCCTCGACGCGCAGACGGGCACGCTAGGCGGCTACACGGCGCCAGACTACGCCGGTCAGCGCAAGACGGTGGCGCGCATGGTGGTCGAGGCTGCACAGCAGTGGGGCATCTCGCCCAAAGTCATTCTGGTGACGTTGCAGAAGGAGCAGTCGCTGCTTTCGGATGCGACGCCTTCGCAAAACGCGCTCGATTGGGCAATGGGATGTGGCAAGGCCGACAGCCGGACGTTCTACGAGTACAAGGGCTTCGGCAAGCAGATCTGGTGGGGCGCGCAGAAGCTCGACAAGAATGCGGGTCCCTGGTATCCGGGCATCAAGATGACCATCGACGGAACGCCGGTCTTTCCCACAAACTCGTCCACGTACTCGCTTTTCAAATACACACCGCATCTTCGCGGTACGACTTCGTTCTGGATGCTCTACTGGCGCTACTTCGGCAATCCTCTCGGCTAGCAGTGAGCTCGGGGCGCCGAATGCCGTGACTTCCGGGCGACTGCCAGCGTTGTACACTGGTAACCGCTGAAGGAGGCCGAATGCCGACTGCTCTGGTCGTTGATGACGAGGCAAACATCCGCGAGCTGGTGAGCGTCTATCTCACCTCGGCCGGCTTTGCTGTCGGGCAGGCAGAGGACGGCATCACGGGGCTGTCGCGTGCCCGGTCGGGGGAGTTCGACATCGTTGTGCTCGACATGATGCTGCCCGGGCTAGACGGTGCGTCCGTGTGCCGCCAGTTGCGTGAGACTTCAAGCGTCCCGGTGATCATGCTTACGGCGCGTGACACCGAACTCGACAAGATCGCGATGCTCGAGAGCGGCGCCGATGACTACCTGACAAAACCGTTCAGCCCGCCTGAGCTCGTAGCGCGCGTGCGAGCGGTGCTCCGGAGGGCTGCGGCAGGGACTCAGAGGCAGGAGCGGCTCAGTGTCGGAGGTCTCACGCTGGATCCGGCCACGCGCGAGGCCACTGTGGATGGACACACGATCGAACTTACCGCCAAGGAATTCGACTTGCTCGCGGTCATGATGCGCGACGCCGGAGTCGTCTTCAGCCGGGAGCGCCTGCTGGAAGCGGCGTGGGGGTTCAGCGATTTCGTTGATTCCCGCGGCATCGACGTGCACATCAAGCATATGCGCGAGAAGCTCGGAGACAACGCGCTCGCGCCGAGATTCCTCGAGACCGTTCGCGGCGTGGGATATCGGGTGCGAAAGGACGCGGAATGACCGACACGAGGGTGCCGGGCCATCGCGGTTCGGTAGTTCGGAGCACGCAGCTTTCGATGCTGGCCGTCTCGGCCGTTTCGGCATTGGTCGTCTTTGCGGTCTTCTACGTGGCCTGGACGCAGTACACCGTCGCCGTGCGCACGACGGAGCTGTCGCGTCAGACGGTGGCTCTCGCAAGCGGCCTGTCGGCCGGTGGACCGCTTACCGATGGCGATACGACGTCCGACGGCATTCGCCAGCAACTCTTCCGGGTGCAGGCAAGCCTCATAGGCGCGCGCCTCCTGGTGACGGATGTCTCCGGAATCGTCCACCTCTCGAGCGGCACAGAAGGCCAGGGGCCGAGCAGCGTAGGCATCGACTCTCTCGGCGATCCTGATGCGCGTGGTGCAAGGACGGCTGTCCGCTCGCTCTCGGGTGCCAATCGCGTGCTCGTGGTTGCAGCGCCCGTCGAACAAGATGGCTGGCTCGTCGCGCTTCAGCCGGTGAGCGAGATCTCGGCGGCCAGTAGTTGGGTGCTGCTGCTTCTCCTCGGGAGTGCCACGGTCGCACTCATCGTCGCCTGGGGTACCGGATCCGTGCTCGCGCGTCGCTTGACCGCACCGATACTGCGATTGCGCACCGGTGCTGAGGCTATCTCGGCCGGTGAGTGGGGGCATCAGGTTTCCGAGGAGGGCGCGACCGAGATCGCATCGCTTGCATCATCGTTCAACTCGATGTCTTCGCGGGTGGCGGACGCCTATGCGGCGCAGCAGCACTTCGTGGGCGACGTCTCCCATGAGCTTCGTACGCCGATCACATCAATCCAGGGGTTCGCAGGCGCGCTTCTGGATGGAACCGTTGAGGATGAGGAGACTGCCCGAAGGTTCATCACGGTGATCCGGCAAGAGGCTCAGCGTCTCGGCGACCTCACCACGACGCTACTTGCACTTGCCGACCTGGATGCCGGGCGGGTCGAGGTCGCCCGGCGTCGGATCGACACCGTCGCGCTTGTGGATGCCTTGCGGGCCCGGCACGAGCCTGAAGCGGAGGCGTCTCAGATCGCGCTACATGTTGATGACCTCGCACCGGGGGGCGTACAGCCATTCGGCGACGAGTCCCGACTGCTTCAGGTTGCCTCGGCGCTCATCACGAATGCGATCAACTACACGCCGACGGGTGGCAAGGTGGCGGTCTTTGCCGAGACGGACGCGTCTGTGTGGCGGCTGTACGTGGATGACTCTGGTCCCGGGATACCCGTTGAGGATCGGGAGCGCATCTTCGAACGCTTCGTGAGGCTCGACCCGTCTCGCTCGGCAGCCGGTGGATCGGGACTTGGTCTTTCCATATGCAGACGCCTGACGCTCCTTATGGGAGGAGCCGTGCGTGCGGGTGAATCCCCACTCGGCGGTGCCCGACTCGTGATCGAGATGCCGCTGTCCTAGACTGCCAACTCAACAGGAACTCAACATCACGCTCACACGCAGACAACCTTGGAGCCCGATAACTATATCGAAGGCAGTTCCTGTTCAGTGGGAACCGCGTTACGATGAAACTGAGGTGGCCAGCATGAAGAAGAAGACTCAAAGCATCGCGGCTTTGATTACGGCGTCGGTCCTTGTCATGGCGATCGCCGTTCCAGCTGCGGCCCTGCAAGGAGCGGCGAAGCCTGAGGTCAGGAGCACCTCCACGACTTCTGCAGCCGCCGGGCAGGCCGCTGATACACGTGCGGCGAACCTCCGGAATAGGATCGAGAACGTTTTGCGGGCGCGCAAGGCTCGTTTTGACGCGATAGCCGCGAATCTTCAGAAGCGACAGGCGCG
The DNA here is from genome assembly GCA_002841295.1 of Actinobacteria bacterium HGW-Actinobacteria-6. Lineage (GTDB taxonomy): Bacteria > Actinomycetota > Coriobacteriia > Anaerosomatales > Anaerosomataceae > UBA2286. Next base: position 14,902 of record PHEU01000010.1, read on the forward strand.
CGTCGAGGTGCTCGCGGGCAAGGTCGAGGCGCTTGGTGGCGATGTCGCCCAGGTGCGTACGATGATTCAAGAATCCACACGCCTTCTCGAGCAGGCGCGCGTGCAAGAGCAGGCGTGTGTCAGCGCTTTCAAGGCCGTTCCTGAGGCCGAGAACAAAGGCGTCGCATTCAGAGCCGCCAGGGCCGAGGGTCGCAAGGCCGTTGAACTCATGAAGCAGTCGCGTATCCAGCTCCGAACCGCAACTCAGGAGCTTGCACGTATCGCCGAGGGCGTTGCGGCGACGGAGGAGTAGTGACCAGACGCCTGATCGTACTCCTCGTACTCGCCGCGCTTCTCCTTACGGGGGCGACTGGCTGCAAGGCGAAGAGTATTCAGAGTAACGAGACGGACGCGCCAAACGGCACGTCCGTCTCGACCGCTACCTTGGATGCGTCGGCCACCGCTGAAACGACTGACGGTACTGGCTCTGGTACCTCCGGCACCGCTGCTGCCGAAGCCGAAGCGATCCAGAAGGAGCTCTCCGCAATACAGAAGGAACTCGACGGCATGTCTATGCCGGGCGACTCCGACTTCGATTCAATTGAAGACGAGCTCTAGAGGTACTGCCAGACGTCCTCGATGCCGGCTTCGGCCGCCGGGACGCACTCAGCAATAGAGAGCCTGAACGTCCCGCTCTCTGCTGAGATCAGCCGCAGGTCCACTGTCTCCTGTTGCTCCAGCCATCGTCCCTTCGGGTCAATCAGCTGCTTCACGCGCGGGCGCAACAAGTCGTCGCGATTCACGCGGAACACCACGCCGGTGCTTCCGTCACTCATGCGCACGACAGCACCCATCGGGTAGATGCCGAGCATCGCCACAAGTGCCTTCGTGAGACTCGGGTCGTACGCCTTGTTACGACCCTGCATCAGCACAGCGAGAGCCTTGTCCGGCCGAATCTCTCGGCGGAACGGGCGTCTCGTCGTCATCGCGTCGTAGGCATCGCACAGCGCGACCACCTTGCTGAACAGATGCTGCTCGGAGGGGGCGTGCGCCTCGGGGTAACCCTGCATGTCGTGGCGCTGGTGGTGCTCGAACGCCACGACCATCGGCATCTGGTCGACGAGCTGGATCCGCTTGAGCAGATCCGCGCCCTCGGTCGCGTGGCTCTTAACGATCTGCCATTCATCCGCCGAGAGGGGACCTTCTTTGTTGAGAATGTCCTCCGGGATACGGACCTTGCCGAGGTCATACAGCAGCGCTGAAAGACCGAGCGACTTGAGTGATTCGTCGTCCAGGCCAAGCGATGCGCCCAGCGAGAGCGAGAGTATGCACACGTTGATCGAGTGATTGAGGGTGTAGTCGTCATGGCTCTTGATCGCGGTCAGGCCCAAGACTGCGGCGGGGTCCTTGAACAGGTTGTCGAGCAGGTTGCTTACCATGCTCTGAAGCGGCGCGACCTCGAAGACCTTGCCAAGCTTCACCTGCGTTTCCACGTCATGCATCATGCTGACGCCTTGGTCGTAGTCCTTGCGAGCGTCGACTTTGTTCTGGCGCGCCTCGGCCTCGCGGACCTCTTCGTCCAGCTCGGTCGTTTCCATGACCTTCACCGCAGTGGCGCCACGCGCCTCAAGGAAGGAGCGAGCGCTGTCGATGTCCGCGATACCGCCTTCGTTGAGCAGTGCCGCAAGCGCGCTCGCATCAGCGTCGCCGAAGCTCATGTCCAGCTTGACCGAGGAGATCTCACGCGCGATGAGATCCTCGATGAGCTTGCGGTAGGTAACGCTCTCCTCGGGCAGCACGTGGTTCTCGATGAACAGCGTGCCCTTGTAGACGTTGATCGTGACATCCTCGAAGCCGATATCCATGATGCTGCCTACTGCGGCGACCAGGTCGGTGTTCGACTGCACCACGAGCGGGTGCGATGGTGGATACAGCGACGCGTTCGTCTGCGCGACGGCGAACGCGCGAGCGAGCTCGCGGGCATGTTCGAGGCGCTTGGCGGTTGCGAAGGGTGTTCGGCTCGCGGGCTGAGCCATCGAGGCTATTTCCTCGTTTGACTCCAGTCGCTCCCCGTTGTTCTTCATCTCGTCGGTCACGTGGGCATCTCCCCTCGATCTTCCTCCAGCAGTGCTAGCGTTCTCTGCGCGAGGTACCGTAGCTCGCGATTCTTCTTCCCGATGACAAGCTTACGCTTGGCCAGCCGCCTCAGGAGCGGTACGGCCTGTGGCGTCTTAAGCAAAGACAAGCTATTGAGAACTTCTTTCTTGAGCTCGTAGTTCCTTTCAAACAAGTAGATATCTTCCAGAATGCGTATCAGGGCCGGCGCGGCTTCTGTTACTTTCGCGCGGCCAATCTCGCGGGCAGCGACACGGCGTGTCGCGGGATCCCAATGGGCCAGCGCCTTCTGGAGCATCGCCGTGCTATCCGGTCCAGGTACGTCGGCAAGTGCGCTGATTGCCGAGGCGCGCACGCCGCTGTCGATGTGATCGAGCGCCTGGCTCACGACGGGCGTGAGGCGCTTGTCTTGTAGCGATACGAGGAGCCGTACGACGGCAGACGCTTGTGCGGGTGTACCGGTCCGCAGCATCCTTGCTGCGACCGGTCCGACAACCTCGGAGAGCCGTGCAGCAGAGCGCTCCAGGCGAGTGCGGGTCTCTTCGGAACCCGACACGTATGCGTCCAGCACGGACTCAGCGACTGCACTTCGAGTGGCGGAGACGGCTGTCGCAAGTTCTGGATCGGAAGCCATGTCGCTGAGCAATCCAAAGGCCGAGCCAAGATCGGCGTGAGCACCAGTCTTGAGCACGGACTTGATTGCGTCGCTGATGGCCTGCAAAGCCTCGGCATTCGGCTTGGCTCTGGCAACATCGACGGTCGTTGTGAGCGCCCTTGATGCGGCCGAGCCGGGCGTAGATGCACGCATCAGCGACTCAATGTAGAGCTGATCGCTTTCGTCCGACTCAGCCACCTCGGCGACCAGTGCCGGTACGTCCGGCGCTTCGGGAACTCCTCGGTCGTGTTCGCTTTGTGCCGCAGGCCTGAGAAGCGCGGCAAGTTCCCGCTGGATCTCCGGCGGCAGTTCGATCGAACTCATGAGCGAATCAGGCGCAAGCCCCGCACTCGTCGCGGCGAGTTTCAGGAGCCTGGCAAGTGATGCTACCGGCATCTTTGAGATCGCATCGAGCATCCCCTGCATGGGCGAGCCGGCACTGTCTTTCACAAGCGCGGAGGTGAGAATCTTCACTCGCGATTCCTCGTCGAGACGCAGAAGTGCATCCGCCACCCGCCGCGCCGCAAGGTCGCGAGCTGCTGCCTCGTACGCGTCCACCGCCCGCGCAACGACGTCGTCGCCGGTGCCTGCAGCAGCATCGGCGGCCCACTGCGCAGCCGCAGCCGCGACCTCGGGGCCGATCTCATCTAGTGGTGCCGAGGTCAGGTCGATCCCCATCAGCCCTGATTCCGTAGACGCTCTGAGCGAGACCTCGACAAGCGCGATGTTACTCACGCCGGCAAGCAGTAGTGCCGCCCGAGCGCCTCCGCTTGAGCGAACCGCCTTGGCATCAGCGCCGAGGACGTTGAGGAACGCGGTTGTCTCGGCGGTGGTAATGCCGGGCGCGATGATCAGCTGCCCAACCTGGAGTGCGTGGAGTTCCTCGGCAAGTCCAGCGATTTGAGTCTGCCCCGCACCGACGCTGATATCGCCGAGCAGGAATCGGGCGCGATCGACGCGCAGCTGCAGCGGTCCTGCGGACGCAACCTTGCGGCTTTCTTCGGTGAAGTGCGCGATCGCGTCATCCCGCATCGGACTGGAAGGCGGGTAGAGGCGAACGGCGTTGGCCGCAATCGAGAGCAGCCTCAGCAGCTGCTCCGCGCGTGCCGACGGGCTGTTGCCGCCGGAACCGTCCACTTTTCCCTCCTCCACATATCGATACCCTGTGTGGATTATCGGCGTACGGACAGCAAACCTGTTGGGATAGTGTGGAACACTCACCCTGTATATCGCGCCATCGCACACCGATATATATCTATGGTACCTATAATGAGCCAAGTCGTACGTCTGAGGAGTGAACTTGGTCCTCCGTTCTGATAATTATTACCGGGCACTCGCCGAGAACGCGGTGAGGCAAGCGGGCATTGATGAGCCGCCGGTCTCGACCTCGCTCGTGGCGTCGCGTCTCGGCGTGCCCGTTATCGAGATGCCCCTGCCGCCGTGGTTCAGCGCGGCGCTCATCTACGAGGACGGCATGCCGGCGGTCTTGCTGAACAGCGCCCGCGAGCCGCACATACAAGTGGCTGGCCTTGGCCATGTTCTTGGGCACTTGCTGGTGGTGATCGACGATGCTGCAGTAGGTTATCCCAAAGCTGAATTCACGAACCATCATGCGGCTGATCTGATAGCCGACGAACTGGAGACACCGGGCTACATGGTCGCCGATCAGGCACAGAAGTGGTTTAACGACTACCGCTACCTGGCGAGACTCTTTGGCGTGAGCGAGAAGCGCATGCTTGAGAAGATGAACGCGCTTGGAATCATCAAGAACCGCGGCGTCATGTGGGACTACTAGTCCCGACCCTGCTTTGGCTCTCCTGGTATCATCGTTGGGGTCGCCGACGAGTCGGCGCAATAGCTGTTCGACGTGAACGGGAGGGGCAATGCGCACTACCTACGCTGTAGGTGTGGACGTTGGAGGCACTCGCATCGCCGCCGGACTAGTCGAGCGCAAGGGCCGTATGGTCAAAGAGGCCAAGGTTCTCACGCCCAAGAATGGTCCTTTTGCGGTGGTGGACGCGGTCATTGACCTCATTAACGAGGTGATGGCCGGAACGCATCCATCGGAGATAGCCGGAATCGGTATCGGACTTCCGGCTCAGATCGATTTCCTCAAGCAATCCATCGAGTTCTGCACGAACTTGCCGCTTGCGGGTGTGGACGTGCGCTCGCTTATCATGTCGCGCATCCGTCAGGATGTGACGATTGACAACGACGGGCATTGCGCGGGAATCGGCGAGGCGCGCTTTGGCGCTGCCAAGGGAGTCCGCGACTGTGTGATGATCACGCTCGGCACCGGCGTTGGCGGCGCGCTCTTGCTTGATGGAGAGCCATATCGTGGCTCACGCGGCCTCGGTGGCGAGATCGGGCACATGGTTGTGCGCCTGGACGGCCCCCTGTGTCCGTGTGGCGGCTCCGGGCACATAGAGTCGTACATCGGCCGCCCGGCTATCGCGGCGCGCGGCAGAGAGGCTGCACGCGCCTACAGCGGCCAGGACATCCGTGATCGCGCGAACGGTGATGCCGAAGCGGTGACTGCCGAGCACGTGGTGCAGGCCGCGCTGGCTGGTGACGAAATCGCGCGCGGCATCTTGCTTGAGGCTGGCGATGTTCTCGGCGAGGCGCTTGTTGGCATCGTGAACCTGCTCAATCCGCGGCTGATCGTCGTTGGCGGTGGCATCGGCGAATCCGCCGACATGCTCGTTGCCCGCGCTGCCGAGGTTATCGCCGAGAAGGCGCTTGCGGGCAGGCGTGACGTGAAGGTTGTCCAGGCATTGCTCGGCAATGACGCCGGTATGCTCGGCGCGGCAGGGCTCGCATTCGACGAGCACGACAGTAGGGAAGGACTGCACCGATGACGACGACTCCCGCGAAGGTATTCTTCGCCCCCATGCGTTCCAAGATGAAGCGTAGCATGGTCACACGTGCCGGCGGTCTGCTCGAGCGTGCCGGTCTCAAGACCGCAATCGCCGAGACCGACCTTGTCGCGATCAAGTTGCACTTCGGCGAGCAGGGCAATACCGGCTTTGTAAGCCCCGTGTATGTCCGTGAGATCGTGCGTCGGGTGAAGGAGGCGGGCGGACGCCCGTTCCTGACCGATGCGAACACGCTCTATCGCGGCGAGCGTGCCAATGCAGTCGACCACCTCGAGTGCGCGCTCCACAATGGTTTTGCATACGCGACGGTTGAAGCACCGCTTGTGATCGCCGACGGCCTCGACGGTCGAGATGCGGTTGACGTGTCGGTTCTCGGTCGCCACTTCGACAGTGTTCGGATCGGCTCGGCGGCGGTCTTTGCCGATGCGATGATCGCCGTGACGCACGTGAAGGGCCACGAGGCCACCGGCTTCGGAGGCGCTATCAAGAACGTCGGCATGGGGCTTGGCTGTCGCTCGGCCAAACAGCGCATGCACGCCGACTTCAAGCCAGAGGTCACTGCCGAGAAGTGCACTGCATGCAACCGCTGCGTCCAGCGCTGCCCGGTCGAGGCGATCACCATCGGTCCCGACCGCGTGGCGGTTGTCGATTACGAGGTCTGCTACGGCTGTGGCGAGTGCGTCGCCGCCTGCCCGTTCGCCGCGATCGCCACGCAGTGGAAGACCGACGCGAACATGCTGCAGGAGAAGATCGTGGAGCATGTGGCCGGCGCAGTCGCCGGCAAGCAGGGCAAAGTCCTTTACCTGTCCTTCATAACCGCAGTCTCGCCCGACTGTGACTGCTGGGACTTCTCAGACGCACCGATCGTCCCTGACATCGGCGTGCTGGCCTCGGATGACATCGTCGCCATCGATCAGGCGGCGTACGATTTGGTGACTGCGGCTGTCGGCGTGCCTGGCTCTCGGGGTGAGGGCATGGGCTCGGGCGATGACAAGTTCACGACCATTACCGGCGTGAACGGCACTCGCGCGATCGAATACGCCGAGGAAATGGGTCTCGGCACGCGTCAGTACGAACTCGTGAGAGTGGATTAGGCTCGGTCTTGGCGAGGGGGGAAACATGGATTACTTTGACGTCATCAAGCGCGCACTGACAGTCACCTGGAAGTACAAGGCGCTGTGGGTGCTCGGCTTCTTCGTTGGTGGGGGGAGCGGAGGCGGGGGCGGAAGCTCGAGTAGCTACTCCCGGTCGTTCACATTTGACTCCACATCAGACAGCATGCTTGCCGCCGAGCTAGAACGCATCGGTGAATGGCTCGCACTCTACTGGCTGCCGCTCGTGCTCCTTGGCGGGGCTGTGCTGGCGTTTTCGCTATTCTTCTCGGTTGCCGCGCAGGGCGGACTGATTCACATGGTGAATGAGTCCGAAGAGAACCGTCAGGTCAGGCTGAGAGATGGTTGGCGCGAAGGGTTCCGCCGCTGGGGTCGCACCTTCATGATCGATGCGGCGACCGTCGCGCCGATACTCGCACTGATCGCTGCGCTCGTCGCGGCGGTCGTGGCAGCGGTTGGCGGCATCATCTACGCCGGCGACTCGTCCGCATCCGCAGCCGGAGGTGCGTTCGTCGGATTTTGTTGCGGGTTCCTCCTCCTGATAGTCGCTCTGATCATTGCGGCGTTCGTGCTCGGCGTTGTGCAGTCGCTTGCCCTGCGCTACGGAGTGCTGCAAGACGTGTCCTTTGGACAGGCGCTCGCGCGTGGCTGGAATGATCTCTTCGGCAAACGCGGCGCGTTCGTCTTCGAACTCGCGATGATTATTCCGGGTCTGGTGTACGCAGCCGCCATCGGCATGTTCTCGCTCGTGTTCACCGTGCCTTCGGCCATGATGCTCGCATCGGGCAGTGCCGGTCCCGGCGCTGCACTTTCCAGCCTCCTGGCACTCATTCTTATTGTGCCCGCCTCGGCATATGCCGCATTCCAGTCCTCGGCATGGACGATCTTCTTCCGTCGCATGAACGGACTGGAGCTCGCTCCGGCGGCCCAGGTCCCGGCGCCGGGTCAGAACGACTTCCTGCCGCCTCCGCCCGAGCCTCCCGCACCGGAGTCGCCGCCGTATGTCTGACACCGGCCGACTGCTTGTATGCGCCACGCCGATCGGTAACCTCGGCGACGTGACCCTGCGCGTGCTCGACGCTTTGCGGGACGCGCACGTGATCGTTGCCGAGGACACACGCGTCACGCGCAAGCTGCTCGCACGTTATGACATACACACGCCCCTCGAGCGCTACGACGAAGCGACTGCCGAGGCACGCACTCCGGAGCTCGTCGAGCGCATCGCCGGCGGTGCGTCAGTCGCCCTGGTGAGCGACGCCGGGACCCCCGGCATCTCGGACCCGGGCGAGCGGCTCGTGGACGCGTGCATCTCGGCGGGGCTGCACGTCGACGTGCTGCCGGGTGCCTCGGCGATCATCACCGCGCTCGTATCGAGCGGCCTGCCGACGCGCGCCTTCTACTTCGGCGGCTTCCTACCGAGAAAAGCGGGGGAGATCCGCCGCACCCTTGATTCGCTCGCCGCGCTTGAGGCGACACTCATCTTCTATGAGTCGCCGAGGCGAGCCGCAGCCTCCCTCGCGATAGTGGCCGAGGCGTTCCCCGGACGTGCTGCTGCCATGGCACGCGAGCTCACGAAGATTCACGAGGAGATTGCGCGCGACAACACGCAAGCTCTCGTCGCCGCGCTCGCGGGACGAGAGCTCAAGGGGGAAGTGGTGCTGCTCATAGGCCCGCCGTGCGCAGACGAGGCGCCGGTTACCGACGAGAGAGCGGTTCGCTCGGCGGTGGCGCTTCACCTCTCGGAGGGCATGACTCGCAAGGACGCTGTGAAACGCGTGGCCGCCGACCTCGGCGTCGCGCGCAATGAGGTGTATCGCCTGGCTCTCGATAAAGGCGAGTGCTAGCGCTTCTTGATATCTGCAACGCAGACGGAGCAGACCGGGCGGCCTTTGACGTCTGCAATGTCATCCTTCGACCCGCAGAAGACGCAGGCCTCATGGTACTTCTCGAGGATTACGCGCTCGCCTTCAACGGTGATCGACATCGGATCCTTGACGTTGATGCCGAGGGTTCGACGGAGTTCCATCGGGATGACTACGCGCCCCAGATCGTCTACCCGCCGGACAATCCCTGTATCACTCATGCTCCCCGCCTTTCTATGGAGCCGCCACGGTCAGCCTGGCGTGCGTTATCATTATCTACCCGGACTGACTCGTACTTCCATAAATGCCCAAGCAATCCGGCCGTGAAACCGAAAATGGAGCCTGAGTACTTATGAGCGACAAGACTTTTTACGTCACAACGCCGATATATTACGTCAACGCGGAGCCGCATCTCGGAACTGCGTACACAACGATCGCCGCCGACGCCATCGCGCGCTACCGTCGAATGACCGGCCACGACGTCATGTTCCTCACCGGACTCGACGAACACGGGCAGAAGATCGCCCAGGCCGCCGAGGACAATGGCATGAGTCCGCAGGAGTGGGTCGACGCCATCGCGCCCAAGTTCAAAGCCGCGTGGGACATGCTCGGCGTGTCGTACGACGATTTCATCAGGACTACTGAACCGCGTCACAAGAAGGGCGTGCAAGCGTTCTGGACCGAGCTTTACGACCGCGGCTTCCTGTACCAGGGGAACTACGAGGGCTGGTACTGTGTTCCGGACGAGACCTACTGGACCGAAGAGCAGCTCGAGGATGGCAAGTGCCCTCAGTGCAGTCGCGACGTTCAGTTCATCAAGGAAGACAACTGGTTCTTCAAGCTCTCCGAGTTCCAGCAGCCGCTCCTGGACTTCTATGAATCGCACCCGGATTTCGTTCAGCCGGAGACCCGCCGCAACGAGGTTCTGTCCTTCGTGAAGGGTGGCCTCCGGGACCTGTCGATCTCACGTACCAACTTCACCTGGGGCGTTCCGCTTCCCTTCGCCGAGGACCACGTCACGTACGTGTGGATCGACGCGCTCCTCAACTACATCACCGCGCTCGGCTATGGTGGCGAGGATCACGAGCGGTTCGATCGCTACTGGCCGGCTGACTACAACTTCGTCGGCAAAGACATCATCCGGTTCCACTGTGTTATTTGGCCGGCGATGCTCCTGGCCGCTGGGATCGCCCCGCCAAAGAGCGTCTTCGCGCATGGCTTCTTGCTCACCAAGGGCGAGAAGATGAGCAAATCCAAGGGCAACGCCCAGACTCCGGCGTCGCTCGTCGAGCGTTTCGGCGTGGATGCGTATCGGTACTACTTCATGCGTGACGTGCAGTTCGGCCAGGACGGCTCCATCTCGATGGAGTCGATGGTCCAGCGCTACAACGGCGATCTTGCCAATGACTGGGGCAACCTCGTCTCCCGGCTCCTCAACATGACCGAGAAGTACTTCGATGGCCTCACGCCGGCTGCGCCCACGGCAGAGCCGACCGATGCGGATGCAACGCTTCTCGCAATCGCAGGAGTCCTGCCCGAGAAGTACGAGGCCGCCATGGTGCGGCTCGACTACGTCTCGGCACTCGAAGCTGCATGGGACCTCATCAAGGAGTGCAACCGTTACATCGAGACGCAGGCGCCGTGGACGCTCGCCAAGGAAGGCGACGATGCACGTCTTGCCGCAGTGATCTACAACACGCTCGAGGCGGTTCGTATCTCGGCGCTGTTCACCGCGCCTGTGATGCCGAACACCTCTGCTGACGTCTGGACGCGCCTTGGCCTGGGCGATATCACGGCCGTAACCGATATCGCCGCAGTTGCCGAGTGGGGACAGCTCCCGGCCGGTCTGCGTGTGTCGAAGGGCGAGCCGCTCTACCCGCGCATTTACGAGGAAGCCTAGGTCCGTGACGTCTGTCGGGGACTTCATCACGTCACTGCCCGTTCTTGGCAACCCCGTGTGCGATGCGCATGCGCATCTCGACATGCTCGAGGACCCTGCTCGCGCGCTCGCAAACGCGGCGCTTGCGGGCATCGCGCTCGTGGCGACGGTTGTGGACTTATCCGAGGACGAGCGCACATTCTTGGAACTTGACGGCTGGCTTGCCTCGGCCGCCAGGATGCTCACGGCAGACGGTCACGTTGGTGTTGAGCTGCCCGAGGTGCGCATCGTCGTTGGAGCGCATCCGCACAATGCGAGCGAGTTCACGCCGACGGTCGCGGCTCGCATGCGCGAAGCGACGCGGCTGCCGCGGGTCTCGGCATTCGGTGAGCTAGGGCTCGACTTCCACTACGACAACTCGCCCCGGGATGTTCAGCGTGCCGCGTTCCGAGAGCAGCTGTCGATGGCCCATGAGCTCGCTGTGCCGATTGTCGTGCACTTGCGCGAGGCGCACGACGATGGCCTTGCGATTCTCCGCGAGCAGGGCTTGCCAGCGGCCGGCTGCATCATCCATTGCTTCACCGAGGGCGCTGCAACCGCCGAGCGGTTCCTTGAAGCCGGCTGCACCATCTCGTTTGCTGGCCCTATCACCTTCAAGAAGGCTGTGGCACTGCGCGAGGCGGCTGAGGTCACTCCGCTGGACCGCCTGCTCGTCGAGACCGACTGCCCGTTCCTGGCGCCCGAGCCGTTCCGAGGGCGGAAGAATGAGCCTGCGTTCACGGTGCTCACGGCCGCTGCTGTTGCTGCCGCAAAGGGCATATCTACGGCAGAGGTTGCCCTGGCCGCACTGAGCAATGCACGGAAGCTGTATCTCCGGGGGTGAAGTAAGTGACGCAGCCACTCGTTCTAGGTTTTGCAGGAAGTCCGAGACATCATGGCAACAGTGAGCAGATGCTCGATGCCTGCCTCGCCGGAGCCGAGGGTGTCGGGGCGCGGGTTCATAAAATCGTGACTGCCGACATGTCCATCAGGGGTTGTCAGTCCTGCCAGGGGTGCTCGCTCACGGGTGAGTGCGTGATGCGCGATCAGATGTACGAGGTCTACGCCTCGATCGACGCCGCCGCTGCAATCGTCTTCTCAAGCCCCGTCTACTTCGCGTCGGTTCCCGCGCAGCTCAAGATAGTGCTCGATCGCATGCAGCCGTACTGGGCTCGCACGCATGTCCTGAAGCACCCGAAACCGGCCCGTCGGCCCGGGGGTATTCTCCTGGCTCGTGGCGGTGGCGACCCGTACGGCTTCACAGCGGCCGAGTACCCGCTCAGGAGCGTGTCCGCTGTTCTCGGCATTGATATCCTCGGAGAAGTGAAAGTCTCCGACGTGGACTCGCCGCACGACGTTGGCAGGCATCCGCTGGCGCTCGACCATGCCCGCGCGCTTGGCGCCCGCATCGGATCCGCTGCGATGGGTGAGCGTTTGGAGTAACTATCTTCCTGATGAACGGAAGAACTCGCAGGTGGGTATCGCCGTTCGTCAGTTGGGGTGTCGCGAGACCGTCGTTTCGTTGTTGCTGAGTTGTTGCTCGGCTATAATCGGCTACGTTGCGCTACCGACCTATTCCCGAAGCGGAAGGGCTTTATGAGAAAGCCGGCCTCACCGGCCCGTCTCCTGAAGACCCCATATCTCATCCTCGTACTCATCGCAGCTCTCGTCGTACCAGTATCAGCATCCGGATTTGCCTGGGCCAGGAAGGGCGTCACCGTCATCGTCGATGGCGGGACTGCTTACTATAGAACGCAAGCTGACACCGTGGCCGATGTACTCGCCGAGGCGGGCATCGAAGTCGCGGTTCACGATGTGGTGAGCCCTGCTCCCAGCGTCGCTGTCGATGACGGCTCGATGATCGTGGTCCGGCATGCGATTCCTGTCAGGATCGATTGTAACGGCGAGATTCTGGATCTTGATGTCATCGGAACCACGGTCGCCGACGCACTCGTGGCAGCGGGACTCGACCCCTCACTTGGCTTGGATGTGGAGCCTGCGGTGGAGGCACCGCTTCGCTCGGATATGACCATCGTCGCCAAGGACGTCTTCTTGCGCATCGCGCAGAAGGAAGTCGACGTCCCGTTCAACATCATCGAGAAGTCCGACGCCTCGATGGAGATCGGTCAGCGCAAGGTCGTCTCGAACGGCAAGCCCGGTCGGGCGATGCGCGTATATGAGATCGTCGTCACCGGTGGCATCGAAGGTGCCCGATACGTGAAGGCCGAAGAAGTTCTCGACGAGCCGGTCCCGCAAGTCGTCGCCGTTGGCACGAAGCGGGTGTCTAAGCGCATCACGGTCGTTTCGACTATCAGGGGTGGCGCCAAGAAGTCCGTGTCGCCGCCCACCAGTGGCCAGAAGATGACGGTAGTCGCTACTGCATACACCCCGTGGGACGCCGGTTGTGGTGGACTCTCGGTTATCGAACGCAAGCTACGCGCCTATAACGTGCCGGATGGTTGGGGCATCATCGCTGTAGACCCCAAGGTGATCCCGCTTGGCTCCAAGGTCTACGTGTCGGGCTATGGCAACGCGATAGCGGCCGATACGGGTGGCGCCATCGATGGCAATCGCATCGACGTGTGCTTCTGGTCCGGCGGCGAGTCTGTGGCACGCAAGACAGCCATCAACTGGGGACGTCGTACCGTCACCATCACCATCATCAAGTAGAAGAGGGCTCATGGCTCACTCTTCGCTGGCCACACCGTCGGCAACTATCGCTGTCCTGCGCCGCCACGGCCTTGCGACCAAGAAGTCGCTCGGACAACACTTCCTCGTCGACGACAATATCATCGGCCGGATCATGGCGCTCTCGGCACTGGGCGGAAATGAGCGCGTCCTTGAGGTGGGTCCCGGCATCGGAACGCTTACGCTCGCTCTATGCGCCGCCGCTGGCTCGGTCGTAGCTATCGAGCGCGACGACGACTTGCTCGCCGTGTTGGCCGAGACCACAGCCGACTGCAATAACCTCACTGTGATTCACGCGGACGCACTGCAGGTTGATCCCACGGAAATGGCAGGCGCTGACGGCCTGCCGATTGCGTTCGTGGCAAACCTGCCCTACGGAGTGGCCGCCACGCTCGTGCTGCGCGTTTTTGAGACGATGCCTTCCATCGCCTCGGCGACAGTCATGGTTCAGACCGAGGTGGCGAACCGCATGGCGGCATCTCCGGGATGCAAAGACTATGGCGCGTATACTGTGAAGCTCGCGCTTCGCGCCCGGCCCGCCGGACGCTTCAATGTGGCACCAGGCTGCTTCTTGCCGCCACCGAGGGTCGACTCGACAGTGTTGAGACTTGAGCGTCTCGACGTGGGCTACGCTCCGGAAGATGTGGACCGTGCCGCCAGGACCGCTGATGCGGCGTTCACTCAGCGTCGAAAGACGATCAGAAACAGCCTCACCGCATCGCTCGGCGCACCGTCTGAAAAGGTCGTGGCTGCGCTTGCCTCGGCAGGTGTGGACCCCGGTATCCGGGCCGAGATGCTACCGGTCGAAACGTTCATCCGACTGGGCTCAGAACTGCATACGCAAGGCCTCCTACCTTGAGTTTTATTGCCCACGGGGGTATACTGTCCACCACTCGAGGAGGAACCGAATGGATGGTATGAACCAGACTGAGGTCGTCGGGCGCATCCGCAACGACCTTGAAGCGTTGATGGGCAGCCGGATGCGTTTGCGCGCAAACATGGGTCGCTCAAAGATCATGGAGCGCGAAGGCGTTCTCGAGCAGACCCACCCTGCACTGTTCGTTCTCAAGATCGACGAGAAGCGCGGTCGCACCGCTCGTGTGTCCTATAGCTACGTCGACATTCTCACCGGAACCGTCGAGCTTACCGATTGCTCGTCCGGCGAGTGCGTTTTCCCCTGGTTGAACTAGGCCGGGTTTCATCACGACCATCTCACGCGGGGCCGCATATGCGCCCCGCGTGTCGTGTTTCGGAGGCACTGTGACTGCGCATCGCATCGCACTGCTCGCTCCCGCCAAGGTCAATCTCTTCTTGGCTGTCGGTGAGCTCCGTTCAGACGGCTATCACGACGTCGTCACGATTCTTCAGGCGCTCGATGAGAGCGTCGCAGACGTCGTTGAGCTCACAGCCGCTGACTCGCTTTCGGTCACCTGCGCTCCCGACATCGGTGTCGCTGCCGAGGAGAACCTTGTTCATCGCGCGCTGGTGCGTCTCGGTGAGATCGCCGGACGCGCACCTGAGTTCTCGGTTCTGGTGCACAAGCGTGTGCCTGCAGCCGGCGGTCTCGGCGGTGCGAGCTCAGATGCCGCCGCTGCGCTGACCGGCGCCTGCCGCCTTTGGGGTCTCGATGAGAGTTCTGCCGAGGTCATCGATGTGGCCAAGTCACTTGGAGCGGACGTGCCGTTCTTCCTCGGTGGCGGGACGGCGCTGTACGACGGCCGCGGCGATTCATTCGTTCGCCGCATGCAGACCCCGGACCTTGCGCTCGTTGTCATCAACCCTGGGGTCTCGGTTCCAACTCCTGCGGCGTACGCCGCATTCGACCAACAGCTCCGCAACGGAACGCCTGATGCGAGCGCAATGATCGATGCGATCGACTCGGGCAATCCCGTTGACATCTCGGCGGCACTCTTCAATAACCTCACGGAGGCCGCGATCGGTCTCGCACCTGAGGTACTCGAGGCTCTGCAGTTCCTGTCGCAGTCCGACGGCATCCTCGGCTCGCTTGTTTCAGGAAGTGGTTCATCTGTCTTTGGAATATGCGAGAATACCGAGAGTGCACAGCGTGTTGCGCGTCTGGCTGCGGTGCGGGACGGCTGGTGGGCTTCGGCCACATCAGCGTCTGCGGGGGGAATCACCGAAGTCGAGCCTGGGTAACCGTTCAACGTTACGCGCGCGAGTTCGCAGGGAAACCACGGTGTTGTGTCGAAGAGTATCGCACAGGGTTTTTGCAATCTTGGGGGAGACCAAATGGACATCACAAAAGTCACGCTGCGCCCCGTCGCGATGAATAAGGTGTGCGCAATCGCCAGCATCGTCATCGATGATGAGTTCGTTGTTCATGACCTCCGGGTCGTCAACGGGGATAAAGGACTTTTCGTTGCCATGCCTTCACGGAAGCTTCCGAGCGGCGAGTTCCGAGATATCTGTCACCCCATCAACACTGATGCGCGGCATATCATTCAGGACGCCGTACTTGAGCAGTTCGAGGCCGAGGGTGGTCTCACTGCGTTCTCTGCCGCAGCGGAGGCGCTGGAGCAGGCCTGAGGCATCGTTCGCGCTCTTTGCTGTGATATACTCCCTGCGCCCGCTTCGCATTGCGATGCGGCTCATGAGCGTGCATAGGACATGACGCTGGGGCGTAGCCAAGCGGCAAGGCAGGGGCCTTTGGAGCCTCCATTCGTAGGTTCGAATCCTACCGCCCCAGCCAAGAATCGACCGGGGAGACGCCCCGCATGACGCGAAAGGTGCCAATGGGCGCGGCCGCACTCATCCTCGCTGCGGGCGAGGGCACCCGTATGAAATCCGCCCTTCCGAAGGTAGCGCATCGCATCCTCGGCGTGCCGCTCGTGCGGTACGTCATTGATGCTGCCCACACAGCCGGCTGCGAACAAGTTGTCGTGGTCACAGGGCATGGAGCGGAGACCGTCGAGGCGCTGGTTGGCGCTGAGACGTGTGTGCGCCAGGAAGAGCAGCTTGGCACCGGTCACGCCGTGATGTGTGCCGAGAAGGCCCTTGAGGGCCTCACAGGCGCTCTCGTGGTCCTCTCGGGGGATTCACCGCTGCTTCGTCCCGAAACCATCGCGCGCCTCGTGGACGCGCGCGAGACATCACGCGCGGTGGCCGTCGTGCTCACGACCACGCTCGCTGATCCTGCTGGCTACGGTCGGATCGTCCGCGACGAGTTGGGCAAGCTTGCAGCGATCGTCGAGGACAAGGATCTTGAACCGGCGCAGCGGGCGATAGCCGAAGTGAACACGGGTACCTACTGTTTCGATGCCGGGGTACTCTTTGAGCATCTGAATCGTCTCGGCAATGCGAACTCGCAAGGTGAGTATTACCTCACCGACATGATCGCGCTCTTTCGTGCCGAGGGGCTCACGGTGACTGATGTGGCCACCGATCAGCCCGAAGAGACGCTTGGCGTGAACAGCCGGGTGCAATTGGCCGAGGCCGGCAAGGTGATGCAGCGTCGGATCAACCGGGAGCACATGCTCGGCGGCGTGACCATGACCGATCCCGAGCTCGTGTGGATAGCGCCAACGGTCGCACTTGGCAGAGATGTCGTTCTCGAGCCGATGACGACTCTCATGGGTACGACTTCCGTGGCCGACGGCTGCGTTCTCGGCCCGGATACGCGCATCACAGACTCTGTTATTGCCGCAGACGCTGTGATCGATTCGTCTGTGGTCGTGGAGTCGGTCGTAGGCGAAGGCGCGTCGGTAGGTCCGCGGGCGTATCTGCGACCCGGGACCGTGCTTGAGGCTCGTGCGCGCGCGGGTACGAGCGTCGAGATCAAGAACAGCGTGGTCGGTGAGGGGTCGAAGGTCCCCCATCTATCGTATATCGGCGATGCGACCATCGGAAAAGGCGTAAATGTCGGCGCGGGTACGATAACCTGTAACTACGATGGTGTGCGCAAGCACCGGACGGTGATAGGAGATGGTGCTTTCATCGGCTCCGATACGATGCTCGTGGCGCCGGTTACTATCGGCGATGGAGCAATCACCGGTGCCGGAAGTGCCATCGCCAAGGATGTACCGGCGGGTTCGCTCGGCATCGAGCGATGCGGGCAGAAGAACGTAGATGGATGGGCGGCCCGAAAACGGGCAGCGCATGGCAGCGACGAGTAAGGGAGCGACCGCGATCATGACCGGAAGCGGTAAGCGTATGTTGGTGTTCGCGGGTTCGCACAACCGTGAGCTCTCTGAGGGCATCGTTAAGCACCTGGGCATTGAGCTCGGCAACATAAAGCTGAGCCAGTTTGCCAACGGTGAGATCTACGTCAGGTATCTCGAAAGCGTCCGTGGCGCCGATGTGTTCATCGTTCAGTCGATGACGCAGCCGGTCAACGCCTCGATCATGGAACTGCTCATCATGATCGACGCAGCCAAGCGTGCGAGCGCCCGGACCATCACGGCAGTCATTCCTCACTATGCATATGCTCGCCAGGACAAGAAGTCCGCAGCACGTGAGCCGATCACAGCGAAGCTGCTGGCCGACTTGCTCGCCACGGCTGGCGTTGACCGTGTCATCGCGATGGACCTGCACCAGGGTCAAATCCAGGGCTTCTTCAACCAGCCCGTCAATCACCTCACCGCTCTGCCGATCCTTGCGGATTACTTCGAGAGCCTCCACCTTGAGAACCTCGCGGTGGTCTCGCCTGACGTGGGCCGCGTGAAGGCAGGCAAGAAGCTCGCGGACATGCTCGGTGCAAGCCTCGCGATCATGCACAAGGGTCGTCCAGAGCACAACGTGGCGGAAATCACTCACGTTATCGGCGAAGTTGAAGGTAAGACGTGTATCGTGGCCGACGATATGATCGATACTGCGGGCTCTATCACGGAGGGCGCGAAGGCGCTCATGGTGAAGGGCGCGAAGGAAATCTACGTAGCTGCGACGCACGGGCTGTTCTCGCCCCCGGCGTATGACAGAATCGAATCGGCCCCCATCAAGGAGGTCATCGTGACCAACTCCCTCGAAGTTCCCGAGGAGCGCCGTCACGGCAAGATCAAGGTGCTTTCGGTCGCGCCGCTCCTCGCGCACGCGATTTCGAACGTGTATAACGACGAGTCCGTCTCAGAGTTGTTCGACCCTGATTTCCAGCTCTGACGCACAGTGGCGCGGACGACCGCGCCACCCACAAGTGAAGGGATCTTCATCATGACCGATACTATCGAGATCGTTGCTGAACATCGTGAGCGGATCGGCAAGAGCAGCCGCATTCTGGCTCTCGAGGGCAAGTTGCCGGCCGTTGTTTACGGTACGGCCATCGAGTCACAGGCGATCGAGGTCGACCGCCACATCTTTGAGCAGATCGTGAAGCACGGCTCTGTCAGCTCCACGCTGTTCAAGTTGGCCATCGACGGTGGCAAGCCGCTCAACGTCATGGTTAAAGAAATGAAGCACGACCCGCTTAAGGGCACCATCGAGCACGTGGACTTCTGGGCGATCAACATGCGCGAGACTGTCGCGACGACTGTTCCCGTGACCTTCGTTGGCGACTCTGTTGGCGAAAAAGAGGGCGGCGTAGTCATCCACGAGATGCGCGAGATACACATCGAAGCGCTCCCGACCGACCTGCCTGAGAGCATCGAAGTCGACGTGAGCGATCTTGAGATCGGCCAGGCGTTCCACGTAGCCAGCCTCGTGGCTCCCAAGGGCGTCACGATTCTAGATGATCCCGAGGCAATCGTGTGCGCTGTGACTGCGCCCACGAAGGCCGTCGAGGACGAAGAGGCTGCCGAAGCGGAAGCCGCCGAGCCCATGCTGGTCGGCGAAGACACCGAGGGCACCGAGGACGAGGCGTAGATCACCCGAATGTCTATGCTGGTAGTTGGACTAGGCAACCCCGGTCCGGAGTATGCCGAAACGCGACACAACGCCGGGTTCATGGTCATCGATCTTCTGGCCGAGAACCTCCGCGTTTCATACTGGAAAGAGCAAGCTGGCGCCAAAGTGGCCGTCACGCGGCTTGGCGATGAGGATCTCATTCTCGCCAAGCCGCAGACGTTCATGAACATCTCGGGCAAGGCCGTGCGCAAGCTCGTTGATACCTACGGCGTGAACGTCCCGGAAGTCATCATCGTGCATGACGACCTTGACCTTCCCGAGGGGAGCGTTCGCGTGAAGCGCGGCGGTGGTCATGGTGGCCATAACGGCCTGCGCTCGCTCACGGATCAGCTCGGTGGTGCCGAGTACCTACGGGTCCGTGTGGGAATCGGTCGCCCTCCCGGGCGCCAGGATGCCGCCGACTATGTCCTTGAGCCTATGCGGCGTGATGCTGCCGAGCGACTTTCGGCGATGGTCACCACTGCGGCTCAGGCTGTTCTGCACGTGCTTGAACACGGCGCGGACAGTGCGATGCAGGAGTACAACGCCGGCTGAGCGTGGCGCTGCTACTTGAGGTACTTCATCGGGTCGACGGTCGTACCGTTTACGCGCACCTCGAAGTGCAGGTGCGGACCCGTCGAGTAGCCCGTGGAGCCCACGGTTCCGATCCGGGCACCCTTGTCCACGTGCTGGCCGACCGATACCTTGATACCGCCGCTTTTTTGGTGACCGTAGAGCGTCACGACGCCGTTGCCGTGGTCGATCATCACGGTGTTGCCGTAGCCGCTTCGTGAGCCTGCGTAGATCACCTTGCCATCGGCAGTTGCGACGATGGCTGCGCCGTCGATGGACTGCGCCGGGCTGAGGTTGCGGCCGATGTCGATGCCGCCGTGGTTCTCCTTGCCGTGGAACGGGCAGATGCGCGGCCCGAACGGGGAGGTGACACGGTAGAATCCGGGCACCGGCCACGCCATCACGCCCGAGTAGTAGCCTGATCCGTTTCCAAAGAGCTCCTTGGCGATGCGGTCGCTCTCTGCCTCTTCCGCCTCCGCGAGTGCGCGCAGGCGTGCAGCTTCTTTCTTGTTCGCGGCGAAGAGTGTTTCCTTCTCGTCCTGAGTGGACTTCTGATCCGCTAGCCGGGAGTTCTGCTGTGAGCGCAGTGTCTGCAGTCGCTTCTGTTCGGCCGCCGCCTCCGCGCGTTTCGTGTTGACCGCCTCGAGCGAGCGGTCGAGGTCGCTCTTCGCCTTGTCGAGCGAGACTCGGGCGGCTTCTAGACCTTGCGCCGTCTCCTGGTTATTGCGCATAACACGCTGCGCGAGGGACGTGCGAGCGATGAGGTCTTCTACATCCTTGCTGCCGAGCAGGATCTCGAGGAAGAAGAGATCGCCTTGCTTGTACGTCTCCTCCAGGCGAGCCGCGAGCAATTCCTGCTGGTTGTCGTACTCGGATTGGTTGGCGTCGATCTCAGCCTGCTTGGCGTTTGCTTCGGCACGTAGCGCGTCCACTTCGGATTGCAAGCGGCTGGTGCGGGCGGTCGCTCCGGTGATGTCGTCGGCCAGCGCGGAGAGATCCTTCTCGATTGCCGTCATTCGGTCTTCGAGGGAGTCTATCTCCTTGGCCAGGTCGGCGGCCTTTGCCTCGGCGGCCTTGGCTGCGGCGCGTGCGTCGGCAGCAGCCTTCTCGTGCGTCGTGAGGTCACTGCGCGTCACTCCAAGCGCAAACGGCGCGCTCAGGAGCGTGACGATGACGGTCATGATGATGAAGAGTACGGGAGCGCTTCTGCGTCTCATGCTGTGTATCCTCCGGGGCGGCTTAACGGCCGTGATATTCTTCCGCCGGAAGGCGCTATCTCAAGCATCCTAGCAGCGATGATGGGTATACTGCAAACGAAGGCGTGTCCGGAGGGAGCGCCTAATCGGGGATGAAAGGATGATCAGCATGTCGGACGATTTCCAAGGAGCACCTCCCGCACCTCCCGCGCCGCCGGTATCCGCCCCTGTTGGGGATGGTTCCGGTCCGCAGAGCGACACCAGCAAGCTCTTGGCCGCGCTTGGCTACGTCATTTGGATCGTTGCGCTTGTCGCCATTCTCATTGAGCCCTACAAGAACGAGAAGTGGGTCAAAGCGCACGCGGTCCAGGCGCTTGCACTGAATCTAGCCATCTATGTCGTCTCGGCCGTCACGATGCCTCTCATGGGCCTTGGTGGCATCGTCGCTCTGGTAGGTTTCGTCTACACCATCATCCTCGCGGTGAAGGCGTACAACGGCGAGAGCCTTGAGGTCCCGGTCATCTACGGCTTCGTGAAGCAGTACATCTAGTTCGGTCTTACTCGCTCTGCTCGCTGAGCGAGATACTTGAATCCGCAGGGGCGGACGCGAGATGCGTCCGTCCCTCGCTATCGATGATGTAGACGCCGAGACCATGTGCCGTCGCGTAGGCGAGCGCAGCGTCCGGTCCATCGACGAAGAGCGCGGTAGACAGGATGTCGCTGTCGAGGCCCGAGAAGCGCCCCACGACTGTGAGCGATCGTGTGCCACGCGCAGGCGTGCCCGTTTTCGGGTCGAGGATGTGGTGGTACCAGACGCCGTTGTGCTCGAAGTAGTGCTGGTAGTCGCCAGAGGTTGAGAGCGCCCCGTTGCCGGTCCACTCGGCAGTCATTCGCACAACCGTCGCGTCGCGCGGGTCCTCCACGCCGACCCGCCACGGCTCGCCGTCGGGCTTGCTGCCGAGCGTGACGGTCGTGCTCCCGGCCGTCACGAGCGCACCGGTGACGGCGCCTTTCGCATTGAGCGCGTCGCGCGCGCGGTCGAGCGCAAGCCCCTTGGCGGCGCCGCCGAAATCGAGGCCCGGCTCAGCGGTCGAGCTTGCGATGCCGAGGAAGCGCACACGGTCGTCGTCGCGCTCTGGCATCGAGGCCGTCTGGAGCGCAGCGGATAGCTCGCCCTCTGTAGGGACATGCCCGTCGCCGCCGAAGTCGTACAGCTTGACCACGCCGAGAAGAGTCGGCGAGAAGCTCTCGGCCACTCCGAGACGTTCGATGGCATCGAGGATCTCCACAGCGTCCGCCGGTAGTGCGTGCCACTCGAACGGCGCGGCATTAATGGCGGCAATGGTTGACGTTGCGCTGTATGCGTCAAGCTCGGCCTCGACTGCCGATATCACGGCAAAGGCGTCTTCGATCGCGGCGTTCACGTCGCGGGGGTTCTCGCCGTATGCGTTGATCGTCACGACAGTACCGAGAGCCGGGCGGGTCACGGTGATCGGCTTGTCTGCAGATGAACAGCCCGCAGGTGTGATCAGAGTGAGCGCGATGGCGAGTGCGAAGAATCGGCGTCCCAAAACGGTGCCTTCCGTGCGCGCGGGCAATGCCGCTAGTATACTTGTCCGCACGCTCGTTGAACTTCTCGGAAAGCAGGCATCGCATGTTCCCGATCGTCCACCAGCGCCAGCTCTCGGATTCCGTCTTTGAGATCGGCGTTGCTGCACCGGCAATCGCTCGCAAGGCGAAGGCCGGGCAGTTCCTTATGCTGCGCGTTGACGATCACGGCGAGCGCATCCCGCTCACCTTCAGCGACTGGTCTGCCGAGGAAGGCTGGATCCGCTTCATCTTCATGCGGGTCGGCAAGACAACGCATCAACTGTCGCACCTCGGCGTGGGTGATTCTCTTGCCGATGTCGTCGGGCCGCTCGGCATTCCCACGCACACCGAGGGCCTCGGGCGTGTCGCCGTCGTCGGCGGCGGCGTGGGTGCTGCGGTCGCGTATCCCGTCGCGCGTGCAATGGCCGAGGCGGGCAACGATGTCACGGTCATCCTCGGCGCTCGAAACCAGGAGCTTCTCATCCTGGAGGACGAGTTCCGCGCCTTGCCGCTCAAGGAGCTCATCGTCATGACCGACGATGGCTCGGCTGGAGAGAAGGGGCTTGTCACCGCGCCGCTCAAGCGGATGTGTGAAGCGGCCGAGCTCGACCACAGCATGGCGATCGGCCCCGCGATCATGATGAAGTTCTGCGCCGCGACCACGAAAGAATTCAACGTCCCCATCACTGTCTCGCTCAACCCGATCATGGTGGACGGCACCGGCATGTGCGGCGCTTGCCGCGTAAGCGTGGGCTCGGAGACCAAGTTCGGCTGCGTGGACGGGCCCGACTTCGACGGTCACGCCGTCGATTTCGAGGAGCTTATGAGCCGCCAGCGCGTATACACCGACATCGAGCGTGAAGCGGACGCCGACTTCAGCAGGGAGTGCTCATGCCACCGCTAGACGAAACCCCTGCCGAGAAGCCCCGCCATAAGCCCTCGCGCGCCCCGCGCACGCCGATGCCCGAGCGCGACGCGAGTGAGCGCGCGCAGGACTTCGACGAGGTCTCCCTCGGCTATTCCGAGGAGCAGGCAGTTGCCGAGGCGAACCGCTGTATCCAGTGTAAGAATCCCACGTGCATCGAAGGGTGCCCGGTCAACATCGACATCAAGTCCTTCATTGCCCGCATCATCGACGGTGATTACGGCGCGGCCGTCTCCGTGCTCAAGGAGCGTAACGCGCTGCCCGCCGTGTGTGGCCGCGTCTGCCCGCAAGAGGAGCAGTGTGAGGCCGTGTGCGTGCTTGCGCGAAAGGGTGAGCCCGTAGCGATTGGTCGCCTCGAGCGCTGGCTTGGTGACTTCGACCTCGCATGCGACCTGGATCACCGCTGCGCGCCTGAGGTGGGGGAGCCCACCGGCAGGCGGGTTGCGATCGTGGGCTCCGGGCCCGCCGGTCTCGCGTGCGCGGGTGAGCTGCGGCACCTCGGCCATGCAGTGACGATCTTCGAGTCGCTCCACGCGCCCGGCGGCGTGCTCACGTACGGCATCCCGGAGTTCCGACTCCCGAAGGCGATCGTGCAGGCCGAGATAGAGATGCTCGGTGTCATGGGCGTTGAGATTGTCACTAACGTCGTCGTGGGTGCCACGTACACGCTCGACGACCTGCTTTCCGAGGAGGGTTTCGACGCGATCTTCGTCGGCAGCGGTGCTGGACTCCCGATCTTCCTCGGCATACCCGGTGAGAACCTGAACGGCGTCTACTCGGCGAACGAGTTCCTCACGCGCGTGAACCTGATGAAGGCGTACGAATTCCCGAAGCACGATACGCCGGTATGGCGCGGACGCAAGGTCGCTGTTGTCGGCGGCGGGAACGTCGCGATGGACGCTGCTCGCACCGCCAAGCGCCTTGGTGCCGAGGAGGTCTTCTTGGTGTACCGACGGTCGGAAGAGGAAATGCCTGCGCGTCGTGAGGAAGTGCACCACGCGCAGCAGGAAGGCATCGAGTTCAAGATGCTGTGCTCGCCGCAGGAGATCCTCGGCCATGACGGGTTCGTGACCGGGATGACGGCCACCCGAATGGAACTTGGTGAACCCGATGCAAGCGGTCGTCGCGCGCCGGTGTGTGTGATGGACTCCGACTTCATCATCGACTGCGACACGGTGATCGTGGCGCTCGGGACGCGTGCCAACCCGCTCATAGCGCAGACGACGCCCGATCTTGAGGTCACGTCGCGTGGCTACGTCAAGACCGACGAGGACGGTGCCACGAACAAGGCAGGTGTCTTCGCCGGCGGCGATATCGTTACCGGCTCCGCAACGGTCATTCTCGCCATGGGGGCGGGCAAGAAGGCAGCCGTGGCAATCGATAATTGGCTTGCGGGTCGCAACGGCTAGCCGCTTGCCGGAGCCCTGCGGTATACTTTCGCTGCGACGACCGGACATCCGGCACTCATCTGCTGACGAATGGTCTTATCGTACCGAAACGTGCGGCCGCTGGAAGGGGCGCCAATGGAAGACCCCATCAACGTCCTATGTGTCGATGACGACGTCTCTATCGTTGAGATGATCAAGATGGGCCTTGAGGCTGACGGTATGAATGTCAGCTCGGCGGGGGATGGTGCCGAGGCTCTCGAGGTGTTGCAGAACGAGCCTATCGACGTCGTTCTTCTCGACATCATGATGCCGAGAGTCGATGGCTGGATGGCTCTCATGGAGATCAGGAACAACCCGCTCACGGCGGACATCCCGGTCATCATGCTCACCGCTAAGACCCAGGATCTTGCGAAGATCCTTGCATTCAAGCAGGGCGTGCAGCAGTACGTCACTAAGCCGTTTAATCTTATGGAGCTCTCCGCACGCGTGCGAAGCCTCGTTCGCGGCCGACCGCGACCGTTGGCTCCGGGAGTCGGTTCAGAGACCGACTTCAGAAAGTTGGCCGTCCGCAAGGGTGGCCGCACGGTGCTGCTCAATATCGATGACATCGTGTATATCTCGGCGAAGAACAAGTCTACGTACGTACACACGTACGAGAACCAGTACCTGGTGGACCTGACGCTCACGGAGCTTGAGGGGAAGCTATCCAGGGAGAACTTCGAGCGCGTTCATCGGTCGTACATGATCAACTTGAACAAGGTGAAAGAGATCTTGCGCGTTGATGGCGCCTACGTAGTTGTCGTGACTGATCGTGACGAGACCCAGATTCCAGTCGCTCGCAGGCAGGTTCGCGATTTCAGAGGATCGGTGGGCATCTGATGCAGCGCAGCGCTCGCAAGCTTTCGCTGCTGTTAGTCCTGCTTGTGCTCGTCGGTCTCATCGCTCCCACGTCGGCAACCGCCGTTCGCACGATCGGGCTGTCGACGGGGACGTTTGATTTCTCGGTGGCCGCCGGCAAGGGCGGGACCGGTGAGGTCGTCGTTATGAACAATGGCGACGAGAACCTCTCGGTACTCATCTATGCGGCGAACCAGAAGGTGGATGCATCTGGGGCCATAAGCTATGAGGTTCCTAACCGCGATGATCAGGGTGTTCAGTACAACCCCGCGTTATGGCTACAGATCAAGATCGGGAAGCAGACACAGACAGTCGGGAACACGCCGTACATCGAGCTGACCCCAGGCGAGCAGGTGCCGGTGTCCTTTGAGATGCTGGTTCCGCAGGGCACGCCTCCCGGTGACCACCAGGTGCTGATCTTCTTTGAGATGCGCAGCGATGCCACGGGCGCTGAGGGTGAGGCCACGCCCCAGGTCAGCGGCCGGGTCGGTGCCCGCATCTCGGTTCGTGTCGAGGGGGAGATTGTCGAGAAGATCGACGTTCGTCCGTTCGCGACCAGGGGCTTCATCCTCGGCAAGACGCTCCCATACACATTCGTGCTCCTGAACGAGGGAAACATCGACAAGCCGTTCAGCGCAAAGCTCACGCTGCTCGATTCCAACCTCGGCGAGGTGCTCTCAAGCAACGTAACAACCGATAGCGTCGTCTACGCTGGAACGAACATCGAGTTCTCGGATGTCCTGCGTACGCAGAAGCAGCTCATCGGAAAGTACACGATGCGCCTTGAGATCGAGTATCCGCGTGAGGGGTCTGACGTCAACATCCCTGAGACGCTGAAGCTCGATAAGACCGTGTGGATCGTGCCGCTGTGGTTAGCGATCGCGGTGGTCGTCGTCGTCGGCCTGGCGCTGATCTTGGCGAGCTACAAGCAGAGCGTGCACAGCGCCGAGCGCAGGATCGAGAAGAAGCGGCAGGAGAGAGAGGCCCGTCGGACGCTAGTCCATAACGAGGCTGATTACTTCCGTGTCGATAGGGATGACAACCTCGGTTCCTGATGTCTTCGAACCCATCGTCATGACCTGACCGTCCGCCGTTTCGGCGATGAGCCGCCACGGGGTGTTGGCCTTCACGAGCACGATGCCGTCGCTGACGACGTTGTACGTCGCCTGACGGGCAACGGTGGCGTGGACCTGGGTGGTGGCGGTGACGCCGGGCTGCGCTGCAGCCGGCCCTGCGATCATGGTTGCCAGAAGCATCCCGGTCGCTGTGAGTACTAGTATTCGCTTCATCACCGTTCACCCCCGCCATAGTGCCTTCTATTTCATTTGTCGGCAGACAAACGGCAAATGATTAGGGAAGAACGGTCGATTTCCGACGAACGGCGGTGCTCATCGAAATCCTGGCGCGTGTCTGAGACGTGATGATGCACCATTCATCGGCGACGAACGGGCTATTGGCTGCGCACTCAGTGTGATTTGCGAGTGGGCGTCAGCGGTGTCACGAATGCCAGGCGTGAGGATTCCCACAGGCGCTGAGCTGCGCCTCGCCGGAATCGGTGTGACGCTTTGACGGGTCATCCACCGGCCCAGGCCTCAGGGAGCGCAAAGAAGCCCGGGCGAGATGCCCGGGCTTCTTTGTTGGAGCTGGCTGTGTGTTACTGGGCCAGCGTGTAGGTGATGGTGCCAGCGAGTGCCGTGCCGCCGTCGACGTTCCAGTCGACCATGCCGGTGACGTTGTCGGTGACGCTGATTGCGCCGCCGCGCAGACCGGACTGAGCGACCTCAAGGTCGCAACCAAGGGCGGTGAAGTTGCCGACGTTGACAGAGGCGCTGAGGGTTGCGGCCTTGTTCGACTTGCCGGACAGTGCAACGGTGTTGCTGGAGTCGACATCGGGATCCAGGCTTCCAAGGCTAACCGACGGAGGAGCGGTGAGCTCGAGGATCGTGTTGACGTTCGCATTGACGGCGGTCGACGCGTCCAGTGCGACTGCATATGCTACGAGGCCGAACACGAGCGCCATGACCGTGATAGCTATCAGGATCGTTCTCTTCATTTCATTCTCCTTCTTCTTGAATCTTCTCCCCAGAGGGGCTGGCATCCATTTTGTGCGGCTGTTTTCAGCCTCTGCTATCTCATATCGGGCTGCGCATCACCCCGATAAAGGGCCGCCTGCCGTACGGCGGAATAGTGTGACAGGCGGCACATGAGTGGGACGAGTGGCGGCTGATAGTCATCAGTGCGTCACCACGGTATAGACGATTTGAGCCTGGTACGCGCCTGGATCGGTGCTCCAGGGGACGTCGATGCTGACGACGTCGGAGTAGTTCCTGGTTCCGCCGTCGATTCCGAACAGATTCGCGAAGGTGCTGCTGAGTCCGATCTCGCTCGCTGCGCCGCCCAACGTCTTCATAAGGTCGAAGGTCACATTTGACTTCACCTGCACGCCGAGCCCGCTGTGCGAGTACGGAACGCCAGGATCGACGGCGCCGAAATCAATCGCGGTTTCGGAGAGAGTAAGCTCCACCCAGGGCGCTCCCGGCACCGCATGGAAGGTCGCTTCTCTCGTGGAGATCAGCATTCCGCCTGAGGTCGTCCATGCGACGGAGAGCCTGTAGGTGCCGTCGTAGATCAGATTGCGGTTCGTGACGGACCAGGAGTTCGTCGCAAGCCCGTTAGGGGCGCTCACGTTCAAGCCAGTGACCTGTGAGGAGAACCCTGGGCCTGCGCCGTAAAGTGTCCAGGCGCCGTCGGGGGCGATGTACGCATCTCCGGCGTCGAAGGCACCGTTCGCGTTCTGGTCCCACCATATGACGTAGGTCGCTTGCGTATTGGCCAGGGCGACGAAGCCGCTGTTCTCGAACGTGGCCGCCACGGTGATGGTGGAATCGACGGTGTCGCCGCCGGACGCAGACAGTGCAGTCACGGACGCCTTGAATCCCACATAGACGGGCTGGCTCGTTATGACGACCCCGCTGCTATTGAGCAGCGTGACGGTCCACGTGCCTGTGGGCGCGTTGTTGGCGATGTTGTACGAGGCCTGAGCGATGCCGCCGGTGTCAACGTTGACAGGGTTCGAAGTCGTGCTGACTCCACTCGGATTCGTCCAGCGGAACATGACCTGTGAACCGGAGGCCAGGCCCATCCCGCGTGCGTAGACGCGATCGCCGAGGGCGAACGTGTCCTGAGGCGTTCCGAACCCGCTGATCCCGAACGTGACAAGTGAACTCACGAGAGTGCGGTTTGTGGCCGTGCCAGTGGAGCCAGCGAACGATCCGGTCACCGTTGCGATGTCGACGCTCCCGGCCGTGGCCGCCGACGGCACGGTGACCCTCACGACGACAGCGGTTGAACCACCGAACGGAGGCAGCGTCACGGAGGTTATCGGCGTCGAGCCGTCTTCAGCATACAGACGCGCTGTCCAGCCGAGCGATGAGGCGACCGAGAGGTCGATGGTGCGTGTCTCGGACCAACTGTTGGTGATGGTGTGACGGTAGATGACCGATGTCCCGGCGCCTGCGGGCGAGGCGTTGTTGGGCGTGATCGTGATGGGCTGGCGTGCGACGGTCGTGTCGTAGCCCTTGCACTTCATGCTCGGCGAGCCGACCACCTGTGCATCGATGGTGGTTATGTTCTGCGTGCCGATGGCCGTTCCGAGCGGAACCTGGACCTTCACCGTGAGTCCTATGGACGCGCGCGGCGCGAGCGTTACCTGCGTGATAAGCGACGTGCCTGATGCATCATAGAGATTTGTCGGCCAGCTCTTGTCCGAGGTGGCGACGACGGTGACTGTTCGTGTCTCGTCAGTGTTGTTCAACACGGTGTTGTTGTACGTGATAGTTCCGCCGGGAGCCATGGTTCCCGAGCGATCCGGGACGACCAGGATCGGACCGACGGTCGTCAGGTCGGTTGCGGCGCCGACCGCTCCGGCTACGGTCACGTGTGTCGCGGTCAGGGTGAGCGTGTCCTTCACTCCATCTGAAGCATTGGTGGGCACGACGAGGGAGACGACGACATCGAGCGACGCTCCGGATGCCAGCGCGAGGGTGTTGATCAGCTGCTGATTGTCGGCCCGGCGAATCTCGGTGGTCCAACCCTTCGAGGAGTGGGCGACGAGGTTGTAGGTGCTCGCGAGGTTGCCGGTGTTGGTGACGGTATGGGTGTAGGTCACGGTCGTCCCAGCCGGCGTGCCGGTGCTTCGATTCGGGGTCACACTGACCCCGAATCGGCGGAGCGAGACCATATCCGTGTCGTCATTGGCACTGCCTAGTGCGGAGCCGAACTGCATTGAAATCGGCGTTCCCGGTGCAACGCCAAGGGCGGCCCACGTGATCCGCCCCTCAAACTGCACGCCTCCGCTTTCGCCAGCACCGTCGATGGCTCCGGCGGGCACGGCTATCTGGGTCTTCCATGTGCCGACAGGTCTGCCCGTGTTCCCGGGCATCGGATCGCCTGCGGCGACATCGGCCGGCGTGTACGCGTAGAGAGACGCGCCGCTGTAGGCGTTCCCGCCGCTGAGGCCGTAACTGAGGACGAAGTCCTCGGTTCCGAGCCGACCGTCTCCACCTTTGTCGATGAAGACGAGGTATTCAGGCGCGCCACCGCCCGTGGCGGACGCCCGTCGGATGTAGTGGTACAGGTAGGTTGAGTCGTACGTCGCAGCCACGACTGCGAGGTCGATGTTCGAGTTGCCCGCGTCTCCAGTTGGGTCGTAGACACAGTTGGCGGCATCCTCGAATACCGACGCCCAGTCGGTGAATACGCCGTCGACTGAAATGGTCGTACTCACGAGCGCGCTCGTGGGAACGACGGGGATGAGAAGCGCGACTGCGAGTAAAACGCACAGATACCGAGAGTGGCAGATACTTCGCCCACTCCCGGCTCGCCGGTTCCGCTTGCGCGGGGTATGCGTCTTGGTCGGTGTCATATCCGCTTCCCGGACACTCGGTGGGATGCTTCGCCGTTCGCGAGGGTCCGCCAGGGTGCCACAGTATCGTATATCGGGACATACATGCCCTCTGACCAGCGGTTTCCGCCGTTCGGTTTCAAAATGTGATGGGCGGCACACTAGAGGGCTGAACGGCGGTTATACACGCTGTATCTCCCTTGCGGGAGTCAGTTTCGCAAGCTGCCGAGCGGTGCCGGAACTCGTCCACCTCGGCGAACCAGCCGAGTCCCGGCCCATGCGTTCACGGCCATGATGGGTGCGTGGCCGAGCAGTCCGCCGAACGACACGTAGTCTCCGACGCTCTTTCCGGGCACCGGGATGAGTCGCGCGGCGGTCGTCTTGGAGTTGATGACGCCGATCGCACACGCATCGGAGATGACGGCTGCGATCGTCTCGGCAGGGGTGTCGCCGGGGATGGCGATCATGTCGAGGCCGACAGAGCAGACCGACATCATCGCTTCCAACTTCTCGATGGTCAGTGCACCACATTCGACCGCGCGAACCATGCCCATGTCTTCTGAGACGGGGATGAACGCGCCGGAGAGGCCGCCGATGGAGCTCGTGCCCATGGCGCCACCCTTCTTGACGGCGTCGTTGAGCAGCGCGAGCGCGGTCGTTGTGCCGGGGCCGCCGCAGCGCTTCACGCCGATGGCCTCGATGATCTCGGCGACCGAGTCGCCGTCGGCAGGCGTGGGGGCGAGCGAGAGGTCGACGATGCCCATGGTCACGCCGAGACGTCTCGCGGCCTCGCGGGCTACGAGCTCGCCGGCGCGCGTGATTTTGAACGACGTCGCCTTGATCGCCTCGGCAACGGCGGTGAGGTCGGCATCCTCGGAAAGCGAGCGCACGACCGCATTCACAACGCCGGGACCCGAGATGCCCACGTTCACGACCACGTCAGCCTCGCCGGAGCCATGTACAGCTCCGGCCATGAATGGGTTGTCCTCAACCATATTGCAGAACACCACGAGCTTGGCGCAGCCGATGCCGCTGCGGTCGGCGGTTGCCTCGGCAGTAGCTTTGATGGTGTCGGCCATGAGCATGACGGCGTCCATGTTGATGCCC
Source organism: Actinobacteria bacterium HGW-Actinobacteria-6 (assembly GCA_002841295.1). GTDB lineage: Bacteria > Actinomycetota > Coriobacteriia > Anaerosomatales > Anaerosomataceae > UBA2286. The sequence continues at coordinate 46,518 of PHEU01000010.1, forward strand.
GCGCGCGTGGAGGCGACGTTCACGGAGCCGCAGACGCGCTCAGTGAGTGCCAGCGCCGAGGGGAGCGAGTCGATGACCAGCTGGTCACCTCGGCCGATGCCCTTTTGCACGAGCGCCGAGAAGCCGCCGATGAAGTCGACGCCGATCTCTCTAGCCGCGCGGTCCATGGCGAGCGCGATGGGCGTGAGGTCCGGCCCGGCGCATGTCGCGATCTCCGCGATTGGCGTGACCGAGATGCGCTTGTTGACGATGGGGATCCCGAAGTCGCGCTCGATGCCCTCGCAGGTGGGGATGAGTTTCTCGGCCACGGTCATGAGGCGCTCGTAGACGCGATCCGCGATGCCAGCGGCATCACTCGCCGCGCAGTCGTTGAGCGAGACGCCGAGCGTTACGGTGCGGATGTCGAGATTCTGCTGCGTCACCATCGTGACGGTTTCGGCGATCTCCTCGGGACTGATATCAAGCATGGTCGACTCCGGCCTACACGCGGTGCATGAATCGGAAGACGTCCTCGCGCTGCAGTGTGATCTGCATGCCGATCTTCTCGGCCACGGTCGCGAGGCGCGCCTGCACAGCCTCAAAGCTCTCGGCATCCTCATCAACGGTGACGAGCATCGTCATCGAGAAGACTCCCGAGAGAATCGTCTGGCGGATATCCTCGATGTTCACGCCCGCCTCGGCGAGCGCACCGGAGACTCCTGCGACGATACCCACGCGATCTTCACCGAGTACCGAGAGAATCGCTTTCGTCTTCATGGTGCACCTCCGAGAGAGCGGTCGGAACATCTCACCAGGCTATACTGAGCACGCGGGCGCTTCAAGGCGAAGATGCGAGTGATTGCGGAGGCAGACGTGACGGTACCGATCGTTCCCGTGCGACAGGGCGATGTCGTCCGACTCAAGAAGGCTCACCCATGTGGTGCGAATGAGTGGGAAGTGAACAAGCTCGGCATGGATATCGGACTCACGTGCCTCGGCTGCGGCCGGAAGGTGCGCCTTGAGCGCTACGACTTTGACCGCCGCTTCCGCGGTTTTGAGCGCCGCGCCGAGGAGGGAACCGACGCAGCTCGCGACTAGGAGCCGTCCGAGGGCTCGAGCTTGCCTGGCACGTCCACGCGATTGAGCTGCACGTGCACGTGGTCGCCGCCGTTTCCGGTGTAGCCGCCAAGCTGGATGTCGATCTTGTCGGACATCTTGCGAACGCACGCGATGCGCGACGCCCCACCGACAACCCTGTCACCAACGGCGATCGTGAGATCATCGACGTGCAACATCACGAGGTCGACCTCGGGCCAACCGTCGGGGGTGATGTGGATCTCGTAGTCCGGGTACTTGTCGTACAGCTTGTACGCGCGTATCTGCACGACGGTTCCGCTCACGGGTGCGTAGACATCGGTTCCCGGGTCGGCACCGATGTCTGCAGCCGTGTCGGGCATGCCGCGACGATTGCTGCGCCATAGGCGGAGCACAGAACCCTGCCAGATCGCTTCGATCGCGCCTGCTGTCTCGGCAGAGGCTCCCGTGGCGACGGCTTTCACCTTTGCGGCTTGTGTCATGTCGGCATCGGGCGCGAGCGAGTCCATGTGGAGCGCCTTGTCGCCAGAGGCCTGATGGAAGGCGAGCGCGGTGATATAGGACGGATCGACCGGCAGCCTGAGGTTGAGGCTGCGGTAGGTGGCGAAGACCTGGGTGGGTTCGCGCAGTGGTTCGGCGGGCGTGACTGTCGCGACGACGGAGCCGTCTTGAGCCGAGGCGGGCGCTTGGGTTGCCGCCCGGTTTCCGGCGGCCGAGGCGAGGAGCGCCACACCGATTCCGAGCACTGCAAGAATCGCGATGACGGGCAGTGGGCTGCGACGTCGCCGCCGGCTGCGGCGTCTTTCACCCACGGATATTCCCGTGTCGCGTATCGGGCGAAGTCGCGAGGCGGGTACACGGCGGGCTGTTGTGGGTCGGACGCTGCGGCGGGGCTCTCTCGACGTCACGGAGTCACCGTCGCACCGTTGCCGTCAATCGAGACGACCGCGTTGTGCTTGGCCGAAATCAGTTTGAGCCGCTCGAGGATGACGCTCGCTGTGCTGCCGCTCACGAACTCCGGCTTGCCGTAGCTGTCGAGATACACAGGTGTTGTCTTCACATCCGTCACACCGTCAGGGCCAAGCTTCGCGTCGAGGATGAACGCCTCGCCGGTCTTGCGCGAGTAGTGATCGAAGACGAAGTCGCCGAGCGAGTAGGCGATGAGCCTTCCCTTGTAGTACTCGAGTCCCTGGATCACGTGCGGGTGATGTGAGAGCACCATGTCGGCGCCGGCGTCCACAGCCTTGCGCGCGTCGCGGACTTGCTCGGCGTTGGCGTCGTCTTGGTACTCCACGCCCCAGTGGAACGACACGATCACGTAGTCGTACTCCTGCTTGGCCGAGCGAATCGCGGTCACGACCGCATCCATGTTGTTGCGACCCTGAGCGAGCCCCCCATGCGAAGAGGTGGCGATGAAGCCCGGAGGCAGGATGTGTGAGAACGAGAGGAACGCCACAGTCGCGCCGTCGCGGGTCACGACGGCTGGCTTCCAGGCTGCGTCTTTGTCGGCTCCGGCACCCGCGTGCGCGATGTCGCGGGCATCGAGCGCTGCGACCGTGCCGGCCAGCGCATCTTCGCCATAATCCAGAACGTGGTTGTTCGCGAGCGACAGGAAGTCGAAGCCGGAGCTCACGAGTCCTTCAACGCCACGTGGATCTCCCCGGAAGGTGACGTCCTTCGTGGCATTCTTGACGCCACCGGTACTCAGCGGGCTCTCCAGGTTGCCGACGGTCACATCAGCGGCAGAGAGATGCTTGGCTACTTCCGCAAGCGGTGCAGCGCCGCCAGATTTCGCGATGAGTACCTTCACCTGTCGGTCGAAGATCATGTCACCGACTGCTGAGATGCTCAGCGTTGCCGGGCGGCTGGCCTCGGCCACTACTGCGGTTGCCGAGGCTGCGACTGCTTTCGCGCTTGTGCCGAGACTATGAAGCGGGGCGTGCGCTGCAGCGCGCGCGATGCTCGGGCGTGCCACCGACGGGCCGAGCAGCACGAAGGCCGCGACGCCGCCCGCAGCGACGATGAGCGTCGCTGCGACGACCATTGCCGCGAAGCGCTGCGTGCGCGCTTTCTGGCGGTGCGCCTGTCGGACCGCGGTTCGGTTGGTGGTTGTCGGGGTGGATTCCATCCGGTCCCTTAAGCGTGTCGGCTGCTCGCGTACGCGAACAAGGGTACAACAGCCAGCAACCTTTGCGCCGAGTCGCACGTTTGTGAAGTTGTAACGAACTTGAAACACTGGGATGGTACACCAGGTATTCGTTCGTGTTCGGGGGGCGACTCTGGTGTTAGAATCGCACGAGCACAAGAGGTGTGCGGGAGGTGGGGGTCAGTGGAAAAGCTTGAGAGCATACTTCGCGCGGAAGACGAGGCGCGGGCGACCACATCCGAGGCGCATGAGGCAGCGAAGGTAGTCGTGGCTGACGCCAGGGCACTCGGCGCCGAGCGCAGGGCGACGATTGATGCCGAGGCTCGGCAGCGTGCAGCCGCAGCATCCGAAGAGACGCTGTCACGAGCCCGCCGGGAAGCCGAGCAGCTAACGACCGAGGCGCGCGCTCAACTTGAGACCGAACTCGCCCGGGCGACACAGCGACTTGATGGCGCGGTAGCGATCGTCATGTCGGAGCTGGTGGGTTAACCGTGGCCGTAGCCCGGATGCTCAAAGTCGTCGCTTTCGTTCACGGCTCAGCCGTCGAGGAAGCCATCGAGCGCCTCCGTGGCGCCGGTGTCCTTGACATCGTGAGCGACGAGCACGAGCTGCCGGCTCCTGTTGCCATCGCCGAGGAAGAGCGACTCGCTGAGTTTGACGAGTACATCGCGAACGCAGAGTTCGTTGTGAGCTTCCTCGGGAAATACCATGAGTCCGACGCGCCGTTTTCGGCGTTCATCAGTGAGAAGATCCATCTGAGCGAAGGCGAGTTCATCGCGCTGCGCTCAGATGCAGCGTTTGCCACGCTGTATCGGGAATGCGTCGACCTGAGCGACCGGCTTGCCGGGATGGGTCGGCAGCGAGTACGGCTCACCAGGCTCATTCAGGATCTCGAGCCCTGGCGTGATCTGCATCTGCAGATCAGCGGTTGGAAAGGTACCGAGAACGTTGTGCTGTTCACCGGCACTGTGCCCGCGAACGAGGGAGATGCGATTCGCCAGCGCCTGCGTGATGCGGTCACCGAGGTCACCATCGAGGAGCTTGGAGCCGTCGGCTCCCGCGCCGCTTGGGTCGTCATGGCGCATCGTGACACGCTCGATGAGGTGCGCGCGACGCTCAATCTTACGAACTTTGCAGAAGTCGCTTTCCCGGAGCTTTCGGATTACCCCGCAGAGGAAATCGCACTCGCCCGCGACGAGATCGACCAGATCGACGCGGACCGAGAGCGCCTCCTCGAGCGAGCCAAGAGCCTCTCGGATGAGCAGTACTACTATGCCGTATCGCTTGCTGAGTCTCTCGGATCCGCGCGCGATGCGGTCGCCGTACGTGACCAGTTCGGCACCACCGAGCGCACCGTCGTGATGGCCGGCTGGGTCTCGGCGCGCAACCGGGCTTCTCTAGAGGATGCGCTGGGGTCGCTCGGCGGGCTTGCGGATCTGACGTTCCGCGAGGCCGGTCCTGATGACCGACCCCCGGTGAAGCTCGAGAATCCACGCTGGCTCCAGCCGCTCGAGACGCTCACGGATCTCTATGGTCTGCCCCAGTACGTCGAGATGGACCCGACTCCGCTGCTCGCGCCATTCTTCTTGCTCTTCTTCGGCATCTGCATCGGCGACGTCGGCTATGGCCTGATGCTCATCGCTGGTGCGTATCTGATCAAGAACCGGCTGGACGTGGCACCCGGCGTCAAGCGCTTCATGGATCTGCTCATGCTTGGCGGAGCAAGTGCAATGATCATCGGGGTCGTCACCGGGTCGTACCTTGCCATAGACACCGAGCAGCTGCCGCAGTTCCTGCAATCGCTCGCGCTGATCAACCCGATGGATCAACTCACCCAATTCCTGATCATCATGATCGGGCTCGGAGTCGTTCAGGTCTTCTTTGGGGTGCTCGTCGCGGCATACGATGCCGCGAGACGAGGCGATGCCTCCTCTGCGGTCAATGATCAGCTCTCGACCCTCTTGCTAGCCGTGATGATCACGGTGGCTGTGGTGGTTCCCGGGGCGGCGTCGTGGGCGATCGTGCTCGGTCTCGGTACTGTGATGCTCATGAAGGGTCACGCGATCGAAGCAGCACTTGTGAATGCTGAGTTGCCGACGTGGGAGCGCATGGCCGGGGGCGCCTGGGTCGTGGCGTTCATCGGCTGGCTCACATCGCTCGCATTCGGCGGCCCCGCCCTCGTGGGCTGGGCGTTCCTCGGCCTCTCTGCTGTTGGCCTGTTCGCATCCACAGGTGTGCGTCGATCGGTCGTAGCGCTGCTTGGCGGCGTGTATGCGGTCTATAGCATGACCGGATTCCTGAGCGACATCCTCTCGTACAGCCGCCTCGCGGCGCTTGGTCTCTCCAGCATGCTCGTTGGCAGCGTATTCAATCTGCTCGCAGGCCTCGTGTGGAGCGGTTCGGCGCCGATGTTCGCCAAGGGCGGTTTCTCGCTTGTAGGCGGCGTGCTCATCGTCGTGATGGCTTCGCTCATCTTCGTCGTCGGCCATGTCTTCAACGTTGTGATCAACCTGCTGAGCGCGTTCGTACATCCCGCGCGTCTGCAGTTCGTGGAGTTCTTCAGCAAGTTCTACGAAGGCGGTGGCCGCGGCTATGCGCCGTTCGGCTATCGAACCAAGGCTTTGGTGCTGCACGCACAGGGTGTGCAGCAGGAAGGAGGCACGGAATCGTGAAGGACCTCTTCTGGGGTATGGCGGGCGCCGACTGGGCACTGCTGGGAGGCGGCCTGGCCGCAGTCCTCGGCGGCATCGGCTCCGCTATCGGCATCACCGCGGCGAGCACGACGATCGCGGGCATCGTTTCTGAGGACGGTGAGAAGTTCGGTAAATTGCTGCCGTTGGCTGCAATGCCTGGTACACAGGGAATCTACGGCTTCATCGCCGCCGTTCTGGTGATGATCTTCTTCAACTTCTTGGGTGGTGACATCAACATACCGGCGAGCATCGGCTTCAAGATCTTCCTCGCCTGCATGCCGGTGTCGTTCTTGTGCCTCGCCAGCGGCATCTATCAGGGCCTCACCGCATCGGCCGCTGCAGGCATCGTCGCCCGTCGTAGCGAGGACTCCGGTAAGGCACTCATCCTGCCGGCGCTCGTTGAGACGTACGCGGTGCTCGCGCTCATCGTGACGATCCTTATGCTCACGGTGCTGCAGGCTGCACTCGCGAAGATGTAGCCGGGAGCTCCTGTGGCACTCTCAGACATACTCAACCGCATCGCAAGCGACGCGGCGCACGAAGCGAAGGCGATCATCGAGTCTGCCAATGATGAGGCGGAGCGTATCGTCTCGACCGCTGCCGCGCAGGCATCGGACGCCGCCGCTCGCTTTGAGCATGATTGCGCCCGTGAAGCCGAGCGTGATGCCGAGACGATTCTCGCCGGTGCACGACTCGCTGCGCGAGACGCGGTCGTCAAGGCTCGAGGAGAGCTCGTAGAGCGCGCACTTGTCGCGCTCGAGGAGCGCGTTGTCGGGCTGTCGGATGGCGAGTACACCGCATTCATCGCGCGGGCTGTGGTCGACGCTGCAAGCGGTGACGAGACCATCCAGGTTGCAGCCGCTGACAGTCAGAGACTGGTGGAGCTTGAAGCCGCGGTCGGAGCGCTGGCGCATGAGCGTGGGCGCGAGCTTTCTCTGCGGTTCGCGCCTGACTCGGCCCAAATCGCGCATGGCGTCGTGCTGCTCGGCGATCGCTCTAGGAATGACCTCTCAGTTGCGGGCCTGATCGAGGCCGAGCGCGAGACGCTTGTCATGAAGCTAGCCTCGGCACTGTTCGCTGAAGGGACTGACCTCGCGTGAGTGTCCCGCTCTATAAGACGGTATACGATTCGATCAGCTATGGGTTCGCGGTCGGTAAGGTCCGCGTTTTGGAGACGCGCGTCTTCGGCGGTGGCACCTACGAGCGACTCGTTGATGCGCCGAGCTTTGCCGAGCAGAAGAGGATCCTCTCGGACACCGTCTATGGGCGCTACATCGAGAATGCGGAGACGGCGGATGACGTCGAGACCGGTCTTGAGAGTGCGCTCGACGACTTCTACAAGTTCCTAAACGAGGCGAATCTTCCGGCACCGGTCGTACGCTTCTTCCGCGTCCGTTACGACTACGCGAACCTCAAGGCGGTGCTCAAGGCCCGTGCCCTGGGTGCGCCGCTCGACGGAATGCTGGTCGATCTTGGCACCGTGCCCGCCGAGGTGGTGAGCGGTCCGGTCGAGCATCTCCCGGAGTTCCTCGCCAAAGTCGTTGCGGGACTCGCCGGCGATGATGAGCAGGTTGTGAGCGTCGAGCAGATCGATACCGCCGTTGAACACGCCTCATTCACCGACCTGGCCGAGACTGCACGCGTCTCGAAGAGCCGTGCGCTCAAGGAACTCGCCCGACTTATGATCGATGTCGTCAACGCTCGTGCGGCTATCCGTGCCCGCCGTCGCGAGCTTCCCGCATCCGATCTGGCCGGGGCGTTCTTCAAGGGTGGTTCGCTTCATCTCAGCAGGATTGAGAAGGCGTATATCCTGCCGTTTGCCGAGTTCGCCGATGCAATCGCGTCGATGCCCGCGCTCGGTGGGGTCGAGCCGGAGCTGTTGACCGACCTGGCCTCGCTCGATGTCGTGCTCGACAACCTGATAGCGCGCTTCTTGCGCCGTGCGCGGGCCGTGCAATTCGGGCCCGAGCCGGTCATCGCGTACGTGATGGCGCGCGAAGCTGAAGTGACCGCAGTTCGGACGCTGCTCATCGGGCGGCTTGCCGGACTTGACCGCGATGCGCTGCGCAGTCGTCTGCGCGAGCTGTATGTGTAGGTGATGACGATGGCCAAGATCGCGATAGTCGGGGACTCCACGAGCGTGGCGGGCTTCCGCCCGCTTGGCTTTGCGACGTTTCCAGTGGAGCGCGCCGAGGACGCACGTGGACTCTGGCGTGAGCTTTCGGGCGGGGCGTACGGTGTCGTCTTCGTGACGGAGCCTGTGTACTCGGCGCTTGAAGATCTGATCGTCGAGGTGCTCGACCAGCCTGTGCCCGCCGTGACGATCATCCCGGGAGCGGGAAGTCCCGGCGGCGTTGGCGGAGCAAGAATCAATCGCGCTATCGAGCGCGCACTCGGTACCAGCATGTTGATCCGGGAAGAGGAAGAGTAGATGGAGCAGGGCAAGATAGTCAAAGTCGCCGGTCCCCTCGTGGTGGCCGAGGGTCTCATCGAGTCGAGGATGTACGACCTCGTGCGCGTTGGTAACGAGGGACTCATGGGTGAGATCATCGAGATGCGCGGCGATCGCGCCTCGATCCAGGTGTACGAGGAGACCGAGGGACTCGGTCCCGGCGATCCGGTGGACGCCACCGGTGCGCCGCTTTCGGTCGAACTTGGCCCCGGCATGCTCGAGTCCGTCTACGACGGCGTACAGCGGCCGCTCGACGTGCTTGAGCGCATGACGGGCGCGTTCCTCACTCGCGGCGTGACGGCACCGGGCCTCGACCGCGAGAAGCGGTGGGAGTTCGTTGCGACCGTCTCGGCGGGAGATCGCGTGAGCGGCGGTGACATCATCGGCACCGTGCAGGAGAATGTCGTCATCGAGCACCGCATCATGGTGCCGCCAAGCAAGGCTGGAACGATTGCCGATATCACCTCGGGCACCTACACGGTGACCGATGCCGTGGCGCACCTCAAGACCGACTCCGGCGAGATCGTCCCGCTCACGATGATGCAGGTCTGGCCGGTCCGTATGGCCCGCCCGCATGCGCGGCGTGTCTCGGCAACCGAGCCGCTCACCACCGGGACGCGAGTGATCGATACGTTCTTCCCGATCGTCATGGGTGGCGTGTCATGCATCCCGGGGCCGTTCGGCGCTGGCAAGACGGTCACGCAGCACCAGATCGCCAAGTGGTCCAATGCCGAGGTCGTCATTTTCATCGGCTGCGGCGAGCGCGGCAATGAGATGACCGACGTACTCATGGAGTTCCCGGAGCTCGTCGATCCGTACTCGGGCGAGCCGCTCATGAAGCGCACGGTGCTTGTTGCCAATACTTCGAACATGCCGGTCGCTGCACGTGAGGCGTCCGTCTACACCGGCATCACGATGGCCGAGTACTTCCGCGACATGGGGTACAACGTCGTGCTGCAGGCCGACTCCACCAGCCGCTGGGCCGAGGCGATGCGCGAGATCTCCGGCCGCCTCGAAGAGATGCCCGGCGATGAAGGCTTCCCGGCGTATCTCGGCACCAAGCTCGCGGCGTTCTACGAGCGCGCGGGCAAGGTCGAGTGCCTCGGCGCGACCGCTGCCGGTGGCGACGTACGTACGGGCAGCATCTCGGTCGTCGGTTCGGTGTCGCCTCCCGGTGGCGACCTCTCCGAGCCGGTCGTGCAGAACACGCTGCGCGTCGTGAAGGTCTTCTGGGCGCTGCAGGATCAACTCGCTTTCCAGCGACACTTCCCTGCGATCGACTGGCTCACCAGCTACTCGCTCTATCTCGATAAGGTGACGCCGTTCTGGAACAGCCACGTGTCCGAGGAGTACCGCAGCCGCCGCGACACGTGCATGGCGATTCTCCAGCGCGAGAACGAGCTCGCCGAGATCGTGCGGCTCGTCGGCCTGGAAGCGCTCTCTGCCGAGGAGCAGATCCTCATGGAGACCGCCAAGACGATCCGCGAGGACTTCTTGCAGCAGAACGCTTTCCGGGAGGACGACCAGTTCTCCTCGCTCAAAGAGCAGGACTTGCTGCTCAAGACGATCCTGCTCTTCCACGAGCGCGCAATCGAGGCTCACGCCAAGGGTGCCGCGCTCAAGGACATCTTCTCGGCGCCGGTACGTGAGCGCATCACCCGCGCCAAGTACTTGGGCACGGAGAACATCGCCGAGTACGATTCGATCGCCTCGGATATCGAGACGCAGCTGGTTGGTGGTGGCGCCGACGAAAGCGCGCGTGCCGTGTACGCGGGAGGTGAGCGGTAATGCGCGAGTATATGACCACACGCGACATCGTTGGACCGCTGCTGCTCATCGAGAGTGTCACGGATGTCACGTACGGCGAACTCGTGGAGCTGGAGTACCCTGATGGCACCAAGAGCCTCGGCAACGTGCTCGAGGTGAACGGAGACGTCGCGCTCGTGCAGGCGTTCGAGGGTACGCGCGGCTCCAACCCGTCGGGCACCAAGGCGAAGTTCCTCGGGCGCTCACTTGAGCTTGGCGTGTCGCGTGACATGCTCGGCCGCGTCTTCGACGGCCTTGGCCGTCCGAACGACGGCGGACCCGAGATCATCCCGGACAAGCGCCTCTCGATCTATGGCTCGCCAATCAACCCGACGGCGCGCGACTTTCCCGATGACTTCATCCAGACCGGCGTCTCGGCTATCGACGGGCTCAACCCGCTCGTGCGTGGGCAGAAGCTGCCGATCTTCTCGGGCAGCGGTCTGCCACACAACGAACTCGCGGCGCAGATCGCGCGTCAGGCAGCCGTGCTCGCGCGCAGTGCGCAGGCTGACGTGGTCGGCGAGAAGCTTGAAGGCGAATTTGCCGTCGTGTTCGCGGCGATGGGCATCACGTTCGAGGACGCCGACTTCTTCACCCAGGAGTTCCGCACCACCTCGGCAATCGAGCGCGCGGTGCTCTTCCTCAACCTCGCCGACGACCCGGCCGTCGAGCGCATCGCAACCCCGCGTATGGCGCTTACCGCTGCCGAGTACCTCGCCTACGAGTGCGACATGCACGTGCTCGTCATCCTCACGGACATGACGTACTACTGTGAGGCGCTGCGCGAGGTTTCCGCAGCACGCAAAGAAGTGCCCGGTCGCCGCGGCTACCCCGGCTACCTGTATACCGACCTCGCCACCATCTACGAGCGTGCTGGCCGAGTGAAGGGCCGTGCTGGCTCCATCACCCAGGTGCCGATCCTCTCGATGCCTGACGATGACAAGACGCACCCGATTCCGGACCTCACCGGCTACATCACCGAGGGCCAGATCATCCTCGACCGCAACTTGCACCGCCGGGGCATCTACCCGCCGGTCGCCGTGCTGCCGTCACTCTCGCGTCTCAAGCAGAAGGGCATCGGCCCGGGCAAGACCCGCGAGGATCACGCCGACCTCAGCAACCAGCTCTTTGGCGCGTACGCGCGTGGCCTCCAGGCTAAGGAGCTTGCGGTCATTCTCGGCGAGGCGGCGCTCTCGGACAGCGATAAGGCTTTCGTGGCATTCGCGGATGCGTTCGAGGATCGCTTCATCCGCCAGGGCAAGCACGAGGAGCGCACCGTCGCCGAGACGCTCGCGCTCGGCTGGGAACTCGTCTCGTTGCTGCCTCGTTCGGAGATCAAGCGGATCAAGGACGAATACGTCGACAAGTACATGCCCACGGAGACGGAGGCATAGGTGTTCTCCTCGGGAATGCGTATAGGCATGGCCATCGTTCTCGCGCTGTGTTTCTGCGTGCTGATCGGGTTCAATCTCTTCAGTATGCGGGTCTACGCCAAGACCGGCGCGAAGGACCTGACCGCGGCGCGCGTCATCCGCATGATCAATGCTGCGCTGCTCGTTGGCGCGCTTGGCCTTGTCGTGTGGGCAATGATGAGGGGATGACGCTATGACGAAGATGCGCGTCAACCCGAACCGCATGGAGCTGCTCAAGCTCAAGCGCCGCGGCGATGTCGCCAAGCGCGGTCACAAGCTGCTCAAGGACAAGTTCGACGAGCTCCTCAAAGAGTTCATCGCGCGTATATCGGCAAACCGAAAGCTCCGCGCAGAGGTGGAGAGCCGTCTCATCGGCGCATACGGCCTTCTGGCCATCGCACGTGCCGAGGCAGGGAAGGCGAACCTCACGCAGGCACTGCTCACGGGCGCGCCTGTGGAGTTGCTTGAGGCGAGCGAGCGACGCGTCATGAGCGTGCGGGTGCCGGAGTTCGAGCTTGGAGAGGTCCCGGAGCCGGGCGGCTACTCGCTTGCAACGATGCCTGCGGTGCTCGACGGCGCGCTCGAGGCGCTCGCCGAGGTCGTGCCGATGATGGTCGACCTGGCGCAGCGCGAGAAGGCTATCGAGCTCCTCGCCGGTGAGATCGAGCGCACGCGTCGCCGGGTGAACGCGCTTGAATATGTGCTCATGCCGTCGATCAACGAGACCGTCAAGGACATCCAGATGAAGCTCGACGAAGCCGAGCGGGGAAACCTCACGCGGCTCATGAAGGTGAAGGACATCATTGCCGCGCAAGAGGCGGCCGGCGAACGATAGTCGAGCGCAGTGCGTACTCAAGTCCGGGTTCTGATTGCCGATACTCTAGTTGTCAGGATCGACCATGTTGGTCCTCGGCACGCGAACCGCGCTCGTTGGATGCCCCTCCGGCTCAGCGCGGGGAGTTCACGCAAGACCCTGACGTTGTGACGACGCCAGGGCCTTGCTGTTTCTGGGGGCGAAATGCACGTTCGCTGATGAGGCAGCATATGGTAATAATGGCATTGTCCGAGCATCGACCGCATTGGTTGGACTCGGGAGTCGCTGGCGGTGAGCATCGTTGACCGCAACTGAGGAGGTACGCTGATGTTCTGCCGGTCTTGTGGCAAAGAGAACGCTGACGAAGCGCAATTCTGTACCGGCTGCGGGGTTCAGCTGCGCGTGCCCGACGTGACCACCCCCGACATGTTCCCCGAGCGAGGGTTCGCTCAGGTGGACGTTCTCGACTCGGCGACCACGCAGGTCATGGAGACGGTGACAGCGCCGATGCCTTACGCGCTGCCTCTGCAGGTTGCTGCAGCCTCGCCGCAGAAGCGTTCGATGACCGGGCTCATCGTTGCACTCGTCATCGTTGGCGTGCTGGTAGTCGGTGGTGGAATCGCGGCAGGCCTGTACTTCATGGGCGCCATCGGCGATGCGCGCGATGCAGTCTCTGCGATCGAAGATGGTTACTCGGCGGATATCACGCCTGAGTTGGAGGAATACGAAGCGCCCGCCGCGAGTGTTGAAACATACCCGTCACAAGAGCCTGCGCTGAGCGATGACGAGTCCTATGATGCGATTGCCGAGTACTACGTCGCCCTCGGCAACATGAGCGATAGCGTGGGCGTTGCGTACACGGACAAGTACGGCGGAACCGGTTTTGCCTACGAAGTGTTCAATCCGAGCATTGGCGCCAAGAGTCTCTCCGAGCGCGAGAAGCTGGTCTCCCAGTGTCAGGAGATGCTCGACACGGTCTCCGGTCAGAAACAGACGCTGGATGAGGTCCAAGTCTCAGTATTGTACGAGTCTCAGAAGACCACGCTGCTTTCTCTCTACGGGCTGCTTGAGCGTCGGGCGCAGGTCATGCTTGGCGCGGCGCAGGCTGCGGTGGATGACCCAAGCGAGACGAAGTGGCGACCGATTCTTTCGCCCGCCAGCACCCAGACCCGCGAGCAGTTCGAGGCCGAGTATCCTCTGGCTGAGCCAGTTCGGCAGTAATGTGAGCACCCGCGGACGAGCACTGCTAACGGCTGCGCTTGCGGTGACCTTGCTGGTCGCGCTGTCCGCTTGCTCGGCTCCGACCACGAGGGCCGTCCGCGTGTCGCCAGCGAAGGCGAACATCCCGGCTGCGGCCGAACGGACCCTCTCGGCACAGCCGGCACCCACTGGTCGCTCGACCATTATCGCCTGGCAGCCATCACACCAGGCCGACACCGGTGTGGACTGGGATGAGCACGTGATTTGTGGCGATATCGTCGATCGCGTGATTGCGCTGATGCCCGAGTTCGAGCACGTCAAGGCGTGGGAGACCGGCATGGGTCTCAGCGGCTCAAACGGCTACCGTCCGCAGCCCAAGAACACGGCCGCGTTTGACTCCGAGCTTCGGCAGGCCAACTCGGCGCCGGCGAGCGTGTTCATTTCGGTGCACAACGACGGCGGCGCCCCGAGCGGCGTCCTCGGCATGTGCATGCCCGGAGATGCGAGCAGCCGCGCGCTTGCCGAACGGCTCAAGACCGCGCTTGTCTCGGCCACAGGATTGTCCGATCGCGGGATGCGCGAGGAGCGGCTCTACAGCCTGGAGTCGGCTCGCAATCATGCCGGCATCCGGTTGCTTCTTGAAATCGGCGACAACAAGGCCGACCGTGGCTTCTTGCTCGACGCGGCCAATCGGCAGGCCATCGCGCAGGCGCTTGCGGACTCATTGTGTGAGAGCGACTTGCCGTAAGCGCTTCCAGGCGCTCTAGCGCGTCTGACCGGTCACGTTCCAGCTGCCGAGAAGCAACGCCGGCGTGAGGTTCGCGCCGCCCTCCTCCGGACCGACGAGCACACGGCGGTCTCCCACGGCGCGCACGTCTGAGAGTGCGTCTACCGCGCTTTGCGTGAAGCGTATGTTCTTCACCGGCTGTGTGAGGCGGCCGTTCTCGATAAGGAACGTGCCATCGCGCGTCATACCCGTGAGAGTCACGCGAACCGGGTCTTCGACGTTCACGTAGTGGAAGCGCGTGACGTACAGGCCGCGCTCTACGCTTGCGATCATCTCGTCCACGGACGTCTTGCCAGCTGCAAGTTCAAGGTTCATCGGCAGGGGGCCATACGGGTTCGGCGCGGGGAGCGCATGACCGGTATTCGGCACGCCGAGCTTTGCGGCCCAGTACGAGTCCGTGACGGGCCCGCGCACGACGCCGGCTTCGACAAGCGGTGTGCGCCGCTTTGGGGAGCCCTCAAAGTCGAAGGTGAGGCCGACCGTCTCGGCGGAAAGCGCATTCTCGGTCAGCGTGATGAGTTCCGAGAGGAGCAGCTCGCCCTCGTGCCCGGCGATGAACGAGGCCTTCTCGGCCACAGCTTGCGCGCCAAAGCCAAGGTAGCCGAGGAAGTCGAGCACGTCCGAGACAGCCTCGGGGGCGAGCACGACTGCGTACGCACCAGGCTCAAGCGAGCCCGGGTCGTCCGAACGCTGCGCGAGCATCGCCGCCTCGTCGCCGAGCGCCTCGGGTGCGAATTGAGCGGCGTCGCAGCCCAGCCATGACGCCCATCCGCTCCCGCCGTCGGTTCCTGCCGAGAGAACGGTCGCCTTCACGTCGGTCACGCCCATAGCCGCGTCCACGCCGTGTGAGTTTGCGATTGCGACCGCGTAGTCCACGCGCGCCACGGTGCCTGCGGCGGACAGGCCACGGAACCGCGACTGTTCGATGATCGCTGCGGCTGCCTTCGCGCGCGCCTCGGCATCGAACGCCTGCGTGCTCGCACACACACGCTCGATGCGCTCGATCTGCGCGGGCTTCGGCAGACCGGGGTACTCCGCGTCTTCGGGCGCCACGCGCGCGGCCGCGACGGCCGACTCACAGCATGCCTTGAGCGCGGCGTCGTCGAGCCGGTTGGTGCTGGCAACGCCGGTTCGCTTGCCGAGGACGGCGCGCACTGAGACGGTGGTGTCTTCCTCGGCCACGTTTTGGTGGATTCTGTTGTTGGCGAAGCGCGTCAGCGCGGCATCGTTTGCGGCGACGACCGCTTCGGCCTCATCGGCGGGCGTGAGCGCGACGGCGCGGGCGGCCAGCTCGCGTGCCTGGTCCTCGGAGATTCTCATCGTCCCACTCCAACCTGGATGTCGCGGAATCGTGCGGGGGAGGCGCCATGCGCCACGTGCGCGACTTGCATCGGCTCGCCCTTGCCGCAGTTGGGAACACCCCAGACCTGCCAGTGCTCGGCCGAACAGACGGCGTCGCAGCCGGCCCAGAACTTGGGTGTGATGCCGGTGTAGTTGGGGTTCTTGATCATCCGGCCGAGCTTGCCGCCTTTGATCTCCCAGCCGATCTCGCACGCGAACTGGAAGTTCAGTCGCCGGTCGTCGATCGACCAGGAACTGTTCGTCTCGAAGTAGATGCCGTCATCGGTGTCCGCGATGAGGTCGTCAAAGCTCCAGTCGCCGGGCTCGAGCGAGAGCGTCGTCATGCGAACCAGCGGGATGCGATTCCAGCCGTCGGCACGCGCGCAACCGTTACTGGCCCGCCCAATGGCTGCGGCAGCCTCACGCGAGCTCTGGAAGCCTGTGAAGAGGCCTTCGTGCACGATGTAGTCGCGCTGCGCCGGCACGCCCTCGTCGTCGTATCCAAAGCTTCCGAGTGACCCGGGAACCGTCGCGTCTGCCACGACCGAGACGTGCTTTGAGCCGTAGCGTAGCGAGCCGAGGTCGCCGAGCTGCACGAACGACGTTCCGGCGAAAGCCGCTTCGTCGCCGAGCACGCGATCGAGTTCGGTCGGGTGTCCCACGCTTTCGTGCACTTGCAGCGCGATCTGGCTGGCATCGAGGATGACGGTCGTGGTTGTCGCCGGGCACGGTATGGCGCTCACAAGCGCCGCTGCCTCCTCGGCCACACGCGGTGCATTGCCGATGAGGTCGAGCTTGAGGATCGCTTCCCAGCCGCCCTGGACCGACTGCCCGCCGTGCGAGTTCGGGTAGGAGCGGGGGAGCACTTCGCCGTCGCCGAGCGCGTACGCTACGATACCGGCGCTGCTCTCCACGTACGACTGCTCGATCATGCTGCCTTCCGAGGAACCGAACACCTTCTCGACCTTGATGAAGCCGAGAGACGCGCTCGTGACGGTGACGAGTTCTTGCGTGCGGAGGCCCTCATCGGCCGCCAGTAGCAGCGCGAGCTTCTCCTCCAGCGGGATCTTGAACGGGTCGATCTCGCACGGCCCGCGCCAGACGTCGTCGAAGACGCCCACGGGTGAGAGCCGCACGGGTGCTGCCGCTGTGATGGCCGAGGCGCGCGCGATCGCGACCGCCTGGCGCGCCGCGGTCCTGATGGCGTCTGGCGTGAGCGCGGAGGTGGATGCGAAGCCCCAGGCGCCGTCAGCGATGACGCGGATGCCGATGCCGAGGGACTCGGAGCTTTCGATGCCTTCCACGCGACCGGTGCGTACCGAGATGCTCTCCTCGGAAGTGAGCACCACGCGGGCGTCGGCGTAGGTTGAACCGGCGGACGCAGCAGCATCCAGCGCGGTCGTGACGAGGTCTTTCATGGCGATCCTTAGGACGCGGGATTGAGAAGACGTGCGTTGAACCAGTCTACCGCACCGCGGCAGCGGGGTTTGCTACCGCACCGCGGCAGTCGGGTCCGTCTTCGCGCCGAGGATCGGAGCGGTGCGCTGCGACCAGTCGTAGCGTCGTGCACCGGCGTAGTCCGAGCGATCCGCGAGCTTTGAGAGCTTCACGAAATCTCCGGTTCTGGGGGCGTGGATGAAGTACCCGGCACCCACATAGATACCCACGTGGTGGATTGGTGAGCCGAAGAATACGACGTCGCCAGGGAGGAGTGCGGAAGGCGATACAGCCGTGCCCAGGTTGAATTGAGCGCCCGAGTAGTGCGGCAGGCTCACACCGTGCTGCTTGAAGACGTAGAGCACCAGGCCTGAGCAGTCGAACGCAGTCGGAGTCTCGCCGCCCCACAGGTAAGGCACGCCGTGATACGCAAGTGCAGTCTCTACCGGCGATCCTGGAACGACCTCGATACCTGCCTTGTTGGCGCCGAAGAGGATATCTTGCATGAGCGCTGCCTCGTCGGACTGGCGACGTGCCGCTTCGCTGTCGAGCAGCTCGAGAAGGTCTGCCTCGGCAGCAGCAAGCTTGTCCTGACGCTCCTGGATACGGAGGACTACTTCGATTTGCCGCGCCTTGAGCATGAACTCGAGTTCAGCAGCTTTCTGTTCGGCAGTCTCGAGGTCAGACGCCGTCATCTGGATCTGGTCTCGTTGAGCCCGGAGTGTCGACGCAATATCAGCATCGCTTTCGCCGAGCGCGTTCAGGAAGCGAATCCGGCCGATGAGGTCCGCGACCGACTTTGAGCCGAGAAGGGTGTCGAGGATATTGAGCTCGCCGTTGCGATAGATGTCGCGTGCTCGGTCCTTGAGGAGTGCGCTCTGTGTGAAGTAAGCGAGTTGCGCGTTGTCGAGATCCGTCTGTGTCGCTGTGAGCCGCGTCTTGGTCGCATTCAGTTCTTCGACGGAGGCGTTGTATGCCTCGGCAGCTATTGAGAGCTCGCGATCGAGCTCGTCGAGCTCGGCTTTGAACGCATCTAGACGCGCCTGGCGACGCGCAAGCTCTGCGCGGAACTCGGCGGTTTGAGCGTTGGTAACCACCGGGATATCGGCGGTCGCGGTGGACGGCGATGAGGGTGCGGCATACACAGGCGTCGCGAGCATCATGCTCGTGACAATCGCCGCCGCGATGACTCGCGCAGCCAAAGACCTGTGTGTACGCTCGTGCACGTGCACCATCCTTGCTTCGACCTCATGTGAGGTCAGTTTCGTTCAGCGAGCCGATACTAGCACCTTACATGCCGAGTTCCCACGCGTCTCCAGGATTCAAACACGGTCGTCCGGCAGTTCACATGCCGCGCTCGATCGCACTCGCCGCCCTTACGGCCAGTATGTGGAGCCACCTTGCTTAGAGGTCGAGTGTGAGTCGCACCCGGATGTTATGCAGTTAGCCTTGTCCCACCCTGAGCTGCTCTCGCTGGCTTCAGCGTCTGCGATGTTCTTGTCGAGCACGGCCACAATCGACAGCGAGGAGTAGTTCGCGGGGTCGCTGCGGTAGCCGAGAAGACGCGGGCGCTTCCATCCATGCGGAATCTTGACGTGGCACGCGATGCACTTGCCGCCACCTGAACCGCCGCCGGTGTAGGAGCCCCGGAAGTGCTTGGTGTACTTATGCGCACCGTTCATGTTGACGTAGTCGTTCGCATGACATTTGTTGCAGATCGTCGTCAGATACGTGCTCTGGTCGCCTGAAGTATCGGGGTTGTCTCCGACTGCGAGCTCCCATTGGGTGGGGTATGCGGGATCGATCATGTACTTCACGGACGAACCGTGCGGGCCCTTGGCGGCAGCCGTGCTGTTGCTGTGGCAGGAGGTGCATGTCATGCCACTGTTGTAGCCCCACATCACAGGTGTCGTATCGAAGATGACCGAGGCGGGATCCGGAAGGTCCCAGGTTCGGGTCACCGTCGTGCCGGCATCGTTCTTGAATGTGAAGGACGTCTCCATGCCAACCGATTGTCCGAGAACATTGTGCTCGCCGAAGTTGCTGGGGTTGAACTCGGTAGACAGGTCGGTCGACGTGTATGTCCCTGAACCGCTCGTGACACTGAAAGGCTGGCCCGAGTAGCTGCTGTGACACTTGAGGCAGACATAGGCTTCGTAATCGGTCGTTTCGCCTGTCATGCGTTCCGTGGTCCAGCCGGCTGCGGGTACGGCCACACCGTTAGCGGGCCACGCTGCGGTTGGTTTGATACCTACCGCTCCGCGCAGAACTTCGCCGGCGTTTGACGACGTTTCAGTGTGAAGCCCGCTTCGAGCGGCATGTGGGTCGTGGCAGTCCGCGCACTCGGCGTGACGGTTCGAAGATCCGAGGCCTGCCGCGGTCTCTGTGTCTGCGTGGCGACCGCCGGTCGCGACAGGATGGCGGTACGCTAGGGTGAATGCGCTGCGGACGTCGAGGAAGGACAGCGAGACCTGGTGACATCCGGGCGACGCGCACATTCCGGTCCGGCGGTTGTCGTGACAGGCGTAACATAGCTGCTCTTCGGTATAGGCGGTCGTGTTCACCCGGGTCGAGTTGAGGTGATTCGAGCCGGTAGTGCCGCCGGAGGCTGTGAGCGCGGTGAGGCGCTTGTTGTCTGACCCGTGCGGATCGTGGCAGGTATCACATCCGAACTGGTCAGTGAGCTTGCTGATGGTCGTGCTCTTGTGTCCGCTGGCTGCGAATTCTACGGATGATGCTGACTTGTTCCAGCCCGGGAAGAACGGTGACGACGTGAGCGAACGGAAGCCCGGAGCGTACGGTACCAGCACGCTAGCCGTAATCGTCGCCTCAGGTGCCGCTCCGCCGTGGCACTCAAGGCAGAACTGCGTGGGTGTGCCCGTGTAGTTCGTCTTGGTGTTGCTCGGGAGCGCCGCACGTACCATTTGCCACGCCGTTCCGGCAGTGCCACGTCCATTGTAGTGGACGTTGTGGCAGTTCACGCACGTGAGCGACCCGGAGCCGGTGACGTACACGTCGTAGATGCTCGTCGCCGCCCAGTCGGTAAGGGTCGGGGAGAGCTGGTTGTCCGTGGTAGAAAGGTTCGCCACCAGTCGGATTCTCGGGTAGGCCGCCGTCGTGAACGCGCTCAGACTGATCGGACTCGCGTTGACAGCTGAGGCCAGAGCAGTCCAGGAGCTGCCATTCCAGCCCTGTACTGTGACGCTGAGTGTGGTCCCGGCGGGCTCAGACTCATTCCAGGTGACCGTGCCCCACGAGTGTGCGGATGTATAAGGAAGGATATCGGGAGTCGTCGCGGTTCCGGATGTTCTATAGGCCTGTCCCGTAACATCAGCGGGCTGGATCAGGCCTGCGCTGATCGATGAGCCCGCGTCTTGTGGGAAGGAGTTAGAGAGCGTCTCCCATGTCCAGCTACCCGTGATCGGATTCGAGGGAATCAGCGCACGCCGGAAGTCGCTGCCGCCGCCGCCGCGAATCGCATACATATAGTCGCCGCCGTCCCACTGGAGGCTGACACCGTCACCGGTGCTCCATCCCGCGAAGGGATCGACGTTGAGGTCGGTCTTCACGGGAGTGCCTGCGAGCGAACTGACAACGATCGTGTCTCGGGAGTCGGTAGTGTCGCGTCCCAGCACCAAGAGGTACTCGATGCCCCCGGACTTGAAGTACGCCATGCGGTTGTAGCGAGTGCTCGTGTCGGACACCACCTGTACGCCCTGCGTGAAGTCGGCGTTGCCGGTGGTGCGCGCAGGGGAGCCGAGATAGTACAGTCGTCCGTCGCCGGCGGTGCCGTTCTGGTAGATGACGAACAATCGGTTGGCGCCTGGTGCGTACGCGATCGCGGAGCCGATTCCGAGCGTTCGCGCGGTCGAGCCGGTCCTGAATGTCATGCTGCCAGTCGCCGCTCCGCTGAAGTCCCACCAGGCGATGCTCGAGCTGCTGCCACCCGCAGAGTAGTAGACGCACGTGTCTGCGGCCGACGTGTTGACAGTGGAGTCGCCAGCCACGCCGATGCCGGTCGGGAGAGTCTGTCCAGCGGCCCAGCTGTCGGTCGTGGGGTTGTACACATCCTGAGCTGGGCTGCCATTGCCACGGGTCACATAAGCCTTGTTATTCAGGAGGAATGCCGACGAGCCGGTTCCCGGGCTGAATGACTTCGATGCGGGGGCTGTGCTCCAGGTTGCTGTGGCGGGGTCATATCCATTGAATACCGTAGTGGAACCCTGGCTGCCGTAGACCATGATCGACCGTGGTCTGTGCGTTTGAGAGGGTGTCGGTGTTGAACTCGGCCAGTGTCGTCTGCGAGAACGTGTCGTTGACCGTCGGAACCCAGCTACCGGTCGTTGTGTATGCAGGATGGTGGGACACGCGGCTGAACTCGGCCTTCACGTCTCGGCCATTCCAGGCGAACGGCTTCGCGTAGCCGGCAGCGACGTTCGTTTCTGTTGACGTAGCGCTGTGACACTTGAAGCACAGGCCCGCCTGCTTGTTCGCATTGGCATCGGTGGTGCGGCTTCGACGGTAGTCGATCAGACGCGTGGTCGCTGAGCCGTGGTTGTCGTGGCACACCTCGCACTGCACACCCGGGCTGGTCGCCGGGTAGTCATTGCTGTAGATCGTTGCGTTGCCGTGCGCGGATGCGGAGTAGCCTGCAGTGTTGTGATCGCCTCCGGTGTTGGCGTAGGCACTGGGACCACCGGCAAGTGCGATGCTCGTTGATCCCGTAATCGTCTTGCCGTCGAAGACCATGGTGGCTCCGTGGCAGCCGAGACATGCCTCGTTGTTCGTGGCGGGAGCGGCGTTGTTGCTGACGTAGGCATACAGCGACGTCCCGTACGTGATGCGGAGCATCATGCGGAACGAGCTCGTTGCCTGGTATGTGCCGCTGGAGTCGTAAAAGTACGACGACCGGTGCGGCGAATGGCATGCCGAGCAATTCTTGTTGTTGTCGATCATGTACTGGTTGCGGTGCTTCGATCCGGCGATCTGGCCGCTGTAGTCATAGAAGGATGCCTGCACGTTCTTGCTGCTCTTGGCGGCCTGCGCGCTGCCGGCGGTCGTGTTGCCGTGGCAGGTGTAGCAGAGTTCCTTGCTCTTGTAGGGGATCTGGTAGGCGCCGTGCGTGGAGTGGCAGCGATTACAGGTGATGACGTTCGAGTCCGTACGATAGCCGTGAACGTTCGGCGAGATGCTCAGCGACGGACCTGACATGAGTGGTGTGGCCTGGTTGTCGCGTGCCACCACCGCGTAGTACCAGACGTAGGACTGCGTCGCCTCACTGGCAGCGGCATTCAGCTGCGCAGTCAAGCCAACGTAGTTGGTGACAATCGGGCTGAGCGAGCGCGAGGCAATGGTTGCCGAGCTGATCGGAATCACGTCTCGGTAGATGTCGTAGGCAATCGCGTGAGCGGACGCGTCGGTCGATGCGTCCCAGCGAAGCGAGACCTTGCCGACGTCGCTTACCCAAGCATCACGCATGGTGGGTATGGTTGGCACCGCGGCATTCGCAACCCCGGCGACTCCGGTGATGGCGCATCCAAGCGCCACGATGGCAAGAACTCGTCTGAACCTGGAAACTGCGTTCATCGCGTCCGTCCCTGGGTCGAGTGACTGGATTGCCTGGATCCCATGGCTAGATCCTAACCGTCTGAACCGACACTAGTCCGGTTGTCCCGATGCCGACGCTCGTGATGTACCATGTGCCGTCGATGAACCGCATTGGAACCGCGACCGTGTGCTCGGACTCGATCCCTCCGTCGGTCCAGCTCACCACGCTATAGCCGAAGTACACAGTCACTTTCGCGGCACTGAATATCCCAACGCTGTCCTGGTTATCTGAGGTCCCGATAGTTGGGTATGCGGCTGCAAGAGACTCTATGAATTCCGCCTGGGGATTCTCGTCGGGAGCCAGCATTGCGGACAACGCTTCATCATCACCTGCGGCAATTGCCTGCATCGCTGCATCGAGCCGCGCCGTGAGTCCCGATGCGTTGTCGCTGACCACGGCGGCCGTCTCGGAGAGGTACCTATCCCAAGCTTCGCGATCCCCTGTGCTTAGACTGTCGGTGCCATTCTCGGCCACCTTCTCGGCGATACTTGACGGAGGTATCGGGATGTCGGTGACCTTGGGCGCAGTCTTCACGCCAAGATGCCCGTCGGTCGCTCCGGCCGCTTCCGCCACAGCTGAGGTGGGCTCGGCAGGCAAGAAGCCCCGAGTACCTTGCCGAACCAACGCGAGACCGCCGACTGTCAGCGCGACAGCTACGACAACGCCTGCCACTAATAGGTGACGCGTGCGCACTTGAGACCCGCCCTCTCGGTGTGCCAGGACTTCAGTTGTATTATCGGCTCTTAATTGACCGCCCGATACAAAAAAACTTGGCTGTTGTGATGTAGCACACTTGTTTCTACCCCCTGACACCCCTCGAGTCGCGAGAAGCTCCCTTGCACCGTCGCTGTTGGGGTGCTATTCTTTCTTTCCGCCGCGAGGCGGTTATTATTGCGGGGTGGAGCAGTCTGGTAGCTCGTCGGGCTCATAACCCGAAGGTCACAGGTTCAAATCCTGTCCCCGCGACCAACATACTCGCAGGTCCTGAGCTGACGGATTCTTCGCACGCGGCATCCAGACGCGTTGTCTCTCTTTCGTTATTAATGCATAATCATCACCTTGTCGTCGGGGGAGGACAAAGAGCGGCACACCACTTCTGGGGGTGTCTGTCTCGCGCCGGTGTACATCCCGGTCGTGGCGGACCATGACTCGGAGCCCCAACACGCGGACATTGGTCGGCTAGAAGACTACCTTCTGTTGGCCTGATGTAATCGCGGGCGGGGGATGTGTCTACTGTTTGCAGTCGGGGGTTGAATTGGGCAAGGGTAAGGCGAGGGCACAGCGGGTGGTGGCGATCATCCCGGCTCGGAATGAACAGCACGGTATCGCCGCGACGCTGGAGAGTATCGGGAGACAAACCCGCCCGCCTGACAGGGTGATCGTGGTTGCGAACAACTGTACGGATCTCACGGCCGACGTCGCCAGAGACCATGGAGCCGAAGTTCTCGAGATGGAAGAGAACAAGCACATGAAGGCGGGGGCGCTCAACCACGCACTGGACAGGGTGGTGCCCTCATTGAGGGGTCGCGACTGTGTTCTTGTCATGGACGCCGACACCACCTTGTCGCCGAATCTGGTTGAGGAGTGCCTCCAGACGCTCGCCGACAACGTGCGAGCCGGGGCAGTAAGCAGTATCTTCACCGGGCGTGAGTCCAAGTCGCTTCTCGGCAGGCTGCAGTTGATGGAGTACTGGAGATACAAGCGCCAGATCCATCGCAACGGCAACCGTGCTTTCGTGCTCTCGGGTACAGCTTCGATCTTCCGGGTCCGGGCGCTCGATGGCGTAAAGCGGGCCCGGGATCGCGGAATGCTGCCGTTTGGCGGCGGCGGTTACTACGATGTAGAGGGTCGAACTGAGGACAACGAGATAACGCTGGCGCTTCTTGCAATCGGCTTCGACTGCCCCGTGGCCGAGACGACCTCTGTGACCGACGTCATGGAGACGCCGGGCATGCTCTATAAGCAGCGCGAGCGCTGGTACAACGGCGCCATGGTCAATCTCATGGCATACGGACGATCGTTGCCGTGGTACATGCGATGGGTGTACTGGGGACAACAGGCTGGCCTGGTCGGCTCCCTTTTGTTCTTCCTCGCGTATCTAGCGGTGCTCCTGTTCAGCCCTCTATACGGTGGAGTGAGCATCGACTGGAGGTGGCTCATCCCGCTGGGTATCCAGGCGATTGAGCGCACCGTGACGGTGTGGGAGCTGGGTTGGAAGGCTAGGCTGATAGCCGCTTCGCTCATTCCCGAGCAGCTGTATAGCGTCTTCTTGCTGCTCGTATTCGGAATCGGCCTGAAGAACCTCGTTACGGGGCAGAAGGGCCTTTGGCATGCAACCTGAGGGGAGGTGTAAGTAGATGTATGCAAGTCCAGGCAGGATCGCGACGGGAACAGCGGCGTTTCTCCCGTTCACGATGAGAGACGCGTTCCTTCCTTTCACGGGAAGTGAGGCGTATTCCTTTGTTGTGGCGATCCTCGCAGCGGTGGTCATCGGCCTGGCTCTCAGGACCGTGGCGAATCTGGGGAGTCGGGCGGCGCTTGAACCAGTCAGGGGGACGGGAGCCGATTACGAGATCGCCTTCACCAGGAATGGCAGGCCGGTCTTTTTCGTATCGCGATTGCTGAAGCCCTTCCGCAGGGACAAGTAGCCGCAAAGGGAGACTTCACTGTGGGACACACCTCACATTCATGACAGGGCCGGGCTCACAGCCCGGCCCTGTTTGCGTTTCTGCAGGTCACCGGCGGCATGCGAGAGTTCACCCATATGTCACGAACGCGAAGACCGGTTTCAGTCCAGATCC
This sequence comes from Actinobacteria bacterium HGW-Actinobacteria-6, assembly GCA_002841295.1. Lineage (GTDB taxonomy): Bacteria > Actinomycetota > Coriobacteriia > Anaerosomatales > Anaerosomataceae > UBA2286. The sequence goes on from PHEU01000010.1 coordinate 72,089, forward strand.
CCTATCTGCCTTTTCGTCCCATTAACGGTCTTGCGCAGCGTGCAGTTGCGGTACACTCTGAGGTGAGAAGCAAGGCTTTCCCTTCCTGGAATGGCGCCTGAGGGGGTTGTTGATGGTCGATGTACCGGTGCTCGCCGTTGAGGGCGTGCAGAAGTCATACGGTGGAGTGGTCGTACTGCACCCCACGACATTCTCTGTGGCCGCGGGCCACGTCACCGCTCTGGCAGGTGAGAACGGTGCAGGTAAGTCGACCGTTCTGAAGATCATCTCGGGACAGGTGCGCCCCGATCAGGGCCTTGTTTCCGTTAGTGGCGTTCCCCTCACGAGCAGCGACCCCAAGAGTGCCCGTCGCCTCGGCGTGGCAATCGTGCCGCAGGAACTCGCACCGTACCCGGACCTGACGGTCTATGAGAATATCTTCGTTGGCCGAGAGATTCACACACGCCTGGGACTCCTCGATCGAGCCGCGATGACCAAGCAGGCCCGTGAGATGCTTGAGGTCTTCGAGCTCGATATCGATCCCCGTTGGCCGATGAGCCGTCTTTCCGTTGCGCTTACGCAAATCGTGGAGATCGCCAAGGCCACAACCTGGGGTGCCAAGGTGCTGCTACTCGATGAGCCGACCTCGGCTATTCCTGACCACGAAGTCGGTCGCCTGTATGACGTCATCCGACACCTTCGCGAGCAAGGTGTGGCGATGATCTACACCACGCATCGCATGGCCGAGATTCAGGAACTCGCAGACAGCGTTATCGTTTTGAGAGACGGGAACCTCGTCTTTGAGTCTGGCATCGAAGACGCGAGCGAGGCGACGATCGTTCACGCCATGGTTGGCCGCGATATGGACGCGCTCTTCCCGGATCAGGCGATGTCGACGGGTCCCGTACGGCTACAAGTGAAGGATCTTCAGCTTGGGCGGACCTGTCCATGCGTGTGCATGGAGGTCAAGCAAGGCGAGATTCTGGGAATCGGCGGACTCGTCGGCGCGGGACGCACAGAGATCATGGAAGCCATGTTTGGCGTTCGGCACTCGTACAGCGGAACCATCTTGCTGGACGGGACCCCCATTCGTCGAAATCACGCAGATTCATCGATTCGCGCTGGCTTCTCGTTTGTGCCGGAAGACCGCAAGGGTGCCGGGTTGGTTCTCGAACGATCTGTTCTGGACAACGGCAGCCTCCCTCATCTGAGGTCCTTCACAATAGCCGGGTGGATTCGGACGTTCGCGCGGCGAGCAGCCGTCGACAAGGCGACGAAGTCGGTGAACCTGAAGTCGCGCGGGCTGAATCAGCTTGTGGGGACGCTTTCGGGTGGTAACCAGCAGAAGGTCGTTGTCGCCCGCTGGCTCACACAAGACGGTCGTGTTCTGCTCCTCGATGAACCGACACGTGGCGTGGATGTTGGGGCTCGCGGAGAGATCTACACCATCATTCGGGACCTTGCGGCGTCCGGAATCTCGGTCGTCTTCATCAGCTCCGACATGACCGAGCTTATCGGCCTCAGTCACAGGGTACTCGTTGCCCGCGCGGGCGAGATCGTTGGCGAGCTCGACAGAGATGCGCTTGACAGACCCGATGCGCAGGAGCAGATATTCCGACTTGCGAGTGGACAGACGCTCGACGCAAATGAGGCTCAGGCGTCGTGATGTGCTCAGTTGCGTATGAGACATTCGGGTACGTTCAAAGGACGACGACGGCATAATCGATCAGTGGGGAGAGCAAGATGGCGCAGGGTTCTGGCATAACGGTCAAGCCGGAGAGCGGCGGGTCACGTTTTGACCGCACGGCACTAGTCAACATGCTTCTGCGAAACCTGATGGTGCTTGTCGTCCTCGGAGTCGCCGTGTACTTCAGCCTCGCCCGGCCGCAGTTCGCGACGCTTCCCAACATGCGGACCATCCTGATTGCCGCTGCACCGTTCGCACTCATCGCCCTCGGTCAGACACTCGTGATTCTCACCGGAGGAATCGACCTCTCGGTCGGTAGCGTCGTCGCCCTCAGCGCCATGACCGGCGCTGCACTCTCTGTCGGTCATCCGGAACGCATGTGGCTTGCCGCCGGTATCGCAGTTCTCGTCGGACTCCTAGCGGGCCTGGTTAGCGGTATCGCGGTGGCCTACATCAACGTGCCGCCCTTTGTGGCCACACTCGGAATGCTCAGCATTGCGTCAGGATTGGCGTACGCAATAGGCAAGGGCGCTCCTATCAACGGATTGCCGAGGGAATGGGCGACGATCGCCAGTACGAGGATCTTCACGCTTCAGGCACCAGTTCTCGTGATGATAGCCGGGTTCTTGATACTCGGCGTCATCATGAAACGCACCTCCTTTGGCATGCGCATTTATGCGGTCGGTGGCAACAGGACCGCCGCCGAGGTGGCCGGTGTCAACGCCCGCCACATCCTCACGTCGGTATACGCGATCAGCGGCGCGCTTGCGGGCATGTCCGGTGTCATCCTGTCATCCCGCGTCATCTCGGCCGCGCCATACCTCGGAAAAGGATATGAGTTGAACGCGATCGCTGCCGTTGTTATCGGTGGCGCAAGTCTCAAGGGTGGACGCGGAACGGTCTGGGGGACGTTGCTCGGCTTGCTGCTTATTCAGACGCTGAACAACGGACTCGACATCCTGATTGTTCCTTCTTATTGGCAGACCGTGATCAGCGGCACGCTCATTGTGTCCGCGGTCGCTGTAGACATGGTGGCGACCAAGAGGTCGGACAAGTAATTTGGGGTATCAATAGTCGGGTACTTCCAGTGCCGGTCTGCGGCCTTGGGAGTTGACAAAGGGAGGTAAGGCACATGAAGGCACGTAAGGCACTGATAGTGTTGCTGGCCGTGAGCATGCTGCTCTCGTTCGGGTTGGCGGGTTGCGCCAAGGACGACACAGCCACGCCGACGGACGGCGCGAAGACGGAGATGATCAAGGTTGGTGTCACCGTCTACAACATGTCGTCCTTCATCACGCAGGGCAAGGAAGGCATGGAGGCGTTCGCTGCGGCGAACAACATCGAGCTGCTTTGGAACTCGGCGAACAACGACGTCGCCACCCAGGCCAGCCAGGTGGAGTCCCTCATTAACCAGGGCGTTGCCGCGATTATCATCGTCCCGGTGCAGGCAGACTCGCTCCAGCCCCAGCTTGAAGCAGCAGAAGCGGCCGGCATTCCGGTTCTTGCTGTGAACACCACGCTCTCGAACGAAGCGCTCATCACCTCTGCAGTGCTCCCCGATGACGTAGCCGCGGGCGCGCAGGAAATGCAGATGATGGCCGACAAGCTCGGCGGCAAGGGCAAGATCGTCGTCCTGCAGGGCCCGCTGGGCTCCTCGCCTGAGCTTGATCGTACCGAGGGTATCAAGTCGGTTCTCGCCAACTACCCGGACATCGAAATCCTTGCGATCGATACTGCCAACTGGGCACGTGAAGAGGCAGTCAACAAGGTCAAGAACTGGATCTCCAGCTTCGGCGATGACATCGACGGTATCGTGGCCGAGAACGACGACATGGGTCTCGGCGCCGTGCAGGCGCTCAAAGAGGCCGGCAAGTCCGTACCGGTCGTAGGCATTGACGGCATCGAAGACGGTCTCCGCGCGGTTGAGAGCGGCGACTTCATCGGTTCCTCGCTGCAGCACGGTCGCGTCGAGCTCGCCGCTGGTCTTGCCGTGGCCCTCAAGGTCATCAACGGTGAGTCCTACGAGAAGAACTACGTCTACACGATGCCTCCGATCACCCCGGAGAACGTCGACCAGTACGTCAAGAACGTCGTTACCGAGAAGGACGCTTTCCTTAAGACCCTTCCGGAGCTCATCGCGAAGAACCTGGCCTCAGGCGACATCGCAAACGAGAAGTAGCACGCGTATCCGGTGGGGTCGGCTTCTGCCGGCCCCACCGGCTTGCTCTACTGCCAGGCCGCACGCTGCGACTCTGCCTGCCGGGGCGTCAGGAGCGCTGGACGACCCTCCCAACGTGCTGCAGACGTGGCTCAGTTGATCTCGATGGAGGGAGAGTCATCTCATGACGCACCTGTACGATGATCCTGCGACTTTTATGGAAGACATGCTCGCGGGATTCACGAACCTGTATCCCCAGTATGTGACGCTCGTTCCTGGTGGCGTTGTTCGCTCGGCCGAACCCAAGGATGGAAAGGTCGCAGTTGTCGTTGGCGGAGGCTCCGGTCACTACCCGGCGTTTTGCGGAGTGGTCGGGGAGGGCTTCGCGGATGGCGCGGTTGTCGGGAATATCTTCACCTCACCTTCTTCAGATGACGCATACAACGTCGCCAAGGCCGCATCGGCCGGAGGCGGCGTTTTGTTCATCACCGGCAACTATGCCGGTGATGTCCTGAACTTCAATCAGGCGACCGAGCGGCTGCGTGCCGAGGGCGAGGATGTCCTCACGTTGTACGTGACCGACGACGTCGCCAGTGCACCGAAGGTCGACGAGGCGAAGCGTCGTGGCATCGCCGGAGACTTCACGGTTTTCAAGGTTGCAGGCGCTGCGGGAGATGCCGGGTACACCCTTGCCGAGGTCGAGCGGGTTGCCCGGCACGCAAATGCGCTTACCCGCACGCTCGGCGTTGCGTTCGCGGGCTGCACCCTCCCGGGTGCTCACAAGCCGCTCTTCACGGTGCCCGAAGGCAAGATGGGCCTTGGCCTGGGCATTCACGGCGAGCCGGGAATCTCCGACGAGGACCTGCCAACTGCTGCCGGCCTCGCGAAGATCCTCGTTGATGGCGCTTCGGAGGAACTACCCACGGAGTACGGCAAGAAAGTTGCCGTCATCCTGAACGGCCTCGGCGCCACCAAGTACGAAGAGCTCTTCGTCGTCTGGCGCTCGGTCGCCAAGCTGCTTGCCGAGAAGGGCTACGAGGTCGTGGACCCCGAAGTCGGCGAGCTCGTCACCAGCCTCGACATGGCGGGCTGCTCTCTAACGCTCATGGTCCTGGACGACGAGCTTGAAGGTTTCTGGCGTGCGGCTGCTGACACTCCCGCGTTCAAGAAGGGGACTGTCGGTCACGCTCCCGGCGCATCTGCGCATCGTCGCGAGATCAAGGCCAGCGCTGCACTTGAGGATGAGACAGGCCCGCTCGATGCGAGTGACGCTGCGCGCAGGTGCGCGGTTCATGCGCTCGCCGCACTGGTGAATATTCAGGCGACGATGGTTGCCTCGGAAGATGAATTGGGCCGGATCGATGCGGTGGCTGGCGACGGTGATCATGGCCGAGGCATGGTCAAGGGAATCACTGCCGCAGTCGACGCCGCGAAGGTGATCGGCGAGCGCAATGGTGGCGCCGGTTCGCTCTTGAAGGCGGCCGGGGACTCCTGGGCATCGAAGGCCGGCGGCACCTCGGGCGTGCTCTGGGGCGCGGCTGTTGCGAAGGTCGGTGCACGACTTGGTGACACTGCCGAGACGATCACCTCTCTCGATGTTGCTGAGGCGATGCGCGCCGGTCTGGACTCCATCACCTCGATGGGCAAGGCAAAAGTCGGCGACAAGACGATGGTCGATGCGCTTGTTCCGTTCGTTGAGACACTGACGGCTGCTGTTGGCGCCGGTGACGAGCTGTCTGCTGCGTGGGACAAAGCGGCTGCTGTCGCCAAGAAGGCTGCCGAGGACACCGCGCCACTGCGGCCCATGATTGGCCGCGCGCGGCCTCTCGCAGACAAGAGCGTTGGAACGCCGGACGCTGGCGCCACCTCCTTCGCGATGGCGATGGCTGCGGTAGGCGATGTGCTTCGCGGCTGACGCCGCCGATCAGACGAGTGAACAAGGAAGTGAGTGGAGAAGATGGAAGCAAGCACTGCAGGGTGGAGAGTCGTCGTTGGATGCGACGACGCCGGACTTGATCACAAAGAGCGGATCAAGGCCGACTTCCTCAAAGACGACCGGGTTGCAGAAGTGATAGACGTCGGCGTTCATGCCGGTGAATCCGTACCGTACCCGAGTGTTGCAATCGCTCTGGCGGAGCTTATCGCCGCAGGAAAGGCCGATCGTGGCCTGCTCATCTGCGGCACCGGTCTCGGCATGGCGATCAGCGCCAACAAGGTGCAGGGGATTCGGGCAGTGACCGCGCATGACTGCTACTCGGTCGAGCGGTCCGTGCTGAGTAACAACGCGCAGGTCTTGTGTATGGGCCAGCGGGTCGTCGGGATTGAACTCGCCCGACGTCTCGCCAGTGAGTGGCTGGGATACCGGTTCGACACGACCTCTGCCTCGGCAGCCAAGGTCGCCGTCATCGACGACTATGAGACGTCCCGCTGAGCGATCAGCTGAAAGGAGACTGCTGTGAGTGATGGAGGAGCAACAATGGACCTGTCGTTCTCGCTGACAGACAAGATCGCGGTTGTGACCGGAGGGGCTTCCGGTATCGGCAAGGCTATTGCGGAGGCGTATCACGCGAAGGGTGCCAAGGTCGTCCTCGTCGACATGCAGCTTGAAGCCGCGCAGGCCGAGGCCGCCGCAATCGGTGACGGGACGCTGGCTTTCGCGTGCGACGTGTCAAATTACGAGATGGTCAACGCCGTGGTGGCAGAGATCGCCGCTGCTGTTGGGCGCATCGACATCCTCGTGAACAGCGCCGGTATCGTGGCGCTTGCTCCCGCCGAGGAGCTTACTCTCGCGGCTTGGGACAAGACGATTGCTGTCAACCTGAGTGGGACCTTCTACATGGCACAGGCAGTGGGCAAGGTCATGCTCGCCGGAGGTTACGGCAGGATCATCAACATGGCCTCGCAGGCGGGCTCCGTCGCACTCGACCAGCACGTGGCGTACTGCACGTCGAAGTTCGGCGTCATCGGTCTGACGAAGGTGCTGGCCTCTGAGTGGGCTGGCCGAGGCGTGACGTGCAACTGCATCTCGCCGACGGTCGTCCTCACCGAGCTCGGCCACAAGGCGTGGGACGGCCCCAAGGGCGAGGCGCTCAAGAAGCTCATCCCGGTGGGGCGCTTCGCTGAGCCCGAGGAAATCGCGGCTGCTGCCGTCTTCCTTGCATCTGATGGTGCCAACATGATCAACGGTGCCGACCTTCTCATCGATGGCGGTTACACGATTCGGTAGCGCGATGAGGCACGCGGACCACAGACCCGGGCGCAATCGCTCCCGGGTCTGTGTCGTTTGTCACCCCGTCGCATGAGGTACATGGTCTAAAGGAGGCGTGAGGCTCGCGCTGAGGTGTGGGCACAGATCTTCCGGAAGTCATGCGGTCACCTGTTCCGGTGGGGAGTCAATGGTGAGACCGGCCCGTGGTAGGGGTCGGTCTCGAATTGTCTTCAGGGGCCGTGGCGAAGGGAGCTGGCAATGAGGAATCGACGGATCATTCGGCTATCGGCTGTTCTGGCAGGAGCACTGATGCTTGCCACGATTGCGCCCATGGCTGTACCGGTTGCGGTGGCGGACGTGCCCGGTTTCGCTGTCCAGCAGGCGCGTCTCTATGCACCGGATGGACAGTCGGATGACCACTTTGGGGCGAATGTGGCGATTGATGGCGACACGCTCCTGGTCGGTGCACCAGCGGTCGGGGATGACGTGGGGGCCGTCTACGTCTACGTCAGAGCTGACGGTATGTGGTCCTGGCAGCAGACGCTGGCACCTTCGACGGTGGCGAGCGGCGACAGGTTTGGCTACTCGGTGGCCATCGAGGGGGATACGGCGGTCATTGGGGCCCCCGGACGCGCTGGCGCCAAGGGCGATGACGCGGGTTTGGTCTACATATTCACGCGGAGCGGCACGGTCTGGACGCTGCAGGCTACGCCGCAAACTCTTCCCGAGCAGATCGGCGGGCAGCTGGGCACCTCTGTGGCGATCAGTGGCACAACGGTGCTGGCAGGGGCTCCAGGCATCGGCACGGACAGCGCGGGTTCCGCATGGGTCTTCACCGGCAGCGGATCCGCGTGGTCGAACACCGGAGTGCTGTTCGACCCGGATGGCGCAGCAGGTGACCGTCTCGGTGTCTGCCTGGACGTGTCCGGAGACCTGGCGCTGGTGAGTGCGCCCGGCGATGACCGAGGCGCTTCCGCGGATGCGGGGAGTGTCCTGGCGTTTGCGCGAAGCGAGGGTGTGTGGTCGTTCCAGCAGAAGTTCGGCGCGCCGTCGGTCGTTGCCGGTGAGCAGTTCGGTGGACCGATCGACATCTCGGATTCCGGCTACACGGCGATTGTGGGATCACCAAGTCACGATGGCCCAGAGGGTGACAACACCGGCTGCGCGTACATCTACAGTCGACCGTTCACCACCTGGAACTACCACACCACACTCACTGCGCCCGCCCCAGCGGAAGAGGCGTGGTTCGGTAGCGACGTCGCGCTCGATGACGACACGCTTGCCCTCGTTGGCGCGTTTTGGGACGACGCCTGGACCGGCTCGGCATACTACTTTGGCTGGACCGGCTCCGCATGGGCGATGCAACATAAGCTGGATGTGACCTCGATGGACCCTGGCGTTGCTCTGTTCGGCAACTCGGTGGCCATGTCGCGGGGTACAGCTGTCGTGGGCGCGACGCTGGCCAGTTCGCCTGACGCCGCGCAGAGCGGCAGTGCGTTCGTGTATTCCACGAGAGGTATCGTGAGTGGCGTTTGCCGAGATGGAACGACCGGCCTCCCGATAGAGGGCGTTGAGATCAGCGCGTACGTTCCCGATATGTACGGCGAGCCGGTTCTTGCCTCGGGAACTTCCCTTGTGTTCACGGACTCGCAGGGGAGATACAGCATGTCGCTCGACACCGGCGTGTACGCCATCGGGTGGATGGATGCAATCTACCCATCTGGATTCTACGAGGGTGCGGTGCTCTATCCGGACGCAACTCCGGTCACCGTGACTGCGGGCGCGACGACCGTCGTCGATCTTGTCCTGTACAAGACCAAGGCGAAGACCTTCTTCAGGCACTACAACAGGTACAACAGCGAGCACTGGTTGTTGCTTCGATAGCGCGGAGCGTTGTGGCCCGGAGGCTAGTGAAGCCGCCGGGCCACGGTCGCTTTACGCGATCACGTCAAGCCGCCTGCCCACGCGCGCGAACGCTTCCACCGCGGTGTCCAGCTGTTCGTCAGTGTGCGCGGCCGATATCTGCACGCGGATGCGCGCGGCGCCCTTCGGCACGACGGGGTAGCTGAAACCGATCACATAGATACCTTCGCCGAGGAGTTCCTCGGCCATTGTGTGGGCGAGCGCCTCGTCTTGCAGCATGACCGGGACGATCGGGTGGCTGCCCGGGGTGATGCTGAAGCCGAGGTCCGTGATGCGCTTGCGGAACGAGAGTGCGCTTGCCTCAAGGCGGTCACGCAGCTCAGTCGTCTCGGACAGCAGGCCGAGAACAGCAACCGTGGTCGCTGCAACCACCGGCGCCACTGTGTTGGAGAACAGGTACGGGCGGCTCTTCTGGCGCAGCCACTCCACGATCTCGGCGCGACCGGAGAGGCAGCCGCCGTTGGCGCCGCCCATCGCTTTACCGAACGTGGTCGTGATCACGTCGACACGGTCGCTCACGCCGCAGAGCTCGGGCGTGCCTCGGCCGGTGGGGCCGACAAAGCCGGTGGCGTGCGAGTCGTCCACCATCACAAGCGCGTCGAATTCCTCGGCAAGGTCGCATATCTCGGCCAGAAGCGCGATGTCGCCATCCATCGAGAAGACGCCGTCGGTGGCGATCACGCGGTAGCGGGCGCCTTGTGCTTCCTCGAGTTTCGCGCGCAAGGCGACCATGTCGGAGTGCGCGTAGATGTAGCGCTTCGCCTTGGTGAGTCGCACGCCGTCGATGACTGAAGCGTGGTTGAGCGCGTCGGCGATGATCGCATCATCGGGGCCGAAGAATGGCTCGAAGAAGCCGCCGTTCGCGTCGAATGCCGAGGAGTACAGGATCGTGTCCTCGCAGCCGAGGAACTCGCTCAGGCGCGCCTCAAGCTCCTTGTGGATGTCGAAGGTGCCACAGATGAAGCGCACCGAAGAGGTCCCGAACCCCCAGCGCTCCAGCGCTGCGTGCGCTGCTGCGTTCACGCGAGGGTCGTTTGCCAGGCCGAGGTAGTTGTTGGCGCAGAAGTTGACGACCTCGCGCTCGACGCCCTCCGGCGTCGCAACCCGGATGACCGATCCCTGCGGCGAAACGATAACGCGCTCGCTCTTGTAGAGGCTTGCAGTGTGCAGCGCTTCGATCTCTGCGCGGAGTGCGTCCTTCATGCTTCCGAACATCACAGACCTCCCATATCCAGTATCACTTTGCCGCTCTGTCCGCTGATCATCGCCTCAAAGCCTGCCTCGTACTCGGCAAACGGGAGCTCGTGGGTGATAACGGGTTCGATATCCAGCCCGCTTTGCAGCATCGTCTGCATCTTGTACCAGGTCTCCCAGATTTCGCGGCCGTAGATGCCCTTGATCGTGAGTCCGCGGAACACAACGTCGTCCCAATCGATGGCGACAGGACCAGGCGCGATGCCGAGAAGCGCGATACGACCGCCGTTGTGCATGCTCTCAAGCATCGTCTCGAAGGCGGCGCCGTTGCCGCTCATCTCAAGGCCCACGTCGAAGCCGATCATTCCGAGGTCATCCATGACGTCGGCGACGCTTCCGCGCGTGACGTTCACCGCTCGCGTGGCGCCCATGCGGGTCGCGAGGTCGAGTCGGTAGTCGTTGACGTCGGTGATAACGACGTTGCGCGCGCCCACATGTTTGGCGATTGCGACTGCCATAATGCCGATCGGTCCGGCGCCGGTGATGAGCACGTCCTCACCAACGAGGTCGAATGAGAGCGCTGCGTGCGTCGCATTACCGAACGGGTCGAAAATCGCCGCCACGCGAGACGGAATCGACTCGGCCATGTGCCAGGCATTCTTTGCGGGGATGGCGAGGTACTCGGCGAAACAGCCGTCGCGGTTCACGCCCACGCCGACGGTGTTGGTGCACAGGTGGCGCCTGCCAGCGCGGCAGCTGCGGCAGACGCCGCATACGATGTGACCCTCGCCCGAGACGCGCTGTCCAAGTTCGAAGCCTGTCACGCCGTCGCCTATCTCGGCAACATGACCGACGAACTCATGGCCGAGGATCTGCGGCGGGTTTATGGTCTTTTGCGCCCACGGATTCCACTCGTAGATGTGGACGTCGGTGCCGCATATGGCGACCTTCTCGATCTTGATGAGCAACTCGCCGGGGCTAATCACCGGGACGGGAACCTCCACAAGCGATACGCCTGGTGCGGCCTGGGTCTTGGCGATCGCCTTCATCGTGCGCTGAGTCACGGCATTCCAATCGGTCGAAGACAGTGCCTTGCTGACAACGATACCCCACAAAGAAGGTCCCCGCGTCCGCGATCGGAAGCGGGGACCCGATAGGCCGTGTCGTAAGACTACATACCCCAGCCCGAGAATCCCCGGTGCATTCCGGGGTTCATCTCGGCAGAGAAACCGCCCATGTCTTGGGCGTGCGTGGAATGGTGCACACCGAAATCAAGGCCAGCTCCACCCGCGCCAGTGGCCGCAAGGGCCGGAGCTGCAACTGATAGAGCAAGCGTCAGAGCGAGTGCGAATGTAACGAGAGTCTTTCTCATCTCGGGTCCTCCTTATTGTGGTGTGGTTACAATACAATCCATACCATCATAGTAGGAATTACAAACATCCGGTATCTGACGCAACCGTTCCAGTGCGTCGCGTTTGCCCTGGAAGCCAACCTGTCGGCTTTCATCGTCTCTCCGGATGCCGCCCACGTCCGCTCATCATCACCCAGAGCAGCGGAACCGCTGAGGTACCCATCATGAGCCTGCCGAGCCCCGGGTCGCTCCCGTAGAGGATCGAGCCGGCGATCAGCAGCGCGGCAAAGACCAGTCCGCCGGTGATCTTGCCCACGGAGCGCTGTAGCCGGCGGATGCGCAGGTCGAGCATCGGCGTCTGAACGCTGAACTCGCCACGCTCCATCAGCGTGAGCACCCGGTCGGCGCGCCCCGGGAGGCCGATTGTCGTCTGGAGGATCTTCGTGCCCTCGGCAAGCACCGTGTCCCATGTCGAGCCGCCCTCGTCGGATACCAGCTTGGTCGCGTACGGTGCGATCGAGCTCCAGAGGTTGAACTCCGGGTCGAGTCCGGTGCACATGCCCGACAGAACGGCGACCGAGCGTCCCAGCAGCAGTAGGTTCTCGGGCAGCTGAAAGGGGAGATTGAGCATGAGCTCGCGAAACTGTAGTCCGAAGCTCATCATCTCGGCATGATCGATTTCGCGGAGATCGCTCATACTCATGCCGCCGAAGCGGTCGAACACCTGCATGCTCGCCATCTCGATCAGCTTGATGTCGGCGGTGGGGAGCAGCACGTCGAGCGTCTTGAAGCTCCTGACGAGCCGCGCGCCGTCTTGCGTGCCGACCGCGATGATGGCCTCGCGCAGACCCGCGCGAAGACTCTCGGGCACACGCCCCACCATCCCGAAGTCGATGAAGGTGAGCTTCCAGTTGCTGCGGCCCTCGGCGTCGGTGCCTTCAAGCGGCGTGACGAAGAGGTTGCCGGGGTGCGGGTCGGCGTGGAAGAAGCCGTCCTCGAATATCTGCTGCATGTATGTGTCGAGCAGCACAGCCGCCACCTGTTTGCGGTCGATACCGGCAGCGTCGATCGCCTCGTAGTCGCCAAGCTTGATCGCCGAGACGTCCTCGAGCGTCAGCACGCGGCGCGTGGTGAGCTCCCAGACCACCTTCGGCACACGGACACGCGGGTCGTCGGCGAAGGCGGCCGCGAACGTCTCGGCGTTGCTACCCTCGGCAAGGTAGTCGATCTCCTCGCGGGTCGTGGCCGCGAACTCCTCGAGCAGCGCGTTCACATCGGCGCGCGCTGCGATCGGCTTGTAGCGCTGCAGCCACCCGCCCACCCGGCGTAGTGCGGCCAGATCGACCTCCACCACCGCTTCGATGTTGGGGCGTTGCACCTTCACGACGACCTCGGCGAAACCCATCTCGGCAGCATCGGCCTCGCGCAGGCACGCGCGGTGCGCTTGGCCGAGCGAGGCGGCGGCAAGCGGCGTCTCGTCAAAAGACGCGTAGTGCGCCGCGAGCGTCGTTCCAAGCTCGGCTTCCGCCTGCCTGCGGATAGCGTCGAAGCTCTCGGCGGGAACCTCGTCTTGCAGGCCGGCGAGTTCGTCGGTGATCTCCGGCGGCAGCACATCAAGCCGCGCCGAGAGGAACTGCCCCACCTTGATCATGAGGCCGCCCATCCTGATGGCGAGCGCCCGGAAGCGCACCGCCGTCTGGCGGTTGCGCTCCGAGCGATTGCGGCGTGCTACGCCGCCCAGGCCGATGCGACGGGCGATGATCTCCCAGAAGATGAAGCCGAGGGTGACCCGGCCAAAGAAGAACACGATGCGCCAGTAGCGCGCGCGGAGATTCGATGACTTCATGAAGCCTCCGTGGTGTTGAGCAGTGCGTTCGCGGGTGACGGTTAGCGTGTCCTAATCCTCGGCGAGGATCGCGTAGAGCTTCTTGCGGGCATCGTTCATGATCTCGACGGCGGCGGTGCGCTGGTCCTTCGTGCCGTCCTTGCCGATCTGGAACGCTGCCTGGAGGAGCTTACCCGCCGACTCGCGATACTCACCAAAGCCGGAGTCTCCCTGCGCAGTGTCTTCCCAGGGTGCGGGCTGATCGGCGGTCTTTGCGACCTCGGCCAGGCCAGCCTCGGTGAGGCTGAAGACCTTCTTGCCGGCAGTCTCTTCGGAGATGACGAGGCCCTCGTCGGCCAGCATCTGGAGCGCGGGGTAGACAGAACCGGGGCTGGGGCTCCAGGCGCCTTCGCTGCGTGCCGAGAGTTCCTGGATCATCTGATAACCGTGCATCGGAGACTCGGCGAGCAGACGTAGAATCGCCGAGCGGACATCGCCGCGACGTGCGCGCATGCCTGCGTGGGCGGCGAAGCCGTGCATGTGACCGCCAGCGCCGAATGCGGCCTTCATGCCGCTGCGGCCGAACGGTCCGTGGTGATGGCGAGCGCCGCGACCGCAGGACTCGTCGTTGTTGTGTGGATTGTGCATGTCAGTTCCTTTCGCTTGGTGGTATCGCGATATATCGCTACCTATCGCGATACGCAAGCGAAAGACGTGCCACTCGGACTGAGCCTTCCCGCTAGACGGTCAGGTCTCGTGCCGAGTAGAAGCGGTACGTTCCGAACACAGCCAGGACGACGATGACCACCGAAAGTGCGACGTACACCGGATCGAGTCGCCCGTCCGCCATGAGTATTGCGGCGTCGAAGTACTTGAACGGTGAGAGGTACTTCAGGAAGTCGAGGTTCTCGTTCATGTTCACGAGATACGAGACGAGCAGCGCCAGGTACACGAAGGACGTCGCAATAGAAGGAGCGGCCTTCGGCCTCCTGACGACGCCAGCGGCCACGGTGCCTATCGTGAAGAAGATGAGCTGCAGCAAGAACAGCCCCGCCATCAGGATCAGTATGTCCGCGGTTATCGACTCACCTTTGCCGAAGAAATCGACGAAGTAGAAGGACGATAGCAGCGTCGCGATGTTGAGGATGACGACCATCGTCAGTCCCGCCAGGAGCTTCGAGGTCAGAGCGCTGCTTCGGGATACGGGCTTTGCGTAGAGGAACTCGGACGTTCTGTCCCGCTCCTCCTTGGAGATGAGGTGCGAGCCCAACAGAGCCGCGTGTATTGCGGCCATCAGAGCGATGTAGAGGAAGAGCACGCCGTAGAAGCCGCTCGCCTTCGTCAGGTCGAAGCCTGTCATGCCGAAGATGACCATAACGCCCTTCGGCACGGTGGCAAACAGCTCTTCGATCGAAACCCCTGCGCCCTGGTACGCGTCGTACTTGGCCATACCGGAGGCGACAAGCCCCACCATACCAACGCACCACCAGATCAAACCGGTGCGGTGAGCCTTCATTTCACGCAGATAGATGTTCATACACTCCACCTATGCCGAGGCGCGGACGTCCTTCTTGATGTAGATGATGTAGCTCGCTGCGACAGCGACGACAACAATCGCTGCCTCGATGGCGAGAAACTTACCCTCGAGACTGACGTTCTTGATGATGTAGGTCGTGTCGAAGAACTTGAACGGCGATAGATAGCGGACCTTGTCGTTGCCGAGTACGTCACCGAGCGTTCCGATGATGTAGAGGGTGAACACGGTCGGCATCGACACGGCGATCACGGACTTGATCTTCGGGATGAGCACCGCGAACAGCGCTCCGAGCGCGAGGAAGATCAGTTGAACCAGGAACATCGTGGACGCCAAAAGGAAGAGTGTTCCAGCTGCGAACTTCTCGGTCGCCACCATGAGCGCCACGAGGTATGAGACACCGGCGAACACCACGTTCGTGATCACGATGATCGTCAGAGCTGCGGCGAGCTTCGCAGACACCACTTGAGCGCGAGTCATCGGCTTAGACAGCAAGAAGTCTGCGGTCTTGCCGGAGACCTCCTTCGAGATGATGCCCGTCCCGATGTTCATCGCCTGGATTGAGCCCGCGAGAATCGCGAAGCTCAGCAGGTAGCCGTAGAAGCCGTAGATAGTGAAGAAACTCGACAATGAGATGTTGAGCGCGGTTCGCAGGGTCTCGGGGAACTGCTCGAGGACCTGCTTCGCGGCGGTAACGTCATTTGTGAACGCGGGATACAGCGACATGAAGATGAGCAGGATTGCTGAAAGCGACGCGCACCAGATGACCGTCGACTTCCGATAAGCATTCAGCTCCCGGAGGAAGACGTTCACTGCACGTCCTCCTTCTGGTAGTAGTGCATGAAGATTTCTTCCAGGTCGGGCTCTTCGACCAGGAAGTCGATGAGGTCCTGCCCGGCGAGCATCTTCGTGATCTCATTGATACGGCCGCGGTACAGGAAGCTCACCGAGTGGTTGACCAGCGCGAGGTCGCTCACGCCCTCGATAGCGAATGCGGATGCGTCGGGCATGTTGACCAGCTCGAGCTTGAAGCGCTTCGTGCTGTTCTCAAGCAGCGTCTTGATCTGCTCCACCTTGATGATCGAGCCGTCCTTGATGATGGCCACCCGGTCGCAGAGCTTCTGTACCTCGCTCAGGATGTGCGAGGAGAAGAGGATCGTGGCACCCTTCTCGTTCTCCTCCTTCAGCAGGTGGAAGAACTGCTGCTGGATGAGCGGGTCGAGCCCGCCAGTAGGCTCGTCGAGGATGATGAGCTTGGGCTCGTGCGCGAGACCCTGGATGATGCCGACCTTCTTCTTGTTGCCGTACGACAGGTCGTCGATCTTCTTCTTCAGGTCCAGATCGAACAGCTCAGCGAGATGCTTGATCCGCTGCTCGATGGCCTTGCGGTCCTTCTTGTAGAAGCTTGCCGAGTATCTCAGCAAATCGATGACGCGCATGTCGTCGTAGTAGAAGACTTCGGAGGGCAGATAGCCTACTTCTTCGCGAATCGCCGGGCCGGACGTGGTGACGTCCTTGCCGAAGATGGTCGCCGAGCCGCTCGTAGGATGGATGAGGCCAAGCAGTGTCCGGATGGTCGTGGACTTCCCGGCGCCATTGGGCCCGATGAAGCCGTAGATCTCGCCTTCTGTCACGGTCATGTCGACGTCGACGATGCCTCTGGACTTACCGTAGTACTTGGTCAGCTTCGTGGTTTCGATCACGTTCATATGTGCTCCATTGATCTCGCCCCACACTCACCTGTCAGTGTAAGTATGTTCCAAATGGCGGGAAAATGGGACACTCTCGGGCCGGATATAGCCCGTGCGTTTCGCTTCTACAGCGCGATCGCGAGGCTCTTTGGCAGCAGCTCCGGGAACGCGAGCAGCACCATCTCGACCAGCCGGTCGACGGGGCGCGTCAGCGCATCGGTTGCCGGGATCTCAAGCTCAGCTTCGTAGAGCACGATGGCGGCGGTGACTTCAGCGTCGGTCATGCCCTCGTGGTTGATCGTGAGACCGATCACTCGAGTGTCCGAGAACGTCTCGATGAGGTTGATCTCGCTCAAGGCTCTTGGCATCGGCATGGATGGGAAGTCGACTCGTGCCTTGCGACCGGGCGCGTGCTGCAAGATGACCGCGTCGGGCTGGCTGCCGCGGAGAATGAACCCTGAGGTGAGATATGCCGGGTGGCCGAGAGCGCCCTGTCCTTCGATAAGGATGACATCGGGGTGGTCGCCTTCGAAGGCATCCACAACTGCGGCCTCCATCTCGCCTGCGCAGAACTGCGATGGGATTGCATCGAGCGCAACGCCGTACCGTGCGCCCTGGATAAGGGCGGTCTGGCCGGTGCCGACGAGCACCGTTTTGATGCCGCGGTCATTGAGTGCCGCCGCAAGGATGGTGGCCGTCGTCCGCTTGCCGATGGCGCAGTCGGTTCCCAGCATCGCAATTCGCGGACACGTCACCTCTGAGACTCGGCCGGAGAATGTGCGCAGATGCTTCTTGTCGCGAGGGCGGCGCACGTCGAGAATCGTCACGTCGTGTGCGACACTTGCCGCAGCGAACGTAGGGTCGTCATTCAGGAATTCGTGAAGGCCACTCACGATGTTCATCCCGTGTTCTATGGCGCTCAGAATCACGCGGCGTTCGGCAGTGGAGAGCAGACCGCTCGTTGGGGCGATGCCGAAGATGAAGTAGTCGGGCACGGTACCAGCAAGGCGGATGGCATCGGCCAGATCCGTGCACACCGGGATTCCGTTTGGGATGTCGACGAGGATTTCGCCGGTGTCTTGACCTGCCTGCGTGCTGTCGATGACCGAGACGATTTCGTACTTCTCGGAGTGACGCACGAGGCCGTTGGCGGTCTTGCCGTCGATGTCGCCGAAGTTGGCTTCACAGTAGACAACCGCAGTGCTTGAAACGCGAGCGGTGGGTGGCTTAATTGGTAAGAATACAGGCATAGCACTCCTCGAGTTGGGGCTCAGAGGAGGCGACCGGATCGTGCCGGTCAAGTCCATGAGACAGCGGGTCTAGCATGACGCCGAGGCCGACGTCGCAGCTACAGTATACCCCGGATCGCCTATTCTCTGTCCTGAGGGGTGCCTGGACGGCCCATCGCGGGGGTACAACCTCACAGTACGCCTCGACCTCCGACGACAGGATCCGCGCATGCAATTCGGCCTCCGCAAGATATGGAATCCTGCCGCATTTCAGGGCGGAACCGTCACCAAACGCTACTTCGAAGGCTGGTACTACAAGCACGTCGACTCGGCAGAGAGCCGCACGCTCTCGCTTATTCCGGGCATCTCGTACTCGGCCGATGGCACCGCCAGGCATGCGTTCGTGCAAGTCGTCCCCTCGGAAGGCACGGCGCACTATTTCGCTTTCCCTGCCGAGGAGTTCTCTTTCGGCACCACCGACCCGTATGCGATCCGCATCGGCGAGAGCACCTTCAGTCGCGACGGCGTGTCGCTCAACCTGGTCGACGACACGATGATCGTTCGCGGCGAGCTGAGGTTCGGCGCGTGGGCTCCATGGCCGGTCACGCCGCTTATGCCGGGGATCATGGGCCCGTTCAGGTTCGTTCCGGGCATGGAGACATATCACGGCGTATTGTCTATGGACCACGCAGTGTCGGGCACCGTCACCATAGACGGCGTGCCGGTGTGCTTCGACGGCGGCCGTGGCTACACCGAGAAGGACTGGGGGCACAGCTTCCCCAGCTCCTGGATTTGGGCGCAGTCCAACAGCTTCCACACGCCGGGCACGTCGCTCATGCTCTCGGTGGCGAAGATCCCATGGATGACCGGCGCGTTCGTCGGGAGCATCGCGGGACTGCTGCATGATGGCCGCCTGCATCGGTTCGCTACGTACACCGGTGCCAAGGTCACATGCATCGAGACCGGCGACAACGAGGCGCACCTCGTGATCGGTGATCGCCGAGAGGAGATCGAGGTGCACCTCAAGGGCTGCGACACGCTCATCCTCAAGGCGCCGGTGCTTGGTGCGATGGAGGGTCACGATGTCGAGTCGCTCGGCGGAGACATCGACGTCACGCTGCGCGCGGTACGCGGGGGCCGGGCGACCACGCTGTTCAGCGGGACCGGACGCCAGGCGGGCATCGAGATCATGAACCACAACGATGAGCTGGGTCGCACCCCGTGTAGTAGCGCCTCCGTGGTTGCGCAACAATAGAGATGGAGTGCTCGGCAAACGAGGAGGAATCATGGCGGAGACTGTTGTTCGCTGCGAACAACTGACAAGGCGCTATGGCAAGAGTCGTGGCGTCGAGAACCTCGACTTCGAAGTTCGGCCGGGTCAGGTGTTCGGGTTCCTCGGCCCCAACGGTGCCGGGAAGACGACCACGATTCGCTGCCTGCTCGGACTGCTGCCGGCTACGAGCGGGAAGTCGTTCCTGTTCGACCGCGAGGTCAAGCTCAACGATGCCAGCGACCGTGCGCGCATCGGCTACGTGCCGGGCGACGTGGCGCTCTATCCCGCCGAGACCGGTCAGTGGATGATCGACTACGTGAGCGGCCTGCGCGGCGCTCGGCCCAAGAGCGAAGGCGAGCTCATCGAGCGCCTCAGTTTCGACCCGACGCGTCGGGTGAAGGAGCTCTCGAAGGGTAATCGCCAGAAGCTCGCGCTTGTCGTGGCGCTCATGCACAACCCCGAGCTGCTCGTGCTTGACGAGCCCACCTCGGGCCTCGACCCCATCATCCAGCAGATCATCTTCGACATCATCGCCGAGCGCATCAAGCGTGACGGTGCGACCGTATTCCTCTCGAGTCATATTCTCTCCGAGGTCGAGCGCGTATGCGATCGCGTGGGCGTCATCCGCGAAGGTCGACTCGTTGCCGAGGAGTCCACCGCCGACATCATCGCGAAGGCGATCCGCACTGTGCGCGTCACGTACGACGAGCCGGTTCAGGCAGGCGCGTACACGGCGATTGCGGGCATCGAGAGCGTTACACAGATCGATGACCGAACGATCGCGGCGAAGGTCGTCTCGGACCTGGACGGCGCGGTGCGTGGGCTGCTCGATCACCCGATCCATGACCTGCAAGTCACGCATGCGTCGCTCGAGGAGATCTTCTTCCAGTACTACACGACCAACGGCGATGGTCCTCCCGCTCCTCCGATGGACGAAGGAGGTGCAGCGTGAGCTGGTCGATCGTGATGGCAACGCTCAGGCAGCGGCGCACGTCGCTCATGTGGTACGTGATCGGTCTTGTCACCTACGGCTGGTTCGTCGTGTGGTATTTCCCTCAATTCGCCAGCAACCAAGAACTTATGGCTCAGATCGAAAAGATGTTCAGCGAGGAGATGCTTGCGGCGCTCGGCGCGGCGGGGATGGACTACGGCTCACTCGGCGGATTCCTCGGCGTCGAGTATCTGAACATCTTCTGGGTGCTTATCATCGGTTTCGCGGTGATCATCGTGGCCGGCAAAGCGATCGCCGGCGACATAGAAGCGGGCACGATGGAGGTCACTCTCACGCAGCCGGTCTCCCGCTTCACTGTCGCGATTTCTCGCTATCTCGCGCTCGTCATCTACGCGGTGGTGATCAACCTCGCGACGGTCCTTCCCATCAGCTTGGCTGGCGAGCTCTACGACGTGAAGGTTCCGACTGATTCGATGCTGCTGCTCTTCGGGGTAGGTATGCTCGTGACGCTCGCGATCGGCGGCTTCGCCTACGCGCTGTCGGCATTCTCGCATAGCAGCGGACGCGTAACGGGGATCACCGGCGGACTGCTCGGCGCGATGTGGCTCGTCGACTTCATCTCCAGTGTCAACAAGAACACGGAGTTCCTCGGCAAGCTCACGCTCTTCCACTACTGGAAGCCGGGCACGATCATCAATCAGGTGGCGGCGCCGGCATCGACGTGGTGGGTCTTCGGTATCGCTGCGGTCGTGCTACCGGTGATCGCCGTATGGCAGTTCATGCGACGTGATGTAGCAGCGTAGGTGGTGCCCGACTGGAGGGTTCATCGTGGTTGCAGTGCTCATTGCGGCAGTGCTTGCGTCCGCAGCGTCCGCGTATGCGATTGGCTACGCGTTCGTTGCCGACACTGACTCGTTTCTTCGCACCAAGTTCGGCGTACTGCTCCTCATAGGAGTGGGTCTCTCGTTTCTGATCCTGCCACCGCAGCTGGTGAGCGTGGGATCGTCGCTTCCGAGCATGGGAGTGACGGCCGACTCCGGCCTCATGAGTTCTCTCGCCTGGCCGTCTGGCCTCAGTCGCGGGCTCTATATGGCGAGCTGGATCGTGCTGACGATTGGCGGGCTGCTCGCAGGTCTACGTATTTGGAACGTGCGCGATCCCGAGTGGCGGCGCAGCAGCGCCGTGCTCGACGCATCGTCGGCCAGCCGTGCCGAGGGGCTGCTGCCGTTGGCCAACTCGCTCCAGGAGGCGCTTGAGGTGCTTGGGCGCGCGCAGCTCAAGCCAAAAGACGCTGAACGGCTCGCGCCGCAGTTGCAGACCGTCGGCCGCCGTTTCGGCCATCAGCTTCCCGAGAAGAACAGCGAGGCATTCAATCTGATCATGCGATATGTCCCGCCATCGGTAGCACCGATCGTCACAGGGCACATACTGAAAGGCGCCGTCCGAATTGAGCCGACTACCCGGGAGGAATCGTGAACGACACCCTCGACGAACTATCGATCAACACGCTGAGGTTTCTCTCGGCGGATATGGTCCAGCAGGCGAACTCGGGACACCCGGGTATGCCGATGGGGGCGGCGGCGATGGCGTACGCCCTGTGGACGCGCTTCTTGCACTTCGACCCCGCCGACCCATCGTGGGCCGACAGGGATCGGTTTGTGCTCTCTGGAGGGCACGGCTGCTCGCTGTTGTACTCGCTCTTACACGTGACCGGCTACGACCTGCCGATGGAGGAGCTCAAGCGCTTCCGTCAGTGGGGGAGCATGACGCCGGGACATCCTGAATTTGGGCACACGCCTGGCGTTGAAGCCACGACAGGGCCGCTCGGCCAGGGAATCGCCAACGCCGTTGGAATGGCAATTGCCGAGGAGTCGCTTGCCGCGCGCTTCAACCGGCCCGGATTCGCGGTCGTCGACCACTACACCTACGCGATGTGTGGCGACGGCGATCTGATGGAGGGCGTATCTGCCGAGGCGGCATCGCTCGCCGGGCACCTTGCGCTCGGCAAGCTTGTGCTGCTGTATGACGACAACCACATCTCGATCGAAGGCTCGACCGACCTTGCGTTCACCGAGGATCCTTGCGCGCGCTTCGCGGCGTACGGCTGGCACGTACAGTCCGTGGGAGACGGTAACGACGTTGAGGCGATCGTTGCTGCGATCGAGGCCGCCCGTGGCGAGACCGGCAAGCCATCGTTCATTGCGGTGCGCACGCACATCGGGTACGGGAGTCCGCACAAACAGGACACGGCTTCCGCGCATGGTGAGCCGCTCGGCGTCGAGGAGATGCGACTCACCAAGGAGGCACTCGGCTGGCCAGTAGAGCCCGCATTCCATGTTCCTGCCGAGGCGCTCGCGCACTTCCGCGAAGCCCTGCCGAGAGGTGCCTCGCTGCATCACGCCTGGCGCCAGCGCCTCGAGGCGTACCGTGCGGAGTTCCCGGAGGCGGCCGCTGAGTTCGAGCGTCGCATGAAAGGCGAGCTTCCCGAGGGCTGGGACGCTGATTTGCCCGCGTTCGACTCGCCGGTCGCCACGCGCGAAGCAGGCGGCACGGTGATGAATGCAATCGCCGCGAGCGTACCGGAGCTGATGGGCGGTTCGGCAGACCTTGCGCCGAGCACCAAGACGCTCATCGCCGGAGGCGGCGACTTCTCGGCCACCGACCGCAGCGGGCGCAACATGCGCTTCGGCGTGCGCGAGCATGCGATGGGTGCGGTCGTGAACGGCATGGCGTACCACGGCGGGTTCATCCCGTATGGCTCGACATTTCTGATCTTCAGCGACTACATGCGTCCGCCGATTCGCCTCGCGGCGCTGAGCGGCGTGCACGTCATCCATGTCTTCACGCACGACAGCGTGGGAGTGGGGGAGGACGGCCCGACGCATCAGCCAATCGAGCAGCTTGCCGTGCTCCGTGCGATTCCGGACGCAGTTGTCTTGCGGCCGGCGGACGCTAACGAGACCGTTGCCGCATGGCGCGCTGCCATTACCGAGCGCACACGGCCCGTCATGCTCGCGCTCTCGCGCCAGAAGCTGCCACTGCTCGATCCCGCGCGCTACCCGCAGCTCGCTGAAGGTGTCACGCTCGGCGGGTACGTGCTTGAGGACGCGCCCGGCACGCCTGACGCGATCGTCGTCGCAACAGGTTCCGAGGTGCATCTTGCCCTCGCCGCGCGCGAAACGCTTGCCGCCGAGGGAATCGCCGTGCGCGTCGTGAGCATGCCGTCGACCGACCTCTTCGGGATGCAGTCACAGGCGTATCGCGACAGCGTGGTCCTGCCTGGCGTTCCGGTCGTCTCCGTTGAGGCCGGCATCACGCTCGGCTGGGAGACGTATCTCGGCGCAGGCGCGGCCCTCGGCATCGATCGCTTTGGCGCATCGGCGCCCGGTGACACGGTCTTAGCCGAGCTGGGCATGACCACCGAAGCCGTCACGCAGGCCGTGAAGAGCGTGCTTTCCTAGCTGCTACTGAAGCTGTGCGGCGCTGAGTGCGAGCGCGTGCTTCACGCGCGCCACGAGCACCTCTCGGCGAACCGGGATGCGGACGAAATCAATCGCTCCGCCTTCGAGCGCGCGGACTTCGTCGGCAGGATCCGTGCTGGCCGAGTAGATCATGAGCGGCACTGCGTGGCTGCGCGCGGTTTCATCGAGCAACCCGAAGCCGTCCATGAGCGGCATGCGCAGGTCTGACAGCACCAAGTCGAAAGCGCCGCGTTCCAGCATGCGCATCGCCTCAAGGCCGTTGTTCGCGGTAGAGACGGCGTAGCCGGCAGACGATAGCGTGAGCTCCAGGAGCTGGCGGTTGTCTTCACCGTCGTCGACCAGCAGCACGCTTGCACCGCTTCGCGACGGGACTTCTGAGGCGGTGTCGCGGCCCGCGAGCAACACCCGGTCATCCGTCAGGCCCACCGAGAAGGCCGCGTCGACGTTGATCGTGCCTGCAAGGAGCGACTCCAGCGCGCGATGGCCGAGCAGGGGTGTCCCTGCTTGTGCGAGAGTCATGCGCATCTCGGCCGGGGTCACACCTGCAGAGATCGCCTCCCGGACTGCATCTGATGCACATATGATCTCGAAGATGCCGGTCTGGCCTGACGCGCCCGTCCCGGCACATGCGTCGCACCCGCCAGACTGCTTGAGCGATGCCCCGCTCGGCACGCCGAACGAGGCGAGCATTGTGCTCTGCTCGGCGGAGAGCGCAGCAGGCGCGGAGCACGCCGGGCAAGGAAGGGACGCAAGGCGTTCACCGATCACTGCCACGAGATTGGCGGCCAGCCATTCCCTGGAGGCGCCAAGCGCACCGAGCGCAGAGAGTGCCGCTGTGGCAGAAGGCGCTGTGATCGTTGCAACAACGAGGCCGTCTTCGGCCACGAAGCCGAGGATGGAGCGAAGCGTCTCGGGATCTCGGATCTCACCCACGAAAAGCACATCGGGGTGCTGCAAGATGATCGACGTGATGACGGCCGGGTATGTCGCGCCGGTCGTTTCCTGAACGTCTTGCTGCAGCACGAACGGCACGTGGAATTCGACGGGACTCTCGGCGGACATCACGTTGCGACCCGCAGGCCCGACCATTGAGAGCACGCTGTACGCGGTCGTCGTCTTCCCGCCACTATGAGGCGAAGCCACCACTACGAGGCCCTTTCGCTGCGCCAGACACATGCTCAGCTGTTCCACCTGCGCCGTCGTCATGCCGAGTGCGATCGGGGAAGTCGGGGCCACATCCGAGCGGGTCAGGTGAAGGGACACCGCTTCGCCGTGAGGCGCGGCGCTGGTGACGACTCGGATGACATAGCGAGTGCCGTCGATGGTCGCGTCGATGGAGCCACGCTGCACGCGCCGTCGCTCATTGATGTCGAGACCCGCTAGCGCCTTCACACGCGAGACGAGCATGATGGCTGACTCATGTGAGACCGTGAAGCCGTTTCGCATTTGTCCGTTGACTCTGTAGTTGATCGCGACCGACTCAACGCCCGGCTCGTACTCCACGTCGGAAGCGCCGTCGGCAACCGCCGTGGCGATGGCATGATCGGTCACGTACGCCGGTGGTCGCATGGCGAGTTCCCGCGCCCCCGGTCGCTTTCCGGAGTCGGCGACCACTCCAACGGCTGCGGCCTCGATTTGAAGCTTGACGCCCCGCTCGGCGACTTCGTGTTCAAAGACAGCACGGATGGTCGAGGGTGATGCGACGAGCAGTGTGTACGCGTCGCTACCGGAAGCGCGTTGAAGCGTTTCGATAAGCTCCCAGTTGAATGGATTGGCGACAACATAGGCGTCGCCAATCGCCTGGTTGTGTATCGGGACCACGAGGTTGGTCTTGCAGAACTGCGTGGGCAGCACGCCGAGGCGGATCTCACGAGGAGCGATACTCGGCAGGAAGCCGATGCCGAAGTAGCGTGCGATGATCTCAGAAATGCGTCGTTCGCCGCCGTAGGAAGCATCGGTCAGTGAGTACACGGTAGCCGGTACGACGCGATTTACGGCGACCTCGGACTGGGGGCCGAGTTCCTCGGTGAGCGTTTGTCGGAACTTGTTGAAGTCCTCAGCGGTGACTCGCTCGGTCCAGCCGGTGCGTTTGGCACCTATGGCTGCGAATCTGCGAGCGGTGTCGATGTGGTTACGAACCGAAGTGATGAGCGCATCGCCTGTGAACGGCTTGGTCACGTAATCGACGGCGCCCGCCGCAAATGCCCGCTGCCGGTCTTGCTCGCCGGAGAGTGCCGTAAGGAAGACGATCGGGGTCTCCTGAAGATCCGAGAGCGATTGCATCTCGGCGGCGACCTCGTAGCCGTCCATGCCCGGCATCATCGCGTCGAGCAGCACGAGCGCGGGACGGTTCTTGAGGGCGAGGCGCAGCGCGTCGGGTCCGTTCTCGGCGGTGAGCACCTCGAACCCGGCCGTGCCGAGCATGAGTCTGACGATCTCAAGGATGTCGCGATCATCATCGACACTCAGGACTACGGCGTCTGCGTTCTCCATGGATCCTCCATCAGGCGAGCCTGGTTGGTGCATGCCCGTGCAGCAGCCGCGCGTATCGCGCTACTCCAGCGGCAGGTCGAATATCCGCCATGTCTTGTACCGGTGCGCACCCATGAACTCCGAGGCACGCAGGATCAGGTCGTTGTTCTCCAGCAGCATGGAGATGTCGCACGTCGTGTATCCGTGCTTCGACGTGTAATCGTGAATCTCCTTGAAGAGCAGCGCGTCCACGCCGGTTCTCCTGTGGCCGGGGACAATGCCGAAGAACATGAGGCGCACGCGCGGGAAGTGCTTCTTGGTGAGGAAGAGCCGTGCGATGCGCACGAAGTCGTTGTCGCCATACCACTTCCACCGCGGCCGGAACGCCCAGTTCGGGTCGGGGAACGTGCCGATTACGGCCACCGGCTCGCCATCGATGTACGCAAACCTGATGAGGCCCGGGTCGATGATCGGCTTCAGGCTCTCTGCAAGCGCGTCAGCTTCTTCTTGCGTGACCGGGAGGAAGCCCCAGTTCTCAGCCCACGCCTTGTTATAGAGGTCGATCACAAGGCGAATGTCCTCGACGAAGCGGCTCATGTCTACCGGGCGCGTCACGATATTGCGTCGTTTCTGAACCAGCTCGGCGGTCTTGAGGAGGCGCTCGCTGGCGGGCAACGTAAGGTCGAGCAGGTACGCGTGGTAATCCTTCGCCTTATCGAGGCCGTAGCGCTCAAAGAACTCGCGGTAGTACGGCGGGTTGTGTGTGAGTTCGACCGCTGGCGGCGAGTCGAAGCCGTCGATGAGGCACGCCTGACGCTCGTGCGTAGCGTTACCGTACTCGCCCGGGCCGCGCATGACGCTCATGCCCTGGGCTTTGATCCAGTCCCGGGCCGCATCCAGGAGGGCTTCGGCAGCCTCGTAGTCGTTCTCGACCTCGAAGAACCCGAAGTTGCCGATCTTCGAGTCGTAGTAGTCGTTGTAGCGGCTGTTCACGACTGCCGAGATACGACCGACCGCTCGACCATCGCGGTACGCCATGAAGTGAGTGGCCTTGGCGGTCTTGTGGTACGGATTCTCAGGCTTGAGCAGTCCAACCGTCCCAAGGATCTTGTTGCCGAGCAGATCAGCGTTGAGCTGGGGTGTCCAGAACGGGTCACCCTTGTAGAGCTGCCAGTGGAAGTGCACGAACTCCTTGATGCGCGGATCGCCGAGAGGGATCTCGATGACTTCGAGGTTGGTGCGAGTGGCTGTGGTGCGGGAAGATTCTTCGGTCTCCGGCATGGCGGGTTTGTGCGCCTCCTTGGCGATGTGAGTTCACGATGAAAACGAGCGTAGCAGAAGGCTGCGCGTGTCGCACGGATGGACTGCTACACTTGTCCGAGTGCCGTGCGGGCACCGGAGGGAAGGGCCGTTCCGCGTGGACTTCGAATCGATTGCAAACAGCAGACTTGGTATCGGGCTTGCGCTTGGCGTGAGCAGAGCGACGCCACCCTCGGCCGGCCTTGCACTGGTGCGCCGGGGCGCGAAGAAGCTCGCCTCTGATCGCGACTCCGAGATGGTGCGCGCGATCCGCACGAACCAATGGGTCGCCTCGGGTATGACGCTGGATGGTGCAGCCCTCGACGACGCCGTGCGTGAGACGCTCGAGATGAGCGGCCGTTTCCTCTACGACACCTACCATCTGCCGAGACGCCCTGAGGCGCTGCTCGCCAAAGTCGCCCCCAGCGAGGCCTTCGAGCGCTTCTTGCGCGACACACCCAAGCGAGCACACGTGTTTGTGGGAGTGCATCTCGGCAACTTCGACCTGGTGGGTCAGGCGCTCGGGCTTTCAGGGTGGAAGGTGCAGGTGCTCTCGGTGGCCGATCCAAACGGCGGCTATCAGTGGCAGAACGAGATGCGCCGGGAGTCAGGGCTCGATATGACGCCGGTCTCCATCGAGTCGCTCAAACATGCTGCCCGCCGCCTTGCCGGTGGTGGCTCGGTGCTTACGGGGCTCGACCGCCCGTTGCCGCACGTCGAGGCCCGCCCGCTGTTCTTCGGCCAGCCGGCCCAGCTGCCGGTCCTGCACGTGCGTCTCGCCATGCGTGCGAAAGCCCCCGTTGTCGTGATGTCGGCGCTCATCCGTGAAGACGGCCTCTACGAGTTGCAGGCCTCAGAGCCGATTCCGATGCAAGGCTCGCTCAAGAACCCGGAAGATGTGATCGCCAACGCGCAGACGGCGCTGGCGTTTGCCGAGGAACTCATCAGCAGGTCCCCGCGGCAATGGGCCATGCCCCACGCGGTGTGGCCCGATATCCAGGCGCCGTAAGAGGCGCAAACCAAGCGGAGGTACTCCAGAAATGACCGACATCAAGCAGCACAAGCGCGTCAACGACATGCTCCTCGGTCCGCTTGAGCGACCCGCGCTGCAGTGGCTGGCAGCGCGCATGCCCGCCTGGGTAACCCCCGACGTCCTTACGGGCATCGGCGTGATCGCTGCGATCATGATCTTCGCGGGTTACTGGCTCTCCAGCCTCAGCGTGTGGTGGTTGTGGTTCGTGAACCTTGGGTTCGTTCTCAACTGGTTCGGCGATAGCCTCGACGGTACGCTCGCGCGTTTCCGCAAGATCGAGCGGCCGAAGTTCGGCTTCTACATCGACCACACGGTCGACGCGGTTGCCGAGTTCCTGACGATCATCGGAATCGGCATGTCGCCGTTTCTGCGCCTCGACATCTCGGCCTTCGCGCTCATCGGCTACCTGTTGGTCTCCGTGCACGTGTACGTGCGTACCTGCGTCGACGGCGTCTTTAAGATCAGCTACGGAACGATGGGCCCGACCGAGATGCGCGTCATCATCATGATCGTGAACACAGCCATCTTCTTCGCGCCTAAGTTCTTCTTGCAGGAGCTGACCGCAGGGATGAAGCCGTTCGACTACATCGGCGTATTCCTCGCGATCGGGCTGAGCGCAGCATTCCTCATCGCATCGTCCAAAGAAGCTATCGTGCTTGCCAGGGAAGGCAAGTAGCCATGTGGTTCTCGGCTCCAAAGACACTCGGTTACGCGCTTGGCAGTGGCGCTGCTCGCGGAATCGCGCATGTTGGCGTGCTGAAGGCGCTTCTTGCCGAAGGACTTGCGCCGGACGTGGTGACTGGCACGAGCATGGGCGCTGTGGTCGGCGCGATGTACGCTGCCGGCCTCTCGCCTGACGAGATCGAGCGCATTGCGGCTGGATTCGACATGAAGTCGATCTTCTCGCTCGTCGACATGACAATCAGAGGCGGTGCTCTGCTTTCCGGCGAGAAGGTCGAGGAGTTCCTTGCCGCGCACCTTCCGGCAACGTTCGAAGAACTACGTATCCCGTTCGCTTGTGTATCGACAGACCTGGCCAGAGGTGAGCGCAACGTTCACACCTCAGGAGATCTGATACACGCAGTGCGTGCAAGCCTGTCGATTCCGATGGTGTTCATGCCGATTAGGGATGGTAAACGCATACTTGTAGACGGCTTCCTGACCGACCCGATTCCGGTTTCGCTTGCGCGGAGACTTGGCGCGAAGGTGGTTGTTGCGGTCGACGTGAGCGGCGCGGGACGTTTGCAGGCGAGTGATGGCGGCGGTGACGACGGGGGGCTGCTCAAAGACTTGCGCTCTGCGCTAAAGGGAGAGGGTCCTCGCGCACGGGGTACGTCTGGTCTTGAGGTCGCTGCAGCGACGTTTGAGGTCTTGGAGCGACAGGTCGCCCAACCCGCATTAGCCGAGGCGGACTTCGTCGTATCTCCAAAGGTACACGACTTCGCCGGGTACCAATTCCTCGCCGTTGATCAGCTTGTGCAGCTGGGTGAACAGGCGGGGATCGCATCCGCCGCACGCATTCGCAAACTGGCACATCGCTAGGGGCGCTCGACTGCCTTTCGTCGCCGCATTACCCCCCTCTATCGCCAGAATTGTCTATTCGCCCTAGTATGGAGAGGCGATGTACGGCAGTCGCGATGCGTTAGCCAATAATGGTGAGCCGGAGGATCAATGGGTGCCTTCTTTGCATCGCAGGTGGACTACCTGCTCTTCTTGAGCGGTATCGGCTTTCTGATTGTGGCGATGCACGCGAACAGCCTACGCCGAGGCGGCGACACTGTGCTGCCATGGGGGTACATGGCAATCTTTGGGTTGCTCTGGACCTTCGTGGACTGGAGCCGCAGCATCGGTATGGTGTACCTGCCCCCGGCATATGTCACGACCGGGACGCATATTGTCGCAGCTGCCGCCTATCTGTTCCTCGTGGAGTTCTGGCGAGAGAGCGCTCATCGGCTGGGGACCTGGCAGCAGAGCCCGTGGATTCTCGGCCCGCCGGTCATCCTGGTCATCCTCGGCGTCACCAGCGGTCAGGTAGGCATCGCAATCTTCGTGGCCTACATGCTCAGCATAGTTGCATCTGGGTTTGCCGCGTACGCGCTCTTCGTTCACGCCAGCCGACTCAAACCTGAGGTTCGAAGGCCGCTTCTCATTGCCGCAGTGATCCTTGGTGTTTACGCGATTCTCGGTATGTTCGCCGAACCAAGGGCCGATATCTTCCCGATGAGCTTATTGAATCAGTCAGCGTTCATGTCGATCGTCGGCATCCCCGTGCAAGTCGTACGCACGCTCGCTTCGCTTGCTCTGGCGGTTGCACTCGGCTCCTACTATCAACAGCGAACAGCAGCTCTTCTCGACGAGAAGACCCGGCCGGAGTTCGTTCGGGCGCGCTGGATGACGGTCGGCGTGCTGGTCGCCATGCTTCTGACAGGCTGGGTGGCCACCTCGCAGATCGGCAAGTCGCGGCTCGATTTGGAGTACAAGAACCTCATCGTGCATGCGCGCCTCTCCGCGGCCGCCTTGGACGCTCAGAGCGTCAGTGAGCTTACCGGTAGCATGTCCGACCTTCAGTCTCCGGCGTACCTGACGGTTCAGCGTAGCCTCTCCAAGCTGCTCGACGCGGGGACTGACGACATCTTCATGTACATCATGACGACGCGGGATGGCAAAGCGGTCACTCTTGCCGAGGGGACCCCACTGAAGTTCGACGGCGAAGAAGATGAACCCGGGACGGTGTACGAAGAGGCAAGCCCCGAGCTACTGGCTGCAGTTGCCAAGCCGCGAGAGTTCGTGGAGGGCCCGCTTAAGGACAGCTACGGGACCTGGTATTCAGGCTTCGCGCCGGTGCTCGGGCCTGACGGGAAGGCGCTCGCGCTTCTCGGCGTCGATCGCCGTGCGCAGTCGATTGAGCAGTCGGTTGCGGGCGCCAGGATGCTTGGCATTTTGCTCAGCATCGTCGCGAGCCTTCTCGTCCTCGGCTCATACCTTGTTGCGCAGATGACGCGAACGTGGGCTGCCCGGGTCTCCAGTACAGAGCGGCAGTTCCGCACCGTGTTCGATAACGCACCCGAGGGCATCTTTGTGATGCGGATGGCGGACCACAAGATCGTTGAAGCGAATAGGTACATGTCCTCGTGGCTGTACTACCCAATGGAGCAGATCATCGGCATGGACGTGGCGCAGCTTGTTGTCCAGGGTTTTGAAGGGATTACTTCCTGTCTCTCCGCCCTCGGCGGAGGCGCACAGATCGTGACACATGAGTGTATGTACATCCGTGGCGACGGCTCGACCGTTGTCGTCGAGATCACGGCGGTGCCCACGCTGCGTCAGGGCGACGAGTGCGTCCTCGTATTCGCCCGAGACATCACGCTGCGAAAGCAAGCCGAGGAGGCCACCGACTATCGTGCACGCTTCAATGACCTGGTCAGCGACATCTCGACGGGGTTCATCAACATGGAGCCTGATCGTGTGGATGAGGGTGTTGACCGAGCGCTACGGCTTGTAGGCACGTTCGTGAATGCCGATCGAGCGTATGTCTTCGAGCTTCCGGAGTCAGCCGACGCCATGACGAATACCCACGAGTGGGTTCCGTTGGCCGCGCTGTCACGCAAGGAACTGTTCAAGGCGACAGACGTTGCACGGTATCCGTTCCTTGTCGGGTCAATCACCCAGCAAGAGCAGGTGCTGATCGACGATCCTGCCAATGATGATCGGATCTCCGGCATCGAGCGCGACGCGCTTATCGACGCGGGCATAAAGTCGCTCGCTGCCGTGCCGATGACTTGGCGCGGACATGTGATAGGGTTCCTCGGCTTTGACTCGATCACGCGCTCCTCGGCGTGGGGTCCCGAAGAAGTGAATCTTCTGCGCATGGCCGCATATTCGATCGTGAACGCGCTCGAGCGCAAGCGCACGAACATCGAAGTGCGCCGACTGACCACTGCACTCGAGCAGAGCCCCGTCGGCGTTGTCATGACCGACATGAACGGCGAAATCGAATACGCCAACCAGCGATTCGTTGAACTTACCGCGTACCCGCTTCGTGAGCTCAAAGGCCAGAATCCGAGGATGCTCAAGTCCGGCCTTACGCCGGACGCGACGTATCGCGAGCTATGGTCGACCATCTCAAGCGGCAAGGAGTGGCACGGCGAGTTCGTGAACCTCCGCAAGGACGGGACAACATACTGGGCCTCGGCATCGATCAGCCCGATTCGCAACTACAGCGGCGAAACGACGCATTATGTGTGTGCACAGGAGGACGTCACCGCTATCAAGGCCGCTGAAGAGGCACTGCAGAACGCGATGCGCGCTGCCGAGGACGCGAACCGTGCCAAGAGCGAGTTTCTTGCATCCATGAGCCATGAGATCCGCACGCCGATGAACGCGATCATCGGTATGGCCGAGCTGCTTGAAGAGACAGAGCTCTCTCCGCAGCAGAACCGGTACGTGGACATCTTCAAGTCCGCAGGCGAATCGCTGCTTGTGCTCATCAACGACGTGCTCGACCTCTCCAAGATTGAAGCGGGCAAGCTGGAGATCGAATCGGTTCCGTTCGATCTTGCGGATGTGGTCGAGAAGACCGTGGCCGTGCTCGGCATTCGGGCGCGTGAGAAGGACATAGAACTGCTCGCCAGAATCACCCCTGGGACGCCGACGAAGATCCAGGGTGACCCGGACCGACTTCGGCAGGTGCTTACTAACCTTGTCGGTAACGCCATCAAGTTCACCGACGAGGGCCAGGTATTGGTCACGGTGGAGAACGCGGGGGAGAATTCTCGCCTGGACGATGGCTTCAATCTTGCGGTTTCGGTCGAGGATACGGGCATCGGAATCCCCGCTGATAAGCAGCAAGCTGTATTCGAGAGCTTCACTCAGGCGGACTCATCGACCACGAGACGATTTGGCGGAACAGGTCTTGGCCTGACGATATCCCGACGTCTCGTGGAGCTCATGAGTGGACGCATCGGCGTGACAAGCATCGAGGGCGAGGGGACAACCTTCCACTTCACGATTCCCGTGAGTCGGGTCGACGAGTCCCGGGTGCCTGCCGGTCCGGTACTATCGCGGCTCGACGGACTACGTGTGCTCGTCGTTGACGACAACGCCACCAACCGGCTCATCGTGCGCGAGATGCTTGCCGGATGGGGCTCGATCGGCGCGGAGGCCGAGGACGGCCCTGGTGGTCTCGACGAGCTGACGCGAGCAGCCAAAGAGGGACGGCCGCACGACGTGGTCGTTCTCGACAACCGCATGCCCGGCATGGATGGGATGCAGCTGCTCTCAATCCTGAGAAGCGACCCGGTTCTCAGGAACACAGGCGTCGTCATGCTCTCCTCCGACGTCATCGGACTCGGGACGCGGCTGAGGGACCTCGGCGTCATGGATTACCTGATGAAGCCGGTCAAGCGCGCAGACCTACATCAAGCCATCGCGGCGGCCGCCGCCGTGCGCGGCGCGGCAATCTCCGCCGTTCCGGCTGCGCCACTGCTTGCCACGACACCCGAGCCGGTTGTTGTCCCTGCTTCCGAATCAGCACCCGACACGGTCTCGCTTAAAATCCTGCTTGTCGAGGACTCGGAGGACAACAGGTTCTTGTTGCTTGCGCACCTCGGAAAGACGGCACATGTCGTGACGGTTGCCGAGAACGGTGCCGAGGCGTTCGAGGCGTACCAGGCTGCCGAGGAGCCCTTCGATCTCATCCTCATGGACATGCAGATGCCGTTGATGGACGGGTACGAAGCCACCAGGCGCATCCGTGAACTTGAGGCGGAGCGTGGTACCCACACGCGCATAGTGGCTCTCACGGCGTTCGCGCTCAAAGAAGAGGTCAAGAAAAGTCTCGACGCGGGGTGCGATGACCACCTGACAAAGCCGATAAAGAAGCAAGTGCTACTTGAGGCACTCAACAAGTATGCGACGGAGGTAGCCGAGAATGACTGAGGATGCTGGCACGGAGCAGGGCTCTGAGCGGCCGGTTGCGCGGGTTGACCGTGCGCTTGAGGCGCTGATTCCTCGTTTCATGCAGCGCCGGCGTGATGATGCAGACACCATTGAGGCGCTGGTCTCCCAGGGCGACTTCGAGGCGATTCAGTCTCTCGGTCATTCAATCAAGGGGTCTGGCGGCGGGTACGGGTTTGACCCGGTCACGGAGTATGGTTCGACCATCGAAGTAGCCGCCGAGGCGTGCGATGGCCCTGGAGTGATTGCTGCGGCGAGGCAAATGCGGGCATACATGGATGCCGTCGAGATCGAGTTCGTGGACGAGTAGGTCGCAACCATATGTCTGACTCGCAAAACACAACCGTCCTCAGCGTTGACGATGATCCGGACATCCGGGAGCTCGTGGCGTTGTTGCTCGAGGGTCACGGGTATCGGGTCTTGCAGGCCGAGAACGCGTTTGACGCGCTCGACCTCGTTCGCACAGAGCACCCCGATCTGATCCTGCTTGATGTCATGATGCCCGAGGTGGATGGGTACGGTTTCTGTGAGGCGCTGCAGGACATCGAGCTTGCCCAGTCCACACCGATCATCTTCATGTCGGCCCTGAGCGAGGAGCACGACCGGGCGCGCGCTTTTCAATGTGGCGCGGTCGACTACATCGTGAAGCCGATCAACCGGGACGAGCTCGTCTCCAAGGTTGAAGAGCGGCTCGGAACGGCGCGTGCTTGGGCCGATATCGAGGCAGACGTCCTGAGCGGTCCTGAGTCAAATTCGGCCGATGATTTTCCGTCATTCCGCCGCGCCCTCACGCGCATCGGTG
Organism: Actinobacteria bacterium HGW-Actinobacteria-6; assembly: GCA_002841295.1. Classification (GTDB taxonomy): domain Bacteria; phylum Actinomycetota; class Coriobacteriia; order Anaerosomatales; family Anaerosomataceae; genus UBA2286. The sequence goes on from PHEU01000010.1 coordinate 107,136, forward strand.
CTGATAGTGATGAGGTTCGCTCGGCCATCACGGCCATGCGACCGGATGACATCTACGCATCGGTGCATGCACTCGGTCTCACGCCGGAAGAGCTTGCGGCTGCGGTCGCGGAGCATCTGGAGCTTGAGTTCATACCGTATCTTGACGCTACGAAAGTGGTAGCGGGGACGCTACCTGTGGCGTTCTGCCGCAAGAATCTCATCGTGCCAATCGAGCGTAGCGGGTCAGTCACGTATGTGATGGCAAATCCGTTTGACTGGGAGGTCCTCGATGCTGTGTTGCGACACGCGTCGGCCGAGGACGGAGCGGGCGTTGCGGTTGCGCCGCCCGAGGCGATCCAGTCGCTCTTCAGGTATGGCGGGATGCAGACCCCGCAGGAGGAGCAGATCGGCGAGGAGGCTGCGGGCACGCTGACCGAGGGCTTCATGGAAGAAGCCGGAGGTCTCAGTGATAACACGGAGTCCCGGCCCATCGTGTTCATTGCGAACAGCCTGATTCTCTCGGCGGTACGAGAACACGCAAGCGACATTCACATCGAGCCCAAAGAAGCGTCCTGCCACATCCGTTTCCGCATAGACGGCGACATGCGGGACATGATGACTGTCAAGCGGCAGACGTCGCACATGCTGATTTCGCGCTTCAAGGCGATCGGTGGACTCGATATTGCCGAGAAGCGTCGTCCGCAAGACGGCATGGTCGAAACCACGGTTGGCGGCAAGAAGCTCAAGATGCGGCTAGCCACATCATCTGGGCCATACGGCGAGAGCATGGTCATCCGCGTCCTTGACGCGTCGGCTAGACCGAAGACGCTCGTTGAACTCGGTATGACCGAGGAGCAATCCGAGCGACTCTACGAATATGCTGACCGGGCGCACGGCATGATTCTCGTCGTGGGTCCCACTGGTTCGGGCAAGACGACGACGCTGTACAGCGTGCTAACGAGCATCGACGCTGACCGGCGGAGCCTGATGTCGGTCGAGGACCCCGTCGAGTACGTCATCGCGCGAGCGAATCAACAGCAGGTGAACGACAAGGCCGGCGTGACGTTCGAGAGTCTTCTGAAGTCATCGGTGCGCCAGGACCCCGACGTGCTGTATCTCGGCGAGATTCGTGACCTGTTCTCGGCACGCACCGCGCTTGACTTCGCGTCGACCGGTCACCTCACCATGTCGACGCTCCACACGTCCAACGCGACCACCGCAATCTTCCGGTTGGAGCGCCTCGGCATCGAGCGCAGCATGATGGCTGATTCGGTACTGTGTATCGTGGCACAGCGGCTCCTGAAGCGCCTGTGCCCCGTGTGCCGGGAGGTCGCGCCCATCTCGGCCGAGGAACGCGAGATGCTCGCGCCGTTCACGGATGACATTCCTGAGGAGGTTGCCCACGCGGTCGGCTGTCCCGCTTGCCACGAGGGATTCAGGGGCCGCGTTGGTGTGCAGGAGATTCTCGATTTCGACCGTGATGTGACTGACTGGATTCGCTCTGGGGTGCCCGTCGCGGTGATCAGGAAGCGGCTGCGCGAGCGGGGCTCGTACCTGCTGCTCGACAGCGCCATCGACAAGGTGCGCTCGCTCGACTTCACGGTTCGTGACGTGTACGAGCGGGTTCTCGTTGAGGAGGAACCGGCGCCGGAGGCCAAGACGGCCACGCAGGAGACCGCGTTCCAGGAGCGGGAGCCAATGCGTGCACCGAGCTTCCCGCAGCCGTGGGGTGGGTCGGGTGGCGGCGATCTGATCGGGGTGCCCGCATCAGGTGGCGACGCGCTCATCGGAGTTGCCGAGGCGTCTCACAAGCAGCGTGTGCTTGTCGCCGACGATGATCCGCCCACTCGGGATATGCTGGCGGCTGTTCTCACTGATGCGGACTACGAGGTCTCCCTCGCATCCGATGGGCAGAAGGCGCTCGATAGAATCGCAAGCCAGACATTCGACCTGATCATCGCGGATATCAATATGCCCGGTGTTAACGGGCTCGTGATGTTGGAGCGAATGATGCAAGACGGCGTGACCACACCGATCATCATGCTGACCGGTATTGAGGACGGAGAAGCCGAGGCGACGTGTCTGCGTCTCGGGGCCGCCGACTACATGCGCAAGCCCGTGCGCCGAGACGTGCTGCTTCTACGCGTGCGCCGGGTGCTCGAAAAGAGATAGACTCGGCTGACTCGCTAAGCATCTTCAGGAGAGGAGCCTTCTGTGCGACCTATCTCACCCCGCGCTAAGACCGTGCTCATGTCGGGTATCGGGTTTGCCGCCGTTGTGGCTGCTGCTGCGATTCTCGTGACCCCGCCCGACGAAAAGCTTGGGACGATGGTGCGCTTCGTCATGTTCCACGGCGCATCAACATGGGTGAACATGGCGACCTTCACGCTCGCCGGCGTATTCGGCGTGGCGTATCTGCTCGGCCAGGGGGGTGCCCGGCGCTGGGGCGAGTCGCTGCGGTGGGCTTCGCTGCCGCTGTGGACCATCAACAGCATCCTCGGCTTGCTGTCGATGCAGATGATCTGGGGTGGCATCCTATGGACTGAGCCACGCCTTGGGATGACTTTTGGCGTGCTCGGCGGCGCCATGGTGATCTTCGCGGTTCAGATGCTCTTCGACGCACCCAAGGTCACCGCTGCGCTTGATGCTCTGCTCGCTGGAACACTCTGGACGCTCGTGCTTGTCCTGCCGAACCTCTTCCATCCGGACAGCCCGATATTCCAGTCGGGCAACTGGGCGTACATCGGAGGCTTCCTGGGCATGGTGGCAGGCGTTGGCATCGCGACGGCATGCATCGTCACGCTCGTCGCGCGCAGGACTGTCGCAGAGTAGTACTCGCTAGGAGAGCACGCCCAGCTTGTGCCCGATCTTCTCGAATGCCGAGAGGACGAAGTCCATCTGCTCTTCGGTGTGCGTAGCCATGTACGACGTGCGCAAGAGCGCACGGCCGGCGGGCACGGCCGGCGGACGCACCGGGTTCACGAAGACGCCTTCGTCGAGCAGGTTGCGCCAGAACGCGTAGACGAGCATTTCGTCGCCCAGGATAATGGGGATGACCGGCGTCTCGCTCGTGCCGGTATCGAAGCCCATCCGACGGTACTCGGACTGCATGCGTTGAACTGTCTTCCACAGGTTCTCGCGGTGCTCGGGCTCGGTCTCCATGACGTCCAGCGCGCCGAGGCACGCGCCCACGCTTGCAGGCGCCATCGCCGCCGAGAAGATGAACGGCCGCGAGTTGTGGCGGATGTAGTCGATGACGTCGGCATCGCCGGCGATGAAGCCGCCGAGCGATGCGAAGCTCTTGCTGAACGTGCCCATCATGAGATCGACGTCGTCGGTCACACCGAAGTGCGCCGAGGTTCCCTCGCCGCGCGGGCCGAGCACGCCGCTCGCGTGTGCGTCGTCTACCATGAGCCGGGCACCGAACTCTTTGCAGAGCGCGATCATCTCGGGCAGGGGTGCGATGTCGCCCTCCATGCTGAAGACGCCGTCCGTGACGACCATGACGCCGCCGCCGTTGTCCGGGGTCGACTCAAGCACCTTACGCAGGCTGGCCATGTCGTTGTGCTCATAGCGGACGGTCTTCCCGTAGGAGAGCTTGCAGCCGTCGTAGATGCTCGCGTGGTCGTCCTTGTCGATGACGACGGTGTCGTGCCTGCCGATGAGTGCGGAGATCGTACCGAGGTTCGTCTGGAAGCCGGTCGAGAAGACAAGCGTGGCTTCCTTGCCGACGAACGCTGCCAGCCGTTCCTCGAGCTCTTCGTGGATGTTGAAGTTGCCGTTAAGCAGCCGCGATCCGGTGCAGCTGGGGCCGAACTTCTCGAGTGCCCACGCGGCCCTCTCGCGGACATGGGGGTGCGTTGTCAGACCCAGATAGTTGTTTGACCCGAGCATCACTAGGTCGCGGCCGCCGATGCTGACCTTGGAATCAGACTCCGAATCGATTACCTGGAAGTACGGGTAATACCCGGCTTGCTTGGCGAGAGTCGGTTCCATATAGTCGCGGCACTTCTGGAACAGATCCATGACCACCCCTTGTTGTCTTGCCGTCTGAAAAGCACTCGTACGATTCTAACCGTTTCGCGCAGAGTGCGGCGCAACTGTCGCTCGCGGGCTGTAGCGGGTACAATGCACGGACAACCGAATAGCGGTCCTGGGTGCCCGTGCGAGCGGGAGAATAGGGAAGCCGGTGAGATTCCGGTACGGACCCGCCACTGTGACGAGGGAGCGTTCCTCGAAGTCAGGAGACCTGCCCAGGATTCCGCGATGCTGCCTTCGAGGATAAGGCTCCGTCGCATGCGCATAGCGCGTGCCCGGAAGACCAGTACTCGAAGACCCGCCATCTGAGCGGGTCTTTCTTGTTCTGGTTGCGCTGTTCGGACGACGGACACGTGCGTTGCGAAAGAGAGGTACCAAGTATGAGAAGCAAGTGGATCAAAGTGGCGCTGCTCTCAGCGCTGGTAATCGGAGTGCTCGCCCTCGGCGGGTGTGGCAGCAAGACCGAGGAGGTCGCCAAGCCGGCGACGGCATCATTCCCGGTGACAGTCACAGACGACGCCGGCCGCAGCGTGACGATCGCATCGAAGCCGGAGCGTATCGTGAGCCTTGCGCCAGCCAACACAGAGATACTGTTCGGACTCGGGGCGCTTGACCGGGTCGTAGGCGTGACCACGTACGACGATTACCCGCCCGAGGTGAGCACGATCGAGCAGGTCGGCGACTTTGTGACGCCGAACCTTGAAGCAATCACCGCGGCGACCCCAGATCTCGTTCTCGTGACCACCGGCGTTCAGGCCGACATCATCGAGCAGTTGGAGAAGACCGGCGCCGTCGTCGTCGCGGTCGACCCGCAGACGCTAGACGCGCTGTACGCATCCATCGAGATGGTCGGTAAAGCCACCGGCGAGTCCGAGAAGGCCGCGACGGTCGTTCAGGAGATGAAAGACGAGCTCGTGTCGATCCAGGACGCGATCGATGCTGCTCCCGTCCGGTGTTTCGTTGAGATCGCGCAGGAACCGCTGTACACAGCCGGCACCGGCACGCTCATCAACGACCTCATCGAGCAGGCAGGCGGAGAGAACGTGGTGGCCGAGGCTGGCTACGTCGCGTACTCGCTGGAGCAGCTGCTCACCGATAACCCCGATGTCTATTTCGCGACCAAGGGCTCGATGAGCGACCCCTCGACTCTTAAGGACCGCGCGGGTTACTCCAAGCTTGCCGCCGTGACCGACGACCGCGTGTTCGTGCTCGACGACAATCTCGTCAGCCGGCCCGGACCACGCGTGATCCAGGGCATCCGCCAGATCGCCGAGGCGCTGCATCCTGAGGCGTTCGGTAAGTAAAGATGACTTCGGACTCGCGTCGGACATCGCGACTATTGATTGCCGCACTCGGGCTCGCACTCGGGCTTGCGGTGGTCGTCGGCGTGATGTTCGGCGCGGTCCGGGTTCCGTTCGTTGACGTGATCGGGGCACTCGGGCGTGCGCTCAGCGGTTCGACCGGAGGCATCGGCGACGCCGTCATCATCGATCTCAGACTGCCGAGGGTGCTTCTCGCGGCGCTTGTCGGGGCGTCGCTCGCCACGGCTGGCGTTTTGTACCAGGCGCTCTTTCGAAATGCGCTCGCTGATCCGTACATCCTCGGCGTTTCTTCTGGTGCCGGGCTCGGTGCGACCATCATGATAGTAGCTGGCGGCACGTCGCTGCTCGGCAGGGTGGTCGGTGTTCCGATCGGTGCTTTCGTGGGAGCGCTGCTCACGATCACGGTAGTCGTGAAAGTCGCCAGTCGGGCTGGACGCCTCGAGTCCACATCGCTCCTGCTCGCTGGTGTCGCTGTGTCGTATACGCTCTCGGCGGTCACCTCGTTTCTGATGGTCGTTTCGCATGAATCGATGCAGGCGGTCGTCTTCTGGATGATGGGCGGACTCACCGGCGCTTCGTGGCCGTATGTCGGGCTGCTTGCGGGACTGCTCTCCGTCGGGCTCGTGGTACCGATGGTGTTCTCCCGGCACCTCGATCTCATGTTGCTTGGCGATGAGCGCGCCGGGCAGCTCGGGCTGAATGTTGAGCGCTTCAAGCTTGTCGCACTCGCGCTTGCGTCGCTCGTGGTGGCGGGGGCCGTGTCCGTCTCGGGTCTCATCGGGTTTGTCGGCCTCATGACGCCACACATGGTCCGGCTCGTTCTCGGCCCCGATCATCGCGGCCTGCTGCCCGCGTCCGCACTTGCAGGCGCGCTTGTGCTGGTCCTTTCGGACCTGGTTGCGCGCCTCGTTCTCGCGCCGGTTGAGATTCCGGTGGGCATCGTGACAGCGCTTGCCGGCGGCCCGTTCTTCGTCTGGCTGCTCGTGCGCAAGGAGCGTGCGCGATGAGTGCCGCCGAGGTGCTGCTCTCGTTTGAGGACGCAAGCGTTGGCTACGGCTCGCGCGCGATCGTCGAGCATGTCTCATTCTCCGTGAGCGCCGGCGAGTTCGTCGGACTCGTCGGTCCCAACGCAGCCGGCAAGTCCACGCTGCTGCGCACACTCACCGGCAGTGCGAACGTGCTCTCGGGCGGCGTCTCGCTCGCTGGAACTCCGCTTGCACGACTCACGCCGAAGGAGCGCGCGCTGCTCGTTGGCGTCGTGCCGCAGACGCCGAGCGCCGCCTTTGCTTTCACCGCGCGAACGTTTGTGGAGATGGGACGCAATCCGCACCTCGGCACGCTGCAGTCGCTCTCCGCCGCAGATGATGCCGTCGTCTCCGACGTCATGCGCCTAACCGATACCGAACGACTCTCCGCCGAGACCATCGACACGCTCTCCGGCGGCGACCTGCAGCGCCTCACCGTCGCGCAAGCGCTTGCGCAGCAGCCACGCGTGCTTCTGCTCGACGAGGCCACCGCGCACCTCGACCTCAACCACGCGCTGCAGGTGCTCGACCTCGTGCGCCGCCTCGCTGATGAGGGGCTCGCCGTTCTCGGCGTCTTCCACGACCTCGACCTTGCGGCCCGCTACAGCGATCGTATCGCGGTTGTTGCGTCCGGTCGGGTGCGGGAGCCGGTCGTCCCCGAGAAAGCCCTCGATGCGGGTGTCATATCCGACGTTTTCGACGTGCGCGCGGTCGTTCGCACTGACCCGGTCTCGGGCTCGGTCAGCGTCACGCCGATCGTTCGTGGTGCCGACCTCGCGCGTCCCGATCGCGGCCCGGTCGGCGTCGTGTGCGGCTCGGGCAGCGGCGCGCGCATTCTGCGCCGCTTCGCGCAAAGCGGCGTGAGCGCCGCATGTGGCGCGCTCTCTGAAGGCGACGTGGATCAGGCCGTTGGCGACGCGCTCGGCGCACAGTATGTGATGCTGCCGCCGTTCGGCGATATCGATGCCACTGCCGAGGAGGATGTTCGACTGTCATATTCTTCTTCGCGCGTATGCGTTGTGTGTGAGACGCCTTTCGGTCGCGCGAACGTGGCCAACCTTCGAGCTGCTGTCCGCTCTGGAGTTCCGCTCGTGCTAGTGGGGGAGATGACGCCTGAGCGCGACTACTCGGGCGGCGTGGCAACGGCTCTCTGGGCCGAGGCGGTCGCTCTTGGAGCAGAGCGGGTATCTGATGATGAGGCCGCGCTATCGGCGGTCCTGGAGATGCTAGGTGGAGGCGACATCGATGGCTGACATGAATCGCACGGGGCTGGTCCAGGTCTACACCGGCGACGGCAAGGGCAAGACGACGGCCGGCGTCGGTCTCGCGGTCCGCGCGCGCGGCGCCGGGTTCAACGTCGCTTTCGTGCAGTTCGTCAAAGGTGGGAAGCGTTCGAGTGAGCTTGCGATGCTTGAGCAGCTTGGCATCATCGTTTCGCGTCCCGCTGAGCACTCCACGGGGTTGCTCGGCGACGGGCTTACCGATGAGGATCGACAGGCTGCTGCAGAGGCATGGGATATCGCCGCCGAGGCGATCTCTTCCGGCACCTATGATGTCGTCGTGCTGGATGAGGCGTGCGTGGCGCTGGCGTACGACCTCATCGAGGCGGATGCGCTCCTCTCGGCACTCGCGGCACGACCCTCACACGTGGAAGTCGTCCTGACCGGTCGCGGCGCGACACCCGCGCTCATTGAGGCAGCCGACCTGGTGACCGAGATGTGCCTCGTGAAGCACCCCTACGATCGTGGTATCCCCGCGCGACGCGGTATCGAGTTCTAGAGCGCTTCGCCAAGCAGGCAGCACACAGCCTCGCGCTGCCGCGCGACCAGCACCTCGGCACCCAGTCCGAGCGTGGTCACAGCCGCCAACAGCGACGTTCGTGCGAGCCGAGGGAGGTTGTTGTGCTCTGAGAGGTGGAGCGCGACGATCGTGCGCAGCCGGTCCGAGCCAAGGCGCTCGAGTGATCGAGCAGCGCTCTCGTTAGACAGGTGCCCCCGATCCGAGGAGATGCGCTGCTGCAGGAATACGGGGTAGGGGCCGCATTCGAGCATGTCGGCATCGTGGTTTGCCTCAATGCCGAGCAAATCACAGCCGGCAATCGCCTCCAGAGCCTCGGACGTGAGTACGCCTGTGTCGGTCGCAATCGCGATTCGCCTGTCGCATTCGTCTGCGAGCGCGTAGCCCACAGGTTCGGTGACATCATGGGAATTACGGAATGGCAGCACGCGAAACGATGCGACTCGTATCTCTTCGCCTGCGATGATCTCAATGACTTCGGGGACGTCAGCAAGGCAGTCGCGAAGCACGCGAACGGTTCCCGGCGTTGCATACACAGGCACACCGAGCGTGCGCGAGAGCACACGCACCCCTGAGATGTGGTCGCCGTGTTCGTGAGTCACTAGGATTGCTTCGATGTGGATGCCATCAAGGCCCGCCTCGGTAATGCGACGCCTGGCCTCGCGAGCAGAGAGCCCGCAGTCGACGAGCACGCCGCGACCACCCGAGTGCACCAGGGCTGCATTGCCGCGCGAACCGGAGCCGAGGAAGGCGACACCGGTGGTGAGCGAGATAGGTTCCATGCGAGCATTGTAACGTGTGTCACCGACACGCTACTTCGGGAATACATATCCACGACTGCAAACCTCGTCGGAAGGCAATGCGATGTCTGGTGATCGTTGGTCGCTCAGAAACATCTATCTGTATCTCGTCTGTTTGATCACGCTCATCATGATGATCGTCGCGGCCGTTGGGGTCGTGCGCTCCACCGTCGAGCTCATCTATCCCGACCCCGGTTACTTCTATGATGTGCCGGTCGAGAAGGGCGGTACCCCAGGCCTGACGCAGGAGCAGATCGACCGGCAGCGGGAATCGCAGCAGCAGCAGTCGCAGCGGCAGGGAGTACTCAGCCTGGTTGGCAGTGTTGCGATGCTCGTCGTTGCAGGACCGCTCTACATCTACCACTGGCGCAAGATCGAGACTGAGCGACCGGCCGAAGCGTCCAAACCACTTCCCACTGCCTGAGTCCTTCGAGAGGAGCTCGCATGTCCGTGATGTTGTATGGGCTGTCGACCTGTCCGTATTGCCGCATGACCCGCAAGTACCTGGAGGACAACGATGTTGAGTTCGATATCCTCGAGGTGGACCTCCTTGAGGGAGATGAGCGTGCCGAGGCGATCGCTAAGGTGAAGGAACTCTCAAACGGTACGTCGTTCCCTGTGGTCGTTGTGGACGACGAAGTCATCGTCGGGTTCAACAAGAAGCGGATCAAGGAGCTGCTGTCGCTATGAGCGAGGCAGCACCGGTTCGTCGAAGATTCAACCCGGACACGACTATCGAGGATCTCAAGGCGTATATGGCGCCGTTCGTGGATCGGCTCGGCTACAAGTTCAACACCGACGAGGAGTTCGTCGATGAGGTGCTCACCTCTGAACTGGAGCTGCTTGAGTCGACAGGCGATGTGTTCTGCCCCTGCCGCGTACGCACGGGGGATCCGAAAGAGGACGCGAAGATCGTCTGCCCCTGCATCCCGTTCTTTCGTGACCAGTTCGCCGGGCTTAACAAGTGCTGGTGCGGACTCTTCATCTTGAACGAGGTCGAAGATGGTACGGAGTTGCTTGGCGTTATCGATGAGCCAACGGGCCCCGTTGATGTTCCGGTGTTCAAGGTTGCCGATCTGCCGGATGGCCAGATACGTCACGTCAAGGTAGGTAGGCATGATATCGCCGTGGCGCGAGTTGCAGACGAGTTCTTTGCGCTTTCGAACGTCTGTCGTCATGCCTTCGCCCCACTTGCCGAGGGGTTCATGGACGGCTATCAGGTCATGTGCCCCTGGCATGGCTGGCGGTACGACGTTCGCGATGGAACCACCGATCACCCCGGATCTGACGTCAAAACATATCCGGTTTCGGTTGTTGATGGCGAGATTCGCGTGAGAGTGACGATTCGGTGAAGAACCACCGTTAATCGCACTTGACACAAATCACTCCGTAACACTCTCGAAATGAATCACCATAGCCGTTTGAAGTATGCACTTCGGGCGGCTATGGCTATGCGTTGATACTCTGTTGCATATAGCGCCAATGTGTTACATTCCTTGAATCTCAGGCGGAGCGCGCGTCGACATGGGGATGCCGGCACGTGCAAAGGATTATGTGTACAAAGGAGGACGGTATGACCAGCAAGCGTAAGCGGTTCGTTGCCCTGGTCGCAGCTACCGCAGCCCTGGCCCTCGTGGTCACGGGTTGTGCGAGCAAGACTGAAACGGGCGGAACTGACGGCGGCGCCACAGAGGCGACCGTAGTCAAAATCGGTATCGGTGCACCGCTGACGCAGGGCGCAGTTGCGCTTGGCAAAGGTATGGAGCGCGGCGCCAACCTGGCCATCTCGCAGGCCAACGAAGATCCTGCGGTTGTGGATCTCGGCATCAAGTTCGAGAGCGTCTCTGGCGACGACCAGGGCGACCCGAAGACCGGCGTTACCGTAGCAAACCAGTTTGCTTCTGACTCCAAGCTCGTTGGTGTCATGGGCCATCTGAACTCGGGTGTCTCTATCCCGGCTTCGAAGGTCTACAACCAGAACAGCATCGTCATGGTGTCGCCGGCGTCGACCAACCCCGCGCTTACCCAGCAGGGCTTGGACAACGTCTTCCGCGTTTGCACCATCGACTCGGTCCAGGGTCCCTCGGCCGCCGACTCGGCGTTCAAGGACCTTGGCTTCACCAGCGCGTTCGTGGTCGACGACTCGACCCCGTACGGCACCGGTCTCGCGGATGAGTTCGCGAAGCAGTTCGAGGCTGACGGCGGCAAGATGCTGGGTCGCGAGAAGACCGGCGACAAGGACAGCGACTTCAACGCGCTTGTCACCAAGATCAAGTCCCTGAGCCCGGCCGTTGTGTACTACGGCGGCATCTACAACTCAGGCGCACTGCTCTCCAAGCAGCTCTCTGACGCCGGCGTGACCGCCCCGCTCATGGGTGGCGACGGTATGTACGACGGTGAGTACGTCAAGCTCGCGGGTGACGCTGCTGCCGAGGGCGATTTCTGCACCTCCATCGGCTACCCGATCGACCAGCTGCCGAAGGGTGCCGACTTCAAGGCCGCCTTCGAAGCTGCGTACCCGGGTGATGCTATCGCCGCGTACGACGCGTACTCCTTCGATGCAACGAACGTTATCATCGATGCAGTCAAGAAGGTTGCTGCTGACCTCGGTGCCGACAAGGTCACCTCTCCTGAGGGCAAGACTGCCATCATCGCCGCTGTTGCAGCGACGAACATGGACGGCGTCAGTGGTGCCGTTGCTTTCGATGCCAACGGTGACACGACGAACAAGGTCATCACGCTGTATACCGTCAAGGCTGGCGCATGGACCGCGTACGTTAAGTAAGCGCCCCGTGTGTAGGGTCTTTCTCTAGGACCTTAACCGGGCGGGCGCCGAGTGGCGCCCGCCCGGAGCGTGTATCAACGTGATACCAACCGCGCTGAGAAGTCGCGCGCAGTTCGGAAGACAGGTGATCGGTCAGTGTCCGCGGACGTCTTAGTCCAGCAACTCATCAACGGCATTACACTGGGCGGCCTTTACGCCCTGATTGCCCTTGGCTACACGCTCGTATACGGCATCATGCTCATGATCAACTTCGCTCACAGCGAGATGTTCATGAGTGGTGGCTACGTAGGTTTGTTCGTACTCAAGGCTCTCACGAATGAGAGTCTTGTCGGCGTAGGAACTGTTGCGTTCTTCAAGGGCAGCTCAATCGGCCTTATCATTCTCTTCGCAATGGTGTTCCTTTCCGCCGCAATCGTCGTGGGTCTGCTCGGCGTGGTCATTGAGCGCTTCGCGTATCGACCCCTGCGCCATGCGCCCAGGCTCGCCCCGCTCATCTCGGCGATCGGCGTGTCCATCTTCTTGCAGAACGCAGTTCTTCTGTGGGTCGACAGCAAGGCACTCCCGTTCCCCTCGGTCATGCCAGTCGTGACTGTGATCGACGCCGGTGGCGTCACGGTGAACTCACTTCAGATCCTCATCCTTGTGACTACTCTCCTGCTACTGGCAGTCCTCGACACATTCGTGTCCAAGACGAGGATCGGCAAGGCCATGCGGGCAACTTCGCAGGACCGTGAGGCGGCAGGTCTCATGGGTATCGATATCAACCAGGTCATCGCGCTGGCGTTCTTCATCGGCCCCGCGCTCGGTGGCATCGCCGGTGTCTTCCATGGAATGTATTACGGTTCCGTGAAGTTCGACATGGGCTTCCTGCCCGGTATCAAGTCCTTTACCGCAGCTGTCATCGGCGGCATCGGTAACCTTCGCGGCGCTATGCTCGGCGGGTTTGTACTCGGTATTCTCGAGTCCCTGGCTGCCGGCTTCCTGAGCGCCGGATACAAGGATGTTGTGGCCTTCGCTATCCTCATCCTCGTCCTGATCTTCCGACCGGGCGGTTTGCTCGGCGAGTCCGTCGTGGAGAAGGTGTAGACCATGGGCGGAAGTAAAATGGATATCAAAACAGTCGTCAGTGGACGCAAGCTCACAACGAAGCAGAAGATCATCTACGCGATCATCGCGGCACTTGTGGTGCTCGTCCCGATCTTCTTTCAGGGCATCGGCCAGCTCTTCCTGGTGCGCATCATGGGCGTTGTCGGTCTGTACGTTATGCTGGCACTCGGCCTGAACATCGTTGTCGGCTTCGCAGGGCTGCTCGACTTGGGGTATATCGCGTTCTACGCGATGGGTGCCTACGTCGGCGTGCTCGTCGGAGATGTGATGCTCAAGCTGTTTGGCGCGTCCTTTGGCCCGTACGTGTACTTCGCGGCCTTGCCTGTCGCAGCGCTCGCAGCGGCGGCCACAGGTATCGCACTTGGTACGCCGGTTCTCCGGCTTCGCGGTGACTATCTCGCAATCGTCACGCTCGGCTTCGGTGAGATCGTGCGTATCCTGATCACCAACGACGTGTTCGGGCTCACGAACGGTGCTGCGGGCCTACCCCGGGCCGGAGAGTTCATTCCCGATCCGGCTGGCCTCGTCTGGCTTCGACAGAATGCTGTGTTCAGCATCGGCGACAACTTCAACTTCCAGTTCTCCAACAACTTGTACTGGTACTTCATTGCGGTGATGCTCTGCCTGCTCACCATCTTTGTTGTGCGCCGACTTGACGACTCCCGCCTGGGTCGGTCGTGGACCGCAATGCGCGAGGATGAGGTTGCGGCGGCTTCTGTTGGCATCAACATCACCAGTGCCAAGCTGTGGGCGTTCTCGCTTGGAGCCGTGTGGGGCGGTGTTGCGGGTCTCACGTTCGCCAACTTCCAGCAGTTCGTCAGCCCCGAGTCCTTCACGTTCATGGAGTCGGTGTTCGTGGTGTGTATCGTTGTGTTGGGTGGTATGGGCTCGATTCCCGGCGCAATCATCGGTGCAATCATCATCCAGGGTATCCCGGAGCTCATTCGCGGCCTGGCACAGTCTGGCATCCTGCCGCTCGACCCCGGGCAGGCGTCGCTCGTCAGCAACTACCGCTACCTGGTCTTTGGTCTGGTCATGGTCATCATGATGGCGGTGCGACCACAGGGTATTTGGCCCTCAGCACGTCGCGCCATGGAACTCCATCCAGACGATGAGAAGATCCGCGACGAGGAGAGCCAATCGCTGTGGGAGGCCGAACACAAGACCGAGACGGCCGACCATGACCTGTAGGGTCCCGTAGCAAGGAAGGCTTGAGAACCATGGCTCTTGTAGAAGCAAAGAACATAACGATGGCGTTCGGTGGCCTCAAAGCACTGAGCGGCCTCGAAATGCATATCGACGAAGGAGAGATCGTCGCCCTTATCGGCCCAAACGGTGCAGGCAAGACGACGTTCTTCAACTTGCTTACGGGTATCTACAAGCCCACCGAGGGTGAGCTGCTCTTCCAGGACACCCCCGTGGCCGGGAAGAAGGCCCATCAGATCTGTGCGATGGGTATTGCTCGGACGTTCCAGAACATCAGGTTGTTCGCGAACATGACGACGCTTGAGAACGTCATGGTCGGCCGCCACATTCGGACCAACAACGGTCCGCTCGGCGCGGTTCTTCGCACCCCGAGGTTCAAGCGTGAGGAACAGCACACCATTGATGAGGCCTTGAACCGTTTGCGTTTTGTTGGTCTGGTCGACAAAGCCAACGAACTGGCCAAGAACCTGCCCTACGGTGCCCAGCGTCGTTTGGAGATCGCACGCGCGCTTGCAACCGAGCCCAAGCTCATCTTGCTCGACGAGCCGGCCGCAGGCATGAACCCGCAGGAGAGCGCACGGCTCACGCAGCTGGTGCGTAGAATCCGCGAGACCGGTGTGACTGTCTTGCTTATCGAGCATGACATGAAAGTCGTCATGGATATCGCGGATCGTATCTACGTGCTCGACTTCGGTGAGCTTATTGCCGAGGGTCTGCCCGCAGAGATTCAGCGGCATCCGAAAGTCATCGAAGCGTATCTCGGCAAGGGTGCCGAGGCCATGCTGGCTCAGGCATAAGGAAGGATTTCGAAGTGCTTAAGGTCGAGAACCTCCACACTCACTATGGTCGCATTGAGGCGCTCAAGGGCATCAGCCTTGAGGTGAATGAGGGCGAGATCGTCACCCTTATCGGCGCGAACGGTGCCGGCAAGTCGACGACTCTCAAGACCATTTCAGGTCAGCTCACTCCCACCGAGGGCGCGGTCACCCTCAACGGGGAAGTCGTCTCAGGCATGCTTCCGCATAAGGTCACGGCAAAGGGCATCATTCAGGTACCCGAGGGCCGTCACATATTCCCACGAATGACCGTGGCCGAGAACCTTGAGATGGGCGCGTTCCTGCGCAAAGACGCGGATGGCATCAAGGAGGACACCGAGCAGGTGTTCACGCTGTTCCCGCGCCTGAAAGAGCGGCTCTCGCAGAAGGGCGGCACGCTCTCTGGTGGCGAGCAGCAGATGCTTGCCATGGCTCGGGCCATCATGGCTCGCCCGAAGTTGCTCATGCTCGATGAGCCTTCCATGGGGCTGGCCCCGGTCATTGTTGAGACGATCTTCGCGATCATCGAGAAGCTCAACAAAGAGGGCATCACGATTCTCCTCGTTGAGCAGAACGCTGCCATGGCACTTTCTGTAGCGCATCGTGGCTACGTGCTTGAGGTTGGCTCAATCGCGCTTGAGGGTCCCGGGAAGGAACTGCTCCACAACGAGCAGGTCCGAAAGACGTACCTCGGCGAGTCGTAGAAACCGAACTAGCGAGTACGGAGCGCTCGGGCTGCCTTCTCGGTGACCCGGGCGCTTCTCTGTTCGATTTCTTTCGTGAGAAACGCCATGCGTCCGTCTAAGAGGCGCCAGACACCACCGGTTATGACCGAACGCACCCGCGCGGGCGAGCCTTCTCGCACGAGTGCCGAAGCCGGGTCGTTCGTGTCGCTGACTTCCACGGCGATGATGTCCGCGTACTTGCCGCTTTCAAGCGATCCATAGTCCCTGTCGATGCCGAGAACCTGCGCGCCCTCAAGCGTCATTATCTCAAGCGTCCTGGTCGTTGATAGACCAGGGTCGATCGTGAGCAGCTCTCGCGCCTCTTCGAAAAGGTCCAGAGTCTCGTTGCTCGCAAGTGAATCTGTTCCCAGGCCGAGGCGGACGCCGGCTTGTATGAGGGCGGCGACTGGCGGCTTGCCATTCAGGAGGTACCTGTTCGAGCGGGGGCACAGCACTACGCCCCGTGCGTGCGCGGCGAGCAGTTCGGGCTCACCAGACATGAGCTGGACGCAATGTACGGCAATCGTGTCACGGAGCACGCCGAGGTGTTCGAGGTACCGCACCGTCCCCGTGCCTGGAGCGACGAAGTCAGGCGCAAGCCGCCCCGCCGACTCTCTGAGCGGTCCCTCTCCGGCCATGAGAAGCCGCGCCTCTGCGGTTGATTCAGCCGCGTGAATCGCGAACGCATAGCCGTGATCGCGTGCATAGGCATAGCCCGCCTGAATCAATCCGGGACCTGCGGTGTAAGGGGTATGCGGGCTGATGCCACAGAGCGTTCGGCCGCCGCATGCCACACTTTCGGTCGGGAAGTCGCGCGATGAGAGTGCTTCAGGAAGCTGTTCAGCCGTCATGCCAAGAAGCTCCCAGAAGAATACCCCGCCGATTCCGGTGTCAGCCGCTGCTGCTGGAGCCTCGGGGCCATACGCAATGTCGCCGACGGCCGTGACACCCGAACGAAGACACTCAAGCGCGCCATAGGCGGCGGCATCCGCGAAGTCGTCGTGGTCAAGCGCCTGAACGGCAGGGGCCACGTTGGATATCCAGGTCGAGAACTCTCCCGGCGGCAGCAGCCCGAGCATGGACGAGAGGGACAGGTGCGTGTGTCCATTGACAAGACCAGGTGCGATGACGCACCCGGGGTGATCGTGCGTTGTCTCATTGGGGTATGCGCGCGTCAGTGCCTTGAACGTGCCGACCTCGCCGATTCGCGACCCCGTGATTCGTACGGCGCCATGCCGTATCGGGTCACCGACCACCGGTAGCAGCCATTCGCCGCTGACGATCATCCACTCACTCCTGGGGGAGATTCAAAAGGCTCGGCTTGCGCATATCCATGCAGCCGCACCCGGCGTCAAGGTCGGCGTCTGCGATTGCATCAACAACACACCGGGCCACGTCGGCGGCCTCCTCGAAGAAGATGGCCTTGAGCTCCTTGTGCTCCCACTCCTTTACGACGCCCTCGCCGTAATTCACGACCATGTAGATGCCGGCGAAGCAGGCACCGATGTCGCGAGCGAGGAAGACTTCAGGGGAGAGCGACTGCCCTATCACGTCCGCACCCAATCGCTTCATGTAGTCGACCTCGGCCGGTGTCTCGAATCTGGGGCCGTCGGTCACCAGGTAGGAGCCGCGCCTGAACACGCGCGCGAAGCGCTCACTTGCCGAGGAGAACAGGTGCCCGTGCAGATCTGGGCACATCGGCTGGCGCATGATCAGAAGGTGGTCGCCTCGGACGTAGATGTCCTGCTTCATCGTGAGGTCGACGAAATCGGTTGGGACGAGAACGTCTCTCGGGTCGAGCAGGTGGTTGAGCGAACCCACGCCGCCGTCGGCGAGCACCTTGCGCACGCCGGCCTCGTGGAAGACCCAGAATGTCTGCAGGCTGGCATCTGCCCGCTTCACGCCTCGTCGCCAGCCGTGCATCTTCACAGCGAGCGCATCGCGCGTGCCGTGGATGCCGGTCACGCGGAAGTGTGTGAATGACGGCGAGCGACCAAAAGGTGTGTCGAAGAAGAGGTCCTCGGCCAGCACCTCGACGCGATCGTCCTCAAGCCCTGCCGGAAACGCGAACGACAGCGTTCCGCTGCCGCCGCACACGCCGAACTCGGCGCGGGGTACTCCTGTTGTCGTCATGGTTCCTCCTTGGCTACAGGGTACCCGAACTCTGTGACATGATGCGCGCTAGCGCTGCATGGAGAGCATTTCTCGTGTGCGCTTCCAAGTGAGCTTGATTCCGCCCACCGAGAACCAGTACATCAGATACGTCAATCGCTTCATGACGATGGCGGGGAGTCCCGCCAGGTTGACCTTGAATGCCCACCCGACACCGTAGCTCGGCCCGATGCTCACGAACTCGCCATGCATGTGCGGGATGAACGGGGTGAGTGCCTGGCCGCGCGCCTCCCGTACGATGTTGTCTGCGGTGTGCTCCGACTCTCTGATCGCAAACTGCGCGAGCATCGGGAGCGTGCGACCATTCTTCGGGTCACGGAAGGCGGCCACATCGCCTGTCGCATAGATGTCCTCGTGTCCCACTGCCCGGCAGGTCTCGTCAACGACGAGGCGGCCGGAGGGGTCTGCTTCCATGCTCCAGGAAATCGCGTCGGGGTCGGCCTTGGCGCCACCGCAGAACACGAGCACGCTTGCGTTCACTTCGGTACCGTCCGCGAGCCGTACAAGTCCCTCTTCGACTGCCGATACCATCGAGCCCGTATAGAGCGTGATGCCGAGATGCTCCAGGCGCTTGCGGGCGCGCTTGCGCAGCGCGTCAGAGAGGTCGTAGAGGACATCGGGGCGACCTTCGATGACGCTGATTCGCAGGTCGGCCGGGTCGAGGCCCGCGTCGAGCATGCGCTTCGGCAGCATCTGGCCGAGCGTACCAACGATCTCGATGCCAGTCGCTCCTCCGCCGATGACCACAAACGATAGCGCCTTCACGCGCGCATCGCGGTCTGCAATCATCGCCGCCGCGCGGAACTGCGCTTCAATCCGTCGCTGCAGCTCCTGTGCGTCTGCGACTGACCACATAGTGACAGCATGCTCGGCAAGCCCCGGAACCGGCGGCACGAAGGCGATTGCGCCGGTGGCGAGCACGAGACGCCAGTATGGTACATCCTCATGTGGGCCGTTGCGCGGCCCGACGGTGAGCACGTGGTCGTTCGGTTTCACCTCGTGAACCCTGTTGTAGCAGACGGTCACGGGTAGGTCCTTGAAGAGCGTCGGCAGCCACAGCTCGCAGAACTCGGCGCGGGCAGGCCCGACCGCCACAAGGTCAAGCTCAGAAAGCGCTTGCTGACAGGGATTCGGCTCTATGAGCAGGATCTCAACGTCGTCTTCATCGCGCAGTGCCTTGCCGAGACGGACTGCGAGCGTTGTGCCGGCATAGCCGCCGCCGGCGATGACGACGCGCCGCTTGGTGCTTGGCTGAGTGCATGCGCTGGCTGTTCTTGATTCCATGTTCAGCTCCCTTTGTTTGCCCACATCTAGGGTACCCGTTCCGACGCATGTGGGAGCTGTTATCGGTGAGAAATGATGGTTGCTCGGGCCAGAACGGGTCCCGCGCTCGCTAGAACCTGCGGATCTCGCGGTAGAGCGTGTCG
>PHEU01000011.1 GCA_002841295.1 Actinobacteria bacterium HGW-Actinobacteria-6
CTTCTTGCTCAGTTGTACGAGCTGGAAGACATCGGGTAGCGAGAAGTCCCTGAGATTGCCGCGAAGTGCCATCGGCCTGGTACTTGCCTTTCCCCCGGAGAGCCGGGCGTTTTAGCCGAGGACCTCGGCGATATTTGCAGCAGCGGCCCGCATGTCGTAAATGACGAGGCCAAGTTTTGCATTGGCGTCGGCCATCACCGTAAGAACGGCTCGATCCCCTGCCGCCATCAAAAGCACGTAGCCGTTGTCACCTTCGATAAACACCTGTGAGAGATGTCCTCGGCCAAGTTCAGCGGCGGCCCGCTCGCCAAGCCCGAGAATCGCTGCGGACATCGCGCCCACTCGATCAGGCTGCATGCTCGCTGGCAGCGCTGATGCCATCGTGAAACCGTCGAGGCTTACCAGCGCTGCGGCCTGGATATCGGTATCTTCCTGCATGAGGTGATTCAAGGCCGAGGCAAGACGCTCCTCGCGAGTCGCCTGACGAACAGTGGCGTCCGGCCTGGCAACGACCACTGGCGACGGAGCGACGGGTGCGTCCTGGGGCGCGAACGTCGAATGAGGCACCGAGGCAGGCGCCACTGGCGCCATGGGTGCAGGCGCAGAAGGCTGTAGTACTTGAGTAGGAGGTACGACAACCGGTGCGGTCAGCAAATCGTCGTCGAGCGAGTCATCGTCCGCGTCTGAGATGAAGTAGTCCCCGATACCCTTATCCACCATCGATCTTCAACTCCTGTTGCGTCTGGCGCACGTAAGCGCCCTGATGGCACGCGACGGAAGTCCTGATGGACCCCCGGCCCCCTCAGTTTCGCACGTCACGCACACTGGCACAACACGAAAGGCGTGCGTGCGCTATATGAATCACACAACAACTCGAAGTACTTCTTCGATAGACGTCACACCCGTGAGGACTTTGGCGAAGGCGTCGTCGCGAAGCGTGCGCATCCCGCCCGCAATCGCAATGCGCTTGATATCGTCACCTGAGGCATGATTCACGCACGCGCGCTCGATCTCTTCGCTAACAGTCATGACTTCGTGGATTCCCATTCGACCTTTGTATCCGATGCCGCCACACCTCTTGCAGCCGACTGCGCGATAGAGTGTGGGTATCTTGTCTGGATCGTACGGGAATCCGACTCGATCAAGCGCCTCCGGCGTGGGGGTGTACGCCTCTTTGCACTCAGGGCAGAGACGACGCCCGAGGCGCTGTGCCAGCACACAGTTGATCGCAGACGCCGAGAGAAACGGCTCCACACCCATCTCGGTCAGGCGGGTCAGCGCTGACGGCGCGTCGTTGGTATGCAACGTGGAGAGCACGAGGTGACCGGTTAGAGCAGCCTCAATGGCAATGGTGGCGGTCTCCTTGTCTCGAATCTCACCGATCATGACGACGTCGGGGTCCTGACGAAGGATCGACCGCAAAGCCGCCGCGAACGTAAGTCCCGCCTTCTCGTTCACGTGCACCTGCGACAGTCCCTCAAGCCGATACTCAACCGGGTCTTCAACGGTGATGAGGTTGACCGTCGGACTGGTCGTCTTATTGATCGCGGCGTACAGCGTAGTGGACTTACCTGAACCGGTAGGACCGGTTACGAGGATGCAGCCGTACGGCTTGTCAAGTGCGGCGAGCAACCGCGTAATCGGCTCTTCCGAGAATCCAAGATCCTCAAGCGACAACATGATCGAGTCTTTGCGCAGCAGACGCATAACACACATCTCGCCGTTGACGGCAGGCAACACGGCCACGCGGAAGTCGACTGACTTTCCCTCAAGAACGACACCAAATCGGCCGTCTTGCGGGACGCGCTTCTCGGCGATATCCATTCCCGAGGCAATCTTGATTCGACTGAGTAGCTGCCGGTGGAGTTTTCCCGGGCTCCGCATGACTTCCTGGCACACACCGTCAATGCGATAGCGAACCCGGAGTTCGTCCTCGAGCGGCTCGACGTAGATATCGCCGGCTCCCTGTCGAATCGCCTCCGTGATGATCAGGTTCATCAACTTGGCGACAGGCGCCTCTTCTTCCTCGGCGGCTTCCTCTGCTTCCCTATCGGCTTCCGCAGATCCACCATCGATATCGCCGACCATCTGATCGACGTTCTGGTTCATGGTGGCGAACTTCTCAACGATAGCGATGACATCGCTCTCAGTTGCCACAACCGGACGAATTTCATAGCCGGTAACGATTCTCAGGTCGTCGATGGCAAAGATGTTAGCCGGGTCTGCCATCGCGACAACAAGCTCGTCGTCTTGAATCTTGATTGGCAGAACCATATGACGGCGTGCGAGATCGTTCGACAGGAGCATCGCGGCGGCGGGATCGATCTCATAGCCCGCGAGATCCACAAAATCGAGTCCCATACTGGTCGCAACCGCTTGAGCGACTTCAGTTTCAGTCGTGATCTTCTGATCAACCAATACCGCAGTGAGCGACCGTCCGTCCGTCACCGCAACGGCCGTCTCCATCTGTTCTTGTGTGATCAAACCCGACTGGACAAGCACCTTGCCAAGTCGCTTGCCCGAGGCAGCGGTCACGATTGATCCCCACCTTCGGATTCATACCGTGCAAGCGCGGCCTCGGCAGCCTGCCGCATCAAAGTGCGTGGTGCTCTCAACTGCGCGTTCTCGGTCCAGATGTCGATTGCCAAAGCCCCCTGAGCGACGAGCATGCCGAGTCCCCCGACCGCATGACTACCAGCGGCCTCAGCACCGGCAATCAATGCGGTGCGAGATGTGCAATAGACCATGTCGTAGACGGTCAGTCCCGAATGCAGCCACTCCACCGGCACCGGACTCTCGTCATCCGGCTTCATTCCCAAGGAGGTTGCATTCACGACGAGGTCGGCCTGGGCGATTGCAGCCTCGGCGCCTGTCGTTGGCGTTGTCGTTTCAAGCTCCATGCCTCGCAGATAACGCGACACTCGCTCTTGAAGTACGCCCGCACGCTCCAAGTCCCGGTTCACGACTGTCAGGTGAGCAGCTTTGCCAAGAATGAAGCTAGCCACCGCAGCTCCAGCGGCACCCCCTGCCCCTAGGAGCACGACTCTCTTACCTTCCGGAACAAATTCCGTTTCTTCCGCAAGGGACTCAAGCAGGCCGCGGCTATCAGTGTTATAGCCGATGAGACGGCCATCAACGCAATGCACCGCATTAACCGCTCCAGCCATCTGCGCAAGCATCGCGACCTCGTCGCAAAGCTGGAGGATAGATTGCTTGTGCGGCATCGTCACGTTGAAGCCCACGAATGACAACGACCGAGCGGCGTCGGTGAAACGCACAAGGGCACCAGCATCGGGAACCGCCAAGGGAAGGTAGACCCAGTTGAGGCCCATCTCTTCGTAGGCAGCGTTGTGCATCGCCGGGGAAAGAGTGTGGTCGATCGGCCACCCGACGACACCGGCAGGGCGCGTACGTCCGTCGATCATCACGTCGGGTCAACTCCTCTGTCTATGCGCTGCGATCCATCGGCTCGAGCGCCCCTCATTATCCTCGCCTCGAGCCTTCGCAGCAAAAGTGTGTGTGGGAGGTCGGTCTCAGAGAGCGGCAGCACCATGATCGTCATTGCGCCGACGATCTTCCCACCGAGCACATCCGTGAACAACTGATCCCCAATGACAGCGCACCTGCGCGCCCGGACTCCGAGCTTGCGCGTCGCGAGCCAGAATGCGAACGGCAGCGGTTTGATTGCCTTGGCCACCAGGTCGAGTCCCAGCTCAGTGGCGACTATTCGAACCCGCTCATGCCAGTTGTTCGACACCAGACAGACTTTGAACCCGCGCTGCGACAAGCCGACAACCCACTCGATAAGCTCCGGCGGAACCGAGTTGGTGTCTCTCGGCAGAATCGTGTTGTCGATGTCCAGTAGTAGCGCCTCGATCCCATCCGCCGCGAGCGCGTCCAGGTCGATGGCGTGCACGTCCGTGAGGTATCGATCGGGCGCAAGTAGCGGCATATGACTCCGGTCTATTCCTCGTGTTCGAGGGGCTGGTCTCCAACAAGTGCATCCAGGCGATCGATCTCGGGCTGCAACTGCCGGGAGAGTTCAGTCTCGTCGGCAATGACGAAGATATTGTTGATGGCAGCGTAACCGTTGAGCTTCTCGAGGTCATCCGTCCAGCGCATCCCGGGCTGAATCGCAAGCTTCGCATAATCGACGGCACCCTTGTTGTCCTTCTTCAAGACAAGCAGCATCTGTGCATAGGACATGTGGAGAGTCCCGGAGTCTGGGACGTTCTCTGTCCCGACGCGGGCCATCGTGAGGCCCTCTTCAACCTTGCCGTTGCGCGCAAGAATCCATGCGCCGACATAGTACGGCTGGTCGAAAGTCGGATCCAGCCACTCGACCGCCGCGATAGAGCTCAACATGTAGCGCTGATCGTCTAGCGGGACATCGTGATAGTAGCCATGCAGAAGCGGGTCAATCCGGTTCCATAGCAGTGCGCCTGCGTAGCGCCGAACACCGGTCAGGTACGAAAGCGACGCACGGCCGACAACGGCGGTAGTATCAAACGCCGCTGCAAGGGCGATTTGAGCCCACTTCTCTTGTCGCATACTCATCGCTAGAGGTCCCGCCTGGAGAGGAGCAGCACGCCGACGCTCAGGCATGCGCCGGCGAAACCAACGAACACCACGACCATGCTCAGCATATAGACGAGCGGGACTCCACTGCCGTGGGCAACGGGATTGACCACATTGAACGCGTCAAGTGATGGATAGAACGGTCGCAGAGCCATTGCTCCCTCGCCACCTAGCAGTGTGCTCCTTGAGTGCCCGATGAAGAGCGCCGCAAGTGCCGCCGTAACGACGACTACGGGGCCGGTCACCGACGACACTGCAACTGCGAACGCAGAGACGACTCCCATCTCAAACCACGTTGCGAGCGCACCCTCCCACAGTCGCCACATGAGTTCGCCGTACGTGAAGTAGCCGACAACCATCTCGATCGCGGTGAACGCGACGATAGCGCCCGCCATTACTCCGAGAATTCCAAGCCAGGTGCCCACAAGATACTCCCACCGACTCACGCCCTTTGCGAGGACGTTGTACACGGTGCGCTTCTCCAACTCGGCAGGCACCCTGTTCGCAGCAAGAGACAGGACCACTACGAGACCCGTGACGTACGACAGCGCAAGCGCAACCTCACGGAAAACTGCGCTCTCAACACCAAGACCGTAGTCGGGCAGCGAAGGAATCGCAAGCACCAGCAGTGCCGCAAACCCGAGCACCACGTAGACGACCTTTCGGCGGAGACTGTCCATCATGACGGCTGTGGCGATAGGCCAGATACGCTTCATCATGACGCCACATCCTCTGTGTGCGCTGCCAGAAGGGCGGCGAAGTAGTCATCAAGCGACTCACGCTTTGGCGTAATCGCGGCAATCGTTCCGCCGGCCTCATCGATAGCGTCGACGACGGCTCGCGTCTGCTCGGTCGGCATTGAGAAGACCCACATTCCGCCGGAAACCGCTATCTCCTCAGCGACAGAGACCACTTGAGGCGGGAGTTCCGCCATGTTCATCGCACGAACCGAAGTACGCCCGTCGACGTTGAGAAGCGCGTTTATGTCACCCTCGGCAGCAACCGAACCGCGATTGAGAATCGTGACCTGGTCGCAAACGGCCTCGACCTCGGAGAGCTGATGCGATGAGAGCAGCACCGTCACGCCCCTATCGCGAAGCTCGAGCATCAGGTTCCTGACATCTCTCTGCCCCACCGGATCGAGCCCGGATGCTGGCTCGTCGAGGATGACAACCTCAGGATCGCCGAGCAATGCCTGGGCGATACCCAGGCGCTGAAGCATGCCACGTGAGAACTTCGAGAGTTCGGTGCGCTCGGCGTCGGCCAGGCCAACGCGTGCGAGCAGCGCGGTCGTTCGCTCCGGTATCCGGGCAGCATCAACGCCCCCAAGCGACCCATAGAAGCGCATCGCTTGACGCGCGGTGAGATTGACCGGGAAGTACGGCTGTTCGGGCAGAAAACCAACACGACGCCTACCGGACGGACGAGTCGAGTCCATCCCGAGGACCTCGAACGTTCCGCCCGTTGGCCTTACGAGACCCAAGAGCATCTTCAGCGTTGTCGTCTTCCCGGCTCCATTCGGGCCAAGGAGCCCGTGAATCGTCCCAGACTCGACTTGGATGGAGACGTTCGACACCGCAGTGCGCTTAGGCTTCCCCGGTGTCGAGTACACCTTGCGAGCGCCCTGCACGCTGATAGCAGCATCCGCCATGGACTTACGGCACCACCTCTCGTGACTTCTCTTTAGCTTCCAGAAAATCTTTCAGATTGGTTGTGAACGTATGTGAGCCGTCCGTATCGGTCAGGACGTAGTACAAGTACTTGGTATCGGCCGGCCGCGCTGCTGCCTCAAGCGAAGCCAGCCCGGGGCTGGAAATCGGGCCCACGGGAAGACCATCGTACATGTACGTATTGTACGGGCTGTCGATACGAAGATGTCGGTTCAGAAGGCGTGGACGCGTACCCGGAAGGATGTACTCGATCGTTGCGTCGATTTCCAGGCGCATGCCCTTCGCAAGCCTGTTGTAGATGACCGAGGACACAAGCGCTCTCTCATCAGCGACACGGGCTTCTCTCTCGATCATCGATGCCAGGATCACTACATCGTGAGGGCTCAGGTTCTTACTCGCAGCGTACGACAGGTCAACGGTGGCGAATTCCCTCGCAAACTGCGAGAGCATCATCGCGATCACTTCGCGGGGAGTTGCATTCTCCGGTATCTGATAAGTCTTTGGGAACAGATAGCCCTCAAGTGAACCTGTCTGGACGTCTTCAAGGAATGGGTAGTCGGCAGTGAACTCAGCTGCCTTCTTGAGCGCCAACTCGCTGAACTCAGCCGCAGGGATTCCGGCGCTGGTATCAAGCCGCTCAGCAATCTGCTCGACCGTGAATCCCTCGGGAATAGTGACCTTCGTGTACTCGATACCGGGTCCGACAACAAGCACCTCGATGACCGAGCTGATAGACATACCGGTCTCGAATTCATAAACGCCCGGGCGCAGCTTGCCATCTACACCTTCGATGCGAGCACGGAGCCTGAACATGGAGGAGTTGTCGATAACGGCGGTGCTCGCAAGCAGGTTCGCGATGGTCTTGGTGTCTGAACCATCCAAGACCTCGACTTGTACCGGCAGACCAGCGGCTACAGACGATTGCGGTCGGATGAGCAAACTCCAGACACCATATGCAGGAATACCAATCGCTATGAGAATACCGACCGTGATAGCGACCGCACGAAGTGTCCACGTTCGATTGCGGATGTCTTCGGGTGTCACAACTGCCGAGACTCCGGGCCCGGGCGCTGACGGTACCTCAACAGGAATATCCCGGTCGCGCTGGGACGGCGAAGGATTACCTCGAGTCGCGCCTTTGCCACCTCGAGCGCTCATTGATCCTCAGACCTCCGCAAGCCATCAAGATACGACTGCAAAATGATAGATGCTGCGACCATATCAAGCTTCCCTCGTTGCCGTTTCGTGTTGACTCCGGCGTCTCCCATTGCGCGGGAGGCTGTTGCCGAGGATAGACGCTCATCGACATACGTCACACTCAGAGCGAGTGTCTTGCCAAGCCGATCCCCCACGGCGCGCACCGACGCCGCCTGCGGGCCCTCTGATCCGTTCATGCTGAGTGGCAATCCAACGACGAGCCCACCGACTTCGTAGTCATCAACAATCATCTTTAGGGGGCGCACGTCGCGGTTAAGAGCGCGCGCGTCGAGAACAGCCACCGGAGAAGCAATTGTCTGCGCGGGGTCGGAAACCGCGACTCCCACGCGTGCTTTGCCTATATCGAGGCCAATAAGCCTCATGACGCTACCGTGCGCCGAGCAGCCCGCGCGCAGCGTCGAGGGCCGCGTCAATGCCTGACGCGTCCTTGCCACCAGCCTGGGCCATCGTCGGCTTGCCGCCTCCCCCGCCACCAACACGCGGAGCAATCTCACGAATCACGGCTCCGGCATCGAAGCCTGCTGCAACGGCCGCAGTGGATCCCGCAGCGAGCAACAGGGCCTTACCCGACACTTCGGCGGCCAATACGACGGCGCCGCCCGACAACTTCGTGCGAACCGTATCTGCAATCTCACGAATCGCCGCACCGTCAGAAATCTCCACGCGAGCCACCACGAGCGGGTAGCCAACATCGACCGCAGTCGCCACCAGTGCGTCAAGCTCCCCTGTTCCGCCTCGGCGCTTCGCCTCGGCCAGCGCGGCCTCGGTTTCCTTCAAGCGTCTCTGAAGCGCTTCGACCTTGACTGGAATCTCGGCGGGGCGACACCTGAGAGCGTCGGAGAGGCCGGAGAGCGTGGCCTCCTCGGCATAGACGTAATCGAGGGCACCGAAGGACGTGACGGCCTCAATGCGGCGGAGGTTCGCGCCAACGCTGCCTTCAGAGACTATCTTGACGAACCCAATCTCACTCGAACGGCCAACATGGGTGCCACCGCAGAGCTCCTTGCTGAAGTTGCCGACCTCGAGCACGCGGACGATGTCGCCGTACTTCTCGCCGAAGAGCGCGGTCACACCCATCTCTCGGGCGCTAGCGAGCGAGGTTTCGTAGTTACGAACCGGGTGGTTCTCCATGATCTTCGCGTTCACGAGCCGCTCGACTCGCTCAAGCTGCTCGATGCCTGGCGCCTCAAAGTGAGTGAAGTCGAAGCGCAGGCGATCCGGGGTCACGAGTGAACCGGACTGGTGCACATGCTCACCGATTACCTTGCGAAGCGCCCAGTGCAGGATATGCGTGGCCGTGTGATTGCGCCTGATGCGCTCACGGCGCGGAACGTCGATGGTCGCGTGCACGGTATCGCCAACAGCGAGCGAGCCTGACCGTAGCGTGCCCACGTGTGAAACGAGGCCGGACATCGGGATACGTGTGGCGCTCACCTCGAAGAGCGCGTCATCTGCCGAGATGGTCCCGGCGTCGCCGACCTGCCCGCCCTGCTCGCCGTAGAATGGCGTCACGGCCAACACGATGTCCGCCTGCACACCGGTGTCGAGCCGTTCAACAGCCTCACCGTTCGCAATGATGCCGACAACCGTCGAGTCGATCTCGTTCTTGCTGTAGCCAACAAACTCGACGCCGCCCTGAAGTTGCTTGCTCACCTCGGCGAACGCATTCCCAAAGGCACTCCAGGAGTCGTCCTTAACAGCAGCCCGGGCGCGGTCGCGCTGAGCGGTCATTTCGATATCGAATACGGCCTGGTCGGCCTCTAGGCCAGCCTCGGCGGCAATCTCGGCGGTGAGCTCGTACGGGAAGCCGTACGTGTCATGCAGCGCGAAGGCAAGTTTGCCATCGAGGACGGCAGAGCCTTCGGCCTGCGCACGCTCGATCTCCTCGGCAAGGAAAATCAGTCCCTGGCGAAGCGTCGCGCCGAAGCGCTCTTCTTCGCTCACAACGATGCGACTCACCAGGTCGTGATGCTCGTGAATCTCGGGATACGCATCGCCCATACGCGTAACGACCTCATCGACGAGTCTGCCGAGGAACGGCTTCTCGACGCCGAGCAAACGTCCGTGGCGCACGGCGCGGCGCAAGATGCGGCGCAGCACGTAGCCACGACCCTCGTTCGACGGTAGCACGCCATCGGAGATGAGGAACGTCACTGCTCGGGCATGGTCCGCGATGATACGCAGCGACGTGTCGGTCTTCTCAGAAGCACCGTACTTCGCTCCGGTGATATCCTCGGCCACTTCCATGATGCCGCGAACGATGTCGGTCTCAAAGTTGGAGTGAACGCCCTGCATGATGGCGGCAACGCGCTCCAGTCCCATACCAGTGTCGATGTTCTGTTTCGGTAGCGGCGTGAGCGTGCCATCCTCGGCACGGTCGTACTGCATGAAGACGAGGTTCCAGTACTCGAGGAACCGATCGCAATCGCAGCCGGGCGCGCAATCAGCCGAGCCACAACCGACGTCCGGGCCCTGGTCGTAATAGAGTTCCGAGCACGGCCCGCACGGACCAGTGGGGCCGGCGGACCAAAAGTTGTCCTTGGCGCCCATGCGCACGATCCGATTAGCCGGAACGCCGACCTCGTCGCGCCAGATCGCCTCGGCCTCATCATCGTCCTCGTAGATCGAGAACCAGAGACGGTCGACGTCAAGCTTGAGGACCTGTGTTGAGTACTCGAACGCCCAGGCACACGCTTCACTCTTGAAGTAGTCGCCGAAGCTGAAGTTGCCGAGCATCTCGAAGAAGCTGTGATGGCGCCCGGTGGTACCGATGATGTCGATGTCGGTGGTACGCGCGCACTTTTGGCATGTGGTGGCACGCGTGAAACCAAGATCGCGGAGACCAAGGAAGACCGGCTTGAACTGAACCATGCCGGCCGACGTCAGTAGCAGCGACGGATCGTCGGGAATGAGCGACGAGGACGGCAGACGATGGCAGCCCTTGCTCTCGAAGAAGGACAGATAACTCTCACGAATCTCGGCGGCCTTCACTCGTTCTCCTCGGCGTCTTTGGGTTCGGTCACGCAATCACATGTCGTGGGGTCCTCGTCCGGCCCGAACACAGGCTTCTTCTCCTTGAAGAACACGCCCTGTTCGGTGGTGAGCTTCGAGTCCGTCCACTTCTCAAAGTAATAGACGAAGATTCCCTTGCCGATAGCAGCCACCGGGATGGCAAGCAGGAGCCCGACAAACCCGGCAAGCGTGCTGCCAACGAGGAGCGAGAATATCACGAGCAGCGGATGCAGGTCGACTTGCTCAGACATGACCCGCGGCGTGATGAACATGTCGGTGATTTGCTGCGTAGCGACGATCCAAAGAACCGCGAACAGCGCAAGCCATGGGCTCACAAACGCGGCCGCGATACCAGCGACGATCTCACTCACGATCGGACCGAACCACGGGATGATATTCAACACGCCGGCAAGCAAGCCGAGCACAAGCGCGTACGGGACGCCCATGATGCTCAGACCAATAGCGACAAGCACCGCCGTGGATGCGGACACTACCAGCTGTCCGCGCAGATATCCGCCCAGCACGTTCGAGACCTTTGCCGAGAGAATCCCGGCCTCTTCCTTGCGTCTTGGACCGGCAAGGAGGACGACTTCATGCTTGATAGCATCGAGATCCTTCAGAATCCAGAAACCGGCAACGAGGGCCAGGAACGAGTTGAAGAGGAATGACACCGCGCCGCTTCCCACCGAGAAGACCGTGCTCGCGAGCGCGCTTGACCACTCCATGACCTGCTTCGAGATGCTGTCACTCAAGCTCAAAAGCGCGTCGTTGACCCAGGTGGGCATCGTAACCGCGTTGTACTCCGCCTGCATCTGCTGCCACAGCGCGTACGCCTTATCGTAGTAACCAGGGAAGGCCATTAAGAATTGGCGAACCTGTTCGGCCAGCGGCGGGATAATGAACAATCCAGCGACGACGAGCGCACCGACCGCGATGAGATAGCACAGGCCAACCGCAAGTCCCCGCTTGAGACCCCGTCGCTCAAGTGCGGAGACAGGGCCACGGAACACGTACACGATCACGATCGCCATGGCGAACGGAACGAGTGCCGGCGCGACCTTGAGCAGTGCCACGAACGCTGCTGACACGAGAATCAGCACGCCGATGAGAGCCCATGCGGTGGTGAACAGGCGACGCCAACTGTCTTCTCTTACACGCGCGTCGGTCATCTCAGGCCTCCTCGGAAACCAGGTTCTCACGGAGAACGCGGAGCGTCTTCCTGAGCAGGCGCGAGACTTGCATCTGCGAAATCTCCAGCTTTGTCGCGATTTCCGTTTGGGTCAATCCCTGGAAGAAGCGCAGATACAGCACACGCTGCTCCTGCGGCGTAAGGAACTTGAGCGCTTTGGCAAGCGTAGTCCGGTCATCGACTATCGACATGAGTTGATCATCTTTGCCGATGTACTCAAGGATGCTGAAGGAATCGCTTCCATCGCTGTTGCGATCGGTCTCAAGCGACACGAAGTTGTACGCCTCAGACGTCTCCATCGCCTCAAGGACCTCTTCGGATGTCACGCCAAGATACTCCGCGATCTCAAGGATCGTGGGTGATCGCTGAATCTGCTGGGTGAGTTGGTCGACGGCCTGGTTCACCCGGAATGAAAGCTCCTGGAGTCGCCTCGGCACCTTGATGGCCCAGCCCTTATCGCGGAAGTAACGCTTGAGTTCGCCCACGATCGTCGGCGTGGCGTACGTGGTGAACTCCACCTCCCTGGCGGTGTCGAAACGGTCAATCGCCTTGATGAGGCCAATCGTTCCGACCTGGATGAGGTCATCAATCGGCTCACCACGGTTCCTGAAGCGGCTAGCAAGGTATTTGACCAAGTTGAGGTACATCGTGATGAGCTCATCACGCGATTCCTCATCCTGGAACTCGCGATAATGCAAGAAGAGCTCGCGTGTTCGCTTCTTGTCCCAGACGAGTCGCCGACCAGGCTTCTTTGCTGCTCGAGGCACGTCTACCCCTCCACAGCAGCAAGCGAGCGCTTCACGAGTCTCAGGGTACAAAGACCGCTCTCGCGAGTGATTGTGAATTCATCGCAGACTGATTCAAGAATGAACGCTGCATAGCGATCCTCCGGCTCGGCACCGGGCTCCTCGGCGGAATCAGGAAACGGACCCACTGTGATCGCGAGAAGCTCATCGCTGACTTCGAAGGAGAATGTGATCTCCCCTTCGCACTCATGGTGCCCACATGCGTAGACGAACGCCTCTTCTGCTGCCATGCGCACATCATCGATATGGTCGAACGACATGCCGATTCGACCTGCCAACTCAGCAGCTGTCATTCGGGCAGTCTTGGCATAGTCGCTGCGAGCGGGAACTGTGAGCGTAATGCGATCTGAAGCCATTATTCCTCCGGGTGGGTAGAGGTTCTGCCGCTCACGACCTGCGAGCGCGCGAGAAGGATCGGGCGATGCGTCCCCCGAGGCCAGCAAGCGCATCAACGGGGGTTCGAATGATATCGGTCGCGGAGCTGACGGCGCCTGAGACTTCTTCGAAGTCAGTCACGATACCGTCGACGCGAAGCAGCTCTGCGTTGATCGCGTCGATCGTCACGTCCACTTTCTCAAGCAGTGGCACCGAACGATCGTGGAAATCGGCAAGCGTGCCCCGAACTTCACGAAGTGTGGTGATGAACGAGACGACAGCATAGATGCCAGCACCCGCGAGGATGATGCCGAGTACGATGAGCACGACTTCGAGCCAGGATCGCAGGTTCATTGCAGCCCTCCGAGAGTGCGGGGATGTACCATCGTAGTGTAACAAAGCGCGAGCACTCGCGGCGCCTGAGAAAAGCTGCTCCGGCAGTGCTCACTCTCCTCCCGGGCGGAAGAATCGGGTGCCCTCCAGACCGTCAGGAAGATACTGCTGTTCGACGGTGGCTCCGGGGTAGCCGTGGGGGTACTTGTACGCCGGGTACTCGTCTGCGCCGGGACGACGACGATCTCGCAGATGATCCGGCACGGCGCGCGCGGGGCCCTGACGCACTTCGGTGAGCGCCTCGTTGATCGCGACGTACGCGGCATTGGACTTAGGTGCCAGCGCCAGATAGACAACCGCATGCGCGAGATTGATGCGGCACTCCGGCCAGCCGATGAACTCGGCTGCTTTCACCGCTGCGTGCGCAATCAGAAGCGCTTGAGAATCGGCCATCCCCACGTCCTCAGACGCAAATATGAGCATCCGGCGTGCAATGAACTTCGGGTCCTCTCCGCCGTCGATCATTCGGGCAAGCCAGTACACCGCCGCGTCGGGGTCACTCCCCCTCATCGACTTGATGAACGCCGAGATAACGTCATAGTGCACGTCGCCGCTCTTGTCGTATGCCAGCTGGCGCGTCTGTGTGACTTCCGCGACATGCTCGAAAGTGACATGCCGCATGCCAGACTCGTCAATCACAGCAACGCTCGCCGCCAGTTCCAGCGACGTGAGAGCTGCGCGCGCGTCGCCGCCGGCGCTGAGAACGATGCGGTCCTCGGCCTCTGTAGCAAGCGTTGCGCGGCCGCCCAAACCGCGGTCAGTATCAGCGAGCGCCTCGTGGACGATCTCACGAATATCGTCGTCGGTCAGCGGACTCAGACTCACAACGCGTGAGCGGCTGATGAGCGGGGCATTCACCTCGAAGAACGGGTTCTCGGTGGTCGCCCCGATGAGGGTGATGAGCCGATCTTCAACTGCGTGCAGCAGTGCGTCTTGCTGCGATTTGCTGAATCGATGAATCTCATCGATGAACACGATTGTCCGCCTGCCGGACTGTCCCAGACGATCGCGCGCTGCTTCAATCGCCGAGCGAACCTCTTTCACCCCGGCGCTCACCGCTGAGAGTTCAGTGAAGTGTGCCATCGTGACACCCGCGATGATTCTGGCAAGGCTCGTTTTCCCGCAGCCCGCAGGACCGTACAGGATCACCGACGACAGCGCATCTAGCTCGATTGCGCTGCGAAGCATCGTCCCGGGGCCGAGTACGTCTCGCTGTCCGACAAATTCGTCGAGCGTACGCGGACGCATGCGGGCGGCAAGCGGCGCTGTACGCTCGAGTGATCGTTCTGCTGCTTCAGAGAAGAGGTCTTCCATAGCTACTCGGTAGCGCGAAGCACCTCTCGGTCGATGACATCGCGATCCACGTAGCCCCTAAAGCGCCACGTGATGTTCTGCTTGCTATCAACCAAGATGATGTATGGCGGACGGTCAGCGTTGAGTTCGGACGCCAGTACCGCGCCGAGCAGAGCCCCTTCGGTATAGGCTCCGGCCTTCTTGGCGCCAAGATCGAATGTGACCAGGTCGATGAGGCCCCGGTTATCCGAGAGCACAACATCAATCTCGGTACGAACAATCGCCGATTCCGGCAGCGTACTGTCATAGAAGTAGATCAGCAACGGACGCTTTGCATCCAACTTGCTCTGGAGTGCAGTCGGCATCGTTGTTGATTCAATGGCAGGGAACTGCGCCGGAAACCCGGATTCAATCTGCGAGCGGTCTGTGACTGCTACCGGCACGGCAACCGCAGGTGCGGGTGCATCGACGGCCGGGGTTTCCGTGGTGGCTGTTTCATCAGTGCCACCACCACAACCGGCCAAGACGAATGCCAGCATTGCTACGACGAGTACTGCGGCGATCTTGCGCATCTCCCCATCCTCCAACTCAGTGACAACCTACGAACCCCGCCTCGCGCGCTCCAGCGCGGTGAACCTGCCTCAGCAGGTGGGTGCCCGCAGGTAGACTTCCTGCTTCCCCTTACGGGGATTCCATTCCGTCGACCAATAATAGAGCTCCCGGTAAAGAAGTGTTGGTTCGACCGTTAGTGCCGAAGCAACGCAAGGCGAAGCCAAACTCATCGTAGCATCAGCGGTCGTCTGCGGCTACAACGGTGATTCAACGCCCGCATCGCTCAGCTTCTTGGTCAGTCTCATATGGAGCCACAAATAGCCGACTGCCAGCGCGAAACCCCCGACAACGATAAGCACGACCGCGACGGTATCGTCGGACCGAGTCCACGCAGTGACTGCCGTGAGCGCGAGGACCGTCGCCACTCCGACGATGCGCATTCCAGTGATGTATCCCTTGCTGGTGACCTGCCACTTATAAGCCGCAGATACCGCTATCGTGGCTGCCGAGGAGATTACGACAACAGCAACAGCGATCATGAGTGCTGGGGTCATTGAGCCTTCTCCTACTCCGACCGCAAGTGCACTTCGCGAAGCTGACGCGCGCTAACGGTACCAGGCGCGCCGGTGAGCGGACATGACCCCGAAGATGTCTTTGGGAACGCGATGACGTCGCGGATGGACTGCTTGCCAGCCAGAAGCATGATCAGCCGATCAAGACCAAGCGCGATTCCACCGTGGGGTGGTGCGCCCAGCGAGAGTGCCTCAAGCAAGAACCCAAACTGCTCGTCAGCATCATCGCCCTCGATACCGATGGCAGCGAGAGCCTGTCGCTGAATCGCCTCTTCGTGGATACGGAGAGTGCCGCCGCCGATCTCAAGCCCGTTGAGCACGAGGTCGTACGAGTACGACAGCGCAGCACCAGGATCGGACTGTAGCAACTCGACGTGCTCATCGAACGGGCGTGTGAACGGGTGATGGTTCGCACTCCAGCGCTTCTCCTCGGCATCCCACTTGAACATCGGGAAGTCCACGACCCACAGCGCCACGAACCCGCTGCGCGGGACATCGAGTTCGTCAGCCATCCGTAGACGAAGCGTGCCAAGAACCTCGTTGGCGACATCGGTGGCATCGGCGATCATGAGGAGCAGGTCTCCGGGCTCGACCGCCATGGCCTCGCGAAGCGCAGACATCTCGGCCTCGGTGAAGAACTTCGCGATCGGTGATCGTACGTCGCCCTCGGTCGGGAATGCGACCCACGCAAGACCCTTGGCACCTGAGTCGAGCGCGACTTGGTTGAGCGCGTCGATCTTGCTGCGGCTCCAGTCGCCCGCACCCTTCGCGTTGATGCCCTTGATCACGCCGCCGCCGCCGAGCGCACCGGCAAAGACCTTGAACTCGCTTGCGGCGAAGACAGCGCTGACATCAACGAGCTCCATACCAAAGCGCAGGTCGGGACGGTCGGAGCCGAAGCGCGACATCGCCTCGGCATAGGTGAGGCGGCGAAGCGGGGTGTGCAAGTCGACATCGGCTTCGCGCATGACCTCATGCATGATCTCTTCCATCATGCCGAGGATGTCCTCTTGCGTGATGAACGACATCTCGATGTCGATCTGCGTGAATTCGGGCTGACGATCCGCACGCAGGTCCTCGTCGCGGAAGCAGCGGGCGATCTGGTAGTAACGCTCGACGCCGCCGACCATGAGCAGCTGCTTGAAGAGCTGCGGTGACTGTGGCAGCGCGTAGAACTCGCCCGGGCTCATCCGGCTCGGCACGATGAAGTCGCGCGCGCCCTCGGGCGTAGACTTGCCGAGAATGGGAGTCTCGATCTCAAGGAACCCACGGTGCTCAAGCGACTTACGGAAGCGCTGGGTCACGCGATCGCGGAGCAGGAATGCATCCAGAACCTCGGGGCGCCGCAAGTCGATATAGCGGTACTTGAGCCGCAGAGTCTCGTCGGTCTCGATGGCCGAGTCGATCTCGAACGGGGGCGTCTCGGACATGTTCAGAACCTCGGCCGAGGTGATGATGACCTCCACCTCGCCGGTGGTCAGGTTCGAGTTCACGGTGCCCTCTGGGCGTGGGCGCACGGTGCCGGTGAGCTTCACGACCCACTCCGGACGGACGCGCTCGGCGGTGACGAACGCGACGCCAGAAGCGTCGGGGTCAAAGACGCACTGCACAAGACCACTGCGGTCACGGATGTCTATGAAGATGAGGCCGCCGTGGTCGCGCCTGCGGTGTACCCAACCCGCCAGCGTGACGGTCTCTCCCACGTCGGTGGAGCGGAGCGAGCCGGCAACGTGCGTACGGATCGAATAGCGTGCGTCGAACATGCGGTTCCTTTCCTCGCCCGGTTTACCCGAGCAGCTGCTTGATCCGGTCGGCTATGTCGCCGAGCGGGATTCTTGTCTCATCCTTCGTCGTCATGTCGCGGAGCTTGACCTCGCCAGCGGCGAGTTCATCGGGACCGGCGATGACGACGATACGTGCGCCAAGGCGATCCGCTTGCTTGAACTGTGACTTCAGGCTGCGCGACTGGTAGTCGGTCTCGGTCGCAATTCCCGCGTCACGCAGCTCCTGCACGATTGCAAAGACCGCGCCGCCAAGCGAAGTATCAACGCGAGCGACGTACACCTCGGCCACGGGATTGCCGAGAACCGCGACGCCCGCCGCCTCAAGCGCGAGAAGCGTGCGCTCGAAGCCGAGCGCAAAGCCCAGACCGGGCGTAGGTGCGCCGCCGTACTCCTCCATGAGTCGATCGTACCTGCCGCCGCCCCCGATGGCATTCTGCGAGCCCAGGCCAGCGTCGACCTGCACCTCGAAGACGGTGCGCGTGT
Source organism: Actinobacteria bacterium HGW-Actinobacteria-6 (assembly GCA_002841295.1). Taxonomy (GTDB): domain Bacteria; phylum Actinomycetota; class Coriobacteriia; order Anaerosomatales; family Anaerosomataceae; genus UBA2286. The sequence goes on from PHEU01000011.1 coordinate 17,926, forward strand.
AGTAGTCGAGGCCGCGCACGAGCGAAGGATCCTCAACGTACGGTATAGCCAGGTCGTCCAGGTGGCCCTTCACTGCCGAGTAGTGCTCGGCGCACTCATCGCAGAGCTCGTCACGAAGAAGTGGTGCCGAAGACATAACGTCCTTGCAGCCGGGATTCTTGCAGTCGAACGCCCGCAGCGGGTTGGTCTCGGCCCGGCGATTACACTCTTCGCAGAGCGCCTCGGAGTGACCGCGAATGAACCCAGCGATCTTCTCGCGGTACGCGGGACGACACACCTGGTCGCCCATGGTGTTGATCAACAGGCGCATGCTCTGTCGAGGAAGGCCAAGCTCCTCGAAGTAGCGCATCAGCATGACGATGACCTCGGCGTCGATGCCCGGCTCGGCCATGCCGATCGCCTCGGCGCCGATCTGCCAGAACTGCCGCATGCGGCCCTTCTGCGGGCGCTCATAACGAAACATCGGACCGGCGTAGTAGAGCTTTGCCGACTGTCCGTTAGTGGCAAGATTGTGCTCGAGCGTGGCTCGTACGACGCTCGCAGTTCCCTCCGGGCGAAGCGTCAGCGATCGGCCGCCTTTGTCCTCGAAGCTGTACATCTCTTTGGAGACGATGTCGGTCGCCTCGCCGATTCCGCGGGTGAATACCTCGGTGTGCTCGAAAGTCGGCGTGTAGATGGGTGCGTAGCCGTATCTCGCGAACAGGCGCTGCGCAGTTCGCTGCATATGCTCCCAAGCCCGTGCGACATCGGGAAGCATATCGGCGGTGCCTTTGGGAGCGCGAGCATTCATCGAAAGCCTTTCGGGAAGGTTTCTACGGCTAAAGAACTATACGCCAAGCACGGAGCGCGACCAACCCTGGGTGCAGCTCGGCGCCTACGCTCTTGGAAAGAACGGGTTCACCTTGCGCTCTCGACCAATCGACGAATCGGGGCCATGTCCACTGTGAACACGGGTCTCATCCGGCAACTGAGAGAGCCGTGCGATCGAACGGCGCATGGCCTGCGGGTCGCCACCGGGAAAGTCCGTACGACCGACGCTTCCCGCAAACAGCGTGTCCCCGGCAAACAGATGCCCGTCGCCGAGAAGACACATGCTGCCGAGTGTGTGCCCCGGCGTGTGCAGCACCGTGAACCGCAGCTCGCCAGCGACGATCTCGTCCCCATCCTCAAGCGTGCGGTCCGCGCGCGGGGCAGAGTAGTCAAACCCGAACGGTGCGCCGCCTGCGCCAGCGGCAGTCGTGATAGCAGCTGCATCAGCAGCATGCACGAGCAGCGGCGCGCCGGTGGATGCGAGCACCTCACGCGCGGCGCCGAGGTGGTCGAAGTGACCGTGAGTCAGCACGACAGCAGCGACAGCCCGTTCGCCGATCTCTGCGAGCAGCTGTGCTGCATCGCCTGCGGGATCGATCACGATGGTCGGCCCACCACAGTCGTCACCGACAAGAAAGCAGTTGGTCTCCAGCGCGCCGAGAATCAGACGCTCGACTCTCATTTCGCGCCCTTGGCGCGCGGGCCAACGTCTGGCATCGCGCGCCGCGCTTCGAAGACTCCACTCACACCGCGAACCGCACTGAGCACCTTCGTGAGCTGATCCATACTGCCAAGCTCCAGCAAGAAGCGCATCGTCGCAATCCCCTGTCGATCGGTCGAGACCGATGCCGACAAAACATTGACGCCCGAATCCGCGAGAACCACCGACACATCCTGCAGCAGCCTGGTTCGATCGAGCGCTTCCAGCACGACCTCGACCTGATACGTCGAGGCGGCACCCGAGTCCCATTCGACCGCGATGATCCTCTCAGGCTGCGCAACCAGCTCCTTGGCGTTCGGGCAGTCGCTCCTGTGAACCGAAACACCCCTGCCTCGGGTCACGAACCCGACGATTTCATCGCCCGGCACCGGGTTGCAGCAGTGCCCGAGCCGCACCAACAGGTCGTCCATGCCAACGACACGCACACCGCCACCGCTCTTGCGACGCTTCCCACGCGGAGCAACCATGGGCGTGGTGGGCAGGAACGTCTTCAGCTCTTCCTCGGCTTTGACGGGAACACCGGTCGCCACCGAGATCAACTTGATGAGCTTGGTCACGACCTGCTTCGCGCTCGTCTTCCCGCCACCGATCGACGCGAGAATGTCATCCGAGGACTGAAGGTTCATCTCCTTGGCGACTGCCTCAAGCGCCTTAGGCATCCCCTGACTCCCAAGTCCGAGGCCGTTCTTGCGCAGGACCTTCAGCAGCTCGTCGCGCCCGGATTGAAGGTCGTCCTCTCTGTTGACCTTTGAGAAGTGCGACCGGATCTTGCTTCGCGCCGAAGACGTCTTGACGATGTTCATCCAGTCCCGCGACGGGGTACCCGTCTTGGAAGTGAGGATCTCCACCCGGTCGCCCATCTGGAGTTCGTAGCTCAGTGGAACAATCGAACCGTTCACCTTTGCACCCACACAGTGATGACCGACTTCTGTGTGGATGGCATACGCGAAGTCGATCGGCGTCGAGCCGCGCCTGAGTGACTGAACATCACCTTTTGGCGTGAAGACGAACACCTCGTCTTCGAACAGGTCGATCTTGAGCGCCTCCATAAACTCCCGCGGATCCTTGAGCTCGGTCTGCCACTCAAGCATCTGACGCAGCCACGCAAGCCGCTCGTCGAACGCCTCATCAGTGCGCCCGCCCTCCTTATACCGCCAGTGAGCGGCGATACCGTACTCAGCGGTGCGGTGCATGTCCTCGGTGCGCATCTGGATTTCGAGCGGCCGCCCGGCGGGACCGATGACGGTCGTGTGCAGCGACTGGTACATGTTGAACTTGGGCATCGCGACATAGTCTTTGAAGCGCCCGGGCATTGGCTTCCAGATGCTGTGCACCGTCCCAAGTGCACCGTAGACGTCCTTCACAGAATCGACGATCACCCGAAGTGCGATCAGGTCATAGATTTCCGAGAAGTCCTTACCACGCTGCGACATCTTCTGATAGATGCTGTACAAGTGCTTGGGGCGACCTGAGATATCTGACTGGATTCCGACCGCTTCAAGCTCGGTGGTGAGCTGGTCGATTACCTGGTGCAGGTACGCCTCGCGGGCGGCGCGGCTCTCGGCGACCATGCGCTGTATCTGGTTGAACTTCTTGGGCTCAAGATAGAAGAATGCCAGATCCTCAAGTTCCCACTTGATCTGAGAGATGCCAAGCCGGTTCGCAAGCGGCGCGTAGATCTCGATGGTCTCCATCGCCTTCTCGTGCTGCTTCTCAATCGGCAGGGCAGAAAGCGTCCGCATGTTGTGCAACCGATCAGCAAGCTTGATCAGGATGACCCGAATATCCTTGGCCATGGCAATCAGCATCTTGCGAAGGTTGTGGCTTTGCGCCTCAGCCAGGGAGGTAAACTTTATACGGCCAAGTTTGGTGACACCGTCAACGAGCGCCGCGACTTCTTCACCGAAGCGGTCCTTGATCTCTTTGAGCGGAACTCCGCTATCCTCGACAACATCATGCAGAAGTGCCGCCTGGAGCGTGCCCGTGTCGAGGTTGAGTCCCGCGAGAATCATGGCCACCTCGAGCGGGTGGCTGATGTACGGCTCGCCGGACTTGCGCATCTGGCCGGCATGCTTCTCCAGAGCGAAGCTGTACGCCTCCTCAAGACCGCTGGTGTCAGCAAGGGGGTTGTACGTCTTGAGCTGCGCCTCAATACCTTCGAGCGTTGCGGACATCGAAACCTTTCGGGACGGAATCACCGTGCCTTGGTGTATATGCGGGCAAGAATCCCGCTGCAACTTTGGCACGAATGTGTACCTGACAGTCGTAGTATACGTTCCCGCCTCGTTCTAGATGCGTACTAGCGCCGCAAAATCGAGTCTGTAATCGTGTCACTACGCAACCGCGAACCACAACCCCAGCCAACTATTACTGAGCCAACGTCCCGTCAGATGGACTATCGTCTTCCGGCAGTATCGGACGGTTCACGCGAGCGAGAAGCACATCCGGCTGAGATTCCAGTGCCCACACCTTGAAATCGCTGAATTCAGCGATTTCCTCAAGCCCTTCTGCGTACCTGACCGAGGAATCAAGCGCCAGCTTGCCGCCTGGAGCCGGAAGGAGCTGAAGTCGGCGATATGCGCCTGTGCCTTCGCTCGACACAAGTCCCAGCTCTCTGAACACACCCACAGACGCCGAAACACCCTTATCGTTCATTGAGGTCTTCGGCCGACGCCGCTTCACTTGATCGGCCAACTCAGCGTTGGTTACCTCGATACTGCCACCGCTCTCGGCAGCGCAATCCCGAAGCGCAAGATAGAGCGCGGCGAGATCGTCGCGACTCGGCGCAACAGACTCCAGGATCATCGAATTGATTCGCGCATCCTTCGCGCTGAAGAGCAGGTGGATTCGAGCAGCTGCGCCATCGCGTCCGGCGCGTCCACACATCTGATTGAACTCGACCGCATTAAAAGGCAGGTGGTAGAGGACGACGTGACGCACGTCGGGGATATTGACCCCCTCGCCGAAGGCGCTTGTCGCAACAACGACGCGCACCGCCCCATCGCGAAAGGCATGCTCGACAGCATGCCGGGAATCACGGGTCATCCCGCCGTTGTAGAACGCGACCGCATGAAGAAGCTGTGGCACACGCGAGCGAACCTGACGCGCCAACTGGACGCTCGTGTCGCGGGAGTTGACGTACACGATCACTTTGTCTCCCGATGCGGCGAGCGCCGAGACGACCGCTACCTTATCAGCGGACGCACGCCTGTCCTCAATGAGCAGGTTCTCGCGAATCGTTGGGTCCAAGACGACGGTCTGGGTCCCGAGCACGGAGCAAATGGAAGCCGCAACAGCGGAGTCTGCGGTCGCCGTGACTGCGAGGACCACGGGATGACTGAGCTCCTCGAGCGCAGAGCCGAGACGCGCATACGCGGGACGATGACCCGCCCGCGAGAGTCCAACATGATGCGCCTCATCAACCACCACGAACCGCACGCGACCCGTCGCCGCAAAACGTGCGGCGTGATGATCAAGGAACTCCGGCGTCGTAAGAATGACATCGCACGTGCCACCGCTGAGCGCTTCAAAGGCATCGTCACGCGCGCCGGGCGAGGTTTCACCGGTGACAGTCCTGACGCTCAATCCCAACTCGGCGAAGGCATCGCGCAGATGAAAAGCCTGGTCTGCGACAAGCGCCCGAAGCGGATATACGAACACGCTCGCTTCGCCATCCACGATTGCCCGTCTGGCCGCGTGCATATGGAAGATCAGCGACTTGCCTCGGCCAGTCGCCATCACGACGAGCGTGCTCTCCCCCGCCGAGAGATGCTCCAGAGCATCTGACTGGGCCTTGTGAAGTTCACGTTCGCCGATGAAGTGGCGCACGAGACGCGTATCGAGTTCTGCTTGCGAGAGCGATGCGAGCGCCGCACGAGTGGCAGCGGCCGCTTCAGCCATCGCCTCGTCCGCGCCTGTAGCGCCGCGACGGGACACAAGCACATTCACACCAAGGCTTTCGCCGTCGGTGCCGCCTGTCACCTCGGTGACAGCAATATCGTATTCGACACCAGAATCGACGAACGGAGCGAGCGCAGCGGCAAGACGACGATTGAAGAAGCCGACCTGATTGCCAAACGGGTCGTACAACGCGCACGCATTCGGGTCGTACAGATTGTCAGGTTGCCGCTCGAGCCTGAGCGGCGTGCCCGATGCAAGGCGCGCCACGGTATCCTGCCGACCTTCAAAGGTGACACCAGCGAGCTTCGTGTGGAAGGCATCCGTCTCGCCGATGCCCGAATACTCGCCACGTGCCAGAATCTCGTCGGCGTGCTCGAAAAGGTCATCGACCAGAGCGGCGGCTGGTGCATCGTCGGGAGCCTGTTGCACTCGCATGTCACGGGCTAGCAGCTGCATCCGCTCCACGCCTTGCCACGTGTTCACTTCTACCTCGTAGGCGATATCCACAGCCGACTCCGTGCCGAGCATGTCGTCGATGTCCGGGGACCTGAACATGATGCCCGGCATGGACGCAACGCCGTCGAATGCCGTGAACTTGAGATGTTCCCCGCTCTTGCCGACTGCGCGGCGACCACTCAAGAAGACCCCTCGCGTCCCAAAACTCGGACGTGGATTACTGAAGCCGAACGGTTCGAGCTGAGACAGCTCGGCCGCAAGTTCCCTATTGAGGCTGTCGAGCGTTACTTCCGCGTCAACACGAACGGCCTGCACGAAGGCGTCTTCAGGCACAGATGACATCCATGCCTGAAGCGCCGAGGTGAATTCTCCCAGACGATCCGCAGGCAGCGTGACACCGACGGCAGCGGCGTGCCCCCCGAACCTGATCAGCATCTCGGACGCCGAGGAAACAGCCGCAAAGAGATCGACTCCGGGTACTGAGCGACCAGAACCCTGCGCCTGACCATCCTCGACGCAGAACAGCAGCGCGGGAATCCCGTAGCGGGAGACAACACGCGAGGCGACGATACCTCTCACACCTTCATGCCAGCCCTCCCCGGCAAGTACGAGCACACGCGCGCCCTCGCGATGCACGCGTTCTGCCTCGGCAAGCGCAAGGTCCATAAGATCCGCTTCGGCGGACTGCCGGAGTCGATTATGCTCGTCAAGCGATAACGCCAGTTCGCTTGCGCGGCCGGGATCCTCTGCAACGAGCAATTCAAGCGCGAGCGCCGGGTCCGCCATCCTGCCGGCTGCGTTCAGGCGAGGCGCCAGACCGAAGGCGATTCGCTCGGCACTCATCGTCTGCGTGTCAACGGTTGCGACAGTCGCGAGCGCGGCTATGCCCGTGCGAGCCGAGCGTCGCATCTGAGCGAGACCCTCCGTTACGAGCGCCCGGTTCGCGCCAGTGAGCGGAACGATGTCGGCGACCGTGCCGAGCGTCGCGAGGTCCGCGAGCTGCAGCCAGACGTCGCTCCTGCCGAGTAGTTCTCCGACAGCGCGAACAAGCGCAAGCGCTACTCCCGCTCCAGCGAGCTCAAGCGCACCCTCCCCTGCAAGTTTGGGATTGGCAACGGGGACTCCCTCGGGCACCAGATCGCCCGGTTCATGATGATCGGTGATGACCACATCGACGCCATGCTCGCGAAGCTGCGCAACCTCAGCAGCGGCAGACACACCGGTATCGACAGTGACGACCAGCTGTGGGGCCATCCCGAGCAGCCGCTCGATTGCCGGCGGTGTCAGCCCATACCCTTCGCGAAAGCGATGCGGAACCGTCGCCTCAACGACCGCCCCCATCTCGCGGAGTCCGAGCAGCGCAAGTGCCGCCGAGGAGATACCGTCCAGGTCAAAGTCGCCGAAGACCACGATGCGCTCGGCCTCGCGGACCGCACGCGCCACCCGCTCGGCCGCTTCTTGCATGCCGGGTATATCCGAAGTCGCAGGCCAATCACGCTCGAGAGACGGCGCGAGGAACTCACGAGCCTGCTCAACGGTCGCTATGCCTCGAGCGGCAAGTATCCTTGCAGTCACGGTCGAGAGCCCGAGCCCTACCGCAAGCGCATGTACAACCATTGCATCGGGCTTGGCTATCGCCCATTCGGTTCTCGTTGAGTTTGTCATAGCACCATTCTATACAACGGGACCGACACGCTTGCTGCGCATCGGTCCCGGCTTGAATACATGTCACAGCTGCAGTGCTACGACGCCTTCACTGTGATCTTCGCGTACTTCTTCTTGAGCGCCTGGAACTTCGGCTCACGCTCTTTCCACATCGCATAGACCGGGCTCGCCACGCCTACCGATGAGTACGCGCCTGAGAGCATGCCGATCATGAGCGCGAATGCGAAGTCCTTCAGCGTCTCGCCGCCGAAGAAGAACAGGCATGCGACCGGAATGACGGACGTCAGGCTCGTGTTCACCCAGCGCATGAGCACCTGGTTGATCGACTCGTTCGCCATCTGCATGAACGTCTGCTTCTGCAGATTGCGCGAGTTCTCGCGAATACGATGGAACACGACGATCGTGTCATACAGCGAGTATCCAAGGATCGTCAGCAGTGCCGCCATGGTGTTCGGCGTCACCTCGCGTCCCGACAGGGAGTACACGCCGAGTACGATGATCGTGTCGTGAACAAGCGCGAGCACCGCGGTCAACGACATCTTGTACTCGAATCGCAGTGAGATGTAGATCAGGATCGCAAGAATCGAAATCGCCAGCGCGAGGAGCGCCGAATTGGTGACGCTGGCGCCCCAGCCCGGTCCGATCGTCGTGACCGTGACGTCTTGCTCAGGAAGCGCGAGTTCCTGCACGACCGCGCGGAACGCAGCAGTAGACTTCTCCGAGTCACCCTCGGAAGTCCGGACGAGGAACATGTTGTTCTCAGTCGGCTGGATGGTCGCGTTACGTGCGTCCGAAACACCGGCCGTATCGAGCGCCCCGCGGATGTCCTCTGCTGTGGTGTTGCCCGAGGTCTGGAATGTCATGACGGTACCACCCTGGAACTCAATACCGAACACAAGTCCCTTGGTGAGCAGCGAGCCGATTCCTATGAGTAGGACGACCGCCGAGATCGCAAAGAATATCTTGCGCTTACCCATGAAGTCGATAACGGTTCTACGCATTGATATCGCCGCCCTTCAGGCCGAAGAGCCAGGGCGCCTTGGGAATTACATTCTCGGCAAGCAGGATGACGGCCGTCCGAGTGAACAGAATCGCCACGGTGAGGTCACACGCGATACCGAGCATGAGGGTGAGTGCGAATCCCTTGACCGGGCCGATTGCGACGATGAACAGCACGATCGCGCTCACGAATGTCACGAGGTCGGCATCGAGGCTCGTACCGATTGCGTGGCGGGTACCCGACTTCGCAGCGGTGCGGTACGTCTTGCCCATACGAACCTCTTCTTTGAAACGCTCGAAGATGAGAATCGATGAGTCAGCCGCAAGGCCGACCGTAAGAACAAGACCGGCGATGCCCGGCAGCGTGAGCGCGAAAGCACCCATGCGTGAGAGCAGCGCGACCACGCCGAAGAGGAGCGAAAGGTACGTACCAAGCGAGAGCAGCGACAGAATGCCGAGCCCCCGGTAGTAGACGATCATGAAGACGATCACAAGCCCGAGCCCGATGAGGCCGGCCAGCAGGCCCTGCCTGAGGGACTCGCCACCGAGGGTCGGGCCGACGATCTGTGTGGACGATGGCTCAAGTTCAACCGGCAGCGCACCGGCCTGAAGAACCGCCGAGAGACGCTTCGCCTCTGCGGCATCGAAGCTGCCGGAAATCTGCGTCGAGCCGTCGATGATGGGTTCACGAATCTGCGCGACCGACTGCACGACGTTGTCGAGTAGAATCACGACGTACTGGCCAACGTTTGCAGTGGTGTACGCGCCCCACGCGTCCGTGCCAGTCTTGTCGAACTCAACAGAGACCGCAGGCTGATTCTGGGCATCGATGCTGGCGCCGGCGCTCTTCACGCTTGAACCGGCAACAACCACAGACGAGGCGTCGTAGCTGGCCACAGGGACCTTCACGCCATACGCGAGATTCTCACTCGTGGCGATACTGCGAAGGTCGACGAAATCAAGGCGACCGGTAGATCCGAGAGCCGCAAGCGCGTCCTCGGAGTTCTTGATGCCCGGCAACTGCACCAGCATGGAGTCGTTCCCCTGGCGCTGAACGCTGGCTTCGCTCACTCCAAGGCCATTGACCCGCTCGGTCAGAATCGCCTCTGTGCGGCTCATGGCTGATTCATCAAGCGTGTTGTTTCCGATCGGTTTTGCCGTCAGGATAACCTGAACGCCACCTTTGATATCGAGTCCCTGGGTGACTTTCGTATTGAGCGGCCAGAAGAGCCACCACGACACCGCCACCAAGGCGATGATCGTGGCCAGTGCCACGACATTACGTGTCTTCGGATCCATGTCTGTGTCTCGTCCTGCCTTCCGGTCGTTGGTTCCGTACGAGATCTACTCTTCGATCTTACGTGCCACAGCCGAGCGGGCCATCGTGATGGTCACTCCCTCGGCAACCTCAAGCTGTACTGTCTCGTCATCGAGGATGCGTATCGTGCCGTAGATTCCTCCGATGGTAATCACTCGATCGTCCACTGCAAGCGAGGCCATCAGAGTCTTCTGGTCCTTCTGGCGCTTCATCTGCGGGCGGATGATAAGCAAGTAGAACGCGGCAATGAGCACCACAAACGAAATGATCGAACCCTGAGAGCCATCCATGAAAACCTCCACTGCGCTTTTGTCCGATCACAGAGCGACCGGGAGCATACACGGCCACTAATCATAGCACCACACATGCCAGACGGAATCCATCAAATCGAGGCACATGTGCAGGCCTCTAAAAGTCGTCGGCACCGGGGCTGTTCATCCAGTCCCGCATGAACTCCGCGTACGCTCCGGCCTCGATCGCACGCCGAGCGCGCGTGGTGAGGTCTATGAGGAAGTGCAGGTTATGAGCCGAGAGCAGCATCGCGCCAAGCATCTCTTTCGACTTCACGAGATGCCTGATGTAGGCGCGCGTGTACTCGGTGCATGTTGGACACGAACATGCAGGATCAAGCGGCGAAAGATCGCGAGCGAACTTCGCGTTGCGCATGTTCAGGCGTCCCTCGGAAGAAAACGCCGTGCCGAGACGCGCAGTGCGGGTGGGCAACACACAGTCGAACATATCCACACCTAGTCCGATCGCCTGCACGAGCGTCGTCGGGTTGCCGACACCCATCAGGTATCGGGGTTTGTTGGCAGGCAGCTGCTCACACACCGGTACGAGCGACTCCAACATCAGCTCATGCGGCTCACCCACTGAATACCCGCCGATGCCGTAGCCAGGGAAGTCGATCTCACCAAGACGCTCGATACTCTCGGAGCGCAGGTTCGTGAATACGCCACCCTGCACGATGCCGAAGAGCGCCTGCGACTCGCGCACGTGAGCGTCCTTGCACCGCTTCGCCCAATCAGCCGAGCGACGCACTGCCACCGCGACGGCGCTCTCCTCGGCGGGATACGGCGGACACTGGTCGAGTTGCATGATGATGTCGGCGCCAAGGTCTTCCTGGACGCGCATGTTGTCCTCAGGAGTCCAGCGGTGCCACGCGCCATCGATGATGCTGCGGAACGTGACGCCGTCGTCATCGAGTTTGAGCGTGTCGGCAAGCGAGAATATCTGAAAGCCACCGGAGTCGGTCAAGATCGCACGGTCCCAGTTCATGAACGCGTGCAACCCACCCGCCTCGGCAACAAGGTCACTGCCGGGCCGCAGGAACAGGTGATACGTGTTGGCAAGCACGACTTGAGCGCCGATGTCGCGCAGCTGACCCGGCAGCACGCCTTTGACGGTCGCTCGCGTTCCTACCGGCATGAACACCGGTGTTCGAATCGGGCCATGTGCCGTATGGAAGACACCGCTACGTGCTGAGGTCGACGGGTCTGTTGCTATGAGGTCGAAATCATGAAGTTTCATGTCGCCGATTCTAACAGGTGCCAGGGAAGGGTATGCTCTTCAGCGAACCTCGACGGTGTCCGCGGCGTCTTAAGGGGCAGATGGTGAGTGCTATCGCGCTTTCGGACCAGGAACTCGTCCGCGCAGCCCTCTCGGGAGATGACCGGGCATTCGAGACGCTCGTACGCACCCACGCTGACGCAGTATACGGGCATGCGTTCCGCTTTTTCGGTGACCAGGCCTCGGCGGAAGACGCGACGCAGGAGGTTTTCATCAAGATGTTCCGATCGCTGGCCACATTCGACGGCAGATCGGCCTTCTCCACATGGCTCTTCCGCGTGACGCGCAATGTCTGTCTAGACATCGCGCGCGCCGGCAAGAAGCATCCGGTGCCAACCGACCTCGCACAGATCGAAGCGCCGACAACTCGAGATTTCTCTGACGATGTCGTGATGACGAACGTGGTTGAAGCCGCGATTCGCGCGCTTCCTCCCGAAGAACGCGACGCCCTCGGTGCGGTAACACTGTACGGCATGAGCTATCAGGAGGCAGCGGAGACATTCGAGGTTCCCGTCGGCACTGTGAAGTCTCGCGTCTTTCGCGCCAGGAGAACGCTTGCACACATACTTGAACCAGCGGAAGGAGGTGCGTGATGGAGTGTCTGAAGGCACAACAGCTGCTCTCGGAGTCAATTGAGGGCGGCGTAGATGAAGCCGAACTCGCAGAGGCCAGCGCGCACTGTGCCGACTGCCGGGAATGCGCGCAATTCCTGCGCATGACTACGCGCCTCGCTGGGCTTCCGACCCCAAAGGCCTCGACCGACCTCATCGATCGCCTCATCTGCCTGGGTGCCAAAGAGGCGATTCTACTCCGTGAAAGTGTGGCGTCCGTTGAGGAGTCGATAGAGGCCGGGAGTATCACTCACGCCGAGAAGACCACGCGCTTCCTGCCGACCTGGTGGGCCCCGCGTCTCACGGCGTTCGCAGCGGCTGCGGCCGTGCTGCTCGTTGCGCTTGTCGCTACCGGCATCGGGCTCGGAGGACTACTCGGTCAACAAGCCGCGACTGAGACGCTCTCGCGCAACGACACCGAGTCCGAAGCGCTCAAGGACTCACCAGTCGCAACAGCGCCAAGCGCGGCCGATAGCACCCAGGGGTCAGCTGAGCTCAGCCAACGAGCGGCTCCTCCCTACATCGTCATCGACGGCCTCGTCTACGCTCCGACCGGGCCGCGCACAGTTGCCCCAGCCTCGCTCATAACGGCGACGCCGGTTCTCACTGCGCTCGACACGGGAGGCGACCCCATGACGCTACAGTCGTATCGCGTTGACAACGCACCTCTCACTGCAATTCTTCAGCAGGCTGACGGGACGTACCTCGGCTTCTCTGCGGTCACGCGCAGCTTTGGCGGCGCCACATTCGTACTGGAGAGCGGATCGCTACTCACCGCATACGGGCAGTGGCCAACGCTGCCCGCGAGATTCCAGACACCGAGTTCGCCGGATGGCTCCCCCACGTTCTCCTTCTTCGGGAAGGACGACGCCAGGGTTCTCGTCTACGTGCCGGCCGGCGGGGAAGCCTCGACAGGCTTCGCTGTGGCGCCGGGAACGGCGCCAGACGATCCGGCCGTGGGCAATCCGAACTGGACGTGGTGGCGACCCGAGTAGCCGCTAGAGAATCAGCATCGCATCGCCGAAGCTCAAGAAGCGGTACTTCTCGGCAAGGGCGGTGTGGTACGCATTCATGATCTGGTCCCGGCCAGCAAACGCGCTCACCATCATGAGCAGCGTCGAGCGCGGCACGTGGAAGTTCGTGATCAAACCATCAACAGCACCGAAGCTGAAGCCGGGCAAGATGAACAGGTCGGTGAGCCCCTCGGCAGCCTCCACGAGGCCGGTGCGCTCGTTGAACGCACTTTCCAGAGCCCGAACCGATGTGGTTCCCACAGCAATGACGCGTCCGCCCCGCTCGCGGGTGGAGTTCACCACGTCCGCAGTGTACGACGGCACGCGATAGTGTTCGGTGTGAATGTGATGGTTTTCCGGGTCATCCTCCGAGACGGGCCGGAACGTGTCCAGACCAACGTCGAGCTCAACCCTGGCGATATGCACGCCAGCATGCTGGATGGTGTCGAGCATCTCTTGCGTGAAGTGCAACCCGGCAGTCGGCGCAGCAACGCTGTGTTCCTCGGCCGAGTAGACGGTCTGGTAGAGCTCCGGGTCATCTAGCCGAGACGTGATGTACGGTGGAAGCGGCACTTCGCCCAGGGTGTGGACGGCATCCATAAAGCTGCCCTGCTTCGCCGTGAAGCGTACGAGTCGACCACCCGACTCCTCCAGTATGTCGACCACGAGCCCCGTGAGCATTCCGTCGCCGAACACGACGCGCGCACCCGGCTTGAGACGCCTGCCGGGCTTGACCAGGCACTCCCAGGTGTCTTCGTAGCGCGGGCGCAGCAAGAGTATCTCGGCTGCCCCGCCGGTCTCGTCCTTCGCACCGATCAAACGCGCCGGAAGCACACGCGTCTCATTCACGACAAGCAGATCGCCCGCCCTAAGATACTCGGGAAGGTCTTTGAATGTACGGTGCTCGACCATGCCGCTCGTGCGCTCAAGGGTGAGAAGACGACATGAATCCCGGGGTTCAGCGGGGTGCTGGGCGATAAGACCGGTCGGCAATTCGTAGTCGAAGTCGTCTGTGCGCACGTATGAGTCCTCTTCTCGCGTCGATGAATCACTCGGTAATAGTGTACCTCTATGGCCAGCATCAGGTACCATCGCGTCATGCTCGAAACGTGGTCTGCCGCCGACATACACATTCACACTTCAATCTCAGACGGTCTCGCCTCACCGGCGGCCGTTATTGAGTGGGTTTCCGAGAACACAGATCTCTCGGTAATCGCTATCACCGACCACAACGCGGTCGAGGGGGCGCTCGAGGCAGCCGAGCTCGCGAAGGACCTGCCGCTTGAGGTCATCGTCGGCCAAGAGGTCGACACGGTCAGCGGTCACATCATCGGTCTATGGGCGAGCGAGCGCATCGAGCCCGGCGGCACAGCGCAACAGACTGTGGACGCAATCCATGCCCAAGGAGGAATCGCGGTCGTCGCGCATCCTTTCGCTCCGCGCTGGTGGGCCAAACATGGCCTGTGCCGGGGCGATGCCAACGTGTACGACTGCGTGAACTTCGACGCGTTCGAGATCTCGAACTCCACCCCGCTCATCTTTCATGCGAACTGGCTGGCGCGCAGGTACATGCGAGATCACGGGCACCGCTTCGCCGTGACGGGAGGCAGCGACGCACACATCCTGTCGGCGATCGGCGCGAGCCGCACGGTCTTCCCGGGGAGCACAGCCGCTGACTTGCGACGTGCCATCGAAGAGCGCACAACGAAGGCCGACGTCGGGAGCTTCTGGCTGGCGCGCAACCTGCGATACGCGCGCAACCTGCCAGGAATCATGCGGCGCGACCCCGATCAGGGCCCGGCCCGCCGCTAGCTGCCTGAGCGATCCTCGCGACGGGCTCGTCGCTCTTGTCGCCGCGCTTCACGCTCACTCTGTGCTTCGATGTCAGAGAGCATGCACCCGCAGTAGTTCTGCCGGTACATCCCGAGATCGCGTGAGCGCCGTGTCGCCTCCGGGTACCTCTCGCGAAAGTCTTGATCCAGGTAGGCGATGCCCGCCTCCGCAGCCGCTGCCTCCCCCGCCTCCGCAACCGCAGCTTGATCCTGATATGGACTCACCGTCAGCGTCGTTGCGATCGCCTCGAAGCCGAGTGATGCTGCAGTCTTCGCCGCAATGCCGAGCCTCAGCCCGAAACACGCTCGGCACCGCTCGGCAGGTGTGCGCTCCAGACCTGCGACCGCTTGCATCCACACAACCGGGTCGTACGGCTCCTCGATGACGTCGATGCCGCTGGCAGACGTGTACTCGAGGAGCGTGTCGCGGCGGTGGCGGTACTCCTCGGCAGGATGGATGTTCGGGTTGGCATAAAGCACGGTCACGTCATGCTCGGCCACGAGCGCGTCAAACGGCTCGAGCAGGCACGGACCACAGCATGCATGCAGCAGGACTCTCACGTCACACCTCCGGGGACATCGCGATTCTACCCCTTAGCGCACGAGGTAGGGCGCGGCGATGGTGAATACGCCAAAAGCTATGAAGGCGAATCCGGAGATGCGCGTCAGGAGCCGTTCGGGCAGCCGCTTGCCGAGAAGAGCCCCCACGCCGATGGCGACAGCGTCCGCGAGCACCATGCCGAAAGTAGACCCAAGTGTCACACCCCAGAATCGGGCCGACTGCGAGAGTCCGGTACCGTTGCCGATACCGAGCGCCGAGAGCATCTCCTGCACCGCAGCGCCGGAACCCTTGAGGATATGAAGCAGCGCCCCACCGGGATCGGCTGCGATGGTGATCGTCATTATCTGGGTCTTGTCGCCAAGCTCGGCGAAGAAGAACGCGACAGCCACCGCGAGAATCGGTCCGAAGCGTGCGCCTCGGCCTACTGCCGCGTCTTCGTCATCGACCTTGTCGCCCCGGAGTGTCCAGGCGCCGAAGAACAGGAAGAGCAGTCCACTCACCCAGGGCAGCACACCTTCAGGAATGAGTCCCCCGGCGAGCATCCCAAAGCCCGCCGAGACGAAGTGCACCGTGAACGTGGCCATGAAGATGCCGAGGAGCACATGGGAGGCTTTGTAGCGCGTGGCAAGCACCAGCGCGAGGAGCTGCGACTTGTCGGCAAGCTCACCCACCATGATGAGGACGAACGAGACTATAAACGTATAGAGCAAGCGTGCCTCCGCACTGTCCGGGTAACGCGGAAGGGCGACCCTGAAGTCGCCCTTCCGTTGCGTGCTATTTGTTCCGCGAAGACTAGATCTTGCGGACGTTGCTCGCCTGCAGCTTGCCGTTCTGACCAGTGGTCACGTCGAACTCGACAGCCTGGCCCTCATCGAGGGTCTTGAAGCCATCGCCCTGGATCTCGGAGAAGTGGACGAACAAATCGTCGCCATCCTCGCGCGATACGAAGCCATAGCCCTTGTCCGGATTGAACCACTTGACGGTACCCTGTGCCATGCCGATCCGTCCTTCCCCCCCGCGTACTTATCGCGGGCTCACACTCGTGCGACGTGCTTGTCGTGCTTTTTGCGTCTCTTGCCACACGTCAATGACGGGGTGGATCGATGGCGCCTTTCGTACCGACAAACCGTTTCGCAGCCTATCTGGGGCTTGTGCCCCCGACCGATGCCAATATTATCACAACGTCAGGTAGCGCAAGTATTCAGCACAACCGCGCAGAACAGGCACGATATGCGCCTACTCCCAGGTAAACGCCTCGTCATCATTCTCCGGCTCGACATCCTTAGCCGCTGCATCCACCGAGGACCGCCTGCCCCCGCCCGACACGGGCGTCGGAATCTTGGCCGAGGACTCAACCGATGCTGATTGATTCTGGCGAACAACCACGACGATAAGAGCTGCTACGGCAACCACAAGGAGTCCAACAGCGATGATCAGGATCGGCGACAGCGCGCCGCCAGAGCCCGTCGCTGCCCCACCCCTGCTGTACGCGACCTCAATGTCGAAGGTGCCATCCTTCTCAAGCCGCAATGGGGTAAGCGTGTACAGCGACTCACCATCGGCGTTGGTCTGCGGAAGTCCTTCAGGCGCTGGAGTGATCTTGATATCAGCGATCTTCGGCTCAAGCCTTACCGAGAACGTGTACGTACCGGCGTCGGTCGTGTTCAGCCAGGTGAGATTCGCGTTGACCTTGTCCCCGGAGGCTACGGACTGAGGTAGTTCTGCCTCCACTTGCGCGATACGCACCTGCTCCAGCGTGAACTCCGCATACTGCCCGTCGCCAGACTTTGTGAGCGTAACCTCACGCTGGGGGTCGTCATCCGGGATGCCGCCAAGAATCTCGCCTGCCCACACCACGGTGGCACCTGCCGGCAGCGGTACGCGGACCTTAGCCGGGAGCTCGGTATCAGGTGACAGAACAACGTTGACAATCAGATCCATCCGGCCATTGAGTCCGACTGGAGCGAACTGCACCTGGTATTCACTTACGCCCGCGTACGCCAGTGCTGGCACACACAGGATCATCATCAAGAGAAGCAGCACCGATGAAACGGCGCGCATGCGGAACCGGGACATACGATTCACCTGCCGGGGTTCGGAAACATGTCGAAGCCGTATTGTAACTTACAGACCGGCGCTCTCAGCGGCAGCAACCGTATTCTTCAACAAAACCGCACGAGTCATCGGACCGACACCGCCGGGAACCGGGGTGATTGCCGAGGCGAGCGGCTCGACTTCCGCGTACGCCACGTCGCCGACGAGCTTGTCGCCCACACGATTGATGCCGACGTCGATGACGACCGCGCCGGGCTTGATGTAGCTAGCATCGATCATGTGCGGACGTCCGATCGCGGCAACGAGAATATCAGCTTCACGACACACGCCAGGCAGATCCTGCGTACGCGAGTGGCAAACTGTGACCGTCGCATTCGCCTCTATCAGCAACAGCGCCATCGGCTTGCCGACGAGAACTGAACGTCCAATCACGACGGCCCGCTTGCCTGATGGGTTGATGTCGTATGCCCGGAGCAGCTCCATGACACCCTCCGGAGTACAGGCATGCGCCGCGGGAAGTCCACGAACAAGCCGCCCGATGCTGACCGGATGAAAGCCGTCTACGTCCTTGTCTGGTTGAATCCGCGCGATAGCCGACTCGGCATCGAGGTTCGCGGGGAGCGGCAGCTGCAAGAGAATGCCGTGGACAGCGGGATCGGCATTGAAGCCGTCGATGATTGCCTCGAGATCAGCCTGCGATGTATCAGCAGGAAGCCGGGTGTCGAAAGAACGGATTCCCACCTCTTCGCAGTCGCGCTCCTTCATCCCCACATACGACTGCGATGCTGGATCCTCGCCAACGAGGATGACCGCCAGTCCAGGCTCGATGCCCCGGCCGCGAAGAACCGCGACCTCCTCGGCCACCTCTGAACGCACGCGCGATGCTACTGCCTTGCCGTCGATGATGATTTCAGCCATATCAGAACAACCCCACTACGTTGCCGTCGGAATCGATGTCGATCTTCTCTCCCGCAGGTCTGCTCGGCAGACCGGGCATTGTGAGAATGTCGCCGCACAAAGCGTACAGGAAGCCGGCGCCAGCCGCGAGACGTACGTCGCGCACGGGCAGTCGCCACCCGCTTGGGCACCCGGTAAGCGCAGGGTCATGCGAAAGGGACAGTGGCGTCTTTGCCATGCAGACAGGAATCCGATCGAAGCCCATGCCGGTCAGCACCTGCATCGCACGCACCGCGGCGGGCGCGAAATCCACGCCATCAGCGCCATACACCTTCGCAGCGATGGCCTCGATCTTCGCCGAGATCGGGTCGGTCGTCTCGTACGTGAACGTGAAGTCGTGCTCACGCTCACACGCGCTCACAATCGCCGAGGCAAGATCGACGCCACCCGCGCCTCCGTCACTGTGCATCGTGTGACTGAGCGCCGCAACCGCGCCGGACTCGAGTGCGATATCTCTGATGAGTTCATGCTCGGCCGGTGTGTCGGTCGGGAAATGATTGATCGCGACGACTACCGGCACCCCGAAAGCACGCACGTTGGCTATCTGCTTCACCAGGTTGCAGGAACCCTCACGAAGCACGTCCAGGTCCTCCTCGGCCAACGCAGGATCAAGCGGACGCCCGGGCTTGATTGAGAAGCGTCCGGAGTGCATCTTGAGCGCACGCACCGTACACACGAGCACCGCGCAATCCGGCTCAAGCCCGGATGTGCGACATTTCACGTTCGCGAACTTCTCGAAGCCCATGTCCGCTCCGAACCCAGCCTCGGTAATGACGTAGTCGGCAAGTTTCAGGCCGAGTCTATCCGCAATAACGGAGCTATTGCCGTGCGCGATGTTCGCGAACGGCCCCGCGTGCACGAGAACCGGGCCGCCCTCAAGGTTCTGAAGGAGATTGGGCTTGATTGCATCGCGCATGAGAACGGTCATCGCGCCGGCAACCTGCAGGTCCTCGGTCGTGACCGGGCGCCCGTCGCGAGTCGTGGCGACGACGATACGTCCAATGCGGGCCCTAAGGTCATGGAGGTCCTCCGCGAGGGCGAGAATCGCCATCAGCTCGCTTGCCGCAACGATGTCGAAACCGCTCTCTCTCGGCATGCCGTTCGCGCGGCCGCCAAGTCCGACAACTATCCCGCGCAGCGCTCTGTCGGACACGTCAACGACATGACGCCATGTAACCGAATGGGTGTCTATGCCAAGCGTGTTGCCGTGGTGCAGGTGGTTGTCGAGGAATGCGGCACAGAGATTGTGCGCCGCAGAGATCGCGTGGGCATCACCGGTCAGGTGAAGGTTGAAGTCCTCCATCGGTAGCACCTGCGAGTAGCCGCCGCCCGCCGCGCCACCCTTGATGCCGAAGACCGGCCCGAGGGACGGCTGACGGATGGTTGTGATCGCGGTGTGACCGATATGAGCGAACGCCTGTCCGAGGCCGACCGTAGTGAGCGTCTTACCCTCGCCGAGCGGTGTGGGCGTGATCGCCGAAACAACCACGTACTTCCCGGACAGTCGACCAGCGCGCGCTTTAATCGCCGAAAGTTCCACCTTGGCCTTCGTGGAGCCGAAGAGTTCGATCTCGTCGGGCATGAGTCCCAACCCGGCGGCTACGTCGCTAATAGGACGCGGCGTCGCACGTTGTGCGATCTCGATGTCTGAAAGCATGCGTCACTCCAATCGAAGAACCGCGCCTAGCGCGCAGCGAGAGATGTACGTGAGAGCGAGGCTGCTAGGTTGCCGCGTCCAGTGCTTTGACGAGGCCGAGGACCGCCCGGAACTCATCGGTTCCGGCAACGCCGAGGGCTTCATAGAGCAGCGCCTCGGTGGAGGTAACGGCCACGCCCGCAAAGCGCAACCGGTCAAAGGCAATCCCGGCGTCACTGTCGCGGCGCGAGCAGCATGCGTCCGCCACGACATGAACACGGTAGCCATCCTCGACAAGCGCAAGCGCAGTCTGCGTGATGCAGATATGCGTCTCCATGCCCGCGAGCACCACCTGACCCCGCCACGTGGCAGCGAGCTCGTCAGAGAAGCTGGAGTCCTCGCGGCAGCAGAACTCCATCTTGTCGATCGGTGAATGCTCCCCCATGGCTTCAGCGACTTCTGGAAGCGTATCGCCTAGACCCGCCGGGTTCTGACGCGTCACGAGAATCGGCATGCCGAGAATCCTCGCGGCCTTCACCAGTGCGACTATCCTTGCGACCACCTGGTCCCGATGCGGCATTGCCGACGCAAGTCGTTCCTGCACGTCAACAACAACCAAGACCGCATCCGCACGATCCGCAAGCCACGGGCTCAAAGCCGACATACGCTCCTCCTCAAGTGAAGTCGTCATGGATTGTACCCTCGCGAGCGTCGCAGGTGAGCGTAATCGGGTATGTAACATCGTGCATGACCCACGAAATTGACTCAATCACGCCTTCCGAGGAGGACGAACATGCCCGAATCCCCAATGCTTGGCCCCGTGAACTTCATGGCAGACCTGGAGTCCGCCGGCGACTTTGAGAAGAAGCACACCCCGCACATCGAGCTCAGCTCTTCCGGTGACGTCACTGTTGTGACGGTTACGGTCGGCTGGGATGTCCCACACCCAAACCAGCCCGATCACTTCATCGCCTGGATCGAACTCTACGCGGGCGAAGCATCAATCGCACGCTTCGATCTGTCACCTGTTCTCACAGCTCCCATCGTGTCGGTCGCGGTCAGCCTCGAGCCTGGAACAGTCGTCAGAGCAGTCGAGCACTGCAACCTTCACGGACTCTGGGCAGCCGAAGCCATCATCTGATTGTATCTACGAGTGACAAGAGAAAGCCCCGCAACCGCGGGGCTTTCTGCATTCCAGCTTTGAGTAGAACGGACGCTACTCCTCTTCTCGGCGGCGCATCGTTGAACGTACGCCGAGGAACGTACCGATGCCGATGACGAGCAGGCCCAGTACCATTCCAAGCACCGTTTCTACAGTGAACATCAACGTCCTTCCCTCGCCGCTACCAGATCAGAGCACCGATGCTGGAAGCGACACCCGATGACACAACTGTTGTCCCGCCGAAGATGTCCACTCGCACAATCGAGCTCGCGTGTTGCACGAACTTAGCACGAGTGGCCGGACTCAGCACGGCAGCGTCAGTCATGAGCAACACGCTGCCCTGCCGTCCGCACGCCGGACCTCCGGCAACCGCATCCGGGAAGTTGCGGCCGGTCGCAATGCCAACGCGCTCCCATGCGGCCCACCCGCGAGTGACCGCATCCTCGGCGACCAAACCGGCGGTCTCGTAGCGATTCGCACCAGCAAACCGGGCAACGCTCACGTCCGGCAACGCGTCGATCGCACTTGAGACATATCCAGAAATCGCGGACGTGGCACCGGGGATAAGCACGGTCTTGACGCCCAGACTCGTGATAGCGTTCTTGGTGTAGCCCGGCAGACTGGTCGGCCTGGTCAGAAGCACCGGCATCTTGTTGGCGAATGCGTAAGGCGAACACGCCAGTGCATCAGGGAAGTTATCACCTCTCGCAACATACGCAATCGGAGCGCCTCCCTCTCGCGCAGCGATCTCAGCTGCGATCTTGGCTGCAGTCTCGTAGCGGTCCTTTCCAGCAATCCGGCTGACGGCCACGCCGGGTAGGCCCCCAACCGCGGTCATGACTCCAGACGAGACGGCGGAGGTTCCTCCGACTACGATTACGCGGGTGGCCCCGAGGCGCACGATTTCGTCTCGAACTGAATTGAGGAGTACGTCCGGCCTGGTTAACAGAACAGGGGCGTCATAACTACCGGCGAGTCCCGATGCCGAGAGCGCATCCGGGAACTGCACGCCTGTCGCAAGGAGCACAACATCCGAGGTGTCCCAGTTCTGTCTACTGATCTGCGCGGCTGTCTGATAGCGATCGCTGCCAGCCAATCGCTGCAATGCATCGATCGTCGAGAACGTCCACGAGGTGGTGAGCGCGTCCCCGTCGAGAGAAGCCAAGTCATCAACGAACACCGTATATTCCGTGCCGGACGCAAGTGGCTCATCGAGAGACAGCTCGACCGTCGCCGTGGCTGCGTCGTACTCGAGGGCGGCACCAAGACGGTCCGATCCATCAGTCACGTAGAGCGACTGCGAAGTGAGCGAAGCGGCATCCAGGCTCTTGGAGAACCTGATCGAGATCGGCGGGTTCGCCGTATCCACGGTATCGGACCCGGTCGGCGTCGCGTACTCCACCTCAAACGGATAACGCAATGTCACCGGCACCTGAATCGCCGAGGGAGCCTCGGTCGGCCCCAGAACCACGAGACCTTCAAAGGTTCCGTTGCGATCAGCCAGCGTGCCTGACCTGGCCTTCGTCCAGTCGACGTCGAGCGCGAACCCACCTCCAGCGGAAATGGAGCCTGCCGGCACACCCGAGAGACTAAGCTCGTTGCCCATCGGTGCACTGATTTCAACGTCGAAGTCATCCGTGCCGCCCACAACGCTGTACCCATAGACCTCGACCGTAAATGTACCGTCGGTTGGCGAGTCGACCCTGACGTATTCATCGCCGGATCCCGATTCAGAAGCACCGACCAGCCGACCGCCTCCGTCATAGACATACAAATCGATATCCGACGAAGTCCCAGACGTAGACACCTCAAGGTACGCGGCGTCGGTAAGCGCAATATTGTGCCACCACGACGCACCCTGAATGACGGGGAACGATCCTTCGAACCGACGCGACAGACCATAGGCGCGTGCATGCGCACCGGTGAGTGCAAGCGACGTCGAGAAGTCGATCGTCGCGGTGCCGGAGTCAGCAGTGTCAACGATGGCAATTCGCGAAGGCACGACGGTAGCCAAACCGGCCTCGCCTGTAAACGGCAGCTCGCTGACCGAACCAGGCCAGACGACGTTATGAATCAACAACTGGTTCAGTCCGCTGCCGATCGGTCCCGCTACCCACTCCGATGTTCCGCCCGTATTTGTCTGAGGCAGCCAGAGTCCACCTGAGATGTTCGTGTTAGTCGACCCGCCGACATACGAGAGACCGCTAGGCCCAAAGACGGCTGGATTGTTCTTGGAGAATGCGTCAGCTGCGGTACCGTAGACCAGGGTGTCATTGTCTGCCTGAACCGATGTCGGTAATCCGGTGTCTGGCCAGTCTGTGTGGACAAGCCAGTACGCGCCGTCAGGAAGGGCCTCCTGCACGTCGGTTGTGAAGAAGCGCCAGTCGCCGGACTCGGCACGCCAGCTCCAATCTTGATACCCGAACATCTTCCCGTTCGGCATCAGGGTCTCCGGCGCAGCCGGGTCGTCTCCAAACTCGAAGTTCGCGCCCGACGCGGCGACGTTCATATGCACGGGAACGACCGTGATGTTCAGGCCGTCATCGATGCGATACTCACCCTCATAGACGCCGACAGGTGCGCTGGCCGGGACAGAGACACTGATAGGGACCTGCTGAGTGGCGCCCGCCTGAAGCGTGAAGTTCTGCACACCCTCGGAAAGCCAAGGCTGGTCAGAGCGGGACCAGAACTCGACCCTTATCTGAACCGCCACGACGGGCGACACTGTAGCGCGTCTGCTGTGCTGCAGGCCGAGGAAGACACCGTCGATCTGGCGATCCTGGGGTCGCTGAACCCGAACCTGCTGGCTGTCGGCAAAGTTGCTCGCGTAGGTGAACCGCATGTATTCGCCCGCATCGATCTCTCCAGCGTTGACGAATCCGTTGGAATTCCCGTCTGACCAGAGCACTCCGTCGCCGTCCTGATCTTTCCAGTTATAGACAAGCAGCCGGGGAACATTGTGGTTGGTCACTCCGGTACTAAACGCGCCTGTGGGCGCGAATTCCGAAAATGCCTCATGGGCCTTGATGACCATGAGATCCGCATCTGCTGCCTCAACGAGCGCGGTAATGTCGCGTACGGCATCCGGACGATTGAAGTCATACGCAGATTCACCGGAGGCATTGAGCGTTATGGTCATCGTGGTGACGCTGTCCAATTGCAGCCACGAATCGCTCACAGCCACGTTGGCCGCGGTGCCTCCACTGTTCGTAATGCCAAGAGTGCCCGCGTGCGTCTCGCCAGGATGAACGAGGTTCACGTACGAGACATACTTCGTCCCCCGGTAGTCTCCGGGATACCAGACTGCCGGCGATACCCGCAGGCCAGCGCTGTCCGAGGCGAGCGCAACTGCCCGAGCGGCATTGATCATTCCCGCACCCTGCGTGAACGTGTCGTAGTTGAGGTCGGTCGCACCGTTCATGAGCAGATCGCGAGCAGCGCTCCAGTCGGGCCACGAACCGTGGGCGTCTTTGTACGCCTCGAACACCAACGCAAGGTTGCCGGTCGCCACGGGGCACGAACGGCTCGTGCCGCCCCATACCGCCCAGGATCTCCAGCCATCGCCCGAGCCTTGGTTGAGCGCCAACGCACCCGAGGAGTAGGCACCATCCGCAACGACTGCCGGGCCGAGATGGCCGGCGGCCGATGGGCCACGATTAGACCAAGGGATAACGTCGCCAACGTTGATTTGCTGCGCATCGAAAATAGAGTCCCAGCCACCGCACGCGCCCATCTGCGTGGACGCCCCAACGCCGATTCCGGTCGCTGGAGTCGGCGAACCGCTCGTTCCATAGCCCGGAGCCCCGTTGCCGGTCGAGAACAGGTACGAGACATCGGGGTTGTACTCGGTGTTCAGAAGCGCGACATAGCGAGAGCGGTAGTCCCACTCGTCTGCGTCATCTTCAGAATCACCGTAGCTGTTTGAGACACACTGGATGTCGTCGGCGGTACCAGCGATCTCGTCGAGGCCAAAGGCCGCATAATCGTACGCGACCAACGTCGATGAGAAGTGGTTCCAGTAGATGTCGGACATCGCGACCAGCTCGGCATTCGGGGCTGCACCCTGGACTACGCCTGATCCATCTCCTTCCGGAGCCTTGAACGACGGGTAGACGCCGCCATCGACCCAGTAATCCGAAGCGCCGTCCGTGATGCCTCGGCCAACGACATTCGAAGCGCACAGCGTGCCGTGATTCTCATCGTAATTCAGCGCGCCCATGAAGCTGACCATCATGCCCGCACCCGGAGGTGTTACAGGCTCACCGATCATGAAGTCGTAGCCGGGAGGCTGGTTGACGCCGTCCGATATCCAATACACCATGCCGCCAGACATGTCAGCGTAGCCGTCCGTGCCAGGCGCATCCACTTCACTGTCCCAATAGTCGAGATACGAGACCGGGTCCGACTTCGTGCACGGCTTGTCATTCGTGAAGTCATGATCCATATCGAGGTCGACATACACCGTGTCGTATACGCCCGACGTGTGTTCGTCCGAGACGAGCACCGCTGGATAACCCCACCACCATGCGTCGAGGTTCTCATCCCACAGGTAGCCCATGTGATAGACGCCTGAGACGCTACTCCCGGGAAACACCCAGTCCGAGGCGCCATCAAAAACGGGCGAACCGGCCGTGACAGTTGCCGAACAATCTGTGAACCACGAATCGCCGTCGGCTACAAAGCTTGTGCCATAGATTCCGTCGTACGCATACAGCAGGACGGAATACGGATCCAGCGCCTCCGGCCATCCGTAGTACGGAGATGCTGGATCCGTCACGGTGGCCTGCGTACCCATGAGGTCGGGATGGGCGAAATCAACACTGTCATCAGCCACGGCCACACGCACACCGGTGCCTGTATAACCCTGCGCCCACGCGCCCGCCGAGTTGTGACCGCTGGCGCTGACATCCCACCAACCTGTGGCGGCACCCCCATCAATGCCGGGAATGCTCACGGGTGTCGATCCATCAAACTGAGCCGCGAAATCATCGAGTACGCCAGCAGAACGGGCCGAGTCAATCCGCTGCTTCGCCTTGAGTGCCGCGGTCCGACGCGTGACCTTGGTTGGCTTCGACTTCTCCGGAATCGGTGGCGCCTCGCGTCGACCGTTCTCGAACACTCGGGTGACCTGCTTTTGCGAGGCCATCTTGACCAGATTGCCGACTTTGACTCGACCGACCCACAACTCATCTGTGTTCTCAGCTCGGAGCTTGATCTTCACGCTCCGCTCAAGCCCCTTGGGTGCCTTCATCCCATTGGACACCAGAACGGCAACATCAACGTACTTCGCCTTCGTGGTCTTATCTCTTGCTGTGCCCACCACGTTGGACAACCGCGAGTCCAGCTTGGTGCCAGCAATGTCCCCGGAGCCCGACGAGACCTTCATCGAGTCGGCCCTGGGAATCGAGGCTGACGTGGTCGGTTTGGCGGCGGCCGGCGCAGATCCTGACATGCCTGCGATCAACGCAACACAAACAAGACCGCTCCCTAAACGACGTGCGCCACGCGACCGGTTCAACATAAGACACCCCTTCAGACCCGACCGCCAATAGGCGGTCGCACAACGACGCGCTACATCCTCACTCGCTCCCCCTCAGTATGCTCCTCCGGCGACGCTCGCGACGACCCTCAGACCGGCTCGCTAGAAAGACCATCTGTACCGAGTACCTCCCGCAACCGATCAAAACGCCGTCGCTCGGAGCGCTCCACCGTCGGCTTCCCGCTTGTCGAGACGTAGAAGATGCCGTCATACGATGCATCACCGTCTGCGATCTCGTTCGACGACGTGATCGCTTTGCGCAACGCTGAGAGCATGGGTGCGGAGTCCTTAAGCAACAACATTCCCTCTGCATCCGCTTTTTCGTGTCCCGATCGGTGAATAGCACGGCCCCAGGCCGTCACAAGCCAGGCGGCCGAGACCACGGCTAGATAGGTGAGCGCGATGACCACTGCCGCGAATACCGCCAGGCCGATGGCCGTAAGACACCCGCCCGCCGAATCGGCATCGCCGAAGCCGTCGAACAGGCACCCACAGCCCTCGTCCGCGCACCCCGGACTTGAGCAGCCAGCATCCGCGCACCCTGCAGCGATACCGCCCGCCGAGCCTCTCGAGTCTCGAATAGCCTTCAGTGGCCCCATGAGCGCTGCCATCGCAGTACCGATGAGAATATCGCCGCTGCGGATGCGCGCGACAAGTGTGGCCAAGACCGCACGTTGCTCGTCCACATCGAGTGTACCGAGCAATCCACGCGTGACGCCGATGACCGGGCGTGCGCGGCTCAGTCCAATGGCACACGCATTGACACTATCGGAGTCGAGGACGATAAGCCTTGGAGCCGCGGGGAGTCCCGACGCGAGCGTCATGTCTTCAAGCGCCTGCGACAGGCCGACTTCCGCGCCAGACTCAAGATCGATGCCGCCGAATCTGCCCCGAACCCAATCCTCGGCGTTGGCGAGCTGTACTGCGGCGATGACCGCGCCAAGCGCAAGCATGAGGGCGAGCGTGCCCAGGAATACCCTGAGAATCCAGAGCCAGTAGCCAGAAGGATCGCCTGCTTCGCCGAACTCCAGCGCCCAGCCGATCAATGCGCCGGGTACGCCGATGAACGCGAGTGAAAGCAAGAACGCGGAACCAACCACGAACGACACCACAAATACAGCGAGTCTGACCCGATTCTGGTCAACGCGCACCCAGAGAGGCTGCGGCTTTATCGCGCGCGGATGCCGAGTGCGCTCCATGCGCTACAGCAGGCTTTCCTGGCCAGGCTCGCCCGCCGGAGGACGCAAGCCGAGGTGCTGATACGCACGCGCAGTCGCCTGCCGACCTTTCGGGGTGCGGATGATGAATCCGAGTTGAAGTAGGTACGGCTCGTACACATCCTCGAGCGTATCAGTCTCCTCGCTCACAGCCGCCGCGAGCGTGTTCAAGCCAACCGCACGCCCACCAAACTTTGTCGTGAGCGTCTCCAGGATCGAGATGTCCATACGATCCAGCCCAACATGGTCGACCTCAAAGAACGCGAGGGCCTCGGCAGCGATATCCTCGGTGATCTGACCGTCATGCCGCACCTGTGCGTAGTCGCGAACACGCTTGAGCAAGCGGTTGGCTAGCCGTGGGGTCCCGCGCGAACGCCGCGAAATCTCATTGGCGCCGTCATCTGTTATCGGCACAGACAGAATGCTCGCCGAGCGACGCACGATGTCCGAGAGTTCAAGTGGGGTGTAGTAGTCCAACCGGAATGCCATGCCGAATCGGTCGCGCAGAGGGCCCGTGAGCAGCCCTGTTCGAGTCGTAGCACCGATTAATGTGAAGCGCGGCAAATCAAGCCTGAGCGAGCGTGCAGCCGGACCCTTCCCGATGATGATGTCCAGTGAGAAGTCCTCCATCGCGGGATAGAGAACCTCCTCCACGGCACGATTGAGGCGATGGATCTCATCGATGAAGAGGACGTCGCGCTCCTCAAGGTTAGTGAGAATCGCCGCGAGGTCACCCGCCCTCTCGATCGCAGGTCCACTCGTGGTCTTCAGCTGAACGTCGAGCTCAGCCGCTACAACTCCCGCAAGCGTCGTCTTGCCTAATCCGGGAGGTCCAGACAGCAAGATGTGGTCGAGCGGCTCGTCGCGTGCTCGTGTGGCCTCGATGAGCACGCTGAGGTTCTCTTTCACGCGCGTCTGACCCAGATAATCCTGCAGTCGCTTCGGGCGCAGGTTTCGGTCAATCTCAAGGTCGTCCTCGGTATGCTCCGCCGAGACCAGCCGCTCCGCATCGGGCGATGACCACTGGTCGTCTTCCCATACAGTGCTCATCACACACCTCCCCCGAGACGGCGAAGCGCATGCCTCAGCAGCGACTGGCTGTCATCAGGAGCGCCATCGTACTTGTCGAGAGCCGTTGCGACCTCGGCTGCCGAGAACCCCATGCTGAGCAGCGCGTCGCGGGCCTCGGCATGGACGCTAGCTCCGGCGCGTGCGCCACCGGTTGTCAGATCAGGAACCCCGAGCTTGTCCTTGAGTTCAATGATGACCCGCTGGGCGGTCTTCTTGCCGACACCGGGAATCGAGCTCAAGAGTGCAACATCCTCATGCGCCACCGCTTCCGCGAATGCTGAAGGGCGGAACGACGACAGTGCTGAAAGCGCAACCCTGGGACCGATACCACTCACTGTTATGAGCTTCTCGAAAAGTGTCTTCTCGTCCGAACTCTCGAAGCCGTAAAGCGAGAGCTCGTCTTCGCGAACCTGGAGGTGTGTCCTGACCGTCACAGAATCACCCTCGGCAGGGAGTGATGCAAGTGAACCCGTGGACATTGCAATGTGCAGACCAATGCCGCCCACGTCGAGAACCACATGACCTGCGCCCTTTTCGGCTATGCGACCGGTCACGAAATCTATCACAGCGCGGCCCTCGCCAGCGCGACACCAGTACGCGCGTTCGCGTGGCAGATCGCAGCCGCAAGCGCGTCCGCAGCGTGGTCGGGCTTGGGTTCATCCTTCAGGCCGAGTACGATTCGCACCATGTACTGCACCTGGTGCTTATCGGCATCACCCGCGCCCACGACCGCGAGCTTGATCTCACCTGGACCATACTCCCCGACCGGGATGCCCTTGGCAGCAAGTATCGCCACACCACGCGCCTGCCCGGTCGCAAATGCCGTCTTGGCATTATTGGAGAAGTACACGCTCTCCACAGATGCCTCAACGGGTCGGTAGCGCTCAACGACCCCGCACAGTGACTCGTGGATGCGAGCAAGCCTCTCAGGAAGCGGCATCGCACTCTCAGTTGTGATGCACCCATACGCCACACAACGAAAGTGCGAGCCGGACGTCTCTATGACGCCCCACCCCGTATTTGCGAGACCTGGATCGATGCCGAGGATGATCACGCGCTTCCTCTCCCACGTGGTGAATCGAACATATGTTCAGGATAGCACCACGTACTGACACCGTGAAGGAACTACGCGTCGAGAGCTGCCACGATCTCCTCGGTCATCTCCATGTTGTGATAGACCTCTTGAACATCGTCGTTATCCTCAAGGACATCAACGAGGCGCATGACCTTCTTGGCGGTCTCTGCGGTGACTGTCACCGGGGTGAGCGCGCGCATCGTGAGTTCGGCGCCCTTCACCGTAACTCCTGCAGCAACGAGCGCGTCTTTCACTTTGTTCATGTCGGACGCACCGGTGACGATAACGAAGTCCTCGTCGGTGTCTTCGATATCGTCGCCCCCGGCGTCGGCGACAAGCATCATAAGCTCTTCTTCATCAGGGGCATCGGCTTTGTCCACAAGAATCTCGCCGTTGCGCACGAACTGGAATGCAACGGCACCGGTTGCGGCCAGATTGCCACCTGCCCGGGTGAACGCCGAACGGACATCGGCTGCAGTGCGGTTGCGGTTGTCGGTCAGCGCCTCGATGTAGATCGCCACACCGCTGGAGCCATAGCCCTCGTACACGATCTCTTCGTACTGCTCGCCCTCGCCGGCGCCGGCCGCCTTCTTGATGGCAGCATCGATCTTGTCTTTCGGAAGGCTGTACGATCTGGCCTTATCCATAGCCGCAGCCAGTGAAGCGTTGTTCGCGGGATCAGGGCCACCGGTCTTAGCGGCGACATAGACGATGCGCGAGAGCTTTGAGAACATCGCGCTGCGCTTCTTGTCCTGCGCGGCCTTGCGATGCTTCGTGGTCGCCCACTTTGAATGTCCTGACATACTGGCTCCCTTTGCCGCTGCTTTACGCCCCTACCACCGAATCCAGGAAGTATCGGTGGAGACGGGGATCGCCTGTCAGTTCAGGATGAAACGTCGTGGCCATGAGATCTGCCTGGCACGCCGCGACGATATGACCGTCATGCCGAGCGAGAACCTCAACCCCATCGCCGACAGACTCAATCCACGGTGCACGGATGAAGACGCCCCTGAAGGTGCCATCATCGACGCCGCTCACATCAAGGTCCGCTTCGAAGGAGTCGACCTGCCGCCCGTACGCATTGCGCCTGATGGCGATATCCATCAGTCCGAGCGCCTCTTGATCCGGCAGCGCATCGAGGACTTCCGTGGCCATCAGAATCGCACCGGCGCACGTACCCCAAACGGCCATGCCCGCGCCGTGCTGCTGTCGAATCGCATCGTAGAAGCCGTACGTTCTCATCAGCTTCCCGATGGCCGAGGACTCCCCTCCAGGGATGATCAGACCGGAAAGATCCCCGAGCTGCTCGGGCAGCCTGACCGCCACGCCCGACGCGCCGAGGGCCTCAAGCGTCACGATATGCTCCCTGAACGCCCCCTGAAGGGCCAGAACGCCGATTCTCACCCTACCAGCCTCGCTCCTGCATGCGCTCCGCGTCAGGAATGTCCGAGATGTTGATGCCGACCATCGCCTCGCCAAGATCGCGCGAAACACGAGCGAGGATATCGGCGTCCTCGAAATGCGTTGTCGCCTCAACGATCGCCTTCGCGCGTTTCGCCGGGTCGCCGCTCTTGAAGATGCCGCTACCGACGAACACGCCGTCGCAACCAAGCTGCATCATGAGCGCGGCGTCCGCAGGCGTAGCGATACCACCGGCCGAGAAGTTCACGACCGGAAGCTTGCCGTTCTCGGCAATCCACTTCACGAGGTCGTACGGAGCCTGAAGGTCCTTGGCCGCCGTGAAGAGCTGCTCGGGACGCAGGCCCGTGAGCCATGCAATCTCGTCGTGAACTGCGCGAATGTGACGAACAGCCTCGACAACGTTGCCCGTACCTGGCTCGCCCTTGGTGCGGACCATCGCGGCGCCTTCGGAGATGCGGCGAAGAGCCTCGCCAAGGTTGCGGCAGCCACAGACGAAGGGAACAGAGTACTCCCATTTGTTCACATGATGCTCTTCGTCAGCAGGCGTGAGCACCTCGGATTCATCGATGTAGTCAACGCCGAGGGACTGCAGGATCTGCGCCTCAACGAAATGCCCGATGCGGCACTTGGCCATAACGGGGATGGAAACCGATTTGACGACCTGCTCGACGATGGTCGGATCGGCCATGCGCGCCACGCCGCCCGCGGCCCGAATGTCAGCTGGGACGCGCTCGAGCGCCATGACGGCGACCGCACCGGCGTCCTCAGCGAGCTTTGCCTGCTCGGCATTGACAACGTCCATGATGACGCCGCCTTTGAGCATCTCGGCGAGACCGGTCTTGACCCGCAGGGTGCCCGTGGTGGTTGTGCCGTTCTCTGTCACGATGGTCGTCGCTCCTCGTATCGGGGGTTTGGCCGCACTAATGCGACCGGCTGGCGGTGTGACCTACAGATTCTACCCGCACGGCAGGATGCGAACAACCGGACCGACAGGCTCTAATGTCACTTCATTGTGATGTTCACGCTCGGCTGTATCACCTGGAACCAGGTGTTGCCGGGGCTCAGCTTGATAAGCGTACCGTCTTGGGACTTGAACGAAGGCGGCTTGGTGCCATCGGTCGCCCACGTTCCGTCGAAGCGCTGTCCATCACGAAAGACAGCGCATTGCCCTGATCCACTGAGGACGATCTCATACGTCGTTGAGCCAACCTTGTCTTGGCTCGCCGACTTATGCTGCGCCCACACCACAACCACATTGCGCGCCGAGATCTGCTTGTTGGTGGCGGCATCCATGAACTTCTTGCCGTTGTTCACGCGCAGATAGGTCTTGCTTGCAGCATCATAGGTCCACTCGACTTTGTTCGCAGTCGAGAACGGGATTGAAACACTCGTAATGGCCGAGGTGGACTCACTTGAGACGCGCTCGAACGTGAAGCCTGCCAGGGACTGTGTCTGGTCCATTTTGCGCTTCACCGATTCCTCGCGGAGCTTGGCGAGCGACAGGTAGAGGTTGTGTGGAGCCGAGCGGCTGCTCGAGCGAGAGAACGGGTAGGAGATGCCGGCGTCCTCGCTCAGATTGTCGATACCCGCCTTCTTCACCCGAGCATTCACGGTGCTGCTCGCACCCGAGAACACGAAGAGCGCGTTGTACTCGGGAACGATGTACACATCCGACAGACGCGCGCTGCGAACGGGACCGATGGTGTCAGGACTCTGTGATTGGAAGATGGCATTGAACCTCGTGATACCACCCTCGGTCACGCTCTCGTACACGACGTCGGCCATCTGCATGTTGGTCTGCGGTCGAGCCGCCGCAGAGTTCTCGATTTTAACCGAGACGACGCGCAACTTGATCGCCTCGGCGCTCGGCGCATCAAGGCCGGTCAGCGGCCACCTGGGTGGCTCAGCCGGCTTCGGAACGACCCGCTCCTTGTCTGCCTTCGGCCAATACGAGACCAAAGACTGCTCGCCTTTCTTGCAGCCAGCCATGAGCAAGGCGACCGACAACAGCGAGACCACGAGCAAAGCAGCAAGAACCCGGGAACGACGAAGATGCATGAGAGACCTCCTTGGTCCCGCCTAGTCTACGGATAGCACGCCAAAAGGGTCAATGCGCAAGCGCAACACGTAATAAGAACGATGCTGACGCACTAATCACAAGAAAGCCGCTACAATCGAATCAGAACCCGAATGAGAGGCCGCTTCGTGCCCTGTTATCTGCTGCACATACTCGAGCAGCCCGACGAGGAGCCGTACGCCGACGAGGATGTGAAGGACGTCGTTGGACGGCTGCCACAGTTCTACTGCGCGTACTGCGACCCGCTCATACGGCTCAAGCCGTCGGAAGGGTTCAGGTGCGTGCAACGCGAAGCGCCGTGCTGGAAGCCTGTGGACCGTATCTGCAAGCCGGAGTAGCCCTCAGGCTTCGGATTCACTCTCGGCAGAACCCGCGGAGGTCTTCCCGGCCCTGAGGGCACGCCAGACGACCCACACTCCCACCGCCAGCATCGGCAAGCTGAGAAGCTGCCCCATGGTGAACGGCCCTGCGATAAACCCGAGCTGCAAGTCGGGCTCTCGCACAAACTCAACGAGAATGCGGGAAACCGCATAACCGGAGAGCAGCACACCGAAAATCACCCCTTCGGGTCGCTTGCGCCGAGAGAGCCATAGCAGCACAAGAAAGAGCACGAGACCTTCAAGGAACGCCTCGTAGAGCTGCGATGGATGCCGCGGAAGTGGACCGCCGGTCGGAAACACCATCCCCCACGGCGCGTCCGTGGTTCGACCCCAGAGCTCGCCGTTCACGAAGTTCGTGATGCGGCCGAGCAAGAATCCGATCGGCGCGCCGACAGCACCCAGGTCTGCAAGGCGAAGGAACGAGGCGCCGATGCGTTTCGACACAATCCAGCCGGCGATGAGAATACCTGCAAGGCCACCGTGGAACGACATACCGCCGTCCCATGTCGCGAAGACCTTCAGCGGCTCACGCAGATACTCGGATCCGCCGTAGAAGAGCACGTAGCCCAGGCGCCCGCCAACAATGACACCGATGATCGAGGCAAGGACAATATCGATCTGCTGATCATCTGTGATGCCGATCTTCCATGAGCGGTTAAGGTTTCGCAGGATGAGCGCAGCGGCAACGAACCCAGCAACATACGCGAGTCCGTACCACCTGATTACAAGCGGGCCAAGCCGCAGTGCAACGGGATCGAGCACAGGATACACGAGAGTAGCGAGCGACACGTCACATTCCTTCCAGTCGCGCGATGCGCTCGTCGAGCGGCGGATGCGTGTTGAATAGTGAATTCATCCCCGCGCGGTAGTCCTTGAGCGGGTTGTAGATGTACATCGAAGCGGTCGCCTTGTTCGCCGAGCGGAGCTTGTTGTTGTCCGCGGCTATCTTCTTGAGCGCGCCCGCAAGTCCCGCCGGGTACCGCGTGAGAAGTGCGCCGTTCGCGTCTGCCAGGAACTCACGCTTCCGGGAGATGGCCATCTGGATGAGCAGCGCAAATATCGGCGCCAGAAGCGCCAGCACGAGCCCGACGACCATGAAGATGATCTGGATCTGGCCTCCGCCCTCGTTGCTGCTGCGACGCCTGCCCCCGCCCCACCAAAACGAGTGAAGCATCCAATCCGAGAGAAGCACTACGGTGCCCGCAAGCACTGCGGCGAGCGTCTGCACCAGCGTGTCGTAGTTCTTAACGTGCGACAGCTCGTGAGCTATAACGCCTTCGAGTTCCAGGCGATCCAGCTTCTCAACCAGGCCGGTCGTCACCGCTATGGCCGCGTGCTCAGGGTTCCTGCCAGTGGCGAAGGCATTCGGCGCAGGGTCATCGATCACATACGCCTTGGGGACCGGCAGTCCAGCCGCGATGGCGAGGCCCTCGACCGTGTTGACGATATATGGCTCACGATCGCGATCAACGAGTCGCGCCCGGCTCATCGAAAGCACAATTTTGTCCGAGTACCAGTAAGAACCCCACGCCATGGCGAACGAGACACCGATGGCGGCGAGCAGCCCCCAGTAGCTCCACCCCATCGCTTCACCGAACACATAGCCGATGCCCACGACAAGCAGAACGAAGACGCCCATGAGCGCCGCGCTGCGAAACTTGTTGGAAGATATTTGGTCGTACACGATGTGACGTCTCGGCGCCTAGAACTGCACCTTGACGGGCTCCTTTGCTACTTCCTCGATCTCAAAGTACTCGCGCTCGGTGAATCCGAACATACCAGCAAGGATGTTCGAGGGGAACGTCTGGGTCGAGGTGTTATACGACATGACAGAGTCGTTGTAGAACTGTCGGGCGTACGCAATCTTGGACTCGGTGCCCGAGAGCTCTTCTTGTAGCATCATGAAGTTCTGGTTGGCCTTCAGATCCGGGTAGCTCTCGGCCAGCGCGAAGAGGCTCTTGAGCGTACCGCTGAGCATGTTCTCTGCTTCGCCCTGAGCGGCAACGCCCGTGGCGCTCATCGCGAGATTGCGCGCCTGGATGACCTTCTCCAGCGTCTCCTGCTCATGCTTCGCGTATCCCTTGACCGTCTCAACGAGGTTCGGGATCAAGTCATAGCGACGACGCAATTGGACGTCAATCTGCGACCAGGCGTTGTCCACCCGGTTCCTGAGAGTGACTAAACGGTTGTAGATACCGATTGCAGCGAAGACCGCCACAAGCAGCACTAACCCTGCAGCACCAAGACATCCTATGAGCGGCATGCGGGCTCCCTCCGTTTCTCGAAGCCGTACTGGCTTCGGTCGATTCTCATTCTAACGAGTCTACCCTTCGTGCGCCGTGCAAGCGAGTCGCCTAGACTACACTTCTGTGAATATGCCCATTTGACACTTCACCGCTCGCCCGGAGGCAGCACCGTGATACCTATCAAAGATGACAACCCCACGCGGGGCTTCCCTGTTCTGACAACGATGCTCATCCTCATGAACATAGCAGTGTTCATGTACGAGGTGTCGCTCGGCAACGCAGGGTATGCGCAGTTCATCACAACATGGAGTGTGGTCCCCGCCCGACTTCTGGCCAACCCTCTATCTCTCCGCGAGATCGCAACCGTATTCACGTCGATGTTCATGCATGCCGGCTGGCTGCACGTCGGCGGCAACATGCTGTACCTATGGATCTTCGGCAACAACGTCGAGGATAGATTCGGCAAGGTCGGCTTCCTCGGCTTCTACCTGGTGTCGGGAGTCATCGCGACCGCAGCGCAAATCGCCGTCGGCGGTGCTATCGACATCCCGTCCCTCGGCGCCAGCGGCGCGGTCGCAGGCGTGCTAGCTGCATATGTCGTCTTGTACCCGGGCGCATCGATAGTCACCATTATCCCGATCTTCTTCTTCATCGAAGTCGCGCGCATCCCGGCGATACTCGTGATCGGGTTCTGGTTCCTACTGCAAGTCGGCAACGGCTTCGCGTCTCTCGCACCAGGAGTTACCGAGACCGGCGGCGTCGCATGGTTCGCCCATCTCGGCGGATTTGGCGCGGGGCTCACCATCGCGCTAGTGTTCAGGGCGTGGGAAAGCGTCGGCAAGCGATACCGGGGGGCCGGCTGGCGCTAGGGTGAGTCGATCTCTGCGAGCAGGTCTTCGACGCACTCAACGTGCGCCAGCTGGCGACGGAAGTACTCGCAGTACGACTCCTCCAGCCGATCGCGCTCCGTACGGCTCTCGCCAGGCTCAGACACGAAACCGAAAGCGTACGCCCGTGCCTCGCCATCAACCACGGATTCTTCTTCGGCGAAACGGGCAAGCTCCATCGCCGCTGCAAGCATGTTGGGAACCCGGAGAGAAGCGCGCAAGATGTCTCCGCACTTCGGACACACAAAAGCGACCTCGACGGTTTCTTGGTCCCTGAACGCGACAGCGCTGATATCCTCGAGGCTCAGCTCGACCTGTCCGTCGTTGGGGCATATGAGCGAGAATTCCATCTGGGATCGCCTCCTCGCCAAACATCCGCTACGTTCATTGTACCGCGTCTCTGGCGCGTCGAACCCTATGCTACGATGAGCGGCATGCCATCACCCGTAGTCAAGCAATCTCCGTGCCCGACCGCGCGCTCCAGCTTCTTTCGGGGCGTGAAACTTGGGCTGCCGATCTTCCTCGGGTATGTGCCTGTCGGTGCCGCATTCGGCGTGCTGGCCACGACCCAGGGGTTCACGGCTCTGCAAGCGGTCGTCAACTCCGCGACCGCGCTAGCGGGAGCCGGTCAGTTCATCGGCCTGTCGCTCATGCACGCTGGCGCGAGCATCGTCACGGTACTCCTGGCAACCACGATTGTGAATCTCAGGTACGTGCTGTTTGGTGCGACCTTATCCACACACCTCCAAGCGACGCCGTTGGCCGGACAAGCCGCGCTCGCCTTCTCGCTTACAGACGAAACCTTCGCCGTGAACATCGACGATCAGCGTCGCGGCAACGCGACCGGACTCTCCATGGCTGGCGTCGGTGCCATCTCATGGGTGGGCTGGGTGTCGGGTACCCTTCTTGGCGCAACCGCATCGTCACTGATCGGTGACCCGTACCGATTCGGAGTCGCGTTCGCCATGCCCGCAATGTTCACTGCACTACTCGTTGCGCAGGCCGACGATAGGCGCCACATCACTATCGCCGTGGTTGCGGCGGTGCTCGCAGTGGTCTTTGCCCTCCTATTGCCCGGGAAGTGGTACATCGTCGCCGCATCTGTCTCTGCGGCCGGTATCGGTGCGGCGGTGTACAAGTGACGGAGAAGTACGTCTGGATAGTAGTCATCGGCATGGCGCTTGCGAACTTCGCGCTAAGGTTCATCCCGATCGCCCTCTTGTCGCAACTCAAACTCCCCCGACCGATCGAACGCTGGCTGTCTTTCATCCCGGTGTCCGTCATGTCCGCACTCGTCGTTGGAGAGGTCCTGCGCCCCGACGGCGTCTGGCTGCCGCCACTCTCGAACCCATACCTGTTTGCGGCAATTCCAACGGCACTCGTCTACTACAAATGGCGCAGCTTCCTTGGCACGACTGTCGCCGGCATCCTCTTCTTCCTGGTCTTCCGGGCGCTGCTCGGCTAGACTGTCCGCGCACGCACCGACCACTCCTGCCGAGAGGACCGTCCCGTGGCCTTCATCAAGCCGTTCGCAGCTACCATGTACCGGCACACCGCCGATTCCGACATCAGCGCACTCACGGCGCCGCCGTACGACGTCATCGGGCCGGAGTTGCGTGCGCGTCTGATCGAGGGCGACAATCACAACGTCGTCGCAATCGACCTGCCTGAAGGTCCATCAGATCCGACCGTACCGGGCAACCGCTACGAGAACGCTGCGGCTACCTGGCGCAACTGGCGCTCGGCAGGGATTCTTGTCGATGACGAGACCGAAGCGTTCTACGTCCTCGAGCAGACGTGGGAATACGCCGGCAAACAGGTGCGCCGCCGCGCCTTCGTCACCGCCGTGGAGCTTCACGCGTTCTCCGAGGGCATTGTGCTTCCCCATGAGCGCACAATGCCAAGACACGTGGCAGACCGCCTCGACCTCACAAGGACCTGCTCGGCGAACCTGAGCCAGGTATTCTGCCTCTTCAGCGACCCCGCAGGCGAGACCGACGGCATGTTCGACGCTGCGGTTCGCGGCGAAGTCGTACTCTCAGCAACCGATGCCGATGGCGTGGTGAGCCGCGTATGGGCAATCCGCGATGCCGGGACTATCGCCGCGCTTCAGGCCTTCATGACCGAGAAGCAGCTCTTCATCGCAGACGGGCATCACCGCTACACGACCGCCCTCGCATACCGGGACGAGCGCCGTGCCGCGGACGCCGCGGCCGGCACCGAACACATCGGACGCCCCGACTATGACTTCACGATGATGGCGCTCGTGAACATGGACGATCCCGACCTCATCGTCCTTCCGACGCACCGCCAGGTCCGTGCCGAGACGACCTTCGACGCAGACGAGTTCTGGCAGGAGCTGGCGCGCTACTTCGACATCACCACACCCCCTGCAGGACACCCCGCAGCTGCGCTCACCGCCGCAACCACGACGAGCTTTCTCGTGAAGACGGCGGACGGCACCATCAAGCTCGCTACGCTGCGCGCTGATATCGATGTCGCCGAGGCGATCCCCGGCGATGCATCCATCGCATGGAAGCGCCTCGATGTGACGGTGCTCCAGGAGCTCATCCTCGGCCCGCTCTTCGGGATAATCCCGGGGGAAATGAGCACACTCGAGCGCCTTACCTTCGTCAAGGACGCGCACGAAGCCCTCAAGGTCGAGAACGCGGATGTCGCATTCATCATGAATTCGACTCGAATGGAACAGCTGCGTGAGGTCGCTCTCGGCGGCGAAACGATGCCGCAGAAGTCGACGTACTTTTACCCCAAGCTGCTCTCAGGCCTGTTCTTCCGCTCGATGGCCTAACGGGGGCCCTTCCGGGCGCCAACGCCACTCACTGAACGGCTCGTGAGCCTGGGGCACACATTGCGGAGGCGGCACGCATCGCAGTCGGGACTCTTGGGCCTACATGTCTCACGACCGATGAGCCACGCGGGCAAATCGAGCATCCCCGGCTCGTCGGGATATGCGGCTGATGCTGCTCGTCGCACCTCAACGGGCGTGTCAGCATCCACCAGACCGCTTCTCAGGAACACACGGCGGACATGGACGTCATATGCGACGCTGCCGCACTCCATACCCTCCAGGCAAACGCCACGGTTTCGGACGAGCAGCTCGACGGCCATGGTTGCCTTCTTGGGACCGATGCCATCGAACTCGAGGAGTCGCCGGGTCACCTCGGTCACGTGCGCTCCATCGGGCCAGATGGTCGCAGCGTCGCCGTCGTACTCGGCAATCAAACGGCGTGCTGCCGAGGAGACCCACACAGGCAGCGTCTTGACGAAGCGATGGAGCGCGGGAGGCTGCGCGAAAGCCGCCACAACGCTGTCGGGCTCCGCTGCGATGCGGGCTAGATCGAAGTGGCCCAGCCGCTGAGCGAGCCGATACGGGCCCGCCCACGCTCGCTCGGCGGGCATCCCCTGTGTGAACAACATGCCGATAAGGAAGGCTTCGGCTGAACACTTGATGAACTCGTCAGCAGCGATGTCATCGGTGAACGCATCGCCGACCTGAACAGCACCGGATTCCGCGAGCTCGAGTGCATAGCGAATCAGCTCCGCAGCAACTGCATCACGCTCAGCAACAGTGGCACGCACGTCAGACCAGCCTCGGACCCTTCGTGAGGAAGTACGCACAGTAGACGCACTGCTGCTTCCTTGCAGCCGAGCGATCCGCGTATGGATCGAAGATCAGCGCTGGATCTCCCGTTGGCGAGTGCGTCACATTTCCGCATTTTGCGTAGTAGCACTCGACGGGACACTTCTCTTCCGGATCGATGGCATGCGGACACGCCGCCTGCATCTCATCCGAGCAACCACGCCTCGACCAACATCCCGCCACGAAAAGTCCTCCTTGGAATATCGAATCAAAATCGTGCGACCACGCGCGCACTAGGGTACCATGCTGCATCAGTCGCGCAATCACAACAACGCGCAAAGGGAAACCACCCGGCAGTGGCGAATCTCTAACAGACGACACGAGCGGCCACCCGGCCGAGAACGGGGTACTGAGTCAAGCCATGCCGATTTCAGAACGCTATACCACGATTATCGCCGGAGCGGGTCCTGCAGGCGTGCTCGCCGCCTATCACGCGGCAGTCAGAGGACCGGTCCTACTGGTTGAGTCTATGTCACTTCCACGCTACAAAAGCTGTGGCGGAATGCTGCACCACCACACGCTCAAGACCCTTGAGAGCTACGGCAAGATCCCCGAAAGCATCGTCCTTGAGCCGCGTACCGTCAGGTTCAGGTATCACGATTGGGACCGACGGGTGCTCAAGCCCACCGACCTCGAGTTCCTGAACGTCGACCGTGCGCGTTTCGACGAGTGGCTGACGACGCTGCTCCCTGACACAGTCGAACTTGTCGGAAACTGCGCACTGCGCGACGTCACTCAAGATGATACCGGGGTTCGCGTCACCCTGCGTCTCGGCGGCGAGGACATCGAGGTCGAGTGCGACAACCTCATAGGCGCCGACGGAGGACGCTCGCAGGTACGCCGCGCGCTCGGCGTGGACAGTACAGCGACCTACGTGACGCTGCAGGACTTCGTTAAGCTCGAAGGTCCGATCGAGCCCTACTTCGACTGCATCTACATGCGTGACATCGGGGACGAGTACGCGTACTCGTACGTGGTCCCGAAGGGCGATGTAGCAATCGTCGGCTCCGTCTACTATCCGCACACCAAGCGTCCCTGGGAGAAGCAAGATCTGACGCTCGACATCTTGCGCTCGGCGCTACCGGAACTCGGTGAGTCCGTCTCACGCGAAGCCGCCGCCGCGCTGTACCTTCGTTCGCGTGCTGACGTCGTCCCGGGCCGTGGTCGGGTCCTCCTCGCCGGAGAAGCAGGTGGCTTCATGTCGCCGAGCTCTGGCGAAGGCATCTCGTACGCGGTCAACAGCGGCCGCCTTGCTGGACTAGCCGTCGCTCAGAGCGGCGGCGCTTCGGCGCTGGACGCCTACACGGCGCTCACAGTCGACATCCGGGCGAACCTCTTCCGGAAGATGCGCTGGCTGCCCGTGATGGAGTCGCCAATCGCGAAACTCTGCGCAGGCTTCGTGCCGACCTCTATCGTCAGTAAGGTGACACAGGGCCTCTAGGAGCGCTTGAAGCTCCGACTCGGCGTAGGGTCGACCTGTCCTTGGTATCGAGAGCCAAGTCCCGGCGTGCCATAGGGCCTGTCGACCGGCGTCGTCATCTTCGAGAAAGATATCTGCCCTATTGGCATTCCTGGCGTCAGCACGATCGGCAAGTTCGCAACATTGCTGAGTTCGAGCGTCAGGGTTCCGTCCCAGCCCGGATCGACGTACCCGGCCGTCGAATGGATGAGCAGCCCAAGGCGACCGAGCGACGACTTGCCCTCAAGGCGAGCGACTATGTCATCCGGCAAAACGATGCGCTCTATCGTGGCGCCGAGAACGAACTCGCCCGGATGAAGTACGAACGGCTCCCCCTCGGTCGCACTCACCAGCTCCATGAGGCCAGCTTGCTCTCTCGTCGGGTCGATATACGGGTAACGCGAATTACGAAACACCTGGAATCCCGAACTAAGATGAAGATCGACGCTGGACGGCTGGATGTCATCCGGATCGAAAGGCTCGATCCGGATGCGTCCGGTCATCATCTGCTCTTTGATCGAGCGATCCGAGAGAACCACAGACTATTCCTCCGCTACGCGCACTTGCTGTAGCCGCAAGAGCGGCACACAGCACAACCGGACTCATGCTCAAGTGAGCTACCACACTCAGGACACGCGCCTGAGAGGCTGTCGAGACTATCCGGGTTCTTTGAAACCGTGGTCGATGCAGTGCCAGTCTCCACCCACTCAAGGTAGTGCTCCATCGCAATACCCACGGCGTCGGCGCACGACAGCACCTTGCCTCCCTGAGCCCATGCAGGACTCGGGCAGCGGATACCGCGAAGATGCTTCAGAATCGCCTGTGGATCAACGCCCGCCCTCAGTGAGACCGAGATCATGCGCGACAGGGCCTCGGACTGCGAGGCTGCACAACCACCGGACTTGCCCATCTGTGTGAATACCTCGCACAGACCAGCCTCATCTGAGTTGATCGTCACGTACAGATTGCCGCAACCGGTCTGGATCTTCTCGGTACGTCCAATGGTGACCCCGGGCCGTGGCCGGGGTTCGATCTCGCCATGACGTCCCTCGGATTGCGGCGTGGTGGCCGCAGTCTTACCCGTGGTGAGCACTTGGTTCTGCTTCGACCCGTCGCGGTAGATGGTGACACCCTTAACACCGAGCTCGTGAGCGAGGTCGTATACCGTGCGCACGTCTTCGATAGTCGCATCGCTCGAGAAGTTCACGGTCTTAGAAACCGCGTTGTCTGTGAAACGCTGGAACGCTGCCTGCATACGAACGTGCCACACGGGCTCGATATCATGCGCGGTTACGAAGGTCCGCTGCACATCCTCCGGGACTGCATCGATACCGTGAACCGTGCCATGCTCGGCAATCAGCGCCATCAGGTCGCGATTGTAGAAGCCCTGCTTAACTGCAAGATCCTCAAAAAGTGGATTGACCTCGATGAGGCGATCGTTATCCATGACGGTCCGAACGTAACTGACCGCGAAGAGCGGCTCTACGCCGGACGAGCAGTTCGCGATTATGGAGAGCGTTCCAGTCGGGGCGATGGTGGTGACAGTCGCGTTGCGCACCCGCATGCCTTCGGGCTTGTCGAAGATCGACCCCTCGAAGTTCGGGAACACACCGCGCTCATCGGCAAGACGTGCCGAGGCGTGCCGACCTTCGGCCTGGATGAAGCCCATGACCTTCTCGCCGAGCGCGATCGCCTCATCACTGTTGTATGCGACGTTCATCATAATGAGCATGTCAGCCCAGCCCATGACTCCGAGCCCGATCTTGCGGTTACCGCGCGCCAGGTCGCCAATTCGATCCAATGGGTACTTGTTCACGTCGATGACATCGTCAAGGAACCGCACACCACGGTGCACGACGTCAGCAAGTCGATCCCAGTCCAGATCAGGACCGGCTTCGGCATAGCGAACAAACCTGGCGAGGTTCACGGAACCGAGGTTGCATGCCTCATATGGAAGCAAGGGCTGCTCGCCGCACGGATTAGTGGACTCGATCTCGCCGAGCGCCGGCGTCGGGTTGTCGCGATTCATGCGGTCGATGAAGATGATGCCAGGATCGCCCGTCGCCCACGCCATCTCGACTATGAGCTCATAGACCTCGCGAGCATCAAGCGAGCTGTGCTTCTCCTTGTTGTGCGGGTTGATGAGGTCGTACTCCCGACCCTCGGCAACCGCGTCCATGAACTCTTCAGTCAGCGCGACAGAGATGTTGAAGTTGCTGAAGTCGCCATCGCTCTTGCATTTGATGAAGGTCAGGATATCGGGATGATCAATTCGAAGCACGCCCATGTTCGCGCCGCGGCGGGTGCCACCCTGCTTGACGGCTTCCGTTGCCTGATTGAACACGCGCATGAAAGAAACCGGAC
Organism: Actinobacteria bacterium HGW-Actinobacteria-6; assembly: GCA_002841295.1. Lineage (GTDB taxonomy): Bacteria > Actinomycetota > Coriobacteriia > Anaerosomatales > Anaerosomataceae > UBA2286. The sequence continues at coordinate 62,590 of PHEU01000011.1, forward strand.
CGGAAGAAACACCCTGGGTGCTCTTGACGGTATCACCAGCCGGACGCAGACGAGAGAATGAGAACCCGGTGCCCCCGCCTGACTTGTGGATCATGGCAGTGTCGCGGACTGCACCGAAGATCGAATCCATTGAATCCTCGATCGGCAGCACGAAACACGCCGAGAGTTGCTGGATCTCTCGACCGGCGTTCATCAGCGTCGGAGAGTTCGGCAGGAACTCAAGTGAGGTCATGAGGTCGTAGAAGTCCGCTGCGACAGCCTCGACTTGATCCGGAGTGGCACCATAGCGCGTTTCAGCCGATGCGACGTTGTTGGCGACACGAAGGAACATGTCCGAAGGCATCTCGACGGGATTCCCGTCATCATCTTTGCAGAGGTACCGCTTCTGAAGGACCTTGAGGCTGTTCGGAGACAGCACCTCATCGATCGTTCTCGGATATGCGGTGCTCTCTTTCGCGTCGGCCATGACGGCAGTCCTCCTCGGATACTGTGCGTGCTTCGCAGGTGGTGGATGAATCAATGCGGCAGCAGGAGAAAAGCCCCCACAGCCACAACATGTAGCGTCCCATCAGTCTATAGATGCAACATATAGTGCGTCAATCGTATTTGGACGAGCGGTCAGGATTACTACGCGACCGGCGCCAAACGGACACACAAACGCTCGAAAGACGCAGACGAGCGCCGCCCGCATGACGGGCGGCGCTCGCAGAATTCCGTGCTCTGAACGACTAAACGGCCTCGACGCGATCGACCTCAGGAATCTGCTCCTTAAGGACACGCTCAACACCGTTCGTCAGCGTAAGCTGTGACATCGGGCAACCAGCGCAAGCGCCGACAAGCCGAACCTTCACAACGCCACCTTCGATATCGACCAATTCCACATCGCCGCCGTCGGCCTGAAGCGCCGGCCGAATGCGATCGAGAACTTCCTGTACGCGCTCTTTCACAAGCAACTCCTCTCTGACCACGCAGACGTCTCCCGACATCGCGCGTTGCATACCGTACCGGGCATTCGCCCCAGAAGCATGATAGTAGCACTAAGCATGCCGGGCGACCCAGGGAAACAGAAAGAGCCGTCGGATGTGTTCAGCGGCGTCCTACTCTCCCACCCTCTAAAGGGCAGTACCATCGGCGCTGGAGGGCTTAACTTCCGAGTTCGGAATGGGATCGGGTGTACCCCCTCCGCCAAAACCACTGAACACATCCGACGGCTCT
>PHEU01000047.1 GCA_002841295.1 Actinobacteria bacterium HGW-Actinobacteria-6
AAAGGTGACCGACCAGAACCCCGAAGCGCAGTTCCAGGCGCTCGAGCGATTCAGTCGCAATCTCACGCAGGCAGCGCGCGACGGCAAGCTCGACCCCGTGATCGGCCGCGATGCCGAGATACGCCGCGTCATCCAGGTCCTCTCGCGCCGCACCAAGAACAACCCCGTGCTCATCGGCGAGCCGGGCACGGGTAAGACTGCCATCGTCGAGGGACTTGCGCAGCGCATCGTCGATGGGGACGTTCCGACGAGCCTGAAAGACAAAGACGTCGTCTCGCTCGACTTGGGCGCCATGGTCGCGGGTGCCAAGTACCGCGGCGAGTTCGAGGACCGCCTCAAGGCCGTGATTCGCGAGATAGAGCAGGCCGAGGGACGCCTTGTGCTCTTCATCGACGAGCTGCACACACTCGTGGGTGCGGGTGCAGCAGAAGGCTCGATGGACGCAAGCAATATGCTCAAGCCTGCGCTTGCCAGAGGCGAGCTGCACGCCATCGGCGCGACGACACTCGATGAGTACCGCGAGCATATCGAGAAGGACGCTGCGCTCGAGCGCCGCTTCCAGCCGGTCTTTGTGGGCGAGCCGACAGTCGAGGACACGATTGCGATCCTGCGCGGTCTCAAGGAGAAGTACGAGGTTCACCACGGCGTGCGCATCACCGACAGCGCGATCGTTGCGGCGGCGACACTCTCGGACCGGTACATCGCGGACCGCTTCTTGCCGGACAAGGCGATTGACCTCATCGATGAGGCCGCATCGCGGCTGCGTATAGAGATCGACTCGATGCCGACCGAGATCGACGTCATCGACCGCCAGGTGCGCCAGTTGCAGATCGAGGAGCAGGCGCTTCAGAAGGAGAAGGACGAGGCAAGCAAGGAGCGGCTCGAAGCGCTCCGTGCCGAGATGGCCGGTCTCTCCGAGGAGCTTGCAGGACTCAAGGCCAGGTGGCAATCCGAGAAGGACGTCATCGTGAACGTGCAGCGGTTCAAGGCCGCGCTCGACGAGGCGAAGGTGGACTCCGAACGCGCTGAGCGCGATGGCGACTTGCAGCGGGCTGCCGAGATCCGCTACGGCAGCATCCCTCAGCTGGAAGCGCAGCTTACCGAGGCGGACACTCGCCTGAAGGAGCTGCAATCCGGCTCGCCGATGCTCAAAGAAGAAGTGACCGAGGAGGAGATCGCCGAGGTCGTGGGTGCATGGACCGGCGTGCCGGTCTCTCGGCTGCTCGAAGGCGAGATGGCGAAGCTTGCACGGCTCGAGGAGCTGCTGCACGTGCGCGTCGTCGGGCAGGATGAAGCCGTCTCGGCAGTAGCCGGAGCGATCCGACGCTCACGCGCGGGTCTCTCAGACCCCGACCGTCCGATCGGGTCGTTCATCTTCCTGGGGCCGACCGGCGTGGGTAAGACAGAGCTCGCCCGGGCGCTCGCGGCGTACCTGTTCGACGACGAGCGCAACATGGTGCGCATCGACATGTCCGAGTACATGGAGAAGTTCAGCGTGCAGCGCCTCATCGGTGCGCCTCCCGGCTACGTGGGCTACGAAGAGGGCGGCCAGCTCACCGAAGCGGTGCGTCGCCGCCCGTACAGCGTCATCTTGCTCGACGAGATCGAGAAGGCGCACCCGGATGTCTTTGGTGTGCTGCTGCAGGTGCTCGACGATGGTCGTCTCACCGATGGCCAGGGGCGCACCGTGAGCTTCCGCAACACCATCATCGTGATGACGAGCAATGTGGGCTCGCAGTTCATAAGCGAGTTCGCCCGTGCCGGTGGTGAGGAGCAGCAGATGCGCTCGATGGTCGAGGAAGCCATGCGCGCGACGTTCCGGCCGGAGTTCCTGAACCGCGTGGACGACATCGTGATCTTCCATGCGCTTTCCATGGACGACATCGCACAGATCGTCGATCTTCAGCTGGAGCTGGTGCGCGTGCGGCTTGCCGCACGCAAGATCGCTCTTGAGGTCACGCCAGCTGCAATCGAGCGTCTTGCTCTTGACGGCTTTGATCCCGTGTACGGCGCACGTCCGCTCAAGCGCGCTATCCAGCGTGAAGTCGTCGACCGCGTTGCCAAGGCGCTCATCGAAGGAAGCGTGTTCGAGGGCGGCACGGTCGTTGTGGATCTCGATGAAGCCGGTGAACTGACGCTGCTTACGGACCCGCGTCCGGCGTAGCTTCTCGGGCAGTACGGCGCCGCCCGACGCCATGCAGGAGCGGCGCCTTGACCAGACGGAGGTGATGTAGTCATGGCGATCATGAGATGGGACCCATTTGGCGAGATGTTGCGTATGCAGCGCGACATGGACCGCATCTTCTCAAGGATGGGGACCGACGGGGCACGTGGCGAGAGTGCAGCGGTCGCATGGATGCCGCGGATCGACGTCAAAGCCAAAGGCGATGACATGGTGGTGCGCGCCGAGCTTCCCGGTATCGATCCCGATGCGGTCGAGATCGAGGTGACCGACGGCGTTCTCACCATCAGAGGTGAGCGTGCTGTTGAGGACGCGCGCGAGGACGAGGGCTGGCTCATTCGCGAGTCGAGCTACGGAAGCTTCGAGCGATCGATAGTCCTTCCTGAGGGTGTGACCACAGAGGGCATCAGGGCCGACTACAAAGACGGCATCCTCGAGATTCACGTGCCCAAAGCGCTGGAAGCAGCGAAACCCAAGACCACCCGGATTGCGATCGGCAGCGGGGCGTAGGGGACAAGCCAGCGCGCTGACAGAGGATCCCGGCGCCGAGCCGGGATCCTCTCGTTTGCGCTCCGCACGTCGAACACTGGTGTGAATCGCTCTAGCCATCAGGGGAGGGCTCATGGGCACTAAGAAGTTCACCATCCTGCACAGCAACGACATGCACGGCGATTTCCTTGTGGAGATGGACGGCGCAGGGGAACAGAACGTCATCTACTGCATCGTCGGCGATATGGTGCAGGGCTCCATCATCGACTCGGAATTCAAAGGCGAGAGCCGACAAGTCCGGGGACGCCTCACCTACCGCTAGGTCCGACGCGAAATCGCACCCTTGACATTCTCGGTGCAAAACCATACTACTGTGATAGGAATTGTATGGATTACTCCGAGGAGTGAAGATGCGCCTCACCGCACGCAGTGAATACGGTCTCCTGGCACTCGTGGAAATTGCCTCCGGTGGCGATTCGCCGAGAAGCGTTCGCGACCTGTCGGAGAGATGGGAGCTGCCGGCAAAGTTCCTCGAGCAGCTGCTGGCAGCGCTCAAGCGCGCCGGTATCTTGCACAGCATCCGGGGAGCCCATGGTGGGTACGTGCTTGCCCGCCCGGCATCGCAGATTTCTGCGCTTGAGATCGTAGAGGCGCTCGAAGGCCCGATAGCGCCGAGCATGTGCGACCGTGAGTCACCCGGCTGTGCGCAGAGTGCGCATTGCGCCGCAGGCGCCGTGTGGGGCCGCGTGAGCGACGCAGTCCGTGGCGTGCTGGCCTCGGCAACACTTGAGGATATCGCGGGAAACCAGCAGCGTCTGGACGCCACCGCGCCGAAGTCAGAGGAGTGAGGATGACCGACAACAGGGTCTATCTCGACAATGCGGCTACCACGCGCACCGACCCCCGTGTGGTTGATGCGATGGTGCCATTCTTCACGGACACGTATGGCAACGCTAATAGCCTGCATGCCGAGGGACGCGCCGCGCACAAGGCACTTGAGGACGCTCGTAGCAGGGTCGCCGCTGCAATCAATGCAGGCCGTCCCGACGAGGTACTGTTCACGTCCGGCGGCACCGAGTCTGACAACAGCGCACTCATCGGTCTTGCGACGGCCGGCGGCCGCGCTGGCGGTCACATCATCGTTTCGGCGTTCGAACACCACGCGGTGCTCGAGCCTGCCGAGTGGCTCGGGAAGCACGGTTTTGACATCTCGCTTCTGAAGCCGAGAAGCGACGGTGTAGTGCACCCTGACGACCTCCGGGCTGCGCTTCGCGAGGGCACCGTCCTCGTTTCGATCATGCACGGTAACAACGAGCTCGGAACGCTCCAGCCAATCGCGGAACTCGCCGCCGTGGCGCATGAGGGTGGCGCGCTGTTTCACACGGACGCTGCCCAGACCGTCGGCAAGGTTGAGTTCGACGCGCAGGCACTTGGTGTCGACGCCGCATCATTCTCGGGTCACAAGATCTACGGTCCAAAGGGCACCGGCGTGCTCTTCCTCAAGAGGGGTACCCGCTTCGCGCCGTACCTCATGGGCGGCGGACAGGAGTTCCACAAGCGCAGTGGTACGCAGAACGTCCCCGGTGCACAGGGCTTCGCGACCGCACTCGAGATCATGGTCGCCGAGCGCGAGGCCGAGACCGGACGGCTCACGATGCTGCGAGATCGCTTCGAAGCGGCAATCCTCGGAAGGCTCGAGAACACGTACGTGAACGGGATCGACTCTCCACGAATGCCTCACATCACGAGCCTCATCGTGAAGGGCGTCGAGGGCGAGTCGATGCTGTTGCATCTGGACGCGAAGGGCATCGCTGTCTCGACCGGCTCGGCATGCTCGTCCGGGTCGCTTCAGGCGAGCCACGTGCTCATGGCCATCGATTGCCCGCAGGAGATCGCCCACGGTTCGCTTCGCGTGAGCCTCGGGCGATGGACGACCGAGGCTGACGTCGACTATCTGGTGGACTCGCTCGTCCCGATCGTCGAACGGCTCCGTGCGATGTCCCCCGTCTACGAGAAGATGTTCGGCCAGAAGGCCTGAAAGCGAGGACTCACGATGCTCTACAGCGACAAGGTCATGGACCACTTCGGCAACCCGCACAACGTGGGCGTCATCGAGGACGCTGACGGCGTGGGGGAGGTGGGCAACCCGGTCTGCGGCGACATGATGAAGATCACCATCAAGGTCACCGACGACCACCTGGACGATATCAAGTTCCAGACGCTTGGCTGCGGTGCTGCGATCGCTACCTCGTCGGTGATCACGGAGATGGCGCGCGGCATGAGCCTTGAGGATGCGGTCAGAATCACCAAGGCCGAGATCGCCGGAGAACTCGATGGGCTGCCGCCGGCCAAGATGCACTGCTCGGTGCTAGCCGCTGATGGACTGCGGGCAGCTGTGGACGACTACCTCGTCAAGAACGGCCGTGAGCCGATCTCCGGTGGGCCCGAACACGTTGAAGAGGACGAGCAGGGGCAGTAACACGGCAACATCCGCCGCCTGTAACGCCACAGGCCCCGTTCATCCACCGAAGGGTTGGTTATCTTCGGTCATGTCCGTTTAGCTTTCACGAGAAGCGGAGATGCATAAACTAAGGTGTGAATCGAATCACACCCGCTTCTTGGAGGTGTTCAAGATGCTCACGGTTTTCGGGTGGTTCGTCGTCGGGGTTGTCGCTGTGATCCTGCTGGCCGCGGTCGTGTTCATCCTTGGATTCTTGCTGAGCATGATTGTCAGCATCATTCACGGCTTTGGACTTGGCGTTGAACATGTGGTCGAGCGGAACATGCCGCACAGTGTCGGGCACCACACCGGACGTGTAGCGCTGCATCACTAGCGCTACTTCACCAGCTTGAGCGGGATGGTCACGACGTTGATGTGTGATCCGTCCTTCGCCGAGACTTCGTAGACCACGAGTGAGCCCATCTGGGTTTCAGGTGTGGCGAACGGGAACGTGGCGTCGAACGTTCCGCGCGTACCCGTTCCGGACGTGGCCATGACCTGCTCTTTGGCGAGCGTCACGCCGCTCGCATCGCGGATCTCGGCGATGAACACGGCCTCGAAGACGTTCGCGTTGCCCGCCACTCGCACGGCACTGGTTGCCGTTTGCATAGGCGTTGGTGACTCAACGAGGATTGCAGGTAGCACGTCTTCGTAGCTGAGGCGGGTGAGCGGCTTATCGAGCATGATCCCCTCACCGCCGAAGACACTTACCGGCTTGCCGTCGAGCGAGAAGCGAACGCTCGTGACGGTCTTGAACTGGGTGAGCGTGTAGACGACCTGCGTGAGGCGCATGGTCATCGAGAGCGAGCCGCCGCCGGATTCGAACGTCCCCGTCAGGTCGACTGTCGCTACCCTGTCCGTGATGGTGACGCCGCGAAGCTTCGTGCCATCGGGGACGGTTGTGCCAAGACCGTACGCCTTCTCATCAGCGCTGGGGCCCTTCAGCAACTCGCGCATCGCAGCGGTGGCAACGGCTCTTGTCGCGGGAATCTGCCTTGTGGAAACGCCGAGCTTGTCGCCGCGTGTGAAGTACACCTTGACGAACATCGGCTTGGACGGCGTGCTGGTCTCGGTGAAACTACCATCCTCGGCGGGAAGCTCGCTGGTCTCGGATGATGACGTTGCGGTCGGTATGCCGGATTCGTTATCGGCATCCAGGTCGCTGGTCGTGGGCTTTGCCTTGCACCCCGCGATACCAGAGCTGACTAGCGCGATTGCAAGCACGGCAAGGAGCACTCGCAGCAGGACGGGACGACCGTTCATGACGCACCCCCTCGGAAAGGATCCAACGTCTGTGTATCCCCCTACTGCCGTTTGCCGTTAACCCATTCAGAATGTTCGTATTCGGGCCGATACTTCTCATACGGGGAACATAACTGTTGTACCGTTGTGCGTGGAGGTGGCCAGAACGAGCGAAATCAAGAACAGGATCGAGGAGGCTGGTTCAGGGTTGCGATCTCTGAGCGATTGGGCGCGCCTGACGCTGCTCCTCGAGGGTTCGTCGTTTCCCGCCGCGCTGTGGTCGGGGTCTGAGTTGCGCTTCAAATGGACCAACCGGTCGTTCCTGGACCTGATGGATGACGTTCGTCCGCAGTGGGACCTGCTTGGCATGCCCGTTCGCGGCTTCCTCTCAGACACTAAATCGGCCGTGCGCTTCATCGATGCGGCCTACACCGGCCAGGCGTTCACCGATCCCGAGTACGAGTACCATGCCTCCTGGGGCGAGACCTCGTACTGGCAGCTGAGCTATCTGCCGATGCCCGGGCGCATCGGTGATCCTTTCGACGTGCTGCTCCTCGGCATCGATGTGACACCACAGGTCAGTGCTCGTCGCACCATGGAGAGTGAGCAAGCCGATCTTCGTTCGGCCATGGGGCTCATCAACACCACCATCTTATCCTCGCTTGACGCCGAGGAGATCTTGCAGCGAGTGCTCGTTGAAGCTACCGAGGCTTTCAAGGCCGACTGGGGCTGGCTTGCCGAGCGCGAGAACGGTTCTTGGGTCTTCCGCAACGTGCATGGCTGGCCGACCGAGATGGTGGGTCTATCGTTCAAAGAAGATGAGCTTTCGCTACCCTCACTGGCGGCCAGGACATGCTCCGTCGTTCATGCGACGGGCACCGAGAGCGTTGCGTCGGATCACCTGGAGCTTATGACGCGTCACGACATCGGTGCGTTTGTGATGGTTCCGGTGCTACACAGGGGCCAGACGACGGGCGTCATGGGTTTCTGTTGGGACAAGGAGACTACGTTCACAAACGCGATGCTGGAGCTGGCCGAGAAACTCGCGGTTTCGCTTTCGCTTGCGCTTGAGAATGCGCGTCTCTACGACTCAGAGCGTCGCATCACCCGAACGCTGCAGTCCGCGCTCTTCAGCGCTCCAGCGAGCATTCCGGGACTGCAGCTCGGGCATCTCTATCACTCAGCCTCTGCCGGGACGCATGTGGGCGGCGACTTCTACGACATCCTACCGCTTGAGAACCAGCGTATCGGTCTCATGGTCGGCGATGTCGCGGGTCACGGCGTTGAAGTCGCGGCACTGACTACCCTGCTCAAGAGCGCGATGCGTGCCGAGGCGATGAGGCTGCCTTCACCCGGTGGAGTTCTCGGCCACGCGAATGACATCATGCTGCGTGGTGGCGCGCCTGAGGAGTTCGCGACGGCGTTCTTCGGGTTGCTCGACACTATCACCGGACATCTCTCGTACTGTCTCGCCGGTCACCCGGCACCTGTGCTTCTTCGCAACGGCGCCGATCCGGTGCTCCTCTCTGAATCGCATATCTTGCTCGGCGTGCGCGCGGACTCCCGGTACAACGCGAGCGAGACGACGCTGGAATCTGGCGACCTCCTTGTCTTGTACACTGACGGCCTCATCGAGGCGAAGAGCCGCAAGGGTGATCGCTACGGCACCGAGAGGCTGCTGGAGAGCGTCGCGATGTGCACCGCCGAGCATGCCGAGGACGACGCCGAGTTGCGCCGAGCACGGGATGGCCAGGGCGAGCAGGAAAATGGTGATCAGCCGTTCGCGCGGGCTGTGCAGGATGCGCGTGGTCAGCGTCGCCATCGTCACGCAGCCGAGGCCGAGGACCATGGGCAGGACGGCGCGGCCGTTGAGGCCGATGAGCGAGAACAGGCGGTTGGCAATGACGGTGAGGCGCGGCAGGTAGCCGGAGTCTTCGAGCACGCCGAAGGCAAAGAAGAAGGTCGTGACGATGGGCAGGATGAGGGCCAGCGCATAGGTCATGCCCATGGTCCACAGGCCGTACTGGCCGACCAGCAAGTCCTGCAGCCAGCCGGGGCCGGCCAGCGTGCCGACCAGATTGGTGAAGGCCGGGTTGAGGATGCCTTCGAACAGGTCGTTTTCAAGGAGCCCGACGAGGACTGTGGCGCCGAAAACACCGACGAATTGATAGACGGCGTAGAGCACACCGAGCAGGATGGGCACGCCCCAGAGCGGGTGGACGACGTACTGGCCGAGGCGTTGCGAGAGCAGCGGGCTGCTCTTGACGGCGCGCTGGATGACGCTGGCGGCCAGCGCATCGGCCGCTTCGGTTCGTTCGCGGGCGAGCAGGGCGGGGAGATCGCCATCGCTACGGTCGACTGCGTTTTTACGCAAATTTTCCAGTTGACCGTGGGATTCGCCAGCGTGCTCGGCCAGCCAGTCGGCGACGACCGAATCGCCACCAAGATAAAGAATGGCCAGCCCGCGCGCCGCCAGTTTCGGGTGCGGGGCGAGGCGCGTGATGGCCTCGGCCATGCTGGCGATTTCGGCCTCGATCTCCGGGTCGTAGCGCAGCAGCGCTTCGGCGCGCTGGGCATGGCCGAGGCCGTGCGTCAGTTCGCCGATCCCCTCGCCGCCGGTGGCGACGGTGGCCAGCACGGGGATGCCAAGCTCTTCGGATAGCGCCGGGATGTCGACCATGACGCCGCGGGCGGCCGCTTCGTCGTGCATGTTGAGGGCCAGCACCATGGGCACACCGAGTTCGGCCAGCAGGGCGGTCAAAGTCAGCGTACGGCGCAGGTTCTTGGCATCGCCGACTTGCACGAGGCAGCGCGATGATTCATTGAGCAGGGCGCGCATGGTCGCCCGTTCGTCATCGCTGCGCGAGGGCAGGGCAAGCACGCCGGGCGTATCGAGGAGCATCGCCTCGCGGTCGAAGCGGGCGCTGGCGCGGGTGACTTCAACGGTCGTCCCGGGGTAGTTCGAGACGTTGACGTAGGCGCCGGTCAGGCGGTGAAAGAGGACGGATTTGCCGACGTTGGGGTGGCCGACAAGCAGGATGGCGTTGGCGGCTGAGGCGGAGGTGGTCACGTTCAAAGAATTTCTGGTCTTGCCGGGGAGACCGTCACTCTACGCCGGTTTGAAAAGGGATTTGCTGATCTGCGGCAAGTTTTGGCCGGGTGACTGCCACGGTCGACCGGAAATTCCGGACAAAATTGAAATCCAGGCTCAGGCGGCGAGCGGAAGGCTGGCGGTGGCATGGGCATCGCACTGACGCGCCTCCTTCAAGCACGTGTGGGCGCAGGAGGCGCAACGGCCACAATCCATGGTGACGCCCAGTTCGCGCCGCAGGTCGCCCAGGGTACGGGCGCCGCCGCGGGCGGCTTCGTGAATCTGACGGTCGGTGACTGCCTTGCAGACGCAGACGTACATGAACTGCCTCCTCAATTGCGTTTAATGCGAACAATTCTCA
>PHEU01000068.1 GCA_002841295.1 Actinobacteria bacterium HGW-Actinobacteria-6
CTGGTTCTGGTTCTGGTTCTGGTTCTGGTTCTGGTTCTGGTTCTGGTTCTGGTTCTGGTTCTGGTTCTGGTTCTGGTTCCGGTTCCGGTTCCGGTTCTGGTTCTGGTTTAGCAGAAATGACGGCAGGACGCTCGAGAACGGCTTCCATCATCTCCTCAAAGATGGCCATATCCTCCACAGAAGCGCCAGCCTTGCTGACCGACAGAAACTCCGGCTCCTCGTGAGGAGCATCATCCATCGCCGGTGGCACTGGCTCCTCGGCTTGCAGCTCAGCTTCAGCCTGCAGTGCGGCCTCCGCTGCGCTCTGTGCTTCGGCGGCTCGACGCGCCTCAGAATCGGCAGCCATTTGCGCCTCGAGGGCAATCGCCTCGAGGGCAGCTGCTTCATCAAGCACCCGACGCTCAGCCTCAAGCTGAGCACGCTTGTCCTCGCGACCAGCACGCTCGGCGCGAAGTCGTTCCACCTCGTCATCAGCTGGAACTTCCAGAAGACCCGCCGAGAAGAGGCCGTAGATGATCCGCGCAACCTCAAAGTCCGTCCGGTTCATCTCGGTAGCTAGCTCCGCTACGGAGCGTGTACCGTCCACGAGCAGCAGCAGAGCCCATTCGCTCGGCTTAAGAGATATCTCAAAAGTACCTTCGCCGGGCGCGGTCGCCATCTTGAAGACCATCTCTACCGACGGGACCTTCTTCTTGATGCGGTTCCACTCTTCAAGACGGCGACTACCCTCCATGACGATATTCTCAATCGAGACGGAGAGTCCGATATCCTCGTCAGCAACCTCAGGCAGGACCTCGAAGTCGAAGTCGCCCTGATCCCAACGCATGAGGTCAAAGATCGTGTCCTGGATCTGCTCCTGGACGAAAGTCTCAAGCACCTTCGCAGTGAGATAGCCCTCGTCCACGAGTATCTGGCCGAGACGGCGGCCTCCTGCTGGCTCTTTGTGCTGAACGTCGAGAACCTTGACGAGCGCGCTAGGGGTGATGCGTCCAGTCGACACAAGGCGCTGGCCGAGTAGGTCGCGGTGCCAGTTCGACTGTGCAAAAAAGACATCGCCGTCACGGAACCAGATGCTGCCATCAGCATCGGAGCTGTTGATACGCAGAACCCCTGTCTTCTTGCTCAGTTGTACGAGCTGGAAGACATCGGGTAGCGAGAAGTCCCTGAGATTGCCGCGAAGTGCCATCGGCCTGGTACTTGCCTT
>PHEU01000069.1 GCA_002841295.1 Actinobacteria bacterium HGW-Actinobacteria-6
CTCACCGGCCGCAAAATCATCGTGGACACCTACGGCGGCATGGGTCGCCACGGCGGTGGCGCCTTCAGCGGCAAGGACCCCAGCAAGGTGGATCGCTCCGCAGCCTACGCGGCCCGCTGGGTTGCGAAGAACATCGTGGCAGCAGGTCTCGCCGAGCGCTGCGAAGTGCAGGTGGCCTACGCCATCGGCGTCGCGCGTCCGGTCTCCGTCAATGTTAACACCGAAGGCACGGGCAAGTTCGACGACGAGGCCCTGACGAAAGCCGTCGAGAAAGTCTTCGACCTGCGCCCCAGCGCCATCATCGAAACGCTCCAACTGCGCCGCCCCGTCTACCTCCCCACCGCCGCCTACGGTCACTTCGGCCGCACCGGCGAAGGTTTCACCTGGGAAAAGACCAACATGACGGAAGAACTGAAGAAAGCCGTTAAGTAAGCTTCACAAAGCTTTAGCCCCCCCACACGTTTTCCACGCGCGGGACTTCATCGCTCTAACCGAGCGATAGGGTCCCGCGCTTTTTCGTCGTCAGTCTTAAGCTCGTTCCTTGTGCGTTCCATTACCCTGCGCCAGAGTTGAAGCGCGACGGCGAACCGGGGGCGCGAAGGCGCAAGCGCGGCTTGCGCACTCCAAAGGTCCAAGGCGGGCAATTTGGGAGTGCGGAGGCAAGTAGGCGGATATTTTGCGGACAGACCTGATCGTACGCCGTTGAAGTGCACCATTTGCGTTCGGTTGCCTTCGGGTCTTCGCAAAATGCAGACCCACCACCCCCGAATGGAAAATCGCTTGCTTTTCCCCCTTGATCTGCTCACAGATTAAATCAACGGGCGCTTTGCCAAGGCCCACATGTGAAAGGGGAAAACGAATCATGCGTCGGGCATTTACTCTCATCGAACTACTAATCGTGGTGGCAATCATCGCGATCCTCGCGGCAATTGCAGTACCCAACTTCCTCGAGGCGCAAACGCGCTCGAAAGTCTCGCGCGCTAAGGCAGACATGCGAAGTCTCACAACGGCCATCGAATCCTACGCCGTGGACAACAACGTGTACCCTCCTCTGGTGGCGAAAAATTCGCCATTAGTACTCAGTGGAAGCGGAGCCATCAACGGACCAAGCTGCTTCTTCGCTGGCACCCCCGGTGTCAGTTCACGGTATCTTTGGGTAACAACACCGATCTCATACATAACAT
>PHEU01000048.1 GCA_002841295.1 Actinobacteria bacterium HGW-Actinobacteria-6
TCGACCCGGAGGGCATCAACGTGCGCGCGGCAACGGCACTGTGGGAGCGCATGATGCGCGCCTACCTACGGGATCTTGGGATCATCGACATCGCATAGGCTCACCTAGGCGGGAGCCTGGCTACGCCTGCACGAACAGATGCACGACCTCGGGATCGAACTGCGTTCCTGCACATGCGAGCAGCTCAGCGCGAGCATCCTCGGTAGGCATCGCTTTGCGATATGGCCGGTCAGTGATCATCGCGTCGTATGCATCAGCAACCGCGAGAACGCGCGCCAGATACGGAATCTTCTCGCCCGAGAGCCCCTCCGGGTACCCCGTACCGTCCCAGCGTTCATGGTGATAGCGCACCACATTCACGATGTCGTCCAAGAACGGAATCGTCTCAAGGATGCGCGCACCGGCGTCAGGATGCTCACGGATGAGTGCGAACTCCTCCTCGGTCAAGCGCTCCGGCTTGAGCAGGACCGACTCGGGCACGCCGATCTTTCCGATATCGTGCAACAGGCCTGCCCGCTCGAGCGTCGCCATCTGAACTGGCGAGAGCCCGGCAGTCACACCGATCGCATGTGCCCAATTGGTCACGCCGAGCGAGTGGCGTGCGGTGTACGCATCTTTCTCATCGACAGCCGCCGAGAGTGCCTGCAGCGTGCCGAGCGATTGCCCCTCCAGGCTCAGCATCGAGTCGTGAAGCCGCTCATTGAGTGACTCCAGCTCCGCGTCGCGCTCCTTCATCCCGATTCCCGCATGGTGGATGACCCAGAGCAGTCCTACCGAGGAAAGCATCGCACCGAGGAGAATAGGGATAACGACGACGAGGGAAGCCTCACGCACGGAACTTGCGATCTGCTCGTACGGCTTGTACGTCTCGATTACACCCCGCACGCGACCATCATCCCCGATGCGCAGCGGCGCGTAGACTTTGAGCACAGAATGGTCGCCATCGACTACGGCGTCACCCGTCTCATCATCGACAATCGCGAAGTCAACCGCGCCATTGAGCGCTGCCATCGTTCGCTCGTCCTGAAGAACGCTCACGCCCACCTCGGACGGAGCCGATGAGAACACGATGATCCCCTTCGCGTCCACGATGCGAAGACCCATGAGATTCTGGCCGGTCTGCCGATCTGCGACCAGTTCCTTGAGCTTAATGGCGCCGACCTCTGCTAGCGAGGCTTCGCCGGTGTCATCGAGACACCCGCGCACTAGGCTCACCGAGCCCGCGGCAACAACATTCGAAGCACCCCGGATAACGATCGTTCGCACCTGGTTGGCAACCAGAAGTGCGACGACGGTAGCAATAACCATGACAGTCACGAGGCCGTATACGCGGATATTGTGCAGTGCGAGTCTCTCTTGCTCCACGTACTTACCTCCGGGTCAGACGGCGCGCCCCCTCTACAAATCGTTCGACGTCCCCTGGAGTGGTGTCCCAGGAAGCAACCCATCGAACTTCGCAGGTGCGTTCGTCCCACACATAGAAATCTGCAATTTCCCTGAGCGGTTCGATCAGCGTTCCATCGATTCGCGCAAATACCTCATTTGCCTCAACAGCCTGCGTTATCTCCACGCCGGCGACCTCGCCCATCTCCGAGGCCAGCAGCCGCGCCATCTCATTGGCGTGAGCTGCGTTCTCAAGCCACAGTTCACCGCCAAAAAGCGCCTCAAACTGTGCTGAGACGTACCGCATCTTTGAAGCAAGCTGTGCGGCATTCTTGCGGACGAAGCGAAACCCTTCGGCGTGCACCGGATCAAGGAACACAACTGCTTCACCGAAGATCATGCCGTTCTTAGTGCCACCAAAAGACAGCACGTCGATTCCCGTGCCAGTAATCATCTCAGCAAGCGTTATGCCGAGAAACGCCGCAGCGTTGCTGATACGCGCGCCATCCACGTGCACAACAAGGCCATTTGCGTGCGCAAACTCGGCGATTGCCGCGATTTCGGACACTCGATATACCGTGCCGTATTCGGTAGATTGTGTGATCGACACCACACGCGGCTGTGAATGATGCTCCACGCCCACTCCGGTAATCGCGCTCTCGATGAGATCAGGTGTGAGCTTGCCGTCGCGCGTTGGGACGGTGATAAGTTTTCCACCGGTGAATCGCTCCGGCGCGCCACATTCATCGACATTGATGTGCGCCGTCTCGGCGCAGATGACGGCGTCGTACGAGTGCATGAACGCCGAGAGCGCAGTCACATTTGCGCCGGTGCCATTGAACACGAAGAATGACTCAGCCTGCTCGCCGAAGTGCCGCTTGACCGTCGCGGTCGCCCGCCGGGTCCACTCGTCGTTCCCGTATGCGTGCGCGTGGCCTGCGTTCGCTTCCATGAGCGCCGCCATCACTTCGGGGTGTGCCCCTGAAGCATTGTCACTTGCGAACATTCGGCTCATTTCATCAGGCTCCATCAGTAACCCTCCGCTTGTAGCGCGCGTAAAGGACGCTGGCGCCCGTAAGCACAAGTCCGAAACCGGCGAGGCCGAACTTCCAGAACTCGATTGGACGCTCGGTCACCGAGCCGGGCGCGACGACCTCGAGGGCAGTCGCATGGATATCCATGTCGCCGCCATGCTGGTCGCACGCCCGTCGATACTCACCCGTCACGAGCACGATATCGCCCGCATGCCGGTAGTCGCCGAGCACATGCACGGCATCGGCCATCTCAGCGGGAAGGTACACGCCAAGGGCGGTACCGTCGCTGAGCACGTTCAGCCACACATCACCCTCATCCGCATGAAGCACGTCTCCAATTGCCTCGCCAATGAGGGCTACCTGCTGGCCGTCGAGCTTTGCGCGCTGATCCAGTATCTGTGTAGCGGACAACGGCGCAGCGGCCGCAGAGGCTGGAAGCGCGATAACGACGATGAGCGCGAGTGTTGCTGCTATTCGTCTCATAGAGCTCGCACCTTCTTGTTTCGGAACGCGAGACCGGCGCTCGCGATCACCGCGAACAGCGTGATGAACTCAAGTCGGCCAGCCCACATTTGCAGCATATACACGATCTTGAGTCCCGTTGGCATCATCGGTGAGGTGATCCCCGTCGACAGTCCGACGTTCGCAGTCGCCGAGACCGACTCGAAGAGCGCGGACGCCATCGGATAACCGTACGCAGCACCGATAAGCCCGCCGCTGATGTACGTCACCACGTAGAGAACGAATACCAACAGTGCACCCGACACCAGCTCGTCGGTAAGCGTTTGCTCGGTCAGGTGATGGTACTTGGTGCGGATGACTGCCGAAGGCGGCGCAAGTGACTGGCGCACCTTCTGGATGACACCCTTCACGATGACGCCCACACGCAGCGCCTTGATACCGCCGGCGGTCGATGACGCCATACCGCCGAAAGCCATCGCGAGCACGACTGCCGCGAAGGCCAGCCCGCCGACGTCGGTCGCCCACTGTGACGCGTACAGCGTCTGGTGTCCCGTGCCCGAGTTCGCCGAGACGATGTGGTACACACCTTTGCGTACGACCTCCCACGAAGAGCCGAACAGCTTGGTCGCGCTCAGGCCCAGTGCGACTGCAAGCGACAGCAGCCCCATGTTGATCGCCAGTGTTCTTGCCTCGATGTTGCTCATGAGTTCGCCACGGTCACCGCGCCAGATATCAGCGTGAAGGTTGAAGTTGAGCGTGCCGGCGAGCATGAGCAAGAGTGTGATGAACTCGAAGACCGGGCTGTGGTAATAGAGCGCGTTTTGCGACATCGGACCAAAGCCGCCGGTATCAAACGTGGCGACTGTCGCGAAGAACGCGTGCAAGCCACCCCTGACCACTGTCATCCCGCGCACGATGTTGAGCGTGGAGAGGGCTATAGTCCCCAGCGTCACCCAGACGGCCGTTACGAACCAGATGAAGCGCGCACCGTGCATGACGTTCGGCATGATGCGCTCGTCCCGGCCCTCCGCCTGATACAACGAGACTGCGCCGCCGCGAAGCCCGATCGCGAACGAAAGTGCGGCCACGACGATTCCCTGGCCTCCGATGAGGTGCGTCAGATGACGCCACATGTTGTGCGCAAGCGACATGTGGTCAAGATCCTGGACCAGCGTAAGACCAGAGGTCGTGAGGCCGGACAACGCGTCGAAGAGCGCGTCGAGGAAGCTCCCGTAGTTGCCGGAGAGCGCAAGCGGAACAGCAGCCGCAAGCGATGCGGCGAGCCATGCGATACCCGTCACGATAAGCGCGTTGCTGTGTGAGAGACGGGTCCCGGCCGGCGCACTCAACATCAGCAACCGGCCCGCGCCTACGGCTATGGTGACACCGCACAGATAGTCGAGGGTGACTGCCCACTCGCCGAGAAACACCGCCACAACCATTGGCAGGAGCATGAGGAGGCCAATGCCTGCCACGAGGACGCCGGTGTAGTGTCCGATCGCCTTGATGTCTGTGCGTGTGCGATTAACCCACATACACGACGCCTACCTTGCCCAGACGACAGCGACGCCGATAAGCGCGAGCGCAATCACGAACAGACTCAGGAGCACGACCTCGGAGAACAGGCCGCGAATCCAATGCTTGTACGGACTGTGGAAGCGGTTCTCCACTTGTTCCCTCCGGACCGTCGCCTGACGCGTAGTAGAGAAGTGTACTACTCGTATGCTATCGCATCTCGGACACTCACCTGACTCGCACGGTATGCGGGGGCCACACTCGCGGCCACCGAGATGAGCGCGATGATGCCGAACCAGGCACCCACACCCACCCACGAGAACCGATACGAAAGGGGCATCCCGATCGCACCCGATAGCAACTCGGTGAGACCAAGACTCATGGGATACGCGGCAGCTGCCCCGATCGCCCATGCCATGAACCCAACCGCAAGTCCTTCGGTAATGAAGATCTGGTAGATCGATCCGTGCTGCGCACCGATCGCCCGCATGACACCGATCTCTCTGGTGCTTTCGATGACGTTGATCGTCATCGTGCCAGTGAGACCGATCACGCCGACCGCAGCAAGCAGTACCGCCATGATAACCAAGAACGCGACGAGAATCCCAAGTTGGTCCGCAATCTGCTCGCGGAGCTCATCTTGGGTTCGCGTGCTCACAACCCGATAATTGGCTTCCTCAAGACGCGCCTCGGCAGCATCAAGCGCCTTGCGCTGTTGGAGTGGGTCGCTCGATGCGGTCTGGATGAGCGTCGCCGTCACGCCGTCCTCGGAAAGCATCCCGCCGAGCAGCTCACGGTCCATGTAGATGAGCGAACCGCTCAACTGGCCCTTGATGAGCCCGACAACGTGCACTATGCGCTTCTCGCCGCCGATCTCAAGCGTGACTCGCTGCCCGATATCGAGGGATGGCTCCGCCTTTCGCGCGTCGGTATTCACGACCACCGCATCCGTGTCGTCCGCCTCAAGCCAGCGGCCGGCCAGCAGCTCCGGCGCAACGAACCTGGTGCCGTACGGCAGGCCATAGACAGTGAACCCCTGAGCGGTGGTGCCGTCAGCGCGATCGAGCGTCGCATTCGCCCCGATCCAGCTCTCCACGCCCGTGACGCCCGGCGTTGAGCTCACCACTCTCTCGACACCAAGGCGGTTGGTCGGCCGCTCGTAGCGAATCTGCGCATCGTAGCGCCACCACGCGTCAAGGTCATCGATGGTCTGCCCGATGGAAGCCTGCACACTGAAGACGCTCATCACGACAGCCGACGCGAGCGAGAGCGTCGTGAGCGTCAGAGTAAGGCGCCCCTTGCGCAGGAACGTGTTCCTCAGCGAGAGTGCAACCGGCCTTGGTAGTCCGCGAAAGAGCCCCAGCATGCGATCCACCAGCCCGTGGCCAAACGATGCCGAAGAGACGCCGGTGTCGTTGAACGCCTTCACGACCGACGTACGCGTGCCGAGACGAACCGGCACAGCCGCAGCAAGCAGCGGCACGACGAGGCCGACGCCCACCTCGAGGGCGGTCACCCAGTCCGGCGGCACGTAGGATGCGACCCTGAAGTTGAGTATCCCGGCGGCGAACCTGATGAATTGCGTTCCCGCCCATGCGGACGCCGGCAGACCCACAAGAACCGCGAGCACACCATAGATCGCAACCATCCCGAGGTACATCCAGGTGATCTGCGATGCACGACCACCGATCGCCTTCATGATGCCGACCTGCTTGATCTGCTGGGCCATGAGCGCCGAGACCGTATTCACCACGAGAAAGCCCGACAGCAACAAGCTTAGAAGTCCGAGCGCGAGCAAGAGCAGCGAGACCGCTTTGAAAATGTCGCCGAGGAAGTGCGAGCCTGGCTTCGGAACGTACGATCCCAGCACCGTGATGGAGTTGGCCTCCAGGACATCGCGCTGGATATCCTCGGCCAAGAGCGAGGCTTCGCGCTGGGTGAGGTCACTCCCACTCATCGCGACAAGCAGTTCGTTGTATGCCTTGACCTCGCCAAGGTCAGGCAGGGTCTCGAAGGACACGTAGCCCGTCTCGCTCCCGATGAACTGCGCCGGTACGGCGTTTATGTCGTGTGCGAAGCCGATGATCGTGAGCGACTCTGTCTTACCCTCACTCGTTTCGACTTCGAGCGTGTCGCCGATCTCGTACTTCCCCACCTGCAGCGCGGCACGCTCAAGCACCACCTCGCCACGCCGTGGCGGCCAACTGCGAACATCTTCCGGCACGAGCATCTGCACGGTGATGTCGTCGTAATCCTTGATTCCCACCACCGAGATCGACCTTGGCGCGTCTGAGCCTGCCCAGCGATAGCGCAGCGACGTGGAGTGGCGTCCCATGGCCGCCTCCACTCCGGGATACTCCCGGGCGCGGCGCACGATGGGGTCACTGAACGGCATCGTGAAGTAGTCGGCGTTGAGCGGCACCGACGCGGAATACTCCGAGTCGAACTCCCGCACCAAGATCTCGCGGCCGCCCATGACGACGCCAACGGCGAAAACGCCGGTCGCGATAGACAGCACGACGAGCACCGTTCGGAAACGGTGGCTCACGAGGTCCCTGAAGACCTTTCTCCAACGAACGGCGTGCATGCTACGCGCCATGCCTCGGTCGAAGAACGCGCTCTTCCACGATCTCCCCATCGCTCACATGAAGTGCTCGCCTTACGCGATTCGCCATATCGTTGTCGTGAGTGACCATGATGATGGTCTTGTGCTGCTCCACAAGTCGTTCGAAGAGTCCGAAGACCGCATCGGCCGTCTTTGAATCGAGGTTGCCGGTGGGCTCATCAGCGGCAAGGATCGGTGGGTCGTTCGCAAGGGCCCTCGCGATGGCAGCGCGCTGCTGCTGCCCGCCGGACAGCGCCGCTGGCAGCTTGTTGGCCTGATCGGCCAGCTCGACTTGTTCCAGCAGGTCCATTGCCCGCTCCGTGCGCTCCCTCGGCGCCCACATGCGGCAGAAGTCCATCGGGAGCACGATGTTCTCAAGCACGGTGAGCGTCGGTAGCAGTTGGAAGAACTGGAAGACGACGCCGATGGTGCGGCCGCGCCAGCGCGCCAGATCGTTCTCGCCGAGCGAATGAACCGGCGTGCCGTCGATGATAATCTCCCCGGCGGTGGGGTGGTCGATTCCCGTGATCATGTTGATGAGCGTCGTCTTACCGCTGCCGGATTTGCCGATGATTCCCACGAACTCGCCGGTGTGGATATCAAGATTGATGCCCTTGAGCGCAGTGAATGGAGCGTCTCCGCCGTCGTAGACCTTGACCACTTCTGTGAGCCGCAAGAGCGCGCTCTCGGCCGTATCCGGCGTGATGATCTGAGGCATTTCTTGATGACTCCATTCAGCGCGATAGTCATGTACGAACGCGGTGTTCACAGGATATACCCGCAACGGGGTGACGGTGCGGTGCGCACCTGGGGTATCTAGACACTGACCAGCCCGACGGAAGGACCGCCATGAAGTGCGACCACATTCACACTGCCGACCCCGATGTCAAAGCAACCGAACAGGTCTGTGAGGAGTGTGCCAAGACCGGTGACCCATGGGTCCAGCTCCGCGTATGCAAGGTCTGCGGGCACGTCGGCTGCTGCGACTCCTCGATCAACCGCCATGCGAGAGCGCACTTCCATGAGACAGGACACGCCATCATGGGTCCTGCCGACCCGGCAACCGGGCACGGCGTCTGGCTCTGGTGCTACGAGGATGACGCGTACGTCACCCGCGACGGAGACCCCGGCTAGCCGCGCCGCGTGCGCTCTCCCCGAAAACCCCCACTACCACTCCTTCATATCAGCAATGCGATAGCCAGCCTCGGTCGGCACGACCCAGTACTGCCACTTCTCGCTGCCCCACGTCCACACCTGTGTCGTCTTCACCCAGAAGGATCCGTCCGACTGCTGTTTTGCCTCCTCGATCGTGAAGCCGGTGAACTCGCCGTTGGCTTCGCCTGCGCTCGCCGAGTCGGAGGCGAACGGATCCACCGTCAGCTCGTGCGCATCCATCCCACGATTCTCTTTGACCGCCATGAGGTGCGCGTCCACGACATCCATGGCCTGCTCCTCGGGCGAACTCATCTCGCCGATCACATCGCCAGCAAAGTCGAGCGGCTCCTGGGCGGTGACGCTCCACGTCCCGTCGGCCGCCCGCGAGACGGTGATTGCGGACTCATACTCGCTTGAAGGGGGCCCCACCCAGTAGGTGACGGAGGTGTCCGTCTCCTCGTACACCTTGGACACCCAGTCCGAACCGTAGTCGGCGAGCGTTGCGTCCAGTGCTTCTTGCGCGCTCGCAAAACCGGCTGGCTCAAGCACTTCGACTGGTGATTCCTCGGTGATCTGCGATTCGCTGCTTTGCGTCGGCGCAAAACTCAGCACGCCAAGAACAGCGAGTGCCGCAATCGCAAGGCCAATGATCAGAAGACCGCCGAGGACGAGTCCTACGATGAGGCCTGTCTTGCTCTTCTTCTTCGGCGGCACAGCGGCACTAGCAGCAGATGCCGGGTGCGCGGCAGGGTACTGTGGCACCTCGGCTTGAGAGTTGGCTTGCCCGGCCTGCCAGGCGGCGTATTCCTGCTGGTATCGAGCGTATTGCTCCTCGTATGAAGAAGACACTTCACCCGACTCCGGAGCGGGCGTCCCGGCTGGAGGAGTGTCGGTCACGACAGGCATCACTTCGGTCTCAGTGGTCTCGGCAGGCAACTGCGCTCCACATGTACCGCAGAAACCATGACCAGATTCATGCACAGAACCACAATTTGGACACTGCATCGAGACTCCTCCCTCGACAATGCTCTACCACACGAGCCTAGAGCCTTGTGCGGTGGGAGTAAAGCGCCTTAGGCGCAGGCAAGCTCAAGGCGGCCTTGCACGGTTCCGTCGGGACCCGCGCCGGTGCGGCGCAGCGCCATTATGGCGACGTCGTCGTCAAGGTGGCCGTCGGCGAACGAGAATGCCGAGAGGAACAGCGACTCCGGCACCTCCTCGGCGGGCTCGGCTGCGCACATCGCGACGCTCTCCAGCAGCCTCTCGGTGC
>PHEU01000049.1 GCA_002841295.1 Actinobacteria bacterium HGW-Actinobacteria-6
TGTGCCCGCAGCATTGGCGTCTACACCGGTGCACGCGGCGCCTGAAGCTCCCGCCCCGCCATCGGCTCCCGCCGATCCGGAGTCGATCGAGCGCATGCTCATGGATGAGTTCGGTGCGGAGCTTGTATCCGAGACCCCCCACGACGAGAACAACTGAAGTAAGGAGTGCTGATGAAGCCAGGAAACATGCAGAACATCATGAAACAGGCCCAGCGCATGCAGGCCGACATGGCTCGCGTGCAGGAGGAGCTCAAGGACGAGCACGTTGAAGTCTCGGTTGGCGGCGGCGTCGTGAAAGTCGTCATGTCCGGCGAGCTGGTACTTGAGTCCGTGGTAATCGATCCCGCAGCCGTTGATCCGGACGATGTCGTAATGCTGCAGGACCTGATCACCGCTGCGGTGAACGAGGCAGTTCGCCAGGCCCAGGACGTTGCGAGCACGAAGATGTCCGCAGTGACCGGCGGTCTCGGCATTCCAGGACTCATGTAGCGATGTCGTTCTACGCTGCTCCTATCGCACGCCTTCTTGAAGAACTTGAGCGCTTGCCGGGCATCGGCCCCAAGTCCGCGCAGCGCATCGCTTTCCATGTCCTGCGTTCCGATGAAGCATCCGCAGTGCGTCTGGCCGAGGCTCTCATCGAGGTGAAGCGGTCCATTCACTTCTGTTCGCGCTGCTTCAACCTGGCCGAGCAGGAGCTCTGTGAGATTTGTGCTGATCCCCGTCGTGAGCTTGCCACTATTTGCGTCGTGGAGGAACCCCGTGACGTGGTCGCCATCGAGCGCACAGGCGAATTCCGCGGGCTCTATCACGTGCTGCAGGGTGCGATCTCTCCCATAGACGGTATCGGGCCGGAGCAGCTGCGGGTGCGTGAACTCATCGATCGCATCGGCAAAGGTGGAATCGAGGAGATCATCATCGCCACGAATCCGAACATTGAGGGTGAGACCACCGCGCTCTATATCTCTCGTCTCGCAAAGCCGCTTGGCGTTCGTGTTACGCGCATCGCATCCGGGCTTCCTGTGGGCGGCGATCTGGAGTACGCGGATGAGGTCACCCTCGGAAGAGCGCTCGAAGCACGTCGGGAGATGTAATATTCCATTTACTGGCTACCGTTCACCGATGAATCTCGCCACTGGGCACGGCATATCGCCCGCACACGGTGGACACGCCCGTATCCTGGTGTGACTTCCGGTCCCTCTCCAACACACGCCCCGTGCAATGGACCGGAGCCCGCACTAGAACCGAGGAAGGGGAAACCATGCAGCAGCTAGCGGAAATCCGTTGGCATGCGCGAGCCGGCCAGGGCGCAGTAACGGCGGCAAAGCTGGTTGCCGAGACGGCGCTCGAGCTCGATCAGTACATGCAGGCGATGCCTGAGTACGGTCCCGAGCGAATGGGTGCGCCGATCAAGGCGTTCACGCGCATCAGCAACGTTCCGATCGAGATCCACTGCAATATCGAGAATCCGAACGCCGTCGTTGTCCTGGACGAAACGCTCCTCGCAATCGTGGATGTGGCCGAGGGAATCCGGTCCGACGGAGTCATTCTGGTGAACACATGCAAGACGCCGGACGCGCTACGCGCCGAACTCGGGCTTCAGGGAAGCACGGTACGGGTCGCTTCTATCGACGCTTCGGGCATCTCGCTTGAGACGCTCAAGCGCGACATGCCGAACACGCCGATGATCGGTGCTCTCGCGAAGGCCACAGGCCTCTTCGAGGTAGATCCCATCGTCAGTCACCTCAAGAAGACATTCGGCAAGAAGTTCAGCCAGGAGATCATCGATGCGAACATCGCGTCGGTCACGCGTGCCTATAAGGAGGTGTCCGTAGGATGAGCAAATGGGACATCTCGGGCATGGATAGCTGGACCTCCGCCGACTTCCCGCTCGGCGCCGTGATTCCGCAGGCGGGTAACTCCTGCGACTACGTGACCGGCGGATGGCGGAGCAATCGGCCAGAGCGCAACGACGAGAAGTGCACCCAGTGCCTCATGTGCTGGATCATGTGCCCCGACTCGGCTGTCGTCACCGAGGACGAGAAGGTCGTTTCGTTCAAACTGAAGCACTGCAAGGGCTGTGGAATCTGCGCCAAAGTCTGCCCCGTGGACGCCATCGATATGGTGCCCGAGGGCTGCGACCTGCCGGAGGTGAAGTAGATGCCGACTCAGAAGACAATCGCCGCCACCGGTAATGCCGTCGTCGCCGAAGCACTGCGCCAGTGTTCTCCCGACGTCATGGCCGCATATCCGATCACTCCCCAGACGACCATCGTCGAGGAGTTCGCCGGATTCGTCGCCAAGGGCCGTGTCCACACCGAGTACGTCACGACCGAGTCCGAGCACTCGGCCATGAGCGCCTGCATCGGCGCCTCGGCAGCTGGCGCCCGCGTTGTGACCGCGACGTCATCGCAGGGACTCGCGCTCATGTGGGAAGAGCTTCACATCGCCAGTGGTATGCGCCTTCCGATCGTCATGGCGAACGCGAACCGCGCTCTCTCCGCACCGATCAACATCCACTGCGATCATAGCGACATCATGGGCGCTCGTGACACAGGCTGGATCATCTTGTTTGCCGAGACGGCACAGGAGGCATACGACAACACGCTCATGTCGATGCGCATCGCCGAGAACCCCGAGGTGCTGCTACCCGTCATGACGTGTCTTGACGGGTTCATCACCACGCACTCGATTGATCGCGTCGAGATCATGGACGACGAGTCGGTCGCCGACTTCGTGGGCGAGTACACTCCCGTAAACGCGCTTCTCGACCTTGAAAACCCGGTTAGCCACGGCAACTTCGCCGGCCTCGGCGGTCCGTTCTTTGAGTTCAAGAAGGCGCAGCGCGAGGCCATCGAGCGTTCACGCAAAGTCATCACCGACGTGGCAGCTGAGTATTCCGTGCTCTCCGGCCGCCCGTTCGGCATGGTCGAGACGTGGGGCATGGAGGACGCCGATGTTGCTGTCGTCGTCATCGGCTCCACCGCCGGTAACGCGCGCCATGTGGCCCGCCAGCTCCGCGCCGACGGCGTGAAGGCCGGCGTAGTGAAGGTTCGTTGCTTCCGCCCGTTCCCGTTCGCGGAGATCGCCGAGGCACTCTCTGGCGTCAAGGCCGTTGCGGTTCTCGACCGCGCGGAGTCCTTCGGTGCCGAGGGTGGCCCGCTCTTCCTCGAAGTCAGAAGTGCGCTGTATGACTCGAGTGAGCGTATCCCGGTGGTCAATTACATCTACGGCCTCGGTGGCAGCGACGTTCGCCTCGAGCTCATCGAAACCGTGTTCAAGGATCTCTCTGATATCGCCGCAGGCGAAGAAGCGCCTGCCGGTCTCGTCTATCTCGGCTCCCGTTAGGAGGTGACGCATATGGCAAACTTGAAGGAACTCACCCATCGCGAAGATCGCCTTGAGGGCGGCCATCGTCTCTGCGCCGGTTGCGGCGCTTCCATCGCCGTGCGTCAGGTATTGCTCGGCGCGGGCACTGAGCCCGTTGTCGTTGGCTGCGCGACTGGTTGTCTTGAGGTGTCGACTACCATCTACCCGTACTCGTCGTGGAAGACCCCGTTCATCCACAACGCGTTCGAGAACTCGGCCGCCACGGTTTCCGGTGTCGAGGCCGCATTCAAGGGTCTGCAGCGCGCCGGCAAGATTCCGACCGACAAGAAGGTCAAGTTCGTTGCCTTCGGTGGTGACGGTGGCACGTACGACATCGGTCTGCAGTCGCTCTCCGGTGCTATGGAGCGCGGCCATGACATGGTGTACGTGTGCTATGACAACGGCGCGTACATGAACACCGGCATCCAGCGCTCCTCGGCCACGCCTAAAGGCGCATGGGCCACGACTGCCGAGGTAGGTGTGGCTCAGCAGGGCAAGACGCAGCGCCGCAAGGACCTCACGCAGATCATGGCCGCCCACGATATTCCTTACGTGGCGCAGGCGTCGATCAGCCACTGGAAGGATCTCACCGACAAGGCTGCGAAGGCGTTTGCTGTCGACGGCCCCGCCTTCATCAACGTGTTCGCTCCGTGCCCTCGTGGCTGGCGTATCGCGTTCGATTCCACCGTTGAGATCGCCAAGATCGCCGTGCAGACCGGCTATTGGCCGCTGTACGAGGTCGAAGACGGTGTGTGGCGCCAGACCGTCAAGGTCGCCAACAAGAAGCCGGTCATCGAATTCCTGAAGCCGCAGGGTCGCTTCAAGCATCTCTTCAAGCCGGAGAATGCGGAGCTGCTCGCCGAGATTCAGACCGACGTTGACCGTCAGTGGGATGCGCTGCAGAGGCGATTCAGCTGTTCGTAGCGCTATCGGCACGACCAGTGTCCACTTGCAGGGGCTCCGGGTTCATTCCCGGAGCCCCTGTGGTGCTAGAATGTGGGCGTAGCCGCATGCTCGCCGAAAGGATGGTCGATGGCTTCTCGCAAGACGAGTCTACTCATGGCCCTTGTTGTCGTAGTCGCGTTGTTGCTGTCGGCATGCGCGCCGTCCACTGAGACCTCTGCCGAGCATAAGCCGGGCGAGCCGATTCGCGTTTCGGGTTCTGGCACCTGCCTTCCTCTTCTGCGGTTGCTGACCGGCGCGTACAACGATGATGCTGTCGAGTTTGTCTATCTTCCAGGACTGCACTCGGGCGGAGGCATCAAGGGCGTGGCGAATGGCGACCTCGAGATTGGTGCGGTTTCCCGCGAGCTTTCCGAAGAGGAAGAGAAGCTCGGCCTGCGGTACACGCTGCTTTCGCGAGACGGATTGGTCATCGCGACGCACCCGTCCGTATCCCTTGAAGGTCTGACAACGAAGCAGATACGCGAGATCTACGAGGGGAACTACTCGAACTGGACCGAGCTTGGTGGCCCGGATCTGCCCATTACCATTCTCGACAGAAACGAGGATGAATCCGCGAAGATCATCTTGCGCAAGTACGTCCTTGGCACAGACCTCGCCATCACCCCCAAGGCTGTCAACCTGTACTACGAGCCGGACATGATCGAAGGACTTCAGTCCACGGTGGGTGCAATCGGCTACTTCTCGCTTGGTTATGGATTGTCACAGGACGTGCCCGTGCACATGCTCAAGCTTGATGGCGTTGAACCTACAGTCACCAACATCGAGAACGGCACCTACAAGCCGATTCGTCCGCTCGGAGTTGTCACCGCGGCAGATGCAGGAGAGCAGATTGACCGATTCCTGCAGTGGGCAACGAGCGCGAAGGCGGTGGAGCTGATCAAGAGCGAAGGCTTCGCCCCGGCGCAGTAGGAATCGCGGCAACAGATGCGACCCTTCGGCCGACACCTGCATAATCAAATCATCGTACCGCTTGTGTTTGCCTCTATCGTCGTCGCAGTCGTCGCTATCGTCGTTGCCGTCAGCCTCGTTGGCCGAATCATCCAGTCCTGGATTGACGAGAGTGTCGATTCCGCGCTCATCAACACAGAGTCGCGTCTCGAAACAACGAGTGACGATCTTCAGCGGAGCATCAAGATGGCTGCCGAAGACTCGCGCCTCGTAGCCGCTGTGACCTCCAATGACGTCCAGTCGCTCTCGGGCGTCCTCGTCTTGCTCAATCAGTCGCTTCGGGCGGACAATCTCATGCTGCTCGATGAGGATGGCGGAGTCATCGCTTCGACCGGACGTCTGCAGCTGAGCCCCGGTGTGCAGCCGCTCGGCGGATCCGACCGTGACTGGGTCGTGCTCTCGATGAGCCACCCCGTTCTTGTGCACCTGAGCCAGGCGTATACGCTGACCGCACTGGAACCCGTGAAGGGCCCAGAAGGACTCACATACACGCTTGCGCTTTCATCGATCGTGGACGACGCATTCGTCGAGCACATCTCTGAAGGATCCGGAGCGATCGTCGGCGTCTATGACAGCAAGGGAACGCCGGTTGCCGCTCGGTCTCCGAGGTCAGTCGACGGCGATGCTGCGGTCAAGGCACTCCGCAATCCCGGTGAGTCGGTCACTGCGGCGTTCGCGGGAATCGGCGAAGGTAAGACCGTGCCGCTTGAGCTCTCCAATGAGACTTTCAGGCTGAGAGCGCAGACTATCGCGTTCAAGAACGACCCAACGGGTAGCAAGGCGTATCTTGTCGTCGCGATGCCAACCACCGTTGCCGAGCAGACAAGGCGCACCACAACCAACCTGATCTGCATGTGGTCGGCGCTTGCCGTGCTCATCCTACTTGGCCTGAACTGGTGGGTTGCAAGGCGGGTCTCGGGGCCGCTTGTGCAGCTCTCTGACAGCGTGGGACGTGTTGCCGAGGGGGACTTCTCGGCAAAGGTTTCGTTTCATGGCACAAATGAGATCACACACCTTGCAGACAACTTCAACACGATGACTGACTCGCTGCGCGAGCGCAGCGAGAGCCTCACCAAGAAGGTCCTGGAACTTGCAACGCTCTATGAGATGAGTCGTGCACTTGGCTCGACGCTCGATCTCGAGACGCTGCTGGACTCGGTTCTTGACTCGGCGATGCGCATCTTCAACGTGGAGCTCGGGTATGTGACCCTGCGCGACCGCGACACGGGACACCTCACCGTGCGTTCGCTTCGTGGCGCAGCAGCCGCCCGTCCCGATGAGGCGGCAGTGCGCACGTCGATGTCCGAATGGGTCGTCCGAGAGGGGCGCCCGCTCATCTTCAACCCGCCGCGCGCGGGCGAGGAGTCGACCGGTCGCGTCGACAGCGTCAGTGGAGCGCTCGCTGCTCTGTGCGTCCCACTGATTTCAAACGACGGCACCATTGGAGCTATCACAGTCGGCAGCCGGGACCCGCAACATCGGTTCACGAGTGACGACGTCCGGCTGCTGGCGACGATTGCCAACCACGTCACGATCGCCATCGGGAACATCGAGCTCTTCTCGAGCCTGCAAGACGCCTATCTTGCCACCGTACGCGCGCTCGCCGCCGCAGTGGACGCGAAGGATCCCTACACCCGTGGTCATTCGGATCGGGTCGCACAGTTCGCCATCTCCATCGGCGACAGCATGGACCTGGCGCCGGAGCAGCGCACTGCGCTTGAGATGGCGGCGTACCTCCACGACATCGGCAAGATCGGCATCAGCGAAGATATCCTGCTGAAACCCGGCACGCTCTCCGATGAGGAGATGGGTCAGATGCGCCACCACCCGCTCATCGGCGCTAACATCCTCAAGCCTATCGCGTTCCCCTGGCCGATTGCGCCGGTCGTACGCCATCACCACGAGCACTACGATGGTCGAGGCTACCCGGCTGGCCTCAAGGGCGAGGAGATTCCCATGCTCGCACGGGTACTCACCGTCGCTGATGCCTACGAGGCAATGATCTCTAACAGGCCGTATCGGCGGGGGCGTTCTGAGGAAGACGCCATCCTCGAGTTGCGTCGCTGCGCAGGGACGCACTTCGATCCGCGTGTCGTCGACGCCTTCATCCGTGTGCTGGCCGACGGCGCCGAGGCGGCGGGAGCGATCGGAGCCGTCCACTTCGACGCGCTCGGACCAGAAGAAGCGAACGCGGTCTTTGTGGCTGTCTGTGACGGCATGTTTGCGAGCTTCCGGCGGCTCGGTGGTCCACGCCTCGCAGCGAACCTCGAGCAAGATATCAACACCACCTTCGCGGCGCGCGACCTTCCGTACAGGCTCTCTGCCGGACACCTGGCTTGCGAAGATGTAGGAGTCATCACCGAGGACGAGCAGTTGGACCAGATGCGCATCGCGATGGGCGCGGTCGCGTCGTTCATCGAGCGCACTTCGGGTGCAAGTCTTGTGGGGCATTTCTATGCCGAGGCGGTCGAGGCTCTGCCCGAACGCATGCGCCACCACGCCGATCGTCTCGGCTTGTTGTCGTAACGGCGAATCACGGCCTCCCCGCAGAACGTTTGCTGCTACACTATCTGCCAATGTTCAGCTGACCGGTGGGGATGGACCATACCCCGCGCATCCGGAGGCACAATGGCTCGCATCGTCCAGAAGTACGGCGGCACATCTGTCGGCACCCCCGACAGAATCCGCGCTGTCGCACGGCGTCTCATAGCACGAAAGATGGCAGGGGATGACGTTGTCGCTGTGGTCTCGGCCATGGGGCACGTCACCGACGAACTCGTCGATCTTGCCTCGGCCGTCTGCAGTAATCCACCCGACCGCGAGATGGACATGCTGCTCTCCACGGGTGAGCAGGTCTCGATAGCGCTGCTTGCGATGGCGATCCATGCCGAGGGCCACGATGCGATCAGCTTCACTGGACCGCAGGTCGGCATCGTGACCGATCCGGTGCACGGCAAGGCGAAGATCCAGGAGGTTCGCGCCGACCGCATCCTTGAGGCGCTGGCCGAGGGGAAGATCGTCATTGTGGCGGGCTTCCAGGGTGCAACGGCCGACGGGCAGATCACCACGCTTGGCCGAGGGGGATCCGACACCACGGCTGCCGCTGTTGCCGCAGGAACCGACGCCGACGTCTGCGAAATCTACACGGATGTCGATGGCGTGTTCACGGCAGACCCCCGTATCGTGCCGAGAGCCAGGAAGCTCGACAGCATCGACTACGAGGCGATGCTTGAGATGGCGGCGTCAGGCGCCGGCGTCTTGCAGCTTCGCAGTGTCGAGTTCGCGCGCAATCACGGCGTGGTCATCCATTGCCGTTCGAGTTTCAACGACAACCCCGGCACCATCGTCAAGGAGGCCGATGCCACTATGGAGCAGGCGATCATCTCGGGAGTGACACACGATACGTCCGAGGCGAAGGTGACCATACGCGACGTCCCTGACCGCCCCGGCGTCGCCGCGTTCGTGTTCACGCGCATGGCTGAGGCGAATGTGAACGTCGACATGATCATCCAGAACGTATCCGAAGAGGGTCGCACCGACATCTCATTCACCTCACCGAAGACCGATCTTGTGCGTGCGAAGCAG
>PHEU01000050.1 GCA_002841295.1 Actinobacteria bacterium HGW-Actinobacteria-6
TCAACGTGTTGTGCGTCTGGCGCTGGAGGGAGCGCTCGGTACTCAACATCGTCGCGGTAGCCCTCACTGTCCCAGCTGCTCTGTTCGCCACCTTCATGGTGGTCGGCGAGGGCCTGGCCGGCGTCTGAGGCTTGAGTTGATTTCCTACTCGTTGTGGAAAGAGCCAGGCAGCTTTCGTCCGCACCGCAGAACGGGGGATCGGGAATGCTCGCGCAGCAGAGAGCTCTTGTCGTCGGGGGCACCTGACGCACCGGGGGTCGCATTCTCAGTCAGCTCCCGGACCGCGGAGTGAATGTCGTGGCAATCGTGCGATCGGCCCACAGGCTTCCCGCGGGTGTTGCCGAGAAGCCCGGCCTCACGGTGATCGAGGCCAATCTATTGTCTCTCGGAGACGAGGAGCTTGCGCGACATGTCTCTGGATGTGACGCCGTCATCTCATGTCTCGGCCACGTTATCAACCTCAAGGGAATCTTCGTCAAGCAAGCTCCCTGAGTGGCGTCTACCGAGCGATGATTCGGTACCGCACCTCGTGCACGCCGCTGAAGTCGAGGACCCGTACTACTCCCGGGCCAAGATCGAACGTGCGTCCCTCGGTGTATGGGCCGCGGTCGGCGACCTTGGCAACAGCACGCTTCCCGTTGTATTCGAACTCGATGAGCGTGCCGAACGGAAGCGTCTTGTGCGCCACGATCATCGAGTAGGGGCCGATCTCCTCGCCGCTTGCACCGGTGCCGGTGAAG
Organism: Actinobacteria bacterium HGW-Actinobacteria-6; assembly: GCA_002841295.1. Lineage (GTDB taxonomy): Bacteria > Actinomycetota > Coriobacteriia > Anaerosomatales > Anaerosomataceae > UBA2286. Next base: position 741 of record PHEU01000050.1, read on the forward strand.
GTGCGGCTGTAGTGCGATGCGACGGCGGTCTTCCACTCTCCTGAACCGCTCAGCTTCTGACTGTTGTCGCTCCGGGCTGGCGCCTGCTTGGCCGGCGCCGTCGTCCGGGCTGCGTACTCCCGTACTTGCGCCTCGCTCGCGGCGAGGTTCTTCCTCGCGGCGGCGACCTTCTCGGCCAGCGCATCGAGCGCACGAGCCTGCTGGGTCTGAAGATCCAGTAGTTCCTCGGCAGAACCCCTTGCCCGGACGCGTGCGACCTTCAGGGCTCGCAGGTTCTCGGCATCCTGCTCCGCCATCCTGTAAAGCACGTCGAGGCGCGTTGTGAGGTCCTGAATCGTCGACGCGCGGAGCAGTAGCACGATGCTGCCGACGTCGTCGGAGCGGTACATCGCTACGACTCGTGTGCGGAGCTGATCCTGGCAGCGCTTCTCTTCGGCGACGGCCTGGTCGAGCGCGGAAGAGACCTTCTGCACGCGTGTGTCGACCTTGGCTGATTGGGCTTGCAGCGCGTCGTATTCAGCAATCGCGCTCTCTAGTGCGGCGCGGTTGGCCGAGACCGGCGACGCGGCGTCGGCGGGCATGGGACGGAACCCCACGACGCCTGCAGCGATCGCCGTGGCGAGAACAAGAGCGACTATGCGTCGAAGAGACATGTCGAGAAGTGTAGCATCGTCGCCGGCCTGCCGGTCACGCGCCAGACGGGCAGGCTGGATGCGGCACGGGGGATAAGAGGCATGCGCGCTGAGCCGCGCTGCTGCGCAGCTACCGCACCGCCACGCCCAGGTAGTACGGCCAGATGAAGAGGCCAAGCACAGCGGTCCATAAGGTGAGCTTCGCGAATGCGATCGTGAACAGCCATCCGATGAACCAGATGATGCCCATGCCGGTGTCTACCTTGATTCTTTCGGTCCCAGCCATCGAGCGCTCCTTTCAATGCTGATGATTCCGCCCGTATGCTCCGCCGCTCACCGCTGCGTCTTGATCGTCCCCACCGGGTGCACGATCACGGGGACGCCTTCGATCGAGCGCGGAAGCGCAACTGCTTCTTTCTCGGCGGCGGTCACACCCACGACGATCACGGGTCCCCCGTGTTCATCTTGCCCGATTCCCACCGACACCACCGCGGCGGAGGCCATGAGCGCGTCGGTGTAGCGCGCCCGCACGTCTGCTGCGTGGGGAGCGAGGGTCTCCGGCTTACGCGAGCCGGCGAGGCGGCGCTTCAGCCAACTCATTGCAGGTCCACCTTCAGCGCCGCGAAGACGTTCTCGATGCGGTTGAAGAGCGTGGTGCTCTCGCTTCCGGCAAAGAGCAGGCCGACGATGGCGTTCTGGTCGTCGAGCACGACCGAGCCACTGTCGCCGCCCTGGCTCATCGGGCCCGCCATGAGTTGGTCCGTGAACCTGGCGACCGTGCTGCCAAACGCCACGTCGGCCGTGACATCCACCTGTGTGATCTCCCCGCGGGTGAGTCCCGTGGTGCGTCCACTCTTGACCACTGCGGCGCCAAGTTCTGCTCGGCCAACGCCTTTGATGGTGCCGAGGTCGAGGATGTCCCCGGTTATATAGGAGGGATCGAGCGGTTTGGCCAGCGCACAGTCTACGAGGTTGTCGGTCTGGGCGGTGCTCACGGCCCGAAGCCGTGCCTGGCTGCCGACGAGGCTCGCAAGCCAGTTGAGCGCTGCTGCGGAGCCACGGGCAAAGATGCAGCCGCTCTCTTCCTCGGCCATACGCACGGTGATGAAGTCTGCCAGCACGGCGATCGCGTCGTCGGGCAGGCGGCCACCGTCGTACGGACCGGGCTGCACGATGGGGTCGCCGAGCGCGGCGCGATTCTCGTTGGCGAGCACATGGTTGTTGGACAGGATGTAAGGCTCGCCGTTGCGGTACACGATGCAGCCGAGTGTCCCGGCGCTGATGTCGCGGTGGCCGATGCTTGCGCCTCCTGGCGCGGGACGGTAGCGCTCGGTTCGCTCGGCGAGCGTCTTGAATGCGCCGGTCGCGATGACGTCGGTGGGGATGCCGTCCACGCTCTCCGGCACGAGCTCGTGCGCTCGCAGCTCCGAGACCGGGACTTTGTGAGTAACAGAGCACACGATGCCGATCTCGCCCGTGCGCACGCCGTCAGAGATCTTGTAGCCTACGCCGGTCGCCACCACATTAGGCCGAGCGAGCAACTGGTCGCGAACCGCCCGCAGCGCGGGTCTAACCTCAAGCACCTGATCTGACATGATTCCCCCTCGTTCTTTGACACCTACTTGCCCCCAATGGGTCATGCTGCCACACGCAGACCGAAGAAGACCTCCTCGAGCCGAAGATTTTTGCAGATATTTCAGGCCTGAAACCTAGATGAAACATTGGGAGCGTACGCTTCTCCAGTAGCTTCATGTGGATACGCGAGACGGACCTCCGTTCGCGTCAGGTAATTCATCAAGGAGGAATGGGAATGGCAGCGCAGTTCGACAAAGACTACGTAATCAAGAGCGTCGAGGAGCGAAACATCCGTTTCGTCCGTTTCTGGTTCACCGACGTTCTCGGCTTCTTGAAGTCGTTTGCCGTCACTGACACCGAACTTGAGGGTGCGTTCGACGAGGGCATGGGCTTCGATGGTTCTTCGATCGACGGCTTCACCCGCATCCAGGAGTCGGACATGATCGCGTTCCCGGATCCGTCTACCTTCCAGTCGCTCCCGTGGCGCCCGCAGGCCGCAGATGGCGTTGGCCGCATGTTCTGCGACATCGTCAAGCCGAACGGCGAGCCGTTCGAGGGCGATCCTCGCTATGCACTCAAGCGCGTGCTCAAGAAGGCCGCCGACATGGGTTACACCATGTATGTCGGTCCCGAGCTTGAGTACTTCTACTTTGCCGATTCCGATGGCACCGAGTTCCTGGATCAGGGCGGCTACTTCGACCTGACTCCGCTCGACGTGGCATCCGATCTTCGCCGCGAGACCGTGCTCACCCTCGAGAAGCTCGGCATTCCGGTCGAGTACTCGCACCACGAGGTTGCGCCTTCGCAGCACGAGATCGACCTTCGCTACCAAGATGCGCTGACGATGGCTGACGCCGTCATGACGTACCGCCTCACGGTCAAGGAAGTCGCATACGCCAACGGCGTGTACGCGACCTTCATGCCCAAGCCGGTTGCCGGTATCAACGGTTCTGGTATGCACGTGCACCAGTCGCTGTTCAACAAGGACGGCAATGCGTTCTTCGACGCCAGCATGCCCGGCAACCTGAGCCAGGTCTGCCGTTGGTACATCGCCGGTCTGCTCAAGTACGCTCCCGAGTTCTGTGCGATCACCAACCCGCTTGTGAACTCGTACAAGCGTCTCATCCCCGGCTACGAGGCTCCTGTCTACGTGTCGTGGGCGCAGGCCAACCGCTCGGCCATGGTGCGCGTTCCGCTGTACAAGCCCGGCAAAGAGGCTGCGACTCGCCTTGAGCTCCGCTCGCCGGACCCGTCGTGCAACCCGTACCTCGCATTCGCGGTCATGCTCGGCGCTGGCCTCAAGGGCATCGAAGAGCAGCTTGAGCTCATGCCCGAGGCAACCAACGACATCTTCGAGATGTCCGCGGCAGAGCTGAAGGAAGCCGACATCAAGACGCTTCCGGAGAACCTTGGCGCAGCGATCGCGCTGTTCGAGGAATCCGAGACGATGAAGGAGATCCTCGGCGATCACATCCACTCGTTCTACGTGGAGAACAAGAAGGCCGAGTGGGCCGACTACATCAAGGATGTCTCTCAGTGGGAGCTTGACCGGTACCTCCCGGTTATCTAGCACGCTCTGACTGACTAGAATCACGGCAACGGTGCCGGGCGGGAGTCTCCCGTCCGGCACCGTGCTTTCCGAAGACGCGAGGGAGGCGGTAGAATCGTGCACATGAAAAGCGCACTCTTGGCCTCAGATGATGTTCACACCCTCGCCTGGATGCGCGAGGCGCTCGCTTGCCTTGATATAGAGGTGACCGAGGTTTCGCCGGCTGACATACGGGCCCGTCTCACAGGCTCGAATGTCGAACTCGTCGTGGTAGATGGTGGTCGTTCCCCTGAGGTTCTTGCGGGCATCGTCGAGACATCTTCGGCCGAGGGCGGCGACGCAAAGCTGCTGCTGGTCGTCGAGCCCGAAGCACTGGATTCATTGCGACTTCCCGTGCGCGTCACGAGCGACTTCCTCGTGCGTGGCTCCTCGGCCAATGAGCTTGCTGCTCGCGCGCGAGCGCTGTTGTGGCCGGGCGAAGAAGCGTCCGCACAAGAGGTCATCCGAGTAGATGAACTCACGCTCAACCTGGCAACGTACCAGGCGTACATCTCAGGTGTAGCGCTAGAGTTCACGTACCTCGAGTACGCGCTCTTCATGTTCCTGGTGACGCACCCGAACCGCGTCTATAGCCGAGAAGTCCTGCTTCGCCGGGTGTGGGGAAGCGACTACTTCGGCGGCTCACGGACGGTAGACGTTCATGTGAGGCGCGTGCGATCCAAGCTTGGACCGGAGACTTCTCGGCGGCTTGAGACCGTGCGCAACGTGGGCTACCTCTGGCAGAGCTAGCCTGGTTGCCGCTTGTCGGGGATCGGACACCGCTAGCCCGATGCATTCAACCTTGTCGGATGCACGGATTCCATTTAGAGTAGCTGTGACGATTGAGCCATATTCTTGCAAAGAGGGCTGGTACACATGAGGCGACGATTCCCTTCGTACATCTTCCTTGCCCTCGTCGGAGCAGCTTTGTGTCTGGCGCCGACGGGAGTCGCACATGCGGGCAACGAGGGCGGTTCTGTTCCCGCGACGCGCACCGAGTGCTCTCAGTGTCACACCGATGACATCAGTTATCCGGCCTTCAACTACGGTCCCCATGGAAGCTACAGCACCACGACCAGGAAGTGTGCGCTGTGCCACTCCGTGCACGCTGCCGCCGCCGGCGCGGTAGCCCTTCTTCCCGGAGCGACCGTGAAGTCTTCGTGCGAGATGTGTCATGACGGCACCGGCGGGGCTGGAGTCTACGGGGCTCTTGCTGCTCGGGGAGTCGCCGTCGGCGGATCGCACGACATCGACGTCACGAATGTCATTCCGGGCGGGAACGCCCTCACGGGCAGCGAATCCAGTTCCACGCTCCTCGGTGAGGACGGAAATCTCGGATGCGACGACTGCCACAGCCCGCACGATGCTGATACTGTGAACCCGTTCCAGGGCGAACGTTTTCGCTCGGCTTCAGGCACGATGTGGGGTTTCGAGGTGTATCCTGATTCGGCTATGACGTCGAAGTTGCTGAAGCGCAGGCCATCGATCGCGACGACATCGGTCGCGGAGTACGGATCAGACTGGTGTGCCAGCTGCCATGCGGGTCGAATTTCGGGCGGTGCTGTGCACAATCACCCGGTCGACTCATTCGCGTCCACGTCGACGCCGTTCAACTACAACAACGTTGCCGTGCTCAGTTCTGACGACCTCACGAAGACCACCATCCTGCGCTCCTTCGCTGATGGTGTGACCTGGACCGGCAGCGGCTACTCGATGGACAACCGCGCGTTCCTGATGCCTCAGCCGCGAACTCCCCAGCAGGCAGGACACTCGCCGATTTGCCAGCAGTGTCACGAAGACACGCGCAATGTCGGAACACTCACGGCTGCCGGAGGCGATGCGGCTCCTCTCGTTGTCACGCCGGTCGGCGCAGTGGCCGATCAGTACCCGGTCAGTGATAATCCGCGGTTCCAGAACTTCCCGCACGAAACTGCAGGCTATCGTCTGTTGGTCGAGGCGGGCCCCCCCCTATACCGACGACCTGTGTACCAACTGCCACGTGCCTGAACTGATGCCGTAGCATTCTGGTGCAGCGCTAGGCGACCTCACCGGGTTTGTCCACCACACCGATGAAACGGTAATCGGCCTTTTTGAGGCGCTCACACCGTCCGCTGATTCCCTGACGCTCCATGAGCGCGCACATTTCTTCCGGGGTCAGGAACGCGCCGGGTTCGCCCAGCAGCTTCTCGCCGACGACGATGAGCCACATGAGGATTCCGCGCGGATCGAGTTCGAGGACGAGTACCTGCCCGCCATTCCTCACGACGCGTGCGAACTCCATCACCGCTCCCGGCTGATCACGGAAGTGGTGAAACGCGTCCGAGACGACGACCGCGTCAAACGCGCTGTCTGGAAACGGCATCACCTCGGCCATACCTGAGATGGCGTGGACCTGGTCATGAGTCGGAACGTAGTCAAGCATCTGTGGCGTCGGGTCGAGAACCGTCACCGAGGCGTTGAGCGCGTCCGCGAGCAGAACCGCAAGCTGGCCTGCGCCCCCGCCGACGTCGAGAATACGCCCGCCCGGTTCCACGGACGGTCTGAGCCACTCGGCGATCCCGTTCGCATCAAGCTCCGTGAAGCGGTCGCCAAAGCGGCGAACGAGCGGTGCTGCCCAATTGAAGAAGCCCATGTCGGTTCTCTCCGGTAGAATCACTGCTATGGATAAACGTACCCTAGCCGTCATCGACGGCAACAGTCTGCTCCACCGGGCGTTCCACGGACTCCCGCCAACGATGACCGCACCCGATGGGCGGCCGACGAATGCGGTATTCGGCTTCACCTCGATGTTGGTCAAGATGGCCGCCGAGCTGCGCCCCGATGCCGTCGTCGTCGCCTTTGACCTCGGCAAACCGGCGTTTAGGACCGAGGCGCTCGCGGTGTACAAGATCCACCGTCCGCCAACTGCCGATGAGCTGCGCGTGCAGTTTCCGATGGTCAAAGAGGTCATCACCGCTCTCGGCGTGCCGATCGTTGAAGTGGCAGGCTGGGAGGGTGACGATATCCTCGGCACACTTGCTGTTCGGGGTGCCGCCGAGGGGATGCGCGTGCTGCTGGTCACCGGCGACAAGGACGCGCTCCAGCTGGTGAACGAGAACGTGCAGGTCGTGAGCACCAAGAAGGGCATCACCGACATCTTCGTGTACGACACGGATGCGGTCATCGAGCGCTACGGCATCGGGCCCGGACAGGTTGTGGATTTCCTCGGCCTGAAGGGTGACCCGTCGGACAACATTCCGGGTGTGCCGGGCGTAGGGGAGAAGACGGCGGCGAAGCTCCTGCAGGAGTACGGCACGCTTGAGGCTGTGCTTGAGGCCGCTCCGGGGATCAAAGGCAAGCTCGGCGAGAACCTGCGCGCGCATCGCGATGACGCGCTTGCGAGCCGCCTTGTGGCGACGATTCGCTGCGACGTGCCCTTTGAGCTCGACCTATCCGCTATCCGCTTCGGTGATTTTGACGCCGAGGAGATCCTGCGGGTCTTCTCGGAGTTCTCGTTCATCTCGCTCGCGGATCGCGTCTTCGCGCTCGCAAAGCGTCTGGGCACTCCGGCGCGCACGAGCGCTGAAGTTGCCGCCGAGCCGAGCGTGGCTGCGATCGAGTGGACCGTGCTCAAGGGGGGTGCCGCGCGCGATTGGGCCGATGCGCTCGTCGCCTCGGCGCCCGAGGGCTGGATCGGTGTCGCGGCTGGTGACGCGGGCGGCGAGTGCCTCTTCGTCGTCGAGCGTGAGATAGCTGTGGCGCATGGCGGTACCGTTGCAACGCTGACAGGTGGCGGTGCAGATGCGATCTGGCATGCGCTTCTCGGCACGTGCTCGATCGCGGCTGCAGACATGAAGGCGCTCGTGGAGTCGGATTGCGCTCCCGGGAGCGTCGCCGTGCGCGATCACAGCGGCAGCGACGCGCTTGACCCCGCGCGGCTCTTCGACTGCGGAGTTGCGGCGTACATGCTGGCGTCCAACAAGTCGAGCTACGATCTGCAGACGCTTGCGGGGGAGTATCTCGGCAGACGGCTGCCTGACAGCGCGACGGCGGCAGATGCCGCTGCTGCGGTGGCCGAGCTCGCGCCGATCCTCGAGGCCGAGCTCACGCGCACCGACTCGCTTGATGTCTACCGGCGCTGCGAGGTCGACCTGGTGCCGGTGCTCGTGCGTATGGAGGAGGTTGGCGTTGGCCTCGACCGCAGCGTGCTCGGGGCTCTTGCAGCCGAGACGGGAGCGGCCATCGAGCAGCTTCGCGCGGAGATCCTGTCGCTTGCCGGCTTCGAGTTCAACGTGGATTCCCCCAAGCAGCTCGGCGAGGTGCTCTTCGAGAAACTAGGGCTCCCCTCGGGTAAGCGCACCAAGACCGGCTACTCCACCGACGCGTCGGTTCTCGGCGGACTCGTAGAGGGTTTTCCGATCGCCGGCAAGATCCTGGAGTACCGCGAGCTCACCAAGCTCAAGAGCACATACATAGATGCTTTGCCGAGGATGGTGGGTGAGGACGGGCGACTGCACACGTCATTCAACCAGACCGTCGCGGCGACCGGCAGGCTCTCAAGTAGCAATCCCAACCTGCAGAACATCCCTGTGCGAAGCCCACTCGGGCTGCGCATCCGCGCAGCGTTCGTGCCGGCGCAGGCGGGGGACTTGATGGTCTCGGCGGATTACTCGCAGATCGAGCTCAGGGTGCTCGCGCATCTCTCGGGCGACCAGGGACTCATCGACGCCTTCACGTCCGGACGCGACTTCCACGCCGCCACGGGGTCGCGTGTCTTCGGTGTCGACGCCGAGGATGTCACGCCTGAGATGCGTCGCCGGGCAAAGGCGGTCAACTTCGGCATCGTCTACGGCCAGAGCGCGCACGGCCTGGGGGAGACGCTCAAGATCGGCTACGGCGAGGCGCAAGAGATGATCGACCGCTATTTCGCCACGTTCCCGCAGGTGAGGGAGTATCTCGACCAGACAGTCGCCGAGGCACACCGCGAGGGTTATGCGGTCACGATGTTCGGCCGCAGGCGACCGATTCCGGAGCTCGCGAGCAGCAACTTCAACCTGCGGTCGTTCGGTGAACGCACTGCGATGAACCATCCGATGCAGGGGACGGCCGCCGACATCATGAAGCTCGCGATGGTCGAGGTCGACCGCCGCTTGCGCGCCGAGGGCTACGCAAGTCGCATGGTCTTGCAGGTGCACGACGAACTCATCTTCGAGGCAGTGCCGGATGAGCTCGAGCGCCTCTCGGCTATGGTTCGCGAGGCGATGAGCGGCGTGGTGGATCTTGCTGTGCCGCTCGATGTGAGCGTCGGCTCCGGAGAGAACTGGGCGAGCGCGAAGTAGGGCACCGACGGGGGAGGGCTCGTGCGGGGGAGGATCCTGGTTGTCGACGATGATGCGGCGATCCGTGAGGTCGTGCGTCTGAACCTTGAGGTTGAGGGATACGACATCACTGGTGCCGAGGATGTCGCACGGGCGCGCGCGGCGTTTGCTGCCGGGCGGTTCGATATGGCGATTCTCGATGTGATGCTGCCGGATGGCGACGGGTTCGAGCTGGCGCAAGCGATACGCGAGGACTCGGATATCCCGATCATGATGCTGTCCGCACGTGACACAGATGTGGATAAGGCCGTCGGCCTTGGCGTGGGTGCCGACGACTACATCACAAAGCCGTTCAGCCCGATCGAACTCGTGGCGCGCGTGAAGGCGCACCTTCGCAGGTACATCGGAGGTGATGTGCGTGCGGCTCACGACGTCGTCCTTGCGGGCGAAGTCAGCATCGATGTCTCCCGACGCAAGGCGCGAGTGCGTGGCATCGAAGTCGACCTCACTGCAAAGGAGTTCGACATCCTGAGGATGCTTGCCGAGCATCCCGGCCGCGTGTACACGAAGGCGCAGATATACGAACACGTGTGGGGTGAAGAGGCATTCGGCGATCTCTCAACGGTTCAGGTTCACATCCGGCGCTTGCGCGCGAAGATCGAGGAGCAGCCCGAAGAGCCGGCGATCATCACGACGGTATGGGGTATCGGCTATCGACTCGAGGAGGGCGACTAACGTGCCCTGGGGGATCATCGTTGCGGCGGTCTGTGGCCTTGCGATCGGTCTTGGCATCGGCATCGCATCAGGCGCTGGTGCCCGCGCTCGCATGGCCCGCATCCGAGAGGCTACACAGAAGTTCGCAGCCGGCAATCTTGGCCACCGCGTCATGCTGCCGGGTCACGATGATGCAGCCCGCAGTGCAGAGGACCTCAATACGCTTGCCGATGCGGTGCAGCGGGAACGTGAAGCTGCAGCGGCGCGAGACACTGCGCAGCGTCAGTTGTTGGCGAACATCTCCCACGACCTTCGGACGCCGATCACGTCGATTGCAGGGTATGTGGACGCGCTGCAGCGCGGGCTCGGGGACGACCCCGAGCGCTACCTGGCAGTCATTGCCGCCAAAACCGGCGAGCTTGCCGAACTCACCGACGACCTCTTCTACGAGGCGCGGTTGGACGCAGGGGACCTTGAGCTGAAGCGCATCCGTGTCGACCTCGCTGAGGCCGTCCGCCGAGCGGTGCTCGGGTTCGAGTCGCAGTTCGCCAGCCGCGGGGTGAGGGTCGAGACCGACATCCCCGAGGAAGGCTGTCCTGTCGAGGCGGATGCCTCGGCGGTGACTCGGATTCTCGGCAACCTCGTCTCAAACGCCTTGCGGCATGGAGAGGGGATGACGACCTTCTCGGTCACGGTGGCCGCGGAGCACGGTGGCTGCTGCGTGCGGCTCGTCAATGATGGCGCTCGCATGCCCGCCGATGTCGAGCGGCTCTTCGAGCGCGGCGTGGCAGGAGCTGGCGGTGGTGCCGGGCTTGGACTATCGATCGCGCGCGATTTAGCCGAGCGCATGGGCGCGACGGTGGACGTCGAGCTGATCGGTTCGGATGCGGTGGCCTTTGTGCTCGCGTTTCCGGCATCCGCCGTGGAGTTCAGCGAATCGTAAGGATTGCGCAAGCCCACCTTCAGCTCTCAGAGCGAGACTTGAGTCGAGAGGGGTGAGGCGAGTGCCTACCGACACGCGAGAGGTCGTTATCCGCACCGAGGGGCTGACGAAGCACTTCGGCGACGTCCATGCCGTCGAGGATTTGAACCTGACCGTTCGACGGGGAGAGGTCTATGCCTTCCTCGGCCGCAACGGAGCGGGCAAGTCCACCACCATCCGTCTGATGCTCGCGCTCATCAAGCCGACTGCGGGCTCGGTCGAGATTCTTGGACACCGCATGGTGCCCAACGCTATCCGCGCACTTGAGCGCATCGGCTCGATGGTGGAGGCGGCGGGTTCGTATGGCAACCTCACCGTCCGCGAGAACCTTGAGCTGCAGCGCAAGCTGCTCGGGCTGCGACGCGGCTCGTGGGTAGATGAAGCCGTCGAACTCTGTGGCCTCGAGGAGTATCTGGACCGCCGGGTGGACACGCTCTCCCTCGGCAACAAGCAGCGGGTCGGTTTCGGCCGAGCGCTCCTGAACAAGCCGGAGGTCCTCATCCTCGACGAGCCAACCAACGGGTTGGACCCTGTCGGCATCGCCGATGTGAGAGCGCTGATCAAACGACTCGCGGCCGAGCGGAACGTCACGGTGTTCCTCTCCAGTCACATCCTTTCCGAAGTACAGCAAATGGCCGACACGATCGGCATCATCCACAACGGTCGGCTCCTCGAAGAGATCGGCTATGAGGAGCTCAGGCGGCGGAACCGCGAATACCTCGAGCTGCGGGTCTCCGACACGAAGCGTGCGGCGTGGGCGCTTGAGGAGAAGTGCGGTGTGCGCGATTTCGTCGTGATCGAAGGGAGCGCCGTACGCGTGTACTCGGGTTTCGATCGTGCCGAGGAGTACACACGCTCGCTCGTGGAGGCCGGGGTCGGCATCATCTCGGCGCACATGTCCGAGGAGAACCTGGAAGACCATTTCGTGAAACTCACAGGCAGGGGCAGCGGCGACGAAGCGGCGGAAACGCCGGCGGAGAAGACAGGGGGGAGTCAGCGATGATGCGGGCACTGGCAGCGGAGTTCAGCAAGCTCAAGCGGTCGCGAATGGTGCTATGGACTGTGTTGGTGATCTTGGGTTACACGTCGATAGGTCTCGCGGTGTTCCCGGTCATAAAGGACTCGATCGGTTCTATGGCTGGCGGTGCGAGCAGCCCGGTGGGTGACGCGTTCGCGGCTGCGGGTATGACCGAGATCAGCTGGGAGACCGCGATGCGATTCATAGCCATGGGAGTCTCCGGCGCATGGGGCATCATGCTTCTGAGCCTGATCACAGCGTACGTGTTCGGTCGCGAGCTGCGTGAGGGCACCGATATCGCGTCGGCGACGCTGCCGATAAGCCGCGGATCGTTCGTTGTCGCCAAGATGGTCGTGATAGCGGTATGGTCGGTCGGCCTGGGGCTCCTTGCGGTTGCTGCTCAGGTGGGTGTTGACGCGATCTACCTCGGGCTCGAGGGGTTCGCCTGGAAGTACGTGTTGCAGGCAGTCGCGGACAGCCTGTTGGCGCTTGCGCCCATCTACCTCACGCTGCCGGTGGTCGCGTGGCTCTCGCTCAGCCGCAAGGGCTACTTGCGCCCGATGCTCTTCGCACTCGTGATGTTCACGATCTCTACCAGTCTCGTCGGCCTGGACGCCGCCGCCTACTTCCCGTGGAGTATGCCTGTCGCAGCGGTCGGCGTGACGTGGATGCCGCTGGCCAGCGAACTACCCCCGGTCTCGTGGCTGATCGCGACGGCGTTGTTCGCCATCGGGCTCATCGCCGTGCTGCGTAAGGTCAATCGTGCCGAGATCGCGGCGTAGGACAAACGATGCTGCGCGCTCTTGAAGCCGAGTTGACGAAGCTCAAACGGGCAACGCTGCCGCTTTGGACGCTGGCCACAGTATGCGGCGCACCCACCTTGTCCAACGTATTCGCGACAGCCAACAGTGGGTGGACTGAAACGACACTCTGGTCGACCTTCGTCGGTCTGGGCCCCATGTCCATGGGTACCTGGTATGGAATCCTGCTTTTCGGTCTGATCACTGCGTTCCTGTTCGGTCGCGAGTATTCCGAGGGTGTCGCAACCAACGTGCTCACAACGCCGACGCGGCGCGAGTACTTCGTGCTGGCCAAGTTCGCGGTGCTCGCGGGTTGGGTCGCGGTACTGGCGCTACTGGCGGTCGTCGCGCAGGTCGTATGGGCCTCTGCTCTCGGGCTCGATGGTGCCACCTGGTCGAGCGTCTGGTCGTGTCTCGGCGACATGCTCACCGTGGCTCTGCTCATCTTCCTCACGCTTCCCCTGGTCGCGTTGGTCGCGGTCATGAGCAGGGGGGTGTTCGCGCCGATGATCTTCTCGGCGTTCGGCTTCGCTGCGGGGATGCTGGGCGGCATTGCCGGTTGGGGCGACTGGCTCCCATGGGCGATGCCAACATCGATCGCCGGGTCGTTCATGGGGCCGATGGGTCTTGCCAGCCAGACCAAACTGGATGGGGGCTCGTGGGTGATCGCAGTGGGCGTGTTCGTCCTCGGCCTTGCGGCGTTGCTTTACTGGGTGAACCACGCGGACAGCAAGAGCTGAGTCGGAGCTGGAACCGATCGCACGGGGTTGCTCGGCGCTAAGGAGTATCTACTCGGCAGGCGCCAGATCCTCCAGCACGGCGATGAGCGCCGGGAGGTCGTTCGTGACGGTGCGCCAGACCTCGGCTACGTCAATGCTCCAGTAGTCGTGCACGAGACGGTTTCGCATGCCGATGATATCTCGCCAGGGTACCTCGGTATGAGCTACCCGGAAGTCATCCGAGATTCGCGCGGCCGCTTCGCCGAGGACCCCCAGCTGGCGCACGATCGCGTCCTGGAGGATGGCGTCGGCGTTCAGGCTGGCGATGTCCGTCACGCCGAGGTAGATGCGAGTCTTCCTCGCTGCGATGAGCATGTCGAGCGCGTACGCTTCATCGCGCCACATAGAGCGGCCTCGCGGTCTCGAGCACGTGACGCCGCCGGACGTAGTTCTCGGATCGCATAAGAGACGCGTGTGTTCCGAGGTCGGTCTTGCGCCTGAAGAGTCCTGAGAGTTCAAGTTCGAGGTCGGCGAGCGTGGACAGGGTCTGCTCAGGCGCGTCGGCCGAGAAGGTGATAAGCACGTCGATGTCGCTTTCGGGTCCGAAATCGCCGCGCAGCACAGAGCCGAAGAGTTCCATCCGCTCAATGTGGTGAAGTCTACAAAACGCGGCGATCGCCTCGGGCGGAGTGCCCGTGCGCACAAGCGCCGCTCGGGCTGCACTGTCGGAACCCTTGAGCGTGGTGAGATACGCCGCAGTTGTCTCGGAAGAGAAGACGGCGCCACCGGGTGCATTCAAGGATGACGGGAGCCCAAGCACGTTGGCCACCGCTTCTACGCGCTCGAGCGATGTCGTGCGATAGGCGACTGCCTCCCAGCGTGCAATCTGCGGCTGCTTCACGCCAAGTCGCTCGCCGAGTTCGCGTTGGGATACTCCCAGCGCGATCCGCCGGGCAATGAGTGAGATGCCGATGTCAGATAGCGTATTCATACTGCGACTATAACATAGATGATATTGCATATCGTGAACGTTATATCTTGATGCGCTGACTCGCGCATCTCGTTGACCGGTGGTATCATCTCAGGGCTTGCGCGCGTGCGTAAGCAGTCCTATTGTCCCCCGAGAGCATGACCGACCGGAAAGCAAGCGACCGAGACGTTAGCACCCGGGGCCCCGACGTTGGAAGGGGCCACCACAGTGGTAGAGTACGACAGC
>PHEU01000012.1 GCA_002841295.1 Actinobacteria bacterium HGW-Actinobacteria-6
AGCGGAAACCACCACCGGTCCCGTGCTCGAGAAGAGGTCGCGAAAGCGACGAAGTCGGGTGGTACCGCGAAGGCCATGAATACGCCTCTCGCCCTGACATTACTGTCCGGGCGGGGGCGTTTTGTTATTGCTGGAGGTGGTTGGTGTGGCGAAGACGCTGGAAGAGATCAATGCACGCATCGCATCGGGCGAAGCGGTCGTTATGACCGCCGAGGAATTCGGTGTGCTTGCCGGAGACGAGGGTGTCCCGGCAGCAGCGAAGAAGGTCGACGTCGTGACCACGGGTACGTTCGGTCCGATGTGCTCCTCGGGAGTCGTGCTCAACTTCGGGCACTCCGATCCGCCGATCCGGATGGGAGAGATCACGCTCAACGACGTCGAGGCGTACGGTGGCCTTGCTGCCGTCGATACGTACCTCGGCGTGACTCAGCCGAGCCGCACGAAGGGCATCGAGTACGGCGGCGCACACGTTATCGAGGATCTCATCCGTGGCAAGGCTGTTCGGCTGCGCGCCCAGAGCCAGGGTACCGATTGCTATCCGCGCACCGAGATCGACACGTGGGTGACGCTCGAGGACCTCAACCAGGCGTACTTCTTCAATCCGCGCAACGCGTACCAGAACTACGCGGTGGCTGTGAACAGCTCGGATCGTGCGATCCACACGTACCTAGGCACGCTCTTGCCGCGTCTCGGCAACGCGACGTACTGCTCGGCAGGAGCTCTCTCGCCGTTGCTCAATGACCCGACGTACCGCACGATAGGCGTGGGTAGCCGGATCTTCGTCGCTGGCGCCGCCGGGTACATCGCCTGGGAGGGCACGCAGCACAACCCGAACCAAACGCGCGACGACAACGGCGTCCCGGTGGGGCCGTCAGGCACGCTTGCGGTGATCGCAGACCTCAAGCACGCGAGTCCCGAGTTCTACTCGGCAGCGACCTTCACGGGCTACGGAGCCTCGGCGTTCGTTGGAATCGGTGTGCCGATACCGGTGCTCGATGACGAGATCGCCGCAACGCTCGCGCTCACCGATGCCGACATCACCGCGACGATCTACGACTACGGCGTTGCGCGCCGCAGCCGCCCGTCGTTTGGTCGCGTGACATACGCAGAGCTTCGCAGCGGGGAGATTGAGATCGATGGCAGGAAGATCCAGACCGGGCCGATATCGTCGATCTCAAAGGCCCGTCGCATCGCGTCCGAGCTCAAGACATGGATTGCCGAGAAGGGCTTCACGCTGACAGCGCCGCTGCAGCCGCTTCCGCAGCCGGGTTCGCAGGGTGTCAAGCCGCTTGAGATCCGCCACGAGGAGGCGATTTAGATGCCGCGCAAGCGATTCGACCTCACGTTCCCGCCGAATCAGGCGACCAAGCCGATCACCTATCACCTGGTGAAGGATTACGATCTCACGCCGAACATCTTGCGCGCGCAGATCCAGCCTGGCCAGGAAGGCCGCATGTTGCTGGAGATCACCGGGCCGAAGGAGTCTTTCGATGCCGGTATCGCGTTCCTCGAGCAGGAGGGAATCACCGTTCTGCCTGCGGCAACCGACATCTGTCTCGATGAGGACGAATGCGTGCTGTGCGGGTTGTGTACCGCTGTGTGCCGACCCGGCGCGCTCACGATGAGCGCTGAGACAGGCGCGCTCGTCTTCGACAAAGACAAGTGCGTGTACTGCGAGGCGTGCGTGGTAGCCTGTCCGAGACGGGCGATCACACTCTCGTTCTAGGCGTTATGTCCGCGTTTCACGAGGAGGAAACCGTGCCGAAGCTGGCATTTCTGCAGACGCTCGCTATCGCGGCGTTCGTATCGTTCATGCTCGTCATCGTCGCATTTCCGGTGACCTGGAAGGCGGGATGGCGCGCGGGTCAGAATACGGTCCGGGCATCCCTTGGCGTGTTGATCGTGGGCATCATCGGGACGCTGGTTATGGGGTACTCAAACGGTGAGATCGCGACGTTTCGTTCCACGCTCGGCATCGACGGCGCCATCCAGATGGGCGTGTTCTTCCTGATCATGTACTCGACCGGATTCCTGTTCGTTGGACGCTACATCTCAAGTCTTGCTGCTGAGATTGCCGGAGGTGACTCTGATGCCTGATATCGCGCGCCGCCTGGGCGTTGAAGTACTGGTTGTCGACGGTGCCATGGGCACCATGTTGCAGCGCGCTGGCATACCGCCTGAGCAATGCAACGAACAGCTCAACCTCACGGCCGCCGATGTTGTGGAACAGATTCACCGAGACTATGCGCTTGCCGGCGCCGATTGCGTCACCACCAACTCGTTTGGAGGCACGCGTCCCAAGCTTGCCGAGTACGGTCTGGCTGATGCCGTGGTCCCTTTCAACCGCGAGGCAGTTCGTATCGCTCGGCGATCAGGCGCGCAGCATGTGCTGGCTGACGTCGGTCCGACCGGGCTCGTGATGGAGCCGCTTGGAAGCGCGACCTTCGATGAGGTGTACGGCTACTTCGTCGAGCAGGTTGAGGCGCTCGCTTCCGGCGGCCCCGACGCGATTCTCATCGAGACGATGACTGACATTGCCGAGGCGCGCTGCGCCGTGCTTGCCGCGCGGGCAGCATGCGACCTGCCGGTGATCGTCACGGTCTCCTTCGGTCTTTCCGGGCGCATGGAGCTCTCGGGAACCGATCCAGCGACCGCTGCGGTCATTCTGGAGGCGGCGGGTGCCTCGGCGGTAGGCATGAACTGCGGGCTCGGGCCCGAGCAGATGCTGCCGCTCGTGGAGGCCATGGCCGCAGCGACATCGCTGCCGATCATCGTGCAGCCGAATGCCGGGCTGCCTACGCTCGTTGACGGCAAGACGGTCTTCCCGGGCACTCCGGACGAGCTCGGTGAGTACGCTGCCCGGTTTGTGGACATCGGCGCATCTATCGTTGGCTCGTGCTGCGGATCGACACCGTCGTTCACCGGAGCGATTTCGGATTTTGCCCGGTTGCGACCGGTACGGACCGACCGCACGGGTCTCCCCGGTGTGGTTCTCGCGGGTCCTCGCGGCATTGCGCGTCTCGGTGCGGGACATCCGCTTGCAGTTATCGGTGAGCGTATCAACCCGACAGGCAAGAAGGCGCTCGCTGAGTCGCTGCGCGAGGGCTCAATGGCGCTCGTGCGTGAGTTCGCAATAGAGCAGCAGCATGCGGGTGCTGCGTTGCTCGACGTGAATGTGGGCGCTGCAGGCGTGGACGCCGTCAGCGTGTTCCCGGCGGCAGTATCCGCGCTTGTCGGCCTTACTGACTTGCCGCTTGTCCTCGACAACACCGATCCGGCAGCACTCGAGTTGGCGCTGAAGGCGTATCCCGGACGGGCGCTCGTGAACTCCGTGAACGGGGGGGAAGAGTCGCTCGCGACCATTCTGCCTCTCGCTGCACGGTACGGCGCGGCGGTTGTTGTGCTCGCACTCGACGACGACGGTATCCCGATGACGGCTGCCGGACGCCTTGCGATCGTCGATCGCATTCGCGTGCGGGCGCATGAGGCCGGTCTCTCGGATAGCGACCTGTTGGTGGACTGTCTCGTTCTCACCGCCGCTTCCGACCCGCATGCGGCCCGCGCTACGCTCGATGCCGTGCGTGTAGTCTCGGCGGATCGCGGTCTTGCGACTGTGCTCGGCGTGAGTAACGTGAGCCATGGCTTGCCTGGCCGACCCGCGCTCAACGCCGCGTATCTCGCGATGGCGGTTGGCGCAGGGCTTGATGCCGCCATTCTCAACCCGTCCGACCTTGAAGCGATGCGTGCTGTGGCGGCAACCAACGTGCTGCTCGGCCTGGATTCGCAGGCGGAGCGCTGGATTGCACATGCGGCCGCGTGGACCCCTGTGGATGCCGTGGCGTCCGCTCCGCAGCCTGCTGGTGTCGTGGCACAAATTGTCGAGGATACCGACGTTGCAGGGCGGCTGGCCGGTGCGATCACGCGCGGTGACGCCGACAGTGCACCCGGACTCGTTGATGCGCTCATCGGCGGCGGCATGGAGCCGGCAGCGGTCATCGCATCGGTGCTCACGCCCGCGATTCAGCGTCTTGGCGACGGATACGGCACCGGCGAGGTCTTCTTGCCGCAGTTGATCGCGGCTGCCGAGGCGATGAAGGCTGCCGTTGCACGGGCTAAATCGCACCTGCCTGAAGGTGAGGGCGGAGCAATCGCCCGTGTCGCCTTCGGAACGGTGAAGGGTGATATTCACAGCATCGGCAAAGACATATGTATCTCCATGCTGGAAAGCCAGGGTTTTGAGGTTGACGACCTGGGCGTTGACGTTTCGGTTGAGCGATTTGCCGAGGCTGCTCTCACCGCGGATGTCGTTTGCCTCTCGGCGCTCATGACGACGACGTTGCCGGCGATGGAAGCTGCGGTCAAGGCGATTGCCGAGACGCGGAAGGTTCCCACGTTCATAGGTGGGGCAGTGGTAACGGCTGAGTATGCAGCGTCTATCGGTGCGGGGTACTCGGCGGATGCGCCGGGGTGTGTCAACGTGGTCAGACAAGCGATAGAGCAGGGTTAGCGCCCGTTCGGAGGAACGTACGATGATCATCACCAGACCGCGCGACTGGGCGCGTATCAAACAGAACCTCGTTGATGTTGACGCCAAGAGCGTGTTCATCATGGGGTGTGGCCAGTGCGCCACTGTCGCCGGCACCGGAGGCGAGAAGGAAGTCCTCCAGGCCAAGACAAAGCTTGAGCAGGATGGCTTCGCCGTTACCGGTTGGGCCGTAGGAGAAGTGACGTGTCATTCAGGCGGCACATCGCTTGAGACTCGCAAGCATTCTGGCGACTTGGACGCGGCCGATGCTGTGGTCGTGCTCTCGTGTGGTGCAGGGGTTCAGACTGTCGCCGATTCGGTACGCCAGCCGGTCTTTCCGGGTCTGGAGTCGGTGTTCCTCGGCAATGTGGTGCGCCACGGAGTGTTCGAGGAGCGCTGTCAGATGTGTGGCGACTGCGTGCTCGACAAGACTGCGGGGATCTGCCCGGTCACCACTTGCCCCAAGGGCCTGCTGAACGGCCCGTGCGGTGGCATGTGGGACGGCAAGTGCGAGGTGCTTCGCGACCGCGACTGCACGCACGTCCGCATCCAGCGCCGCCTCATCGAACAAGGCCGGGGTGGAGCGAAGCTGCTTCCTCCCAAGGACTACTCCAAGAAGCTCAAGCCCGGCTCGGTCAACATCCGCAAGTCCAGGAAAGGCGGTGCCGAGTGAGCCGCCTGCGTGATGCACTCGAGCGTGGTGAGTTCGTCGTCACCGGGGAGATCGCACCACCGCTTGGAACCGATCTCTCCGCGATGCGTCGCTCGATCGAGACGATCGGGCCGTACTGTCACGCAATCAATATCACCGACAATCAGGGTGCCTCACTCCATCTCTCAAGCCTCGCTGCATCTCGGGTGGCGCTTGATATGGGCTTCGAGCCGATCTTCCAGCAGACCTGCCGGGATAGAAATCGTCTTGCGCTTCAGTCTGACTTGCTCGCGGCTTGGACGCTCGGCCTTGAGAACGTGCTCATCGTGACAGGGGACGACCCGCGATCCGGGGATCACCCTGAGGCCAAGGGCGTCTTTGATCTTGACTCGACACAGCTGCTGGAAGTCGCCTCGGCTATGAACGCCGGCAGTGACATGATCGGCAGGCCGCTCAAGGGCGGCACTGACTTTTATCTCGGCGCTGCGATGTTCCCCGAGGCGGAGCCGTGGGATATCCAGATGATCCGAGCCACTCGCAAAGTGGAAGCGGGTGCGAGCTTCTTCCAGACGCAGGCGATCTTCGACATCACGAAGCTTGAGCGTGCGGTCGAGGTCATGCGACCGCTTGGCGTGAAGGTCATCGCCGGCGTACTCGTGCTGCGCAGCGGACGCGCTGTCGACTTCATCAACGAGCGACTTGCAGGTCTCATGGTGCCCGAGGAGATCGGGGCGCGCATCAAGGGTGCCGACAACGCTGCCAGTGAGGCAGTCGCGCTGGCGACGGAGCAGGTGCGCGCTGCCCGTGAAGTTGCCGATGGCGTGCACATCATGACGCTCGGACTGGACGATGCGGTTCCCGAGATTCTTAGGGGCGCTGGTATAAGCTAGCCGCGTGAATGCGGCTAGCTTCATCTGGATTCATTCGGATACATATATCCGCGACTTGCCATGGGGGTTGTGCGCGCGTCTCGAGGTGCGCGCTTGCCGAGGCGTAGCATAGAGTTACGGTTCAGGTGTGTCGCCGGGGGATTTCTGTGCGCTATCTCACGCAGTCAAGCAAAGGTACGGATACTGACTCCGCATGGCTGACGGGCTCGCTCGGCATTCTCGATGAGCGCGCCTCGCGCTACGCGGCCATCTCGGCGCTCGTACGATACCCCGACGCAACTCCTGTCAATGCGATCATCGTCGCTGCCAGGATGTGCGATTCGGATTCGCTCGACGTGGGCAATCGAGCACTCGCCTGGGCGCAGAACGTGTCGGATCCTGTCAGCCTCGCTGTTGAGCATATGCGTCTGTTTGGGGGTTTCGGAGTCCCCGGTGTGACGGGTTCTCTCATCAGTGTGCTGGGCGACGGGAGTTGGCAGCCCCGCTCCTTCGGGCGGATGTCTCAGCTGTACCGTTGTTTTGGCTACTGGACCGAGGACATCGATTCATTGACGCTCTGTCCGGGGCATGCGACGAACGCGCTCGGCTTCATGTCGCACTGTCTGCTGATGGGCGACCTGGGAATCAGTGACGCTACCGGCGCGGCGGCGGAGTTCTTCGAGCGATACCTGAGAGACTGGATGCCGCGGTTTGGAGACGCCGTCTTGCAGGAGGCGGCACACCCGGTGACGGCGCTGACCGGAATGGCGATTTCGGCCTTCGCGCACGCTGAAACCGTGGAGATGTCTCACGAATCCGCACTCTCGGCCTCTTGACCTTTGCGCATCGCACGATGAGCCCGGTCGGGTTACCCTGGAAACAGCGGATGAAAGCGGTGAGGCGCATGACCGAGGAACCGCAGTTGGTTCCAGGCGAACACAAGGGCGACAGCGGATTGGCCCGGGCGTCGAGGAAGTGGCTCTACCTGGCGGTGCTGAGCACGGTCGTGGCGGTAGTTGCTCTTGGCTACTCGTTGACCCTCATGTACCACGGAGTCCGAGTAGAGATTGCAGAACCGATCACGTCGACGACCGGCGAGCCGCTCACGCTTGTCATCGGCAGGACGCCGGGCGGGCAGGCGGAGTGGTCCAACTACATGGTTCTCATGAGTTACATCCAAGAGCGCATCGATCGACCGATCAAGATCCGCTATATCTCAGACCGCGAGGCTGCATCTGGCGTGTTCGACAACGGTGAGGCCGACGGTGGCTTTCTGTGCACGCGTTCGTACCTGCTCCTGGAGGAGAAGGGCGTCGTGAAGCCGCTCGCGGCTCCGATCACAAGCGGCGCGAGCACGGAAACCGCGATGATATTCGTCCGAAGCGACAGCCCGTTTCAGACCTTCGCCGACCTGGAGGGTCGTTCCGTCGCCATTTCGTCGAGGACGTCCGTGAGTGGCGCAGCATATCTGTACTGGCTGGCCGATCAGAAGCAGCTCAACGTCGAGGAGTACTTCGGCATCGTGGATGTGTCACCAACGCAGGAAGATGGGTTGCGCAAGCTCGCGAACGGCTCCGTCGACGCTGCTGTGGGCTGCTCGACAGAAGCGCGAGCATTTCCGGCGTATACGTTCCGGGCGGTTGAGACCTCACCCGAATACGCGATGCCGCCTTTTGTGATCTCCTCGTCGATGAATCCATTGACGGCCAACGCCATTCTGGAAGCATTGCTGAGTTTCGACGCCCGGGCGAACCTCCCTTCGGACAGCGTGCTCAACGGTTTCACCCCTGTCACGTCTCGTGACTACTTCTTTTCGCATGAGCTCCTCAAGTTCGTGCCGAAGGGTGAAGCCGAATGACCGGCGATGCCCCACCGGTGGGACGCCGCAGGTGGCGTGATTCGCTCGGTTTCCGGTTCATCGCGATCATGATTACTGGAGAGGTCGCGTTCGGCGTGGCTCTTGCGCTTGTTGTCGGACTCATCGGCGTACGGCTTGTGACAGAACAGAGGGTGCGGGCGCTTGAGGACGTCAGCGGTGTCATCGCTGCGTCGCTGATGCCGGTCATAGCCGATCAGGATCAGATGTCTCTTGAGGCCCAACTGCGCAGCATCGTCTCACTTGGTCAAACATATGAGATCGACAGGGTGCGAATCGAGGACAGCGCGGGCACCGTTCTTGCCGACGTTGGCACGGAAGAGCCGCTGACTGATATCGGTTTCTGGGACCGTGCGCTTCAGCCTATCTCCGGGGCCCGTGCCATCGCCCGGCGAGTCGTCATCGATGGAATCTACGTGGCCACGGTGACAGTCTCGTTCGCCTCTGTAGGGTTCGGGTCGACACTCACCACACCGCTTCTGGCTGCAGCACTCGTGGTGATCGCTGTCGCGCTGATCTCGGCTCCATGGAGCGTGTGGCTTGTTGTACGCAATGTCATCGAGCCCGTGACGCAGCTTCGGGATGACGCCGTCGGTATCGCGCAGGGAGACCGCCGTGGACACCTTGTCAGCATGCGGACGGACGAAATCGGCGAGCTCGCATCCACACTTGACTGGATGGCAGAAGAACTCGAGGCCAAGGAGCGGGAGATCATGTCGTCGCTCCATTCCCTCGAAGCGGCGTACGCCACAGAGACCGGTATGAAGCAAGAGCTAGAGCATCTCATCAAGCTCAAGTCCGACTTCGTGGCAGTCGCCTCCCATGAGCTTCGCAGCCCGCTTGCCACCGTGCGGTTGTACGCCGAGATGTTGGAGAGTGGTGTGTACGGGCCGCTCGGCGAGGAGAGCCATCAAGCGATCACGTCGATGGTCGGGGCCACCTCACGCCTGACATCGATAGTCTCAGACTTGATGGACGCCGCGCTGCTCGAACGGGGACTCATGCCGCTCGTGGAGGCTGACATAGCACTTGAGCAGCTGCTCGAACGCGCTGTGAGCGACGCGGCTCTACTGGCCTCCAGCCGCAGTGTCCGGATCGAGTTCAAGAATGAGTGCGGAGATTGCGTCGTGCGTGGTGATCCAGTTCGCCTCAGGCAAGTCGTGGATAACCTGCTATCCAATGCCATCAAGTACTCCTTCGACAGCGGCATCGTCCAGGTCGAGCTAAACCAGGTTGATGAGTCTATGCTGGTCCGCGTGACAGATCATGGCCGAGGGATGCCTGAAGCCGGTCGCGATGCGTTGTTCGATCTGTTCGGTCGCATGGACTCCAATGATGCGCGGGACGTCGCGGGCATCGGCCTGGGTCTGGCGATTAGCAGGCGCATCGCCCTAGCGCACAGGGGTAGACTGTACGTAGAGAGCTCGGCTCCGGGAGTGGGCAGCGTGTTTGTGTTGCAGTTGCCGAGAGGCGCCGAAGGAACGCACATCGGGCTGGCCGCAACCGTGAGCGTGGAATGAGGATCCGATGAGTACATCGCCGAACGCAAAGATCATGATTGTCGAAGATGACGCCGAACTCGTGCGTGGTCTCAAGCGGCTCCTGGAGAGCGATGGATATGAGGTCGTTCCCGCAACGGTCTCAATGCATGCGTTGCCGCTGGCGCTTCGCGAGCAGCCTGACCTTATCGTTCTCGATGTGATGATGCCCGGAATCGACGGGTGGGAGGTCCTGCGGAGGATTCGCAGCAGCACGGCGGTCGCGAGTACGCCGGTGATGATGCTCACTGCCAAGACCTCAGTGGATGACCGGGTATTCGGCTTGTCGTCCGGTGCGGATGACTATCTGACAAAACCCTTCGCTCTCAGGGAGTTTCGCGCGCGTATCGATGCGCTGCTAAGGCGCAGTAGGGCCGGATTTGAAACACACGGCATCAAAAGGATGCCGGTCACGGCCGAGCGTGGAGTCGCCTTTGTCGACGTGGCGGATGTGCTCTACATCGAAGGCATGCGCAACCACTGCCTCATCCACACTGCTGACGGTGCTCTGCCAAGCCGTATGAGCCTCGGCGAGGTCGAGGAGCGTGCGGGCGAAGGCCTCATGCGGGTTCACCGCTCGTACATCGTGAACCTGGACGCGGTTCGTGGATGTCACTGGGCCACGAAGTCGGCCTTCGTACTCTCCTTGAGCAATGAGTCCGAGGTGCCCGTGAGTCGTACTCTCGTGGCAGACGTCAGGCGTAGGCTCGGGCTCTGCTAATGCGTCGGATTGCGTTGTATTCGGACATCCACGGCAACCCGGATGCGCTTGACGCCGTGTACGACGATATGGCAGGCGTTGGTGTCGCCGAGCGGGTTTGCCTTGGCGATCTCGTCGGCTATGGGGCTGATCCTGCGGGCGTGATTGCGCGCGTTCGGGCGAGCGGCGATGCGGTGGTTCAAGGGAACTACGACCGGGGTATCGGGGGTCGTCTCGGCAACTGCGGGTGCTACTACGCGACCGAGCAGGCGAAGGTCGAAGGGGAAGCGTCATACGACTTCACCGATGCACACGTCGGCGACGTCGATTCGGCGTGGCTAGCGGGACTTCCGTCCGAGCTGCGTCTGGAGTATCACGGCGTGAGCATCGTGCTCTGTCATGGCAGCCCGAGACGGGTGAACGAGTATCTGCTGCCGGATCGCACTGATACCCAGCTTGAGCGCCTCGCCCGAGAGGCCTTTGCGGATGTCGTCTGCGTGGGACACGTGCATGTGCCATATCATCGGACGCCTGCGCCGGGAGTGCACTATGTGAGTAGCGGCTCGGTCGGAAAGCCGAAGGACGGCGACTCGCGTGCGTGCTGGGTCGAACTCGTTCTCGGCACCGAGCAAGAAGCGCTGGCGACGGGCGACGCGCTTGCCGCGCCCGCTGGATGCACGGACATCTTCGTAGCGGCGGTGTTCCATCGCGTGCGGTATGACATCGAGTCGCAGGTGCATGCGATGGCGGAGGCCGGCCTTCCGACATCGTTCGGCGAAGCGCTGCACAGGGGCTAGAAGCTGTCTGCAACGTCCTGCCCGCCGTATGTCCCCCTGTTCGCAGTCCCAGCCGTATCGTACGGGTATCGTTTATCGTTAACAGCGGTGAATGTATCCGTATGTTGCTGAGGGGCGGCGAGAATCGGTGCAGCGGATGAATTGCGTAGCTATCGAGCAGACCAACGCGGAGTGCGTGTGTCATGTGGGGGATCGTTCCTCGGCATACGGGGGTCTCTCCGCGATGCTTCTTGCGCGTCCCGAATTGCTGCGCGACGCGGCCACCCGCGTTGTCTTGGCTACGAGTGGGTGCCGGAGTTTCGACTACTTGGATGAAGAGCAGATTCGCGAGGCAGGTATTCACGCAATCGAAGCACTCGCTGAGCGAGACGGCACTGAATCATATGCCGAGGAGCGCGCGTGGCTGTTTGGGGAAGGCGAGTTCGACCCGTTCCTCAATGGCATGTCTCCTGCAGAGTCCACATACCTCACGAGTGATTGTGAGGGCCTTCGCGAGACACTCGAGGCAACGTACTCGATGGCGGGGTACAGGTTGCCGACGTGCGAGCACTTTGAACCATGCCACGGTCACATGGGGGTCGAGCTCGACTTCATGAGGCACTGTCTTGAACAGGTCGCGTGGGGCGAAGATGGATATGCAGCACTCGCACGAAGCTTTTTCGACGATCACCTACGTGACTGGGGCGTGCTGTTCGCGGTGGTGTTGCGCGACAAGGCGCAGCATCCGGCGTTGCTCTATTTCTCGTACGCGCTCGACAAGTTCATCGCGTGTGAATCGGTCGTGTTCAGGCACAGCATGCCAGGCTTGTGCACTCAGCGATCACTCACGGAGTGACGCGTGTCTCGGCGGCGGTAGTATACTCACTGGCAGGCAGCCGAAAGCACAGGGAGTGTCGCATGGATACAAGTCACACGAAGCCGTCGCTCGACGCATGGCTAAGAGAGATCAAGTCGGTCGGCGATATCGCCGGGACCGGGATGTACCTTGTTCACAACGGCGTCGTTCGCGGGACGTCTCGCGACGGTCGACCAGTGAGCGGCATGATCCTCAGTGTGGATCGCATGCGCTTGGCAGAGCTTCTTGAGAGCGCGCGCTTGATGGAGGGCGTCACGCATGTGCGCGCGTGGGTGAATGAAGGCGAGCTCACGATCGGCGACGACATCATGTACGTGCTTGTCGCCGGTGACATCCGCGACCATGTCTTTGACGCACTCGGTGCGCTCGTCCGGATGATCAAGACCGAGGTCGTTGCCGAGGAAGAACTGCGACCCTAGGGGAGCAGTACTCCGGAGTCAGCGAACCTGAACGGCGTTCCCTCGTTCTTCGAAGCGTACATCGCCATGTCCGCGGCATGCATGAGCTCGCTGAACGAGTGACCGTCATCCGGGTAGAACGCGATTCCGATGCTCAGGTCGATTGGCACAGCACCCTTGTCCGTGAGCACCGGGTCCTCGATCGCCTGCGTCATCTTCCGGGCAATCAGTGCCGCAGCCTTGCGCGAGTTTACCTTCGGTAGGAGTACCGTGAACTCGTCCCCGCCGAGGCGGGCGACAGTGTCGCTGCGGCGGACGACCGACTGCAGGCGGGTGGCGACTTCCGAAAGCAGGTGGTCGCCGGTCGCATGGCCGAGGGTATCGTTCACTAGCTTGAAGTCGTTCATGTCCATGAACATCACGGCGAAGCTCGTCTTGTCACGCTCAGCCTGACCGATCGCGACAGCCAGTCTGTCGTCAAAGAGCGCGCGATTGGGGAGCCCCGTCAGCATGTCGTAGTATGCCATCTTGCGAATCGTATCTTCGGCACGCTTACGCTCGGTCACGTCGTGCGCGACTGCCTGCACAGCGGGGCGACCGTGGTACGTCAGCGGGGTCGCAGCAATCTGGAGATCGATGTGCGAGCCGTCTTTGCGGATGAAGCGAACCTCGGCGGGCGCCACCGCGTGTCGGCTGTGCACGGTCGTGCGCAGCCTCTCGGTAGCCACCTCGATGCTTTCGGCGTCAACAAGCTCAAGCACGTTCACCCCGACGACTTCCTGGGGATCTGCATACCCGAGAAGGCGCGCTCCCGCCGGGTTCATGAAGGCGATGATGCCTTCGATGTGCACAAGGATGAGGCCCGGTGAGAGTTCGACCAGACTCCGGAAGCGTTCCTCGGACTCTCGGAGCGCACCTTCGACCCTGCGGCGCTCGGCAATCTCCTCCTGGAGGTCCGCATTGGTACGCTCGAGTTCTGCCGTGCGTCTCCCGACGCTCTGCTCAAGACGCTCACTGTACTCTTGCAGCGCGAACTCGGCCTTCTTCACGTCGCTGATGTCCTTGGCGATCTCGACCACGGACTCCACGTTCCCGTGGGCGTCAAAGACCGGGTACCACATCGTTTCCAGCCATTGTTCCCGGCCGGTTGCGGTGATGTCGTGTTTGACTGCAACTGCGGGCTCACCGCTTCTGAGCACGGCTTCCATCCGGCATGCGTCACACACAGCATCGGTGCCGAGGACGACTTCGTGACACCTGCGGCCTACGATGTCCCCGGACTCGACTCCCGTGAGTTCCTCGGCTTTGCGGTTCACATACTGCACCGTGAAGTCGCTGTTCAGAATGAGAATGGCATCAGGGTTGTTGTCGTACACGAGTTCCAGCTTGTACCGCTCGTGTGCGAGGTCACGCGCGATGAGGAGTCTCGAATCCAGTTTGCGCTGAACGTACCATCCGCCCGCGAGCACGAGTGTGGCGACTGAGATTCGCATGGCGAGAGAGGTCGCCTCAGGACTCAGGGTGATTCCCAGCGATCGAATCTCTCCGGTGGCGATGGCGGTATGTGCGACAGCCGAGCCGACGAGGAAGACGAATACGGATGCGCAGGCACCCAGGAAAACCTGCGGCCTCTTAGTCGTACCAGTGTCCCCAGCGCGTTTCATTGTTGCGTCTTCTTTGCTGACGTCCGCACGCACGGTTCGGTCGTTCAGTAACGATATCGGCATGCCGGCGACCCCCCTTGAAGCATTGTGAAGCTTCGTTCAGCTTGAGTCACGTACCGGCTGTGGAATATTCGGTCAGGCGGCAGGATATGGCGATGAACGGTGACCGGTTCGGGGCCTCAACTCCGATGGCGCGATGGTACAATCGTCCGACTTATGGGCGGTACGAGGGAGGTCTGAGATGCGGATTGTCGTACTGGGCGGAGGGCCCGGCGGCTACTCGGCAGCATTCGAGGCGGCACGCCTCGGCGCGGAAGTCGTTCTCATCGAGCGCGAGCGCCTCGGTGGCACGTGCCTGAACTGGGGCTGCATCCCGACCAAGACCATACTTCGTTCGGCGCATATCGTGGCTGACACGCGTAACGCTGCGGCCTACGGGCTGAACGCAACTGTTGCGAGCGTCGATGTGGCGGGGCTGCGCGCCCGCAAAGAGGGCGTCGTTGATGAACTCGTCTCGCAGATTCACGGTAGCGCGAAGCGGCTGAAGGTCCGCGTTGTGCTCGGCGAGGGGCGTCTTGTCGGCCCCAAGACCGTCGAAGTCGCACTTGCCGGGGGCGGCGCCGAGTGCATCGACGGCGACGCGGTCATCCTCGCGACCGGCTCTATCGTCTTCAAGCTTCCCAACATCGACCATGACATGGAGGGCGTCTGGACGAGCGACGACGCCGTGTCGCTGGACGATATTCCCAAGGACATCCTCATCATCGGCGGCGGCGTCATCGGTCTTGAGTTCGCATGCGCGTATGCGGCCTTTGGCAGCAAGGTGACCGTCGTCGAGCTCATGGAACAGGTGCTTCCCGGCAATGATAAGCGCGTCGTCAAAGCGACGCAGTCGGCGCTTGAGGAGATGGGCGTTGAATTCCTGCTCGGCGATGCGGTTGAGTCCGTTGAGCGTGTCGGTGAGCGCATGCGCTCGACGCTACGCAGCGGCGCGGTGGTGGAGAGCGGCATCGTGATGTCGGCGGTCGGTCGCGTCCCCAACGGCGCTGGCTTCGGCTTCGAAGAGGCTGGAATCGAGATGGACCGGCGCGCCGTGAAGGTCGACGAGCACCTGCGCACGAACATCGCCGGCGTCTACGCGATCGGCGACCTCATCGGCGGCATGATGCTCGCGCACGTCGCCGATGAAGAGGGCATCGTGGCCGCGCGCAACGCGGTCGCCGAGATCACGGGCGAGGGTCACGCCGAGACGCTCCGCTACGACTGCATTCCCGCGTGCGTCTACACGTTCCCGAACGTCGCGGTCGTCGGCAGCAGCCGCGACAGCGCCAAGGAGCGTGGCATCGACGCCGTGCAGGCGGTCTCCAAGTTCGCCGCCAACGGCAAGGCGCTCGGCGAGGGCGAGGCCGACGGCTTCGTGCAGATCGTCGCCGAGAAGGGCACCGGTCGCATCGTCGGTTGCCAGATCGTCGGTCCGCATGCGGTAGAGACGATTCACGAGGTTGCGCTTGCGATGAGGCACGACATCACCGTGCGTCAGGTCGCCGAGATGGTCCATGCGCATCCGACCGTCTCAGAGGTCATCAAGATGGCGTGTGCCGACGCTGCTGGAAAGTGCGGCTGCTAGCGCATGGTGTACGAGCACGGACAGACCGCCAAGCGCATGCCCGAGTGGATGAAGCGCCCCATCGCACGCGAGGGGAGCTACGACTCGGTCAAGCAGCTCATGGACCGGCTCAGTCTCCACACCGTCTGTCAGTCGGCGAAATGCCCCAACCAGGGCGAGTGTTTCGCCTCGGGCACAGCCACGTTCCTCATCATGGGCGATGCGTGTACTCGAGGGTGTCGCTTCTGCGCGGTCGACACCCGCGCGCCAGCCCCGCTAGATCCCGATGAGCCGGCGCGCCTTGCCGAGGCGGTCCTCGCACTGCGCCTCAAGCATGTCGTCATAACGACGGTGACGCGTGATGACCTTCCCGACGGCGGTGCTGCGCACTTTGTGAGCGTCATCGAAGCTGTGCGCGACGCTTCGCCGGGAACTCGTATCGAGGTTCTCACGAGCGATTTTGGCGGACACCTCGAGGATGTCGACACCGTTGCAGACGCGCTTCCCGACGTCTTCAATCACAACCTGGAGACGGTACCGCGTCTGTACACCGAGGTTCGCCCCGGCGCCGAGTACGAGCGGAGCCTGGCGGTTCTTGCGCGGGTCAAGCAGCGTCACCCCGAGATGCCGACAAAGTCGGGGCTCATGCTCGGCCTCGGCGAGACGCACGACGAGGTCGTTGCAGTCATGGCCGATCTGCGAGCGGCGGGGTGTGACATGATCACGCTTGGCCAGTACCTGCGACCAAGTTCGAAGCACCTTCCGGTCACGGAGTTCGTCACGCCTGACGAGTTCGATGCGCTGGCCGCCGAGGCAGACGGACTCGGCTTCTCGGCGGTAGCGAGTGCGCCGTTCGTGCGCAGCAGCTACCACGCCGGCGAGATGGCCGAGGATACGTCCGCTTAGCTTTCCCCTAGCAAGATAGGGGAGCCCGCGCGGTCACGTCCCGATTGCTTCGCCGCGTAGAGTGATTGGTCGGCGGCGGCGAGCAGCCTGTCGGGGCTTCTCGGCAGTGAGGAAGGTGGGTCCACCGCGACAGCGCCGCCCGCGCTCACGGTGATCGGGACGCGGCGACCATCCGTGTCACGCAGGTCGATCGCACGCACGGCTCCTACGATCCGGTCGAGCAGTATGCCAAACTCCTTCGGGTCCGCCTCCGGGGCGATTACCGCGAACTCGTCGCCGCCGTAGCGAACCACCAGGTCCGATGACCGGATAGCGAGCTTGAGTGCGTTGGCGACTTCGCGCAGAGCCTTGTCGCCGAACACGTGGCCTCGCGCGTCATTCAGGTTCTTGAAGAAGTCGATATCAACGAGTGCAACGCCCAGCGGGCGACCGTACCGCGCCGACCACGCAGACCACTGCTGGAGATGCGTGTCGAGAGCACGGCGATTGTGAATGCCGGTGAGAGGGTCGCGGGTCGCATACACCGCAAGTGCGAGATTGTCGCTCCACGTACGGTTCAGGATGCCTGCGAGGAAGACCGCGAGCGAGTCCTTCTCGTAGTGAGCCTCGATGGCCGAAATGAGGCGTTGCAGGTGAGCGGAGTACGCCTTGTGCCGGTTGTCGGCTCGGGCTGGTTCGGTCAGATCGATGAGCTCACCGAAGATCGGGTCGATCATGAAGAATTCGATGCGCGCAGCAACTGCGAGCATCTCGTGCGAAGAGAGACCCTTCAGTTTCTCTGGCAAGGAGTCTTCCAGTTCTTCACGAATTCCAGACAGGCGCGCTGTGAGTGCGTCGGTGTCGTTGACGAGGTCGGGAAGCAGCCCACGCTCCCATGCGCCGAGCAGGTCGTTCCACCATGCGACGTGTGTGCCTTCCTCGTGGGACATGGTGGTGAACGTCTTGGCAAGGTCTTCGTTGCTGCAGTGCGTCGCCATCACGTGATACGTGCGCTGCGCCAGCAGGTCCATCTCGATGCAGAGTTCGAGTATTTCGCGCACGGGAATCCTTTCATCGCCTACATACTGCTTATGCCACAGATGCTGGTAGGATTACCGCATGACGTACGAGCCGAGGACATATCGCTCACAAGTGGACGCCGCGAACCTCGTGACGTTCGAGGTCGTGAATGCCGAGACCGACTTACAAGTGAGCGCATTGCGTGATCTCGCGCCGCAGGCACGCTCACTGGTGAGCGAGTTGCGCGGCGGTCTTGAGGCGTACATCGCGGCGAATCCGCGCTTTGCTGAGAGTCATGTGCCGATCGACGTCGCACCTGGAGCGCCGACGCTTGCTCGCGAGATGGCCGATGCCGCGCGTATCGCGGGCGTGGGGCCGATGGCTGCGGTTGCAGGCGCGTTCGCCGAGGCGGTCGCGCGGGGCCTCGCGGTCGAGTCGGCGGAGATCATCGTGGAAAACGGCGGCGATCTGTACCTGATGAGCGCAAGCGAACGTACGGTGTTGCTCTCGGCAGGCGATTCGCCGCTGTCCGAGAGAGTCGCGCTGATGGTTCCGGCAGAGCTTATGCCGGTCGCGGTGTGCACGTCCTCGGCGAAGGTCGGGCCGAGCGTGAGTTACGGCGGAGCACACGCAGTGACGATCCTTGCCGAAAGCGGTGCGCTCGCCGATGCTGCAGCCAGTGCCGTGGGCAACATCGTGCACGGAACGGATGACATCTCGGCAGGACTGGAACGCGCCAAGAGCATCCCCGGGGTGCTCGGCGCGGTAATCATCGCAGGTGATCAAATCGGCGCAACAGGGCTGGCGAGGCTGGCGAGAGTGCCGCGCGGGTAGGATACTGACGGGTCTGCAAAATGACTCGAGCCGAAAGGGGCGAACGTGGATAGCATCGACGAACTGGATTTGCGGGAAGCTGAATACCGCATCAAGCTCTACGAGGAGTACCGCGGCGCCGGTGGCGTCTTCAACTATTACATCGAGACCGAGCTGCGTGCGTACCTTGCGAACGAGGCGGTCGTTGAGCCGGTTACGAGTTCCGGTGGCGTGTACTTCAAAGTCACGCTCACCGACGTGTGGATCTACGAGGCCGAGCGCACGAACCGTTTCGTGCCCGAGACGATCATCTACTCGGTGAATGACGTGCACGTGCAAAAGCTTAAGCCCGAGGGCGAGTAGTGACAGACGGCTCCGACATCTCGGTGAGCATCGAGGATGCCTCGGCGCGTGCCGAGAAGCTCCGCCGTGAGCTGCGCTATCACGCGCATCGCTACTACTCGCTCGATGCGCCGGAGCTATCGGATGCGGCGTACGACGCGCTCCTTCGCGAGCTTGAAGGCATCGAGGCGCGTTGGCCGGAGCTTGTCACGTCCGATTCGCCAACGCAGCGCATCGGCTCGGCGCCTTCCGGGCAGTTCGCTCCCGTGCGCCACTCGCAGCGCATGTACTCGCTCGACAATGCTATGGACCTGGGCGAGCTTGATGCGTGGCTGGAGCGGGTCGAGCGCGAGGTCGGAGATCGCGGCTGCGCATATGTATGCGAGCTCAAGATCGACGGGAGCAGTCTGGCGCTCACGTATGAAGACGGTGGCCTGTTGCGCGCGGCGACGCGTGGCGACGGTGTCACCGGCGAAGATGTCACGGCGAACGCCCGCACCGTGAAGAGCGTCCCGCTCAGATTGCTTGCGGGAGGCCCGGTTGCCGCCCAGGACTCGCTCTTTGGCAACGCCGAGCCGTGGCGAGTCGAGGTGCGCGGCGAGGTCTACATGCCGAAGGAGAGCTTCGAGCGCCTGAATGCTGAGCAGGAAGCTGCTGGCCAGCCACCGTTCGCGAATCCGCGCAATGCCGCTGCCGGAGCTGTCCGTCAGAAGGACCCAGCAGTCACCGCGTCGCGGGATCTTGCGACGTTCATGTATCAGGTTGTTGAGCCGCGCGCGCTCGGTCTTCAGACCCAGTCGGCTGCGCTGCAGTGGCTTCGCGACGCGGGTTTCCGCGTTAATCCCGACATCAAGACGTGCGCGGTAGCAGCAGACGTCCACGCGTTCTGTGAGTGGGCGCTTGGTGTCCGCGACACGCTTCCATATGAGATTGACGGCGTGGTCGTGAAGGTGGACTCGTTCGCACTGCATGATGAGCTCGGCTTCACGAGCAAGGCTCCCAAGTGGGCGATCGCCTTCAAATTTCCGCCCGAAGAGAAGACGACCGTGCTACGCGAGATTCGCGTGCAGGTCGGCCGAACCGGAGCGCTCACGCCGGTCGCCGAGTTCGACCCGGTGACGGTCGCCGGGTCGACGATCGCACGCGCGACGCTTCACAACGAGGATGAGATCCACCGCAAAGACGTCCGTCTCGGCGACACGATCATCGTGCGCAAAGCGGGCGACGTCATTCCCGAGGTGGTCGGTCCGGTCGAGCGTTTGCGCGACGGCAGTGAGATCGAGTGGCAGATGCCGACTGTGTGCCCCAGCTGTGGAAGCGCAGTGTGGCGCGAGGAGGGCGAGGTCGTCCCGCGGTGCACGAATGCAGGGTGTCCGGCGCAGCGCCTTGAGCGTCTCGGTCACTGGGCTTCGCGCGGTGCGCTCGATATCGACGGCATGGGCACCGAGATCATCACACGCCTTGTGGAGCAGGGGCGGTTGCACGACGTCGCGGATTACTACGTGCTCACGAAAGACGAGCTCAGCACACTCGATCTCGGTCGCACGAAGAAGGATGGCACGCCGGTTCTTCTCGGCGAGACGATGGCCGCCAAGCTCATGGCAAGCATCCGGGCGAGCACGTCCCGGCCGCTCTCCAAGCTCGTATTCGGGCTGGGAATCCGAAATGTGGGCTCCACGGTCGCCGAGGCGCTCACGGCCGCCTACAGCTCGCTTGAGGCGCTCATGGCTGCATCTGCCGAGGAGCTAGCTGCCGTCGAGGGCGTCGGCCCGGTTATCGCCGGCTCCGTCCGAGCATTTGCGGAGAACCCGGAGAACGTCGCGCTCGTCGAGCGTCTTCGCGGCCAGGGCGTGCGCATTGCCGAGGAGCGCACCGCTCCCGAGCGCCCGCAGACACTCGCCGGCACCACCTGGGTGCTCACGGGCGCGCTTGGGAGCCTCACCCGCGAAGAGGCGGGTGCTGGTCTGAAGGCGCTTGGCGCGAAGGTGGCGGGAAGCGTCAGCAAGAAGACGTCGTTCGTTGTCGCCGGAACCGATGCGGGGAGCAAGCTCGACCGCGCCATTGAGCTCGGCGTTCCTGTGCTGTCCGAGGCCGAACTGGTCGACGTGCTCGAGACCGGACAGGCACCAGCGGGAGCCGCGTTGTGAGCGAGTCGCTCCCCACGCCGCCGCCTTTGCCGATCGCTCCGCCTCAGCTTCCGGTCGAGGTCGCGCACGCGGCCGTCATAGACCCACCGGAGGCGCCGCTCTCAGCCGTACGTTGGCCGATTCCGCTTCTGATCGGTCTGGTCGTCCTGAATCTCGCCTTCGTCTACTTCAGCAGCCTACTCGTGGGACGCGCGGGCATCATGGACGCGTTCACGCAAGACGGCGCTGTCATCGTGCTCACCGCGGTTATCATGCTCCAGTACCTTCCGGCGCTCATCGTCGCGCTGTGGTGGGCGAGGTCGCACGGTGCGACGTTCGCTGACACGTTCTCGTTCCGCGGGTTCAACGTGCTGCCGGGCATTGGCATAGCCGTGGGGCTGTCGCTAGCGGGTCGCGGTTTCGGCATGTGGTATGTGTCTGCTACGCGGATGTTGGGCATCGATGCGCCCACAACACCTGACGTGACGCACCTCTTTCCACTCACAGCCGTCGGCATCGCTGCGACAGTGCTGGTGGCCGTGATCATCGCCCCAATTGCCGAGGAGGCCCTGTTTCGTGGTGTTCTGTTCGCCGGGCTGCGCGACCGTCTGGGATTCGTTTCCGGCATGATCATCTCGGCGGCGATCTTCGCGGGAGTCCACTTCTCCCTGTATCAGTTCGCGCCGCTGTTCATGCTCGGACTCATGCTCGCGTACCTTGTTACAAAGACTCGCTCCATCTGGCCATCGATCGTGTGTCACGCGATGTTCAATGGCGTTGCGGTCGGCTTGTTGTACGTGCTCCGTGCGATAGGAGTCGGATCGTGACGGTGCGCGCAAAGTTGGTCTTGAATCCCCGCGCGTGCGACCGCTGTGGGCGCTGTCTCCCCGTGTGCCACCAGAACGCGCTTCGGATCGGTCGAACGTACATCATGGTTGACTGGAGCCGGTGTGATGGCTGCATGGCCTGCGTGAAGGCATGCGATCGCGGCGCCATCAGCAGCGCCGCGTCCGACGCGGCCGCGCGTGCGCGCACGGCGACGCCGGCAAAGCCGGCCAGGGCGCCCAAGCCGCAGTCGGCCTCCACACCGAGGGCCCTCTCGGCGCGTTCGGTGACGGTCGGCGGGTTCACATGGACCATCCTTGAGGCCGCGGCGATGCTTTCGGTGACGTTCGCCGCGTTCATGCTCAAGGAACTTTTTCTCGCAAGTGAGCTCGTCGGTGCGCTTCCTGCCGAGGTGAGCGTGGGCGTGCGAGCTTTCTCGCTGGCGGTCTACTACGGCACGCAGATATGGATGCTCCGATATTTGGTCCGCCGCCGAGAAGGCATCTTCGCTGACGCGCTCGGCCTGTCCAGGCAGCATGGTGACGTGGGCGAGATTGCGACTTCGGCGGGACTTGTCGTTCTCGGCCTGGTCGCAACGCGCGTTGTCGCGACGCTCTACAGCCAGATCACGAGCTCGCTAGGACTCATGCCGCAGGCGGGCGGCGGTACGATCACGCACGTCTTCGGGACATCCGTCTCAGGGTTGGCGCTCGCTGCGATCATGCTCGTTATCGTTGGTCCATTCGTGGAGGAATGTGTCTTCAGGGGGGCATTGCTGCGCGGTTTGGAAGCGCGAATCGGAGTCTGGCCGGCGATCATAGTCCAGGCGATGCTCTTTGCGGCGTTCCACCGCTCGTGGTGGCTGCTCTTCCCGATGACGGTGCTCGGCATCGCGCTTGGCTGGCTTGCACACGAGCGGCGAAGCCTGTGGCCCGCGATCGCGCTTCACGCGGCGTACAATTCGCTCACGGTGGGTGCGATCGTTTGGCTGCTCTACGCGGGAAGCTGATTCCCCGGCAGCCCGAGCGCGTGCGTGGCTGTTGCCGTAGAATACTCACGTCAGTCTCGCGTCGAAAGGACCTCCCCGCATGTCCATCTCGGAAGCAGATGTTCGCCACGTGGCGATGCTTGCACGCCTCGCGCTTACAGATGACCAGGTCACTCGTCTGCAAGGCGAGCTCAATTCGATCCTGGGACATATCGGGCAGATGCAGGCGCTTGATCTGGAGGGTGTGGAGCCGACATCGCACGCCATCCCGCTGCGCAACGCCACCAGGCCCGACGTGGTCAAGCCCGGTCTCTCCCGTGAGCTGGCGCTTCTGAATGCCCCCGAGGCCGAGGATGGCGCGTTCGTGATTCCGCGCATCGTCGGCGCAGAGGAAGGGGCGTAAGTATCGTGAGCAATGACTTCTCCAGACTCTCCGCAAGCGCTATCCGGGACGGAATCGCTGCGCGTGAATTCTCCGCTGCGGACATAGTGGACGCGACATACGCGCACATCGAAGCCGTTGAGGGCGACGTGCACGCGTTCAACCAGCTCACGCCTGAGCTGGCTCGCGAATCGGCTGCACGAATCGACGCCATGGTTGCCGAGGGCGCGCCGTTGCCGCCGCTTGCGGGCGTACCTGCCGCGCTCAAAGACAACATGAATCTCGTGGGCACACGCACGACGTGTTCCTCGAAGATCCTCGAGAACTACGAGAGCCCGTATGACTGCACCGCTGTGCGCCGCTTGCTCGATGCGGGCGCGCTCCCCATCGCGAAGTGCAACATGGACGAGTTCGCATTCGGCTCTTCCACCGAGAACTCCGCTTTTGGTGTGACGCATAACCCGTGGGATCTCGATCGCGTGCCCGGCGGCTCCTCGGGCGGCAGCGCCGCATCCGTCGCCGCTGGCATGGTGACCGTTTCTCTCGGCAGCGATACCGGCGGCTCGATCCGCCAGCCGGGTGCACTTACCGGCACGGTCGCGATGAAGCCTACGTACGGTCGCGTCTCGCGCTACGGCATCGTTGCCTTCGCGTCGTCGCTCGACCAGATCGGGCCGTTCTCGCGCTCGGTCGAGGACTCCGCGCTCGTGCTCAACGCCATCTCGGGCCACGACGACATGGATGCCACCTCCGTTCGCGAGCCGGTACCGGACTTCACGCTCGGTCTCGGCGACGGGGTCAAGGGCCTGCGAGTGGGTCTGGTGCGCGACATGCTCGATCTTGAGGGATGCGCCGCCGAGGTACGCGAAGCGACCGAGATGTCGGTGCGTACGCTGGAAGCCCTCGGCGCCGAGGTGGGCGAGGTCAATCTGCCTATGTCGCAGCACGGCCTGGCTGCCTACTACATCATCGGTCCGGCCGAGGCGAGCTCGAACCTGGCGCGCTTCGATGGTATCCGCTACGGGCACCGCGTCGCAGACGCCAAAGACGTCCTCGATCTCTACATGCGCTCACGCGCTGAAGGTTTCGGTCCCGAGTCGATCCGTCGGATCATGCTCGGCACCTATGCGCTTTCTGCCGGCTACTACGACGCGTACTACGGCACTGCGCAGAAGACCCGCACGCTCATCACTAGCGAGTTCGCCTCGGCATTCGAGAAGTTCGACGTGCTGGTCACGCCGACCTCGCCGACCGTTGCGTTCAAGATCGGCGAGAAGGCCGAGGACCCGCTGTCGATGTACCTGTCGGACGTGTTCACCATTCCGCTCAATCTTGCCGGGCTTCCGGGCATCAGCATCCCGTGCGCGAAGTGCTCCGAGAGCGGCATGCCAATCGGCGTGCAGATCATAGGCAAGCACTTCGATGAGGCGACGATGTTCCGGGCGGCTGCGGCGCTTGAGGGTGCGCTCGGTTTGGATATGACGCCGCCCGTGAGGTAGGACCGCCGGGTGCTCATGGCGTCCCTGTTTCTTTGGGAATAGACTCTTCATCAGGCAAGGTTATCGGGCGTTAAGTCCGACCTTAGGTGATGGGGGGCCGTCATGCGCAGACGCAAGCGGGGTTCTTCGGTAGTCGCTCTCGCCGTTGCCACAGCGATGCTGGTGGTGACGATGCCTGCTTCCGCGCTCGGGGCAGTCACGCTCACCTGGGAGCGGAACTGGGGCAGCAAGGGCACGCTGCCCGCGCTCGCGAACGGTGAGTTCTACTACCCCTCCGACGTCGCCACAGATAAGTGGGGCAACGTCTACGTAGCGGGTGGCGAGGACGGGGATCACCGGATACAGATGTTTGCGCCCGATGGGACGTTTCTCAAGTCCGTCGGGACAGTGTCAGCGCCATCCACATTGTTGGACAGGCCTAAGTCGGTCGCGACCGATCGCTGGGGCAACATCTATGTGGGCGAGTACGGCAATGGCCATCGGATCAATGTCTTCTTCCCGGAACTCTACAACGGCGTCAGCGCCCGCACTATCGACGGAACCGGTGACAGCGACATCGCCAGCCCCCGCACCATCAGTGTAGGGCTCGACGGAACACTCTACACCGTCAAGTCCGGTGCTGAGATCCAGCGCTGGACGTCAGGGGGCGACTACCTGGGCAAATGGACCGCGGCGGGTTGGGCGACCACAGGCATCGGCGTTGCACAGGACGGCAACGTCTATACGACCACGGACCAGGATGGCGGCACCACGCACTCCGTCGTCAAATACGATGCGCTCGGCGAC
This sequence comes from Actinobacteria bacterium HGW-Actinobacteria-6, assembly GCA_002841295.1. Lineage (GTDB taxonomy): Bacteria > Actinomycetota > Coriobacteriia > Anaerosomatales > Anaerosomataceae > UBA2286. Next base: position 25,148 of record PHEU01000012.1, read on the forward strand.
TACCTCGATGACTGGGGCGGCTTCGGCAGCACGGACGGGCTCCTCAACAGGCCGTACGATGTGGGGACCGATCCGCTCGAGAACGTGTATGTCATCGAATCAATGGGTGCTCGTGGACAGGTGTTCGAGTCAGCCGGCACCTTCCTCACCACATTCGGAACGCCCGGCAGTGGAGACGGTCAGTTCAACCTTCCGTATGGTATCAGCGTTAGTCTGGATCGCAACGTCTACGTGGCCGAGCAGTTCGGTCACCGTATCTCCAAGTGGAACGCCACGGTCCCCACCGAGGCGCGTGAGGTCGCCGGCCCCAATCGTTACGCGACCGCGGTTGAGGCGTCCAAGCGCGCATACCCCGACGGCTGTGACACCGTAGTGATCGCCACCGGCGCCAACTGGCCGGACGCGCTCGGCGGCGCGGCACTCGCGGGCGCCGTGCACGCACCACTGCTCCTGACTACGAAGGACTCGCTTCCTGCGGTCGTGAGCGCGGAGATCGATCGACTGGATGCTCACTACGCGTATGTTCTTGGCAGCAATGCGGCCGTGAGCGATGCGGTGGTAACCCAACTGCAGGGGCACCTGATGATGACGAATCGCCTGGGTGGTGCTGACAGGTACGCGACCGCGAACCTCATCGCGGCCGAGACTGTAGACCGTATGAACGCCGACGGCGGCTATGACGGTACTGCCTTTGTCGCGACTGGTCTCAACTTCCCGGACGCGCTCGCAGCTTCGCCGATCGCGGCAGCCAATGGCTGGCCGATCTATCTGACGCGCAAGACAGACCTTCCTTCAACTGTCAGGAGCGCAATGATCGCCAACGGCTCCAACCATGGCTACATCCTCGGCAGCACGGACGCGGTAGGCGCCGCCGTGGCTACCGAGCTCAACACCGCGCCCTTCATGGAGTTCACCCGCTATGGCGGTACGAACCGCTATGAGACCGCCGCCAAGATCGCTGACGCGGGCTTCGACGGCATGGGAATGCTCTGGTCGCGTCCGGCATTGGCTGTCGGCACCAACTTCCCTGATGCGCTGGCTGGCGGCGTACTGCAAGGAAGCGATTGCAGCGTAATCCTCCTTACGCCGAAGGATACGCTTGACCCGTATGCCGCTGCCGCACTCACGGCGAACCGCGACTCGATCTACGAGCTGCGCTTCCTCGGCAGCACTGCTGCCTTGGGCGATGTACCGCGAAACGCGGCGAAAGCATTGCTGCACTAAAGCGGCTGATGTGCCGAGTGCGGTAGAATCTATGGAGCGCGGGCGACGCCGTCCGCGCTCCGTGACGTTTCGCGTTCTCTGAAGGAGACTCCACTGTGGCCAAAGATCGTCTTCCGGGTGTGCTTGAGCGATATGAGGCCGTCATCGGCCTTGAGATACATACCGAGCTCACTGCGCTCAATTCCAAGATGTTCTGCGGCTGTCCCGTGGAGTTCGGTGGAGAGCCGAACACGCGGGTTTGCCCGGTTTGTCTCGGCTTGCCGGGCGCTCTGCCGGTGCCGAACCAGGCGGCTGTTGAGTCGACGGTCCTGGCCGGAATCGCATTCAACTGCGAGATCGCGCCGTTCTCGCAGTTCCATCGTAAGCAGTACTTCTATCCCGACATGCCGAAGGATTATCAGATCTCGCAGTACGATCTGCCGTTCTGTGGCCTCGGCCACCTTGACATCGAGGTCGACGGCGACGGTGCAGCACAGCGCCTTGAGTTCGGCGGCGATGCCTACACCGCGCGCATCGATGTCACACGAATCCACCTGGAGGAGGACACCGGCAAGATGGTGCACGTGGGCGGTTCCGAGGGACGCATAGCCGGAGCGGACCACTCGCTCGTCGACTTCAACCGTGCAGGTACGCCGCTCATGGAACTTGTGAGCGAGCCCGATATACGCACGCCGGAAGAAGCCCGTCGCTTCGCGCAGAAGCTGCGCCTCATCATGCTCAACCTTGGGGTTAGCGACTGCAGCATGGAGGAAGGTTCCATGCGTGTGGATGGCAACGTCTCGATCCGTCGCCCGGGCGAGACCGAGCTTGGCACCAAGACCGAGGTCAAGAACATGAACTCCTTCAAGGCGCTTCATGACGCGCTCGCCTACGAGATCGTCCGTCAGGCAGATGTGCTCGATGAGGGCGGTCGAGTGGTGCAGGAGACGCGTCATTGGGACGTCGCCGCCAAGCGCACCAGCACCTTGCGCTCAAAAGAGGAAGCTCACGACTATCGGTACTTCCCGGAGCCGGACATGGTTCCGTTCGAGTTCTCTGCCGAGTGGATCGAGTCGATTCGCGACCGACTTCCCGAACTTCCTGATGCCCGTCGCGAGCGCTTCATGCGTGACTTCGGGCTGCCCGCGAACGATGCGCGCTCGCTTTCAGAGGACGCTGACTTCGCCGCGTACTTCGAGGAGGCCGTGGCGCTTGCAGGCGCTGCGCTCGCCAAGCCGCTCGCGAACTGGGCGCTCGGCGATTTCTCGGCGTATCTGAACGCCGAGGCGGTCGCGGTTGCCGAAGCGCGTGTCACGCCGGCGATGCTGGCAGAGCTCGTGGAGATCGTCGACGCCGGAACCATCTCGGGCAAGCAGGCCAAGCAGGTCTTCGCCGAGATGGTCACATCCGGGGACGCCCCCGGCGCAATCGTCGAGCTTCGCGGGATGAAACAGGTCAGCGACACCGGGGCGATCGAGGCGGCAGTGGACCGCGTTATCGCCGCGAGTCCGGATGAGGTTGCCAGCTACCGCGCCGGAAAGACAACGCTCATCGGTTGGTTCGTCGGTCAGGTCATGCGCGAGATGCGCGGGCAGGGCAACCCGGCACTGGTCAATGAGATCCTCGTCAAGAAACTTGGGTGATCACCGTGGCAGACGCCACAGCACGTCGCTTTGCGATCGTTACCGACAGCACGTCCGATCTTCCCACGGCGATCGTTGCCGAGCGGCGCATCGCTGTCGTGCCGCTTCTGGTGAGCTTCGGGGAGGACTCGTTCGCTGACGGTACCGTCTCTCAGGCTGAATTCTTCAAGCGCATGGCGGCTTCACCTGCGCTTCCCACCACCTCTCAGCCGTCCGTTGGCGCATTCGTCGAAGCATACGAAAGCGCGCTGCTCTTGGCCGATGAAGTCATCTCGGTTCACATCTCGGCCGGGCTCTCCGGCACGGTAGCTGCTGCTAGACAGGCTGCCGAGCGATTCGAGGGCCGCGTACACGTCTTCGATTCGCTGAACCTCTCCGGTGGTCTGGCGCTGCAGGTACTCGACGCCGCTGACGCTGCGGATGCGGGGCTGAGCGCGGCTGATACGCTCACGCGGCTGGAAGCCACCCGGTCACGCGCAAAGATGATCGTTGGCCTGGACTCGCTCGAGAACCTTGCACGAGGAGGGCGCATCGGGAAGGTCTCGGCATTCCTTGGCTCGTTGCTCGACTTGAAAGTGACACTCACGCTCGATGCTGAGGGTAAATTCACCCCGGTTCGCAGGACCCGCGGTGAGAAGGCGGCACTGGCACACACGCTTGACTGGATTGAAGAAGCGATGGGCGGTGTGCGTTGTGGTACCTTCGCTGTCGGACATGCGATGACCGCGGAGCGTGCTGGCAGGATCCGCGACGCAATCGCTGCGCGTTTTGAGGCAATCGATATCATCATGTACGAGGCCGGTTCGGTGGTTTCGACCCATACGGGTACCGTGTGGGGAGTCGCCGTTCTTCCGGTTTCGGCGTAAGCAGGGAGTAGGGAAATGGCACGCAGAGAGCGCAAGCCGATGGAGCCAGGGCAGCGCGCCCAGGGCAACACGGGACGGACGTGGCAAGGGCAGGGCGGATCCACCTCGGGCGCCCGGTATCTTGAGTCATGCAAACGCCGCGCGATGGCGGTCAAGAGCAAGCGAGAGTTTGGGCAGCTCAATATCGAGACGCTCACATTTGTCGGGTGCGAACACTGGCTGGTCACCATGCGCCTGGGGGCCATCAAGAGCCTTGAGGCCGGGGACACAAAGCGGCATCTCTCGGCGTTGCGTCAGATCGAGAAGTTTGAGGCAGCGGGTCCGACCGTCCGAACAGCGGCGTATCAGGCCGCCAATGTGGTGCAAGCCAGGCTTGAGGCCAAGTAGGCGGGACCGGATATCCGTTCGGTCGCCAAAAGATGCCTTACGGCGACGATTATCGACCGTGCGTCGGCAACTGGAGCAAATGCGAGCGAGGCTCTTGCCAGCGTAAGTGCGGTGTCGTACAGTAGTTCTTGTCCCGAGAGGTTGAGTCGGGCGAACCGCGAAAAGTAGCGTACCAGTAGCTGCCGGCGGGGTGTCAGACGGAGAAGCTCAGCGCAAGCAGTGCTCGACTATCTGGTCGCTCCAAGGGTGTGAAAAGGGAAGCTGCGGATTAGTGGAACTCGCCGGGCAAGGTTTCTCGGGACACTTCTATGCTCAGGAAAGGTCGGGTCTTCAGATCCGGCCTTCTTTGCGTCCCGGACTGCATCTGGGCGGTGTCAGGCACGCACAGGTGTTTACAGGCTTCCTCAGGCTTCCCAAAAACGCGTGCCATCTGGTTTTTCAGGGGGCATACTGTTCACGAATCGTGAAAGTCTAGCGAATTATGGTGACAAGCGGTGCGTGTGCGCCGTCAGCCCCCGGAGACGACGCAAAGCTTGTTTGTGAATGCGTTCGCAAGGGGGTGAACCGTCACCATGGATTCCGCGACTACCAAGTCCTCGGCGTCGGTCGGTTTCAGGCTTTGGAGAGCCCTGGCTGTTGGCGCTTCGACACTCTTCGTCACACTTCTGATCGGCCTCACCGGAGAACTTGGCCTGTATTGGCCGCTCTACGTCATCCCGGTGATCTTGGCTGCGGTCTTCTTCTACGTGCCCGGTGTGGTCCTCGCAGCGGCAACATGCGGCGGAGCTATCGCATTGGTGGCTCCGTCCGGGGCGTTGTCAGGCGGTGGTGGAGTTCAGATCCTTGTTGGGTTTGTTGCGCTGCTTGTAGCCGGCACCGCCGTCGGCGTTCACTCGTCTCGTACAGCCCGACATGCAACCGCGCTTGAACAGGTGACTTTCCGAGACGAGGAGACCGGGCTCTACAAGCCCACCTATATGCGCCGGCGCCTGATCGAGGAAGTCCGTCGCGCGCTGCGACATGAGGTAGCAGTCGGTCTACTAGTGGTGCGCCTCGATGGCCTCGCCGTATTTCGCGAGACGTTTGGTGCCTACAAGACCGGCCTGCTGATGGAACACCTTGCTGATGTGTTGCGCATAACCGTGCGTGACACGGATATCGTCGGCCGATATGGTCCCGAGTCGTTCGGCGTCATAATGCCTTTTGCAGGTCCTGCGGAAGCCATGCTCGTCGCCGATCGCGTTCGCACCGCCGCCTGTGAGGCCGAGTTTGAGGGCGATGTTCTGCAGCCCTCGGCACATTGCCCGGTGAGTGTCGCCGCGGTCGCGCTCCCAGCCGAGGCAAGCACCGTTGAGGAACTGGTAGCGATCGCGGCCGATAGGCTGGCCGACACGGCACCAGATTTTGACTCTCCCAAGACTGTTGGTTCCTTCAGGCTTGGGGAGGTTCGCTCGTGAAGGCCGTTCGCGCGGCGGTTCCACTCATGATCTTCTGGTTGGTCCTTACGGGCTCGCTTCGTGCCGCCGATCTTGCGATCGGCGTGGTGCTGTCTGGTCTGCTCGGGTGGTGGGCAGCAACATTATGGCGTGACGTCGAGGTGCCGACTTTGAGCGTGGCTCAGTCGCTGCGATTCTGTCTCTATGCGCCATGGCTTATCAAGGAGATATTCATTGCGGCGGTTGGGGTGGCCGAGAAGGTCTTGGATCCTGCGATGCCGGTGGATCCGTGCGTGATCGTTCATCACAGTCCACTTCGACGAGATGTGTCGCGGGTCGCTTTCGCCAACTCGATCACGCTCACACCGGGAACACTCACGCTTGACGTCGACGAAGGTACGTTCACCGTGCACTGCCTGTCGCCCGGGTTCGCAACAGGCATCGAGAACGGTGACATGGAGCGGCGCATACGCCGGGTATTCGAGGAGTGAGCGATGCGCACATTCTTCTGGGGACTCGGGATATTCATGCTGGCGAACGCCTTCCTTTGTCTGCTCCGGGCATATCTCGGCCCGACCGCCGCTGACCGTATTCTTGCGGTGAACATCGTGGGAACCAAAACGCTCGTCGTGCTCGTGCTGTTGTCATACATCTTCGGGCGAAGCCTGTATCTGGATGTAGCACTCGTCTACGGGCTGCTGAACTTCCTTGTCACCGTGGTGGCGGCTCGGTTCATGGAAACGGGACGCCTGAGTGGTGAGGCGACGTGAGCGCCTTCGAAGCACTCACCAACGCTCTTGCGGCTGTGCTGTGCGTCGTGGGCGCCTTCTTCTTCTTCGTTGGCACCGTCGGTATCTTGCGGCTCCCGGACTTCTACTCGCGTACGCATGCTGCGACCAAGTGCGATACGGTCGGTGCAGGATCGGTGCTGCTCGGCCTTGCGGTTCTTGAGGGCTTCACTCCGGCAGCACTGAAGCTGATAGCGCTTGCTGCGCTCGTGCTGGTATCGAGCCCGACGGCGGGACATGCCCTCGCCCGAGCGGTCTATCGCGGAGGAATGGCTCCCTGGACGAGACCGGGGCACCGCAGCGGTGGTGAGCCAAAGTGAGCGAGCTGTTCGATCTGGTGCTCATTGCGCTGCTCATCGCGTGCGCGCTTGCGGTCATTCGAACCAAAGATCTACTCGGTGCCGCGATCATCTTCTCTACCTACAGCCTTGTTCTGTGTCTCATGTGGCAGCATCGCGGAGCACCGGACGTTGCGATGACCGAGGCCGCCGTTGGGGCGGGTGTGACGACGGTACTCTTCCTCGTAGCCATCGGTCGGACTGTGAGGCGCGAGAAATGAAGCGAGCACTCACGATCGCGATGCTTGTGTTGCTCGCTATGCCGCTGCTCTACGCGATGTCCCAGCTGCCGCCTCATGGCAGTGCGACGTCACCGGCCTACACGCACATCTCGCCCCGCTACCTGGAGCGTGGTCCGGAGGAAGCGGGCGCCGAGAACGTCGTGACCGACGTGATCCTGAACTACCGCGGGTTTGACACGAACGGTGAAGTCACGGTGATCTTCACCTCGCTTGCAGCAGTGCTTGCAGTGCTCCTGGCGGGTCGTAAGGGCGACGAGCGGCCCGTCAGAGAGCCTGCGGCAGAGCCCTCCCCGCCGAGCGTCGTCGTCAGATTCGTCGTGAGACTGCTGGGTCCATTCGTCACCATGTTTGCGGTGTATGTGATTATCAACGGTCACGTATCTCCCGGCGGCGGCTTCCAGGGGGGCACTGTCTTCGGGGCGCTCGTGATTCTGATCACGGTCGTGCTCGGCAGGTCTGTGGCCGAGAAGCTGCAACCGCTGGGGGTGCGACGCATTCTGCAGGCTGCCGCACCGCTGACGTTCGTGGCAGTGGGCGTGCTGGGGCTCGCGCTGTTTGGTGACTACCTCGCATTCCCGAGGGACGAGGCGCTTGCCTGGGTGCGCACCTCATGGCTGATGGTCATCGAGATCGGCATCGGCGTCGGTGGCGCAGCTATCATCTCGGCCATCTTCTGGCAGATGGGGGGCGACCGATGATTGCGATGCTCTGGCAGAACATCGACTACGTCGGATCCGTCGTGCTCTTCTGTATCGGCCTGTACTGCGTCATCACCAAGAACAACCTCATCAAGAAGTTCATCGGGCTCAACATCATGGAGACGTCGGTGTTCGCCTTCATCATCGCGCTCGGCGTCGTGGACGGTGGCGAGGCGCCGATCATGGGGGCTGGCGCAAGCGCACCGTTCACCAATCCGATCCCGCAGGCGCTCATCCTCACCGGCATCGTCGTGGCGGTGAGTACGACTGCGCTCGCTCTCAGTCTGATCATTCGGATCTACGAGCACTGCGGCACGATCGAGGCTGATGAGCTCAGGGAGATGGAGTGAGATGACGGCTTCCGCGCTCCTCGTGGGCCTCATAATCGTGCCGCTTGCGGGCGCGGTTCTCACACCCGTCGTTGGCGGACGCGACGGCGCCCGAGCTTGTGGGTGGGCGACTCTCGTCATGGTCGTCACATCTGGCATTGCGGCGGCGCTTGTCGTTCACGTTGCGCAGGTCGGACCCTTCTCGGCGTATCTTGGTGGGTGGGAACCTCCCTATGGCATTGAGCTGCGGTTCGATGAGTTCAGCGCCTCGGTCGCGATCATCTGTCTGCTTGGACTGCTCGCCGTCGTGTTCTCGCTCCGATATGCGGCGCACGAGCTCCCACCCGTGCGTATCGGCACGTACTACACGCTGCTGCTGCTGAACCTGACCGGCATGCTCGGCTTCGTCGTCACCGGCGATGTATTCAACCTGTTCGTCTTCATGGAGATCCTTTCGCTGTCGGGCTACGCGCTCGTCGCCATCAGCGGTGAGCGGACCGCCGAGATGGCCGCCTTCAAGTACCTGGTGATGGGAGCGGTCTCGTCGCTACTCGTGTTGTTCGCAATCGGATTGCTGTACGCGTTGACTGGAAGCCTGAACATGGCGGATATCAGCGCGCGACTATCCGGCGCTGCCGAGGCGCCCGCGATGCTCGCGTTGGCGCTCCTGACGACGGGGCTCATGGTGAAAGCAGCGCTCTTCCCGCTGCACGTGTGGCTTCCCGACGCGCACGCCATCGCACCGAGTCCGGTGAGTGCGCTTCTTTCGGGACTGGTTGTGAAGACCGGGCTTCTCGGCCTGATCCGCGTGTACCAAATCTACTACGGCGCGAAGGTTCTGGACCTCTCGGCACTCAACACGGTGTTAGTCTGGCTCGGTGCGATCTCGATCGTGATGGGCGCGTTCTTCGCGATATTCCAGGAAGACATCAAGATGATGCTCGCGTACTCCACCATCTCGAACATCGGGTACATCGTCATGGGTCTCGGGCTCGCATCGCAGTACGGCATGATCGGCGCAACCGTGCACATCTTCAACCACGCGCTTATCAAGGCGACGCTCTTCCTCGGCGCCGGGGCGATCATCTACCGGACGGGGTATCGCAACCTCACCGACCTGCGTGGAGTTGGGCGCTCCATGCCATTCACGACAGCCGCCATCTCGGTGGGTGCGATCTCGATCGTGGGCATGCCGCCGACAGCGGGCTTCCTGTGCAAGTGGTATATCGCGCTTGGGGCGGTCCAGGCGGGACATCCAGTTTTTGGCGTTGCCCTGGTCTTTGGAGCGCTGTTCATCTTCGTCTACTACATCCGGATGGTGAACTCGTTCTACTTCCAGCAACCCGTGCACCCGGAGATTCTCGAGGTGAAGGAGGCACCGCTGAGCATGCTCGTGCCGATCCTTATCCTTGCGGCGCTGTGTCTTGTGATGGGGCTGCTCGGCAGAATCCCGCTCAGCTTCATTGAGCCAGCCGTGACGAGGCTGCTCGGGACGGTGGGGGGCTGAGATGGAAGTTACCGATATCCGTCCGATTCTCGCGCCAGCGATTTCGTTTGCGTGTACGGGTCTTGTGTTCCTCATGGGGCGCAACACGTTCTGGCGTCGGTTCTGGAGCCTCGGTGCCGCCACCGCCAAGCTCGTGGTCGTCATGTCGATGCTCCCGGGCACGCTTCGTGGAACCGTCTATGTGTTCAAGCTGCTCGACTTCACGCCCGGGATCGGTCTCGGATTCCGGGCCGATGCGCTCGGGATGTTCTTCGCGATCGTGAGCTCGACGCTGTGGCTGATAACGACGGTGTACGCCATCGGCTACATGGAGCCCGAGCACGCCAAGGTGCGCTTCTTCGGCTTCTTTGCCCTGTGCGTTTCGACGACCATCGGCATCGCTTTTGCCGAGAATCTCCTGACGCTGTTCTTGTTCTACGAGACGCTTACGATCTGCACGTATCCGCTCGTCATCCATGAGGAAACGCCTGAAGCCATGAAGGCAGGGCGAAAGTACCTTGCCTACACGTTGATCGGTGGAGCGTTCGTCTTGTTGGGCTCGATCATCACGTTTCAGCTTGCGGGCACGCTTACCCTCAGCCGTCCAGGCATACTCTCCATGTCTGCGGGTGGAACCACGCTCACCTGGCTGTTCGTAGCGCTGATTGCCGGGTTTGGGGTGAAGGCCGCCATCATGCCGCTACATGGTTGGCTGCCGAGCGCGATGGTGGCTCCAACGCCGGTGAGCGCGCTTCTGCACGCCGTGGCGGTGGTCAAGGCGGGCGCATTCGGCATCCTTCGCATCATCTACAACGTCTACGGAGTCGAGCTTCTGAAGCAGCTTCAGGTCATTAGCTGGCTCGCATACCTCGCCGCATTCACGATCCTGGCCGGCTCTTTCATCGCGATATACCAGGACAACTTCAAGCGACGCCTTGCGTACTCGACCGTGAGTCAGCTGTCCTACATCATTCTCGGCGCTGCGTTGCTCACGCCATACGGCGCCACCGCGGCTATCGCGCACATTGCGAACCAGGCGTTCGCGAAGATCACCATGTTCTTCGTCGCCGGCTCCATTCAGCGCACGACGGGCAAGACGCAGATTCATGAGCTCGCGGGCATCGGTTATCGAATGCCGTTCACGATGGCGGCGTATACCGTCGCGGCGCTGAGTTTCATCGGGGTGCCGCTGACCGCCGGGTTCGTGAGCAAGTGGTACCTGTCGCTCGGTGCGCTGCAGTCCGGGCAGTGGTGGTTCGTGATCGTGATGATCGCGAGCTCTCTGTTGAATGCGGCGTATTGGTTGCCTGTCATCTACCTTGCCTACTTTAAGGCGCCTGTGGGGGCGACGCTCGATATCCACGAGGCAAAGCCGACGCTCCTGTGGCCGACGCTCTTGTGTGCGCTGTACGTCATTCTGCTCGGCGTGACTACCCAGGTTCCGGGGCTGCCGTTCTCGCTTGCACAGGCGGCTGTCCGGTTCGTCTTCGGCATGTAGAGGGGTGAGTGGCAGTGGAGGCCAGTATGGTGAGATCGGTCGTACCGCCGTTGGCGTTTTTGCTGCCGATGATCGGTGCAGCAGGCGTTATACCGCTCACGGCGAAGGCTCCGCGGCTGCGCAAGATCGCTCTGGCGATGATCTGTCTTCTCGAGATCGCCGTGGCCGTTTCTTTCATACCGGGGGTCTTGAGTGGCACGGAGTACGAGACGCACCTCGTTCAGCTCACTCCGAAGATATGGATGTACCTCCACGTTGATGCGATGGGCGCGCTCTTCGGGCTCACTGCGAGCGTGCTCTGGCTGCTCGCGCTGGTGTATTCGTTCGGGTACATGGAGGGTGAGCATCGCCTCACCAGGTATTACGTGTTCTTCATGCTGGCGCTCTCATGGACCATGGGTGTCGCATATGCGGGCAACCTGCTGACGTTTCTTATCTTCTACGAGATGTTCTCGATTCTGACGTATCCCCTCATCGTCCACGAGGAGACGCCCGAGGCGATGGCCGCGGGTACCAAGTACATCATCTACATCCTCATCGGCGGCAGCCTGGTGCTCCTGGCGATCGTCTTCACGTTCTTCCTTGCCGGCGAACAGACGCTTGCGGCGCAAGGGGGATTGCTTGCAATCTCCATGGGCAAAGGAAAGCTCACTGCGGTCTTCTGGTGCTTCGTGGTCGGCTTTGGCGTGAAGGCTGCCCTGGTGCCGTTGCACGGTTGGGTGCCTGATGCGCATCCGGCCGCGCCTGCGCCGTTCTCGGCGGTACTGTCCGGCGTAATGGTGGCCGCGGGCTCGTTCGGGATCATGCGCGTCGTCTTCAACGTCTTCGGGGTGGCGCTGCTGCGCGAGCTCGACGTGATGCGGTGGCTCACATACATTGCCGCATTCACCGTGGTATTCGCAGCGCTGCTAGCGGTGAGTCAAGACAATCTGAAGCGCAGACTGGCGTACTCCACGATCAGCCAGATGGGGTATGTGGCGCTTGGCGTCGGGCTGCTCGGCCAAGAGGCTGTCACCGGTGCGCTTGTCCACATTGCGAATCACGCATTCATGAAGGGTGCACTCTTCCTGTGCGCGGGGCTTCTCATCAAGCGCGCCGGCATACACCGGGTGAGCGAGATCGACGGACTCGCCCAGAAGATGCCGATCACGGCTGCGGCATTCTTGGTCGCAACGCTTGCGATGATCGGCACGCCGCCTCTGTCGGGGTTCGTTAGCAAGTGGTTCCTCGGCCTGGGGATGCTTGATGTGGGACAGCCGGCGTACCTGGCCGTTCTGCTGGGGGGAGCTCTTCTGGCAGCTGTGTACCTGATGCCGATCGTTTACGCGGCGTATTTCCGTCCGCCGAGCGCGGCAGTTCTGGCGATTCCTGAGCGTAAAGGCGCCGAGGCACCCGCAAGCATGCTCGGACCGCTTGTGGCTGCAGTGCTCATCACGGTGCTGCTTGGAATCGCGTCGTCGTTGCCGGGCATGCCGCTCTCGCTTGCGCGACTTGCCGCAGCGATCGCGTTCAAGTAGGGAGGACGAGCATGGAGCACGCCGAGGCCGTCGAGACCGTTCACGCCGCGTACAGCGCGCTGCCGGCGCTGCTGGTGCTTGTCCCGCTTCTGGCCGCGCTGCTGGTGCGACCGTTCGGCAAGCGCTGGCCGAGCGTGCGCAACGCGTTTGTCGTCGGTACCTCGGGGCTCGTGCTGCTCGGTTCTCTGGCGATGATCGGACCCGTCGGGGCTTCGCACCGCATCGAGTGTGAGATCCCGGCGATGCTCGGCACGCTTCGCTTCACCGTTGACTCATTTGGACTGCTGTTTGCGATCTTCACGTCCTTCGTGTGGTTCTGCTCCACTTTGTACTCGCTCGACTACCTCAAGCATGAACACGCGCACGATCGCTATCACGCGACCAGTCTGGTCGTGCTTGCGGCGAACCTTGGCGTGGTGCTCGCCGGCGATCTGGTCACGCTCTACTTGTTCTTCGAGGCGCTCGGTCTTGTGGCGTTTTTGTTGGTGATTCATACCGAGACGGAGGAGGCCAAGCGCGCCTCGCTCAAGTACCTCTGGATGACCGTCATCGGCGGATTCATGCTCGTCGGTGGCATCTTCCTCACGTATGCGATCGGTGGCGATGGGACGCTTTCGCCGATCGCCTTCCGAGAAGGCACGGAGACGCTGCGCTGGGTAGCCTCGATCCTTCTGTTGCTCGGCTTCGGGGTCAAGGCTGGCATGTTGCCTGTGCACGTGTGGCTGCCCGACGCGCATCCCGTGGCGCCAAGTCCGGCAAGCGCGCTGCTTTCCGGCGTGATGATCAAGGCTGGCGCGTACGGCATCTTCCGGACGCTTCTCGCTCTCATGCGTCCTGAGGTCGCCGAACATCTGGAAGAGAGCGCGTGGCACTTTACCAGCCAACTGGGACTCGTGGTGCTGTGGATCGGCATCGCTACGATGTTCATAGGTGTAGGCCTCGCCCTCGGGCAGAAGAACGCCAAGCGCATGCTCGCGTACCACAGCGTGAGCCAGATGGGGTTCATACTGGCGGGCCTTGGCGCGGCCGGCTATCTGGGAGCGCACGGCGCGATGGGCGTGGCGGGCGGCCTCTACCACGTGCTCAACCACGCGCTCTTCAAGAGTTGCCTGTTCCTGGGCGTAGGCGCAGTGTTCTTCCGCACGGGTGAGCTCGACATGTACAAGCTTGGCGGACTGTGGAAGAAGATGCCGCTCACGTTCCTATTCACCCTCATCGCCGCGTGCGGAATCACGGGTGTGCCGCTCTTTAACGGCTTCGTGAGCAAGTGCCTCATTCACCATGCACTCGTTGAAGCTGCTGAGTACCATGAACTCGTGTCGCTCGGCATCGCCGAGAAGATCTTCATCGTGACATGCGGTGGCACCGCATGCTCGTTCATCAAGCTCATCGGGTTTGTATTCCTCGGCAAACCGAAGCAGGAGTACGGACCTGAGGTGAAGGATGCGCCGCCGAGGATGCTTGCTGCGATGGGGATGCTCTCGGCCGCCATCATCACACTCGGCGTGGTGCCACAGCTTGTCATCAAGGGCATCTTTGAGCCCGGGCTTGAGCTCTGGGGTATTCATCCGGCGATACTCGACGAGTATCTGGAGAAGCTCTTCCTGAGTCCGGCGGACCTCATGAGCGTGGCAATCGCATTCGCCATTGGCGCAACCGTCTTCATGGTCGGGATGCGGTTTGGACTCTTCCATCTCAAGGCGCCGAAGTGGTTCGGTGTTGACTACTGGTACGGCCGAGCTGCTGTCGGCCTCATCGCGTTCTGCGGGTTCCTCGGCGCATGGTACGACCTCGGCAGGGGGTTCCTCGGCGACGGTCTGCGCTGGTCTCGTTCGCGCTACCGTGCCGAGTGGGCCCGCATCGATCGAGCGCGGCGGCGCTTCGTCCTGACGCTCGCGACCGGGGCGCCTGGACCTCGCGACCAGCATTTTGTGCAGGGAGCGTACGTGACGCTCGAGCGGGAGCGGCAGGCGACCGTGCGTCGCGCGGTCTCTGATGCGATGGCGCAGGCTCGCGAATGGCCGGAGCGAAGCGAGGCAGATTGCCGGGGATACGTGGATGCGGTCCGGAGTGTTGCCAACTACATGGCTGGACGCATCTTCCGGGAGCGAATGGGTGTCGTGTCAGACCTCGTGCGATATGGTCTCGCCGAGGAGGTCAGGCATGGGTTCGACGACGTCGTCCGCGAGACCGTACCTTCGCGAGACATCGTTTCGGCCACATCCCTTGCTCTTGCCAGTCGGAGGATGGCCGGCGATAACGTAACCCGCGAGATCTCTGCGGCGGTCAATGCCGTGTTGAGCCAGGAGCGATTTGACTCGCGGCTCGCACGGCTGGTGCCGGTGCACGGTCATCTGGCACGCGCAGCAGGGACCGGCGAGGTAGTGCGACAAGCTCTGCCTGATCTTGCGGCCATTCGCGCATACCGCGCAGAGGGTCTGACCCGACTCGAGCGGTCGGCCCGGTGGGTCACCGATATCACACGGCTCGCGGTTGAGGCCGTGACGCAGGAGCGCTCAAGTTGGCTGCTTGATGATCGTTTCGGCGATGAGAGCGTCCTTGGTACACGACGCGCGATTCAAAGGTATGCGAGGGATATGAGCTTCAATGTGGCGATGATCGCGCTCGTCGCCCTGGCGTTCTTGGTAGCGCTCGGCATTCGTTCCTAGCGTGCTAGCGACATATGGCGGGGTATCTCAAGCCTGAAGGTCGAGCCCACGCCAAGCGAGCTTCTGGCCGACAGCGTTCCGCCAAGAAGCGATGCGATCTTCGACGCGATTGACAGCCCCAGGCCCGCGCCCGGGACGAGAGCAGCGTCTTGGGGCGCACCGGCTTTCTCGAACGGCGCAAACACACGCTGGATGTCCTCTTGTGCGATGCCGGAACCGGTGTCTCTAACCTCGATGCTGAGAGAATCTGGTGTTGCGTGCGCGGTGATACCGATGTGACCATCGACATCCGTGAACTTGATGGCGTTGTCGAGCAGGCTTCGCATAATCTGGCGTATGGCCTGCGGGTCGGTGTAGCAGAGTGGGTCGCGAATATCACATTCCATCGTGAGCGTGATGTTCTTGTTCTCGGCCAGCGGTCGGACACGTTCCACGACATCCTCGATGAGGCTGCAGACGTCGCATCGCTCTGCCAACATCTCTTCGCATCCAGACTCGATGCGCTCGATGTCGAGAACGTCATTCACGAGCGAGAGCAGATGATTGCCGGAGTCTTTCGCCATGCCAAGCTGGAGTTCTTGCTCTTCGTTGAGAGGGCCGGCCAGACCGCTCAACACCAAGCTTGTGAAGCCGATGATCGAGTTGAGCGGCGTGCGAAGCTCATGGCTCATCTTTGACAGGAAGTCGCTCTTGGCGCGATTGGCTCGCTCAAGGTCGCGATACGCAGCCCACAGGTTCTCGGTGCGCTCGGTGACCAGCTCCTCGAGGTGCGTCTGATGTGCCGCTAGTTCTGCCTCCAGCTGCTTGCGTTCGGTTACGTCACGAACGACAGCGATTAGATACTCCGGCGATCCATCGCGCTTACGAACTGCGGAGACGGTTACCGCGCCCCAGAACGCGGATCCGTCTTTGCGCAGGTACTTCTTCTCAATTGTGAGGTCCTCGCGCTCGCCCGACGCAATTCTGGCAAGGAATGCAACGGATATCTCGCGATCATCGGGGTGCGTGACGTCCGCCACCGTGAGATTGCCGAGAAGCTCCTCGCGGGAGTAGCCGGTCATCTCGCAGAACCGCCTATTCACGCGAAGGAAGTGCTGATTCTGATCGACATGGATGATGCCGACGGCAGCCTGCTCGAACGTGGCCCTGAAGCGTTCGTTCGACTTGACGAGCGCGCGCTCCGCAAGCTCAACTTCGAGATACAGGAAGAACAGCAAGGCGATAGTGCTGAGCATCAACGTTCCGAGCATCGATAGTGGGTCCGGCGATCGCGCGTATATGAAAATGAACCCGAGCGCGTGCAGCGCACCCGCTGCGCAAACGAGAATCAGCCAGCCAAAGCTTCTTGGGGCGATGGCTTGGAGTCTCTCACGCCCGAGAACCAGAGCGCCCATTGCTATCAGTAGAACGGCTGCCTGTTCGGCAGTTCCGATTATGCCTGCCACCGACGGGTTCACAGCCGATGTCGCGAGTGGGACTGTGGCGGCGGCCAATGCGAGTGTGAGAGCGAGCCGTGGATTGAGAGGCCGGAAGTACTGCATGGCCCCTGCTGTGACGAGCACCATGCCCGCGCCTGCCGCAGCAGGGAAGGTCGGCGTGCTCGCGCCAAAGATGAGCGCACTGATGGGACCTATCGCAAGAACGAACCAGCCAACGGCCAGCAGAAGGTGAGCTGAAGAGCGTGCCCGGCGCCAGGCGTCTGCGAACACGAAGAAACTGACGGTGCGAACCACCGCGAGCGCGAGAAGTGCTATGGAGAGTGGATCTTGTGTACTCAAACGCGCCCGTCCCCCCAGATCAGGCACCGCTCGTAGGCGGCTACCACCAATAGTACTCCTGTGCGGCGCAGGGCGTGAGAGGTTCCAGTACACTGTGTCCATGGCTAACAAAGACTCTGATAGTTTCCCGATGCACCCGACGCAGATCGATCACGCGTGCGGTCATCGATTTCTGCATCTGATTCCTCCACACGGGGAGGGGCCACTTGAGCTCGCTCTGGCACTCGCGACCCATCCATGTCCGGCGTGTGCCGCAGGGCTTGTTGATTGGACTCTTCTCAGGCATCCGGAGGGACAACGCGACAACAGTACGGAGGTTTGCTGATGGCCAGTGCGCGAGCCCTGCCGACAATCGCGTTTGTGGGAACTGGTGTCATGGGGCACTCCATGGCGGGGCATCTGCTCGATAGCGGATATCCTCTAGTGGTTTTCAACCGCACTCGCGAAAAAGCTGCCGCACTTATTGCCCGCGGAGCCCGCTGGGCGTCGAGTGCAGGTGAGGCGGCCTCGCTCGCGGACGTGACGATCACGATCGTTGGGTATCCTGCCGACGTTGAGGCAGTCTATCTCGCGCCGGACGGGATACTTGCGAAGGCATCGAGCGGGGCAATCGTGATCGACATGACCACATCGACGCCGACGCTCGCAGTGCGAATCGCCGAAGCAGCCACCGCCCGCGGCATTTTGGCGCTTGATGCGCCCGTATCCGGTGGTGATATCGGTGCCCGAGAGGCGCGTCTCACCATCATGGTCGGTGGCGACAGTGCGGCGTTCGACAAAGTGCACCCGATCTTCCAGGTTCTCGGGAAGACCGTCACACACATGGGTGGACCGGGGCTTGGGCAGCACACGAAGATGGCGAATCAGATTGCCATCGCGGGGACTATGCTGAGCGTGGTAGAAGCGCTGGCGTACGCGCGCGCCACGGGTCTCGATCCTGAGCGCGTCCTTGGAGCGATTTCGGCCGGATCGGCCGGCTCGTGGTCGATGTCGAACTATGGCCCCCGCATTCTGGCTGGCGACATGAAGGCCGGATTCTACGTCAAGCACTTCATCAAAGACCTGCGCATCGCACTCTCAGAGGCTGAGGCCGTTGGGCTTGAGCTGCCGGGGCTCGATCTCGCCAGGCGACTCTATGAACGACTAGCCGAAAGCGGCGGCGGGGATCTTGGCACCCAGGCGCTGTGGACGCTGTACGGAGACAAGGCCTAGCTCCCATCGTGTCAGACCTTCCCAGTACGCTGTGTATGTCGGCGTGTCAGGAGGGGGCGTGCGATGGACGGGCTTGTATGCGATTCCAAGGAGAAGGTCTTGGGGCTGCTTCGACGATTGTGTGACACCGCATTCGGACCGAGCGGAGCTACGATGCTTGCCGTTGTCGAAGGGACACGAACGCGGGTGGTTCTTGCAGTGCCGGATGGAGTCACGACCGAGCTGCCCCCGGGGGCTGGCGCGGAGTTCGTGTTCAGGCAAGACCAACTGAGGACTCTGCTCGAGCTTGGCGTACCTGAATCAGCGCTTGCAACTGCAGCGTTTCGCGAACTGCTTGAGCAGCTTTCCGCTGCGTCTGCCGACAAGCTCGGGTTCATGCGAGCGGTCAACCGAAGGCTTGAGGCCGGGCTGTCCGGTTCTCAGGTGGTGGGCTAGATGAAATACATGGGCGCGCGCTCTGCATCGATCGCGCTCTGACGGGCCGCGAGATCCGCAAGTGTGACCGAGGCAAGATGTTCAGACAGTACGGCCCCGGCTTGCCGCCATGCCTCCGCCGAAGCGAGGCCAACCGCCATCGGGGCATCAAACACGGCGCCTTCGATTGCCTCGACGATTTCGGCGAGCGTGATGCTGTCGGCGGGGCGAGCAAGCATGCACCCGCCTCCGGTTCCTCGTTTGCATTCAACCAGTCCGCGCTTCGCGAGGGAGGTTGCCTGCAGCTCCAGGAAACGTCTGGGTAGGCTGAGGCTCTCCGCCAGTTCTCCGGCTCCTGACAGAGCGCCCGGGGTCTGCTGTGCCAGCGCAGTCAAGAGGCGAAGTGAGTAGTCGAGGCGTTGTGATACGCGCATTTTATGCGATGCCCTCCCACAGCGGTGTAGACAGGTACCTTTCGCCGGTTGAAGGAGCTACCGTCACGATTGTGGTTCCTGCCATCTCCGGACGACTGGCTACCTCGATGGCGGCGACCACGTTTGCGCCTGAGGAGATGCCGACGAAGATCCCTTCCTCGGCGGCAAGTCGACGGGCCATTGCAATCGCTGCCTCGCCGGCAACCGGAAGAGCCTCATCCAGTTGGCTGAGGTCGAGCACGCCCGGTATGAAATTCGCCCCGATTCCCTGAATCAAGTGTGGGCCCGGGGTGGTCGGTTCCCCGCGGAGCCGCTGTCCGATGATTGCGGATTCGGCAGGCTCCACGGCTATCAGCCGGATGTCGGGGAAGCGCTCCTTCAGGTAGCGGCCGCCTCCGGTGATCGTGCCGCCGGTGCCCACTCCTGCAACGAAGGCTCCAGGGGTCGAATCACCCAGGGCCCGTTCGATCTCCGGGCCGGTGGTCTTGTAGTGAGAGGCGGGGTTGGCGGGATTGTCGAATTGCCCCGGGATGAATGCGTTCGGCGTGGATGCAGCTAGTTCCCTTGCGGCATCGACGGCTCCTTGCATGCCCAGGCCTTTAGGAGTCAGGACGAGCTCTGCACCATATGCAGCCAGGAGCTTGCGCCGCTCGACCGAGAAGCTTTCCGGCATCGTGAGGATGACGCGGTAGCCGCGCGCCGCGCCGATCATCGCAAGGGCGATGCCGGTGTTGCCGGATGTGGGCTCGATTATGACGGACTTGCCCGGGGTTATCAGGGCGCGCTGCTCCGCATCTGCGATCATGCCCCAGCCGATGCGGTCCTTCACTGATCCACCCGGGTTGCGAGATTCGAGCTTGATGATGATGTTCGCTTTGAGCCCCGCAGATATGTTGTGAAGCTTTACGGCGGGCGTTCCGCCGATGGTTTCGACGATTGATGCGTGTGCGCTCATGATGGCTCCCATCAGCGATACGGTTCTCTGAAGTCCACCTTACGTCGCCATGGCGTTGCCGACAAGGTGGGTAAGAGCACCAATAACATGAGAATAGAGAGTATTCAGGCGATGGTGTGGTTGGGCGGTTGATCTGGCGCGGACCGGTCAGACGTGACGATTGCCACAGCCAGCTCCGCACGCAGGTTCGCTGCAAATCGAACGGCATGGATACCTGCTCCGGAGATGTCTGGTGCGAGAGGCATCTCCCTCACGACGACGCCTCCATTCGCTTGCACGAAATCCCGGAAATCCTTGATGGTCGTATGGTGAATGTTCGGGGTGTCGTACCAGCTGTGGGGAATGCTCCGAGATACAGGCATCCGGCCGCGGAACGCCAGGTAGCCTCGAACGCGCCAATTGCCGAAGTTTGGAAACGACAGGATTCCGCTGGACCCGACGCGCAGCATCTCGCGAAGCACGAGCGCCGGGTTGCGTACGATCTGTAGCGTCTGCGAGAGGATGACGACGTCGAACGATCCGTCGGGGAAGCCTGCCAGCCCGCGGTCGAGGTCGTCTTGCACGACCGAGAGGCCGCGCGCGATCGACGCCGCGATCCCTTCGGGCGTCAACTCGACGCCGCGGACGCGGCAGCCGCGTTCGTCGCGCAGGTAGGCGAGGAGCTCGCCGCTCCCGCAGCCGAGGTCGAGCACGCGGCTTCCCTCGGGCACGAGCCCGCCGATGAAACGGAGATCGGAGCGCAGGAACTGGGCGGCCGTCATGCTGCCTCACCTGCTCGCTTCGCGAGCTCGTCGGCGCAGACGCTCGCGAGGAACGGCGCGACGAACCGCGCCTGCTCGACCGGCTCCAGTAGGAATGCGTCGTGGCCGTACGGGCTCTCGATCTCGGCGAACGAGACTTCGGCGCCGGCGGACTGAAGGGCGTCGACGAGCTCGCGCGACTGGTAGGTGGGGAAGAGCCAGTCGCTTGAGAACGACAACACCAAGAAGCGCGCGTCGATGTCCGCGACAGCGTCGGCAAGCGTCGGGAAGCCGGCGCTCAGGTCGAAGTAGTCCATCGCCTTAGTCATGTAGAGGTACGTGTTGGCGTCGAAGCGTTCGACGAACTTGCGGCCCTGGTAGGCGAGGTAGCTCTCGACTTCGAACTCACTCACGAACTCGAAGGCGTGCTCCTCGCGCTCGCGCAGGCGCCGCCCGAACTTCTCGCGCATCGAGTCGTCGGACAGGTACGTGATGTGCCCGATCATCCGTGCGATGGCCAGGCCGTGTCCCGGCTGGCCGGACTCGTAGTAGTCGCCGCCCTTGAACGCCGGATCGCCGAGAATCGCCGTGCGGCCGACCTCGTTGAACGCGATCGCCTGCGCGCCGAGCCGCCACGTCGTCGCGATCGCGAGCACGCTCGCACACCGCTTCGGGTAGCGCTGTGCGAAGGCGAGCGCCTGCATGCCGCCCATCGATCCACCTGCGACCGCCAGGAGGCGATCGATGCCGAGTGCATCGAGGAGTGTGGCAAAGACGTCCGCCATGTCTTCGATCGTGACCAGCGGGAAGCGCAGCGCGTACGGCTCGCCGGTCGCCGGGTCGGTCGAGCCAGGGCCGGTCGTGCCGGAGCAGCCGCCGAGCACGTTCGCGCACACCACGAAGTACCGGTCGGTGTCCACCGCTCGGCCGGGGCCGACGATGTCGCCCCACCAGCCCGCGCGCGGCTGGCCGGACGCGTCGGGGCCGCTCGCCACGTGCGAGTCGCCCGAGAGCGCGTGGCAGATGAGAATCGCGTTGCCGCCTCCGGCGTCGAGTGTGCCGAAGGTCTCGTGGGCGACCTCTATAGTCTCGAGCCGTCTGCCCGAGAGGAGTGTGTGGCCCTCCGGGAGCGAGAAGCTCCCGGAGGTGCCTGCAGGTGTGCCCATGACTTACGCCTGCTCGAGTGCCTGTGCGAGGTCGGCGATGATGTCGTCGATGTTCTCGATGCCGATGGAGAGCCGCACGAAGTCCGGTCCGATGCCTGCGAGCACGAGCTCATCGTCGCTCAGCTGCGAGTGCGTCGTGGTGGCCGGGTGGATGATGAGCGACTTCGCGTCGCCCACGTTCGCCAGATGCGAGAAGAGCTCCACGTTCTCGATGAGCGCGCGGCCGGCATCCTGGCCGCCCTTGACGCCGAAGACGACGACGCCGCCGTACAGATCATGCGACAGGAACTCGTCGGCGTTCGCCTTTGTCGGGTGATTCGGCAGGCCGGGGTACGTGACCCACGCGACCTTGGGATGCGTCTCAAGATACTTGGCCACCGCGAGCGCGTTTGTGCTGTGCCGCTCGAGCCTCAGGGACAACGTCTCTATGCCGAGGAGGATCTGCTGCGCGTTGAACGGAGAGAGTGTTGCGCCGATATCGCGCAGGAGCTGCACGCGAAGCCGGATGCCGAACGCCACGTTGCCCAGACCGGGGAAGTCGCCGAAGACGTCCCAGAACTTGAGGCCGTGGTACGACGCATCGGGCTCGGTGAACTGCGGGAAGCGCCCGTTACCCCAGTCGAAGTTGCCGCCGTCGATGATCGCGCCGCCGAGCGACGTGCCGTGGCCGCCGATCCACTTGGTGAGCGACTCGACGACGATCGCGGCACCGTGCTCGATGGGCCGGCACAGGTAGGGCGTTGCGAACGTGTTGTCCACCACGAGCGGCACGCCGAGCGCGCGGCCCGCATCGGCCAGACCGCGGATGTTGGGAACGTCCAGGCGCGGGTTGCCGATGGTCTCGATGAACCACGCCCTGGTGGTGTCGTCGGTGGCGTCGATGAAGCCCTGGATGTCGGTGGGCTCCACGAAGCGTACCGTGATGCCAAGGCGCTTGAAGGTGTGCAGGAAGATGTTCCAGGTGCCGCCGTAGAGCGACGTGGAGCTCACGATCGAGTCGCCGGAGCCGGCGAGGTTGAGCAGCGCGAGGTTCTCGGCAGCGTGTCCCGAGGCAACGGCGACGGCCGCGGTACCACCGTGGAGCGCGGCGAGACGCTGCTCGAGCACGTCAGTGGTGGGGTTCATGATGCGGGAGTAGATGTTGCCAAACGCGCGCAGGCCGAAGAGGTCCGCTGCGTGGTCGGTATCCTTGAAGTTGTACGCGACCGTCTGGTAGATGGGGACCGCACGCGATCCGGTGGTGGGATCGGGGGTCGCGCCGCCGTGGACGGAAATGGTGTCGAAGCCGGGTGCCGAAGCGCTCATGGGAAGATCCTTTCGTGTTTGTGTGAGAGGGAAGATGCCCGCGACCTACTGGCCGGCAGGGAGCTGGAGTCGCCCGGTTTCTGCGCATACGCGCAAAGACCCGGGCTGGGTCATCATCATCGCCATCATCATCACAAACAGGATCAGTGCCATGGTGCCTCGGTTCACCTCCCTTGAGAAGTCGTTCAGCAATTCGCTGAAGGTATCAGCGAGTCCGGTGCCATGTCCATCGGCACAACCGCACTGATTCGCGAGGTTCTATCTGTTCGGGGATATGGGTTCGTCTGCGGCCAGTAGTGTCGATACCTCCACGTCGGTGGAAGCGCTAGTGCCCGCGATGCGGTCGATGGCGCTCGCCTCGAAGAGTGCGAGTACGGCGATGACTGTGACTGTCATCGCGCCACCGATAAGCGTTAGCTGCACTCCGAACGTGGCAGCCAGCCATGGTGCGAACGCGAGCGGAAGCAGTTCGCCGGCCTGGCGATGCACCATCGCGGTCCCGGTGATGCGGCCGACCATACCTTTGGGCGAGTCGCGGTGCAGCAGCGTCCTCAGGAGCGGTTCCATCACCCCGATTACGAAGCCCCAGAGCGCAGCACCGATCACAACGATACGAATGTTCGAAGTGCCCACGTACGCAATGCTGCAGAGTCCCGTCAGCATGACTGTCACAGTCAGAGCGCGCGCCGAGACGATCTTCTTGGGCAGACGCTGCAGGAGCAGTGCGCCGGCGAGGATTCCAACGCCGAACACCGAGTTCACGTAACCGATAGCCTCGATACCAGTCTTGACGACATCGCGATAGAAGAGTGGTTCGAGCGCGCCGAACGCGCCAAAGCCAAGCCAGACGACCGTTCCGGCTAGGACGTAGAACCGCAGCGAACGTGCCCGGTACGCCGTGCGAATGCCGTCCCGGAACTCCCCGAAAGCACTGCTGTGGCCCTTGTCTCGCTTTGGATACGTGAGCCGGGTTCTCGCGACGAGAACGGCGGCGATGAGCGATGTTGCCGCGTCGGCGAAGAACACCCAGTCGACGTTGGCATAATGCACAATGAGGGAGCCCAGCGCGGGGCCCGTGATGAATGCGGCCGAACCAGCGGATTCGATCCACGAGTTCATCTTGCGGAGTTCGTCTTCGTTGTCACCGGCAAGGAACGGAGCGAACGAGGCGCCCGCCGTCATCACGGGTGCGCCCACGAAGCCCCAGAACGCTACCAGTACGGTGAGCGAGCCAAGGTCGGTCGCGAGTGCGATAGCTAAAGACGCGGGTACGAAGAGTATCTCGGCACCGATGAGTACCCGACGCGGCCCGTAGCGGTCCACGAGCACGCCGCTGATGACGCTTCCGAGTATCGAGACGACACTCAGCACGAACATGAGCGTGGCAATCTGAATGGCGGTCGCCTGGAAGCTGAAGGCGGCCTTCCCCCAAACCCCTACGAAGAACGCAGCCTCGCTGCCGGCACGCGAAAGGTACCGTGCGGCGATGACGCGTGCTATGTCTCGCTTGCGTGCCACATGCTCTCCTGGGTGAAGCGGACTGCGTGCTAATCGAGTTGCGAGAGTCCGATGTCGGCCGTCCATGGGATGGCGCCGGCGTTGGCCGACGCACTCATTGCCTCGTTGGTCGCAGCTGCGTCACCGGGCGGCGGGTAGTCGAGCGTGAGTGTGAGTATGCCGAGGAGTCGCATGCGCTTCAGGGCGCCGAGTGCTGCTGTGTGTTCGACGTCGGTGACTGGTCTGTATGTTTCGGACTCGGAGTCGTAGATGAACGAGGCGTCCTCCCGGTTCCATACATCGATATATGGCAACATCGATGCGATCACGTCTTCGCCGTTTTGCATGGCGATCACGCCGCCGTCTTGGTGGACAAGCGCGGACATCCCCTCAAGTACACGCTCCATTCCCTGTGCTTGTGCGGGGTGCTCACGGATCATGTCGACGTTATCCAGGAACAGCCCGTCGAATCCCTTGCCGAGGATGGCCGGAGCCACTTGCATCATCAGTATGCTGCGGAAGCCCTCCTGCGAGACATCGGCGTAGTACTCATCCCACTCGGGCCACTTCTCAAGCTGGTACGTCTTCATCTCCGGATACCAAGAACGCCACGGCTCGATCGTGCCGACGCTCAAATAGCCGAGCACGGTCGCGCCACCCGCCTGTATCTCGGCGACTTGACTGGCCGTGGTCGTTTCGCCATCTACGACGACAAGGCCGAGGCCCGCAAGGCGCGCGATAGTGTCAGAGTCCAGCTCGGCGCCGAGAGGCATTGCCCACGAACTCGCACCCGAAAGCCGCGGTTGCCGAAGCTCGGTGGTGGGCGATGGGGGCACGGTCGCTACCGCGTCGGTGTTGTCGGGAACATCGGGCTCGGTAGAGGGTACAAGCGAGCACGCGGTCGCCGACATGGCGATCACGATTGCGAGCGCAGCGATGAGCGGACGACGGTGCATGACCAGAGTCTAGCGCTCTTGCGCGGCGGAGTCGTGGGGGCGTGCGCTCACGGCGGGTTCGGAGTACCGTTGTAGCAGCCAAAGGAGGGGAGTTCCGGACATGCCAGACGCCCGATCGCACGTACCCGTGATGCTGACCGACCTCTATCAGATCACGATGGCGTACGCCTACTGGCGCTCGGGCACGGCCGAGACAGAAGCGTGTTTCCATGCGTCGTTTCGGCGGAATCCGTTCGGCGGCGGCTTCGCTGTGGCGTGTGGACTTGAGCAAGTCGTCGACTATCTGACCAACATTCGCTTCTCGGAAGAAGATGTCGCGTATCTCGCCACGCTCAACGGGAACGACGGCAAGCCGCTCTTCGTACCAGAGTTCCTTGCGTGGCTCCGCGATTTTCGGTTCACGTGTGACGTTGATGCGGTTGCCGAGGGAACCGTCGTGTTCCCGAGGGAGCCGCTGGTTCGCGTGACGGGTCCGATCATCCAGTGTCAGATCGTGGAGACGGCACTGCTCAACATCGTGAACTTCCAGACGCTCATCGCGACGAAGGCTGCGCGCGTCTGCTCGGCCGCGCAGGGAGACCCGGTCCTCGAGTTCGGGTTGCGTCGTGCGCAGGGGCCGGATGGTGGGCTCTCCGCGAGCCGCGCCGCCTATATCGGCGGGTGTGCGGGCTCGAGTAACGTGCTCGCCGGGCAGCGATACGGAATCCCGGTTGGCGGCACGCATGCGCACAGCTGGGTGATGGCGTTCGATACCGAGCTGGAGTCGTTTCTCGCCTATGCTGACGCCATGCCCAACAACGCGACGTTCTTAGTCGACACGTATGACACGCTCGAAGGCGTGCGGCACGCGATCGAGGCGGGCCGCCGACTTGCCGAGGCGGGCCACACGATGATCGGCATTCGTATCGACTCCGGTGACCTCGCCTGGTTGTCTCGGCGGGCGCGCGAGATCCTCGATAGGGCTGGCTTCGGGCACGTGAAGATCTACGCCAGCAACGAGCTCGACGAGTACCTGATCGAGAGCCTGAAAGACCAGGGTGCCGCCATAGATGTCTGGGGAGTGGGGACGCGCCTTGTGACGGCGGAAGGTTCGCCGGCGCTGGGTGGAGTGTACAAGCTCTCGGCGGTTCGCGAACCCGGCGGAGCCTGGGAACCGCGCATCAAAGTCTCCGAGCAGACCGCAAAGGTCACCATGCCGGGCATCTTGCAGGTTCGGCGGTTCACTCGTGACGGGCGCTTCGACGGCGACATGATCTACAGCGTGGCACAGGCGCCCGGGCCCGATTGCACGATGGTCGATCCCGAGGACTCAACACGGCGCAAGGCGTTTTGCGGTGAGCCCGCCGAGGAGCTCTTGCAGCCCGTAGTGCGCGCCGGCGTGCTCGTAGCCGAGACACCGCCGATAACTGCCGCCCGTGAGCGAGCCGCGACTCAGCTCGCGATGCTCGATCCGGGTGTGAAGCGCTTCCTGAACCCACATGGGTATCCTGTTGGTGTCGAGTTGCAGCTGCACGATCTGCGCACACGACTCATCCTGAAGGCTCGCGGACTGGACGACTCGGAAGGTGGTATCACGTGAAGGCGCTCGTGCTTGTGGACATCCAGAACGACTTCATGCCCTTTGGGGCGCTGCCCGTCGCGGACGGAGATGCCGTCGTGGCCGTGGCAAACGCCCTCATGCCGAGGTTCAGCCTTGTCGTTGCGACACAGGACTGGCACGGTGCAGATCACGGCTCATTCGCGTCGAATCACCCTGGCGCGTCTCCGGGTGACCTGGTCATCCTCGGCGGGGTAGAGCAGGTGCTGTGGCCCGATCACTGTGTGCAGGGGAGTCCCGGGGCGAGCTTCCACTCGGCGCTCGACGTGGCGCGCATCGACGTTGTGATTCGCAAAGGCGAAGACCCCGGTATCGATTCGTATAGCGGATTCTTCGACAACGATCACGAGACGGCCACCGGCCTTGGCGACTTGCTTACCAGAAGTGCAGTCGACGAGATCATCGTGCTTGGGCTGGCGACTGACTATTGCGTAAAGGCGACAGTGCTCGATGCGATCGGCCTCGGTTTTGGCGTGACGGTGGTGACCGATGGGTGCCGAGCGGTCGAACTCACTCCCGGCGACACCGAACGTGCGCTAGCCGAGATGCGCGCCGAAGGCGTGCGACTACTTACCAGCGACAGAGTCTGACAACTGACAGGAGAGTCCGATGAAGGTTGTGGCATTCAATGGTAGCGCCCGCAGAGACGGGAACACCGCGATTCTGCTCGAGCGCGTCCTGGTCGAGCTTCGCTCGGCGGGTATCGAGACCGAGCTCATGCAAATGGCGGGCAAGAAGGTCCATGGCTGCACTGCGTGCATGAAGTGCAGGGAGACGAAAGACAATCGCTGCTCTGGACTCAGGGACTTCGGGAATGAGTGCATCGAAGCGGCTGATGCCGCCGATGGGATCATCATCGGCTCTCCGGTGTACTACGCAGACGTCACGGCCGAGACCAAGGCGTTCATCGATCGTCTCGGCTATGTGGGCGGTGCGAATCCAGGCATGCTGCGTCGCAAGGTGGGTGCCGGGGTGGTTGCGGTGCGCCGTGCGGGCGCGATTCACGCCTTTGACAGCATCAATCACCTCTTCTTCATCTCAGAGATGATCGTGCCCGGATCCTCGTATTGGAACGTCGGTATCGGTGGACCCGCCGGTTCAGTGGAATCGGACGAAGAGGGCCTGCGCACGATGGATACGCTCGGTCGCAATATGGCGTGGCTGCTTGAGCGAGTGGCTGACCGCTCCTAGAAGAGCGACTGGAAATCCTCGAAGCTCTCCTGCAGATGGTCGAGATTCCAGTCGTCGATCGACATGTAGAAGCGTGGGTTGAAGACGAGCCCCATGTCTTCGGTGAGCGCGATGACTGC
>PHEU01000051.1 GCA_002841295.1 Actinobacteria bacterium HGW-Actinobacteria-6
CCCCGACCACAGAAGCCAGGAGGAAGAACAACAACCACGCGACGAAATACTCAGATTCTCTAAGCGGCTTATCCACGAACTCCCCCGTTCCATCTAACGTGTTTGCGCATAACCCGTAAACCACGGCTTTTGCGCCTCTGTTCAGCCTAGCGTTTCGCGCCGTGGTTTGTCGTGGTTGATGCGCGGGTTAGGTGGACCCTGCTCACTGAACCGGCATCCATTGGACCTTCCACAGTCCGTCGACTTTCCACACCGCCCACCACTGCCCCGGTTCGTCGACCTTCACTGGGTCTTCGCCAAGTGGCTCGACGTCCACTATGTACGTGACTCTGACCGCGGCCGGCTGTTCGCTGGCGACCCTCGTCTCGCGCACCTGGAAGTCAGAGTAGACCTGGTCTTCCAGGGTCCATTCATCGCGATATGTTTCGTAGTCCACCGTCTGGTTGGTGTACAGAGAGTAGGCGGTCTGCCAGTCATGTGCGTTGATCGCATCGATGAGGGCCAGGACGACTTGCTCAGGCGTCTGTCCGGCCACGTCCTCTCGCGCAACGGTGGCATCATCTGCGGGGGGCCACTCTGGCGGCGGGACCACAGCCTCATCTTCAGCGCGAGTCGGGGGAGCACTATCTGGAGCCGTGATTCTGTCTGCGCAGCCAGCCAGTAGAACGCACGCAAGCAGCACAACGACTATCGTAGTCCTCATGTGGCACTCCCCCCCCCAGCTCCACTTAGCGTGTTCGCGCATCAGCTGCGCGCCACTCGACTTGCAGGATGCGCCAACGTCCGGCGCGTCAGCTGGAAGCGCTTGCTAGACGCGACGCCGCCGGTCTCCTACGGATTGGTGATGTCTCCTTGGTCCTTGACGGCCTGCGGAACGATGGTCTTCTGGCCGCCGTCCTTGTTCTCGACGACCACGACTGTCGCAGTGTTGCTGCCGTCGTTGGTCTTCACATCGACGAGGTACACGTCCTCATAGCTGTCGAGGTCAGAGTTCTCGCCCGCGCCGGTGAGAATCATGATGGCCATCATCCGATGGCTCTCGCTCATGCTGTCATCTACTCGCTTGAGATCGCTATCGACCCCCTGCTCGCCGACGCCCCAAATCGCGCCGACTTCTTCTCTCGCCTTCCAGCCCGCCTTGTGGTCGGAGGAAGTGCAGCCCACAAGCACGAGCGAGGCGATTGCAAGCGCCAAGATGACTGACCTCACCACCATGATCGAGCCCCCATCCGTGTGAAGCGACTTGTCGACTCCGTGATCAAGCGAATGACAGTGTATTCGCCGCCTGAGTCCGCCCTCCTGCCGTGCGACGCTTCGCCTGCTTCTAACGCTTCAGCTGCGCGCCGATTGACAGTGTAGCCGAGCGGCCTGGCCCGTCAGCTGGAAGCGCTTGTTAAGCCCTCGCAGGTCGGATCCGTGCTGCTGCAATGGCCAGCGCACCGGCGAGAACATCAGCCGCAACGCATCCGAGCAGCATCGCCGTGACCGCTTGCATCGGAGCCCCTGTTTCTAACGGAGCCTTGGCTGCGTCTCCGAGGGCGAACCCGACCAGCAGTATGGCGACACCGGTGACGAACAGAGCCGAAGTTGAGATCCAACTGCGGTTCTCCGAGAGCGTCACTACCAGGAACAGCACCGCCGCCGCGAGAAGGTGAATACCGACGGTGACCCAGAACGCTGGCACCGCACGATCCGGGGTCATGTTCGCTACGCTGCCGGCACGAACCAGCGGGATCACGCCGACTGCCACGACGAGAGCGACAGCACCAAGAAGAATCCCGGATACCGCAGGAAGGAATCGCCACCTTGCACTGATGGTCGGCATCTCATGCCTCCTGATGAGCCTAACGTGTTTCGGTTTGAGCAGACGTCGAGCGCCTGTATGTCGATACTACCGCGCGGCGTTCTGCTCGAAGCCGGGGTTAGGCCGACTCCTACCCGTCCATATCGAATGCCATAGCCGTATTGTGAAACGCTGCGTCTTTGTCGCCCATTGCTGTTGCCACTTCGCTCGCCGCTGTCGCGCACACAACGCCCTGTGGGCGATGCTGGCCAGAAACGTAGAAGATAGTCGCCATGCACTCCAGCACGGGATACACCCGGGGGCTGACATCCGTCTCGCCGGCAGCTCTAAGAGTCGCCAGTGCCTGGACTCCGAGATCGATGGCAGTGTCGTGATCACCGGCTTCGAGCTGAGAGAACGCACAAACAAGTAGCGCAGAAGCCATCGACCCGCCGGCAGAGAGTGTAAGTTCCGAGTCTCGGGTGACAGTGCGACCAGCCGCTTCTAGGATCTCGCTCATGCCTTGATATCGCGCTCCTACACGGCGTTCGCCGTAGCGGCGATAAAGTGCGCTCCAATCAGGGCGAGATGGCGATGTGGATGAGATTTTGGCCGACGCTGCCTGAGCCGCAAGCGCTGCGCGCTGCGCCGCTGCATCGCCCTGCAAACCGCGAATCCGCTGCACGTCCTCAGGCACCCGAGCCATGACCCACACGAAGAAGGCAATCCCTGGTAGCCCAACGAGCACGGCGAAACCAGGCATCCCTGCGGCGAAGAGGACAACGGCGACGAGTAGTGAGAGGAACGTGGGGAGGAAGCCTGCCCACATGCAGCCGTTCTTTGTCATGCCATCCCCTCGTTCGGCCTAACGTGTTTGCGCTTCAGCTGCAGATCGATGCCTTGCTGGTCAGTCTACCTCGTGCGGGTCAGCTGGATGCGCATGTTGGCGGCGCCTGTCCAATTGCTTGTCACTTCGCTGCCATTGCCTGCAGTAGGCGAATGATCTCCTCGTTTTGGCGAATCAGAATCCAATTCTGCTCTATTTGGGCTTTTGCGAGATTGAGCTTGAAGGCGTCGGCAGAATTGCCGCTAAGCAGCGACCCGGCTGCGAACATCCCAGAACCGGCGAGGGTCGAAGCAATCGCCCTCACGGCAGATCCATTCCTTAAACGCAACTCATCGTCAGAGTAGGAGTCCAAGTCCAGACCGTACTTCTCCATGAGTTCGCGTTGCTTCTCTGTCGCCTTCTCCTCTTTCGTGAGCTTCGGCTGTCCGAAAGCCATATCCCCCTCCTCGTCCATTTAACGCACTTGCGCATCAGCGGACGCTGAGCGCTTTCCTGTCAGTGTAGCTCCTGGTCGTCAGCTAGATGCGCTTGTTAGGCCAATCGCCGCTCGCCCGATGAGGACTCCATATCGCTGCCTGCATCATCGTGGACGGCCACCAAGCGGTCGTCCCTCCTGCGCGCACGGTTGCTGGCCTGCTTGGCTACTGCCTTCTTGTCCCAGTAGCCCTTGCCCCGCTTGGGCCCACAGTGATCAGCCTTCGTCCGACCTCACGCCATCGCGCTGACTCCCTATGCCGAGACGTGCAGTTTGAGTCCGAGCGAGCGCATGACCTTCTGCACCGTTCCGAACTCGGGATTTCCAGCAGACGACAGCGCCTTGTAGAGGCTCTCGCGACCCAGTCCGGTCTCACGAGCGATCTGCGTCATACCCTTGGCGCGGGCGACATCACCAAGTGCGGCAGTAAGCAGCGCAGGGTCATCCTCTTCGATGGCAGCGTCAAGGTACGCTGCGATAGCTTCGTCGGAGTCGAGGTACTTGGTGGGGTCCCAGCGACTCGTATAGGTCTTGGTGTTCGTCTTTGTCATGACAGGTCTCCTCCGACCAGCAGAATGACTAGCACGTCGCCTTGCTGCTTCACGTAGACGCGATAGCCGGACCGTAGGTGATGCGCAACTCTGACATGCCTTCACCGACCGGCTTAACGTCGCTGAAGTTGCCAAGAGAAAGCCGTCGAATCCGAGAGAGGATGCGCGCCTGCGCCTGAAGGTCGCGAAGCGTCTCGAACCACGACTCGTACTCCGCTGTCTGTCGAATCTCGATCATGTGCTGAGTGTATCCCCAAAGATACGCTGGTGCAAACACCGCGACCGCGAAGGGAGTGTGGGATTCGGCCTAACGTGTTTGCGCTTCAGCTGCAGATCGATGCCTTGCTGGTCAGTCTACCTCGTGCGCGTCAGCTGGATGCGCATGTTGGCGGCGCCGGCCACAGCTCGCTGTCGACGAGGAACCGCTTAAGCACCCCTGCGGCACCGGGGACCCGTCCACACGACTCGACCAGGCCGACACCCACGACGTCGAAGGCGGTCAGGAGCTGGCGCAGCGCGGCGCTAACCGAGTCCAGCGATGGTCCGCCTGGCACCGAGAAGAGCGCATCACCGAACGTTGTGGGATCGAACACGTCGACATCGATGTGGACGTACAGATGCGTGATACCGGCATCCCGAAGCCGAGTGCTCACCAGCGTCGCCACGTCATCCGGCCAGCCTTCGATAAGTCCGACACCGGCCGATTCGATGAAGTCACGCTCCGGCTGATCGAGGTCACGCGCGCCGGCAACGACCACCCCGGGCGCCGACAGCGGAACCGCGATGTGCGAGGTGAATTCCTCCGGACCGTCACCGAGCAACGTGCGAAGGACCATGCCGTGGAAGTGACCGCTGGGAGACGATGCGGGCGTGTTGAGGTCACCATGCGCATCAAGCCAGACCGTGCCGAGTCGTTCGTAGCGAGCCGAGAGATAGGCGACTGGAGCGGCCTCCGACCCACAGGTCCCGCCGACGGTGAAGATGCGATCAGGCGTGGCTGCCTCGAGGGCAGCGAGCGTTGTGCTGAACCTGTCGCTCACACGGTCGAGTGCGAACACCCCGTCGCGCATATCGAGGTCGCCGCGCTCAGCGGCGCCCATGTCGAGCACCGGCAGTTCACTGAAGAGCTCGCGGGCAAGCAGTCGGGATCCGGCTTCGAGTTCAGGACTGCCGCACCCCTGCCACTCACTGTTGACGCAAAGGAGCACCGGACCTCACTCTCAGGGGTCGCGCTAACGTGTTTGGCCTGACTCGCGCCCGATGACTCACATGGTAGCCGAGTCCTTGCGAAGTCGAGTCGATGCCCTTGTTAGATGGCCCGACGGCTTGCGGGAACGGTGCGACGCAAGCAAGCGACCGGGCTGCAGCTACCCTCGCGCATACGTCCACGACTGCAGCTCGATGATGTTGCCTTCCGGATCCCTCACGTAGCACCACTTGATTACTGCACCGTCGGATCGTGTTGATGAGATGATATCAGCGACCGCCGATCCGCCAGAGTCAAGCACTTCCCGATGAGCTGCTTCCACATCGTCGACACCGAAGGCGATGTGTGCAAAGCCTGGCTCGTTCACTTTCGGCAGTGCGCCTTCGATCGCCGGGTCATACGTGTAGATCTCGAGAGTCGGACCCTCTTCACCGTATCCCGGTAGACGCAAATGCGCACCGGCGAACCCTGCGCCGACCACTCCCGTGCCGCCCTCTACCTGAGATGGCTTGTAGTCGCGTTCAGGGTAGGTGCGGACACAGCCGAACACAGCTTCATAGAACGCTGCTAGAGAACGCCAGTCGCGTGCAATCACATTGGTGTGGGAATAGCGCGCTCCCGAGATCACATTGCCTCCAGGTCCATCTAACGTGTTTGCGCATCAGCAGCGCGCCTATGCCTCTCATACAGTCTAGCGCTTGTCGCGTCTGCTAGATGCGCTTGTTAGGCCGGGCCCGAGCGACATCGGCACCCAGCGCCTCCCACGACTACGCAACCGTGATGACGATGTTCCCCAGCTTCTGCCCGGTCTCGGCGTACCGGTGCGCCTCAGCCATCTGCTCCAGTGGGAAGCGCCGGTCGATGACTGGGCGTACCTTCCCCTCTTCGACCAAGCCCGCCAGATAGGCGAGGTCTTCGCTCGCTTCGCCCGACCCCGCGAACGACACCCGCTTCTTGCTGCCCCTCGAAGCCCACTTAGCACGAACGATCTGCATGAAGCCCGGATTGGCCATGAGCAGGCATCCGTTCTCCGTCAACGACTGCACCATGCGACCAGACGGAGTGTTGCGGACGACGTCGAAAATGACGTCGTAGGTCTCAGGACTGTCGGTGAAGTCCTCCTGGGCGTAGTCGATGACGCGGTCCGCCCCGATCACGCGAAGCATCTCCAGTTTCGACGCGCTGTCCACCGCGGTGACGTGAGCCCCGAGGACCTTGGCGAGTTGGACGGCGTACGAGCCGAAGCTGCCGCCCGCCCCGTTGACAAGGACCCTGTGTCCGCTCTGGACTCCGCCCGTTCGCAGGAACCGCAGCGCCTCGCCACCACCATAGGGTACGGCCGCTGCGTCCTCATAACTCAGGGTCGCCGGCATCGTCACGATCGCCCCGGTCTGGGGGTTCTCTCGCAGGCAAAGGTACTCCGCGTAGGCTCCAAGCCCGACGCCCGTCGACGCGAAGACTCGGTCACCCTTCCGGAGCGACCGGACGTCTTTGCCCACCGACTCGACATCACCTGCAAGCTCCTGACCGAGCACGGGTTGCCTTGGTCTGATGATGCCGAACGCCAGCCGCATGGGCAGCCATATCCAGGGGGCGAAGTCGAATTTCCGCAGCTCGCAATCGGCCGTGCTCACCGTCGTGGCGCGGATTCGAACCAGCACCTCGTTGTCCTTCGGAACAGGCTTCGCCACGTCCCTGAGTTGAAGGACATCCGGTGGTCCGTAACCGGTGCACACTACTGCTCTCATGAGTCTCCGGTCGGTTCGTTCGCAGTGGACCGTATCCGTCCGTCCAACGTCTTGGCGCTTCAGCTGCGCGCCGATGCCTAGCTGTCAGTCTAGCGCTTGCCGCGTCTGCTGAATGCGCTGGTTAGACGCCACTTTCGGAGTCGTCTCTTGAGACCTGTTCCATGATCGGGATGACCTTGGTTGTGAACGGCGAACCCTCAACGAGGGTCGGCAGTACCTTCGACAGCACCCAACCATTCGTCCTCAGGTAGGTCTTGCCGTTCACGTTCATGCTCCACGGCAACTTCTGATCCCCTGTAGGTATGAAAGAGCGCACCAGCTTGTCCCCTCGATATTGCTCGATGATGCACTCGCTGTTCTTCATGTGCGCCTTCGCCTACTAGGTATTCCGGTCGGAGTCGCCTGCCCCCGTCCCACATGTCCGTCCAACGCACTTGCGCTTCACCTGCGCGCCGATACCTCCCACTCAGTCTAACGGTTGTCGCATCTGCCGAATGCGCTTGTTAGGCGTTTCCCCCGAGGTCAGGATCCATGAGTCGCTCACTTCGCCAAACCCTAACAATTGTGATGAGTGCCTCGTCGCGACGATAGACGATTCGAAACGGCGGCATCTCAAGCTCGCGCAGCCAGGGCGTCTCGAATTCCGGCACGATCTTCCCGCTGTCCGGGAACATCGCAAGTTGTTCAACACGCTCGAAGACCGCCCCGACGAGGCGCTCGCCGACCTCCGGCGCCTGTTGCGACGAGTACCAGCTGATGATATCGAGCAGATCATCCTCCGCGGACTTCGCGAACCCAATCCGGAGCAACGCGGCCATCAGACGATTCCCAGGCGAAGCTTCACGTCCTCGATCGAGCTAACGCGTCCGGCCTCGATGTCCGCCAAACCGGAGACGACCGCACGCATGAACTCTCGCTCATCCTGGGCGGCCTCGAACTCGGAGAGCGCTTGCACGACGGCGACGCCGCGTCCGTGGCTCGTGAGCAGTACAGGACGGCCGGTCTCGTCCACACGGCGGACGACCTTGCCGGGATTGATCTTCATGTCGCCGAGAGGGACGACGTCTTCCGAGAACTTCACCGCTGTACCCATCAGAGCCTCCAAACCACACCAGTATTCTGGTGCCGAGTATAGCACCTTAGGGAGACTTGAGGGAACACGCCTAACGTGTTCGCGCTTCAGCTTCGAACAAGCGCTTGCTTCAGCCTAGCGCGAGTGTGAGTCAGCTGGAAGCGCGGGTTAAGCACCGATGCATCCAAGTAGCTGACTCTAGTCCTCGATTACGTCCAGGCCCTGCTCTCGGAGCTGGGCCAGATTGTCGAGCATGGCCTGGAGTTCGCCTGGGCTGTGCGCTTCCCACTCCTCGAGTTCGCTGACGACACGAAGAGCCTCTCGAGTCCTGTAGGAACAAGTGGGGTTGCCCGGGAACCGTTTGTTGGTGACGTTCGGATCGTCTTCGAAAGGCCCCAGGGGCTCCACGATGTAGATTCGTCCTGGCCCTTCTTCTCCAGCAAGCGCCGTCGCCAGTTGCGCTCCCCATGCTGCGGTGCTTACGAGCGAAGTGAAGTAGATGTTGTTGGAGACCCTGCCTTCTTGGAAGTTGGAGCCGAAACCCGGGGTGAGCTCCTGACCCGGCTGCAACGTCGACCTGGTTCCGTGGTAGAACGGCCCCTTCACGTGACCGTGCTCCTCGAGAGT
>PHEU01000052.1 GCA_002841295.1 Actinobacteria bacterium HGW-Actinobacteria-6
GCTCGGCACACCCTTGAAGTACCAGATGTGCGAGACCGGCGCAGCCAGCTCGATGTGACCCATGCGCTCACGACGCACCTTGGCGCGAGTTACCTCGACACCGCAGCGTTCGCAGATGATTCCCTTGAAGCGCACGCGCTTGTACTTGCCGCAATAGCACTCCCAGTCCTTCGTAGGACCGAAGATCTTCTCACAGAAGAGTCCGTCCTTCTCGGGCTTGAGCGTGCGGTAGTTAATGGTCTCGGGCTTTTTTACTTCGCCCCGTGACCACTGGCGGATCTGCTCCGACGAAGCCAGGCCGATCCGCATCTTGTCGAAGTTGTTGACGTCGACGTCGAGCAACGTTCACTCCTCCATCCGGCCGGCGCCACATGCGCCGGCGAGTTGTCGCGGTGGCCCTACTCCTCGGCCTCGGTACTATCAAGATCGAGGTCCATATCGAACCCGGACGTATCGAGGTCCTCAATTGAGACCTCACCGCCCGTCACACCGGAACCGCTTGGCTTAATGCCATCGTCCATTCCAGTGAGATCAAGACCAAGCTCTTCTGCAGTCTTGAAGATATCCTCATCCTGCTCCTTGAGCTCTATCTCCTCGCCAGACTCCGAAATCACTTCCACGTCGAGACACAGGGACTGCATCTCCTTGACGAGAACCTTGAAGCTTTCAGGGATACCAGGCTCAGGGATGTTCTCACCCTTGACGATCGCCTCGTAGGCCTTAACGCGGCCCACAACGTCGTCGGACTTGATGGTGAGGATCTCCTGCAAGACGTAAGCGGCACCGTATGCATAGAGCGCCCAGACTTCCATCTCACCGAAGCGCTGACCACCGAACTGCGCCTTACCACCGAGCGGCTGCTGGGTGATAAGCGAGTACGGACCGGTCGAACGGGCGTGGATCTTGTCGTCGACCAGGTGGAGTAGCTTCAAGATGTAGATCTGGCCAATGGTGACGGGCTCGCGGAACGGCTCACCTGTGCGGCCGTCGAAGAGCTGCGTCTTGCCCAACGCGTCGACCGACGGAACAACACCGTCGAGCGTCTTGTTGCCGTACCGCTCAGCTGCCTTCAAACGCAGGTTAAGGGCCGCCTTGTCCAGCGTCTCCGAAATCTCATACTCACGAGCACCGTCGAATACCGGCGTTGCAACGTGAATCGGACCCTGGACAGCCTTGGTCGGATTCTCCTCGTCACTCCAGCCTACGTGCGCTGCCCAGCCGAGGTGCGTCTCGAGCAGCTGCCCGATGTTCATACGGCTCGGAACGCCGAGCGGGTTCAGAATGATGTCAACGGGCGTACCGTCAGCAAGGAACGGCATATCCTCGATCGGATTGATCTTGGAGATGACACCCTTGTTGCCGTGACGACCGGCTAGCTTGTCGCCCTCGTTGATCTTGCGCTTCTGAGCCACGTACACGCGTACGAGCTCGTTCACGCCGGGCGACAGATCGTCGCCAGCATCACGCGAGAACTTGTGGACCGAGATAACGCGTCCGGTCTCACCGTGCGGAACCTTGAGTGACGTGTCGCGAACCTCGCGAGCCTTCTCACCGAAGATGGCGCGCAGGAGGCGCTCCTCGGCAGTCAGCTCGGTCTCGCCCTTCGGCGTGACCTTGCCCACAAGCACGTCACCGGGGAATACCTCGGCGCCTACGCGGATGATGCCATCCTCGTCGAGGTTTGCCAGAACGTCTTCGCCGACGTTCGGAATCTCGCGAGTGATCTCCTCGGGCCCAAGCTTGGTGTCACGAGCTTCGACCTCGTACTCCTCGATGTGAATCGAGGTCAAGAGGTCCTCTTTGACAACACGCTCGGAGAGGATGATGGCGTCCTCGTAGTTGTAGCCCTCCCACGGCATGAATGCGACGAGGAGGTTCTGACCCAGCGCCAGTTCACCGGCTTCGGTCGACGGGCCGTCCGCGAGCACGATGCCCGCTTCGACGGACTGGCCGAGAGCCACGATCGGGTGATGATTGATGCAGGTGCCCTGGTTCGAGCGCTGGAACTTCGGCAGCACGTATGTGTCAGTCTCGCCGTCTGCGGTGCGGACGACGATTTTGCGCGAGTCAACGAACTCGATGACACCGTCGCGCTTGGCGACGATGATCTCGCCCGTGTCGACGGCTGCGCGACGCTCCATGCCGGTTCCGATGAGCGGGGCCGAGGGCCTCAGCAACGGAACTGCCTGACGCTGCATGTTCGAACCCATAAGGGCGCGGTTCGCGTCGTCATGCTCGAGGAACGGGATGAGCGCGGTAGCAACGGACACCATCTGGCGCGGCGAAACGTCCATGTAGTCGACGTCGACGGGAATACGCTCCTCCGGGTCTCCGCCCTTAACACGGCAGAGAACGGTCTCGCGGTCGAAGATACGCGTCTTCGCGTTGAACAGCTCGTTCGCCTGCGCGATGACGTGACGCTCTTCTACGTCGGCGGTGAGAAAGTCGATATCGTCAGTGACCTTGCCGTCAACGACCCGGCGATACGGCGTCTCGATAAAGCCGTACGGGTTGATACGGGCGAACGTCGCGAGCGAACCGATGAGGCCGATGTTCGGACCTTCAGGGGTCTCGATCGGGCACATGCGGCCGTAGTGCGACGGGTGCACATCTCGGACTTCGAAGCCTGCACGCTCACGCGACAGACCACCGGGTCCAAGCGCGGACACGCGACGCTTGTGAGTCAGTCCGCCGAGCGGGTTCGTCTGGTCCATGAACTGCGAGAGCTGCGAGGACCCGAAGAACTCCTTGATCGCGGCCACGATCGGCCGGATGTTGATGAGCGACTGCGGCGTGATCTGTTCCACGTCCTGCGTCGTCATGCGCTCACGAACCACGCGCTCCATACGGGCGAGGCCGATGCGGAACTGGTTCTGGATGAGCTCGCCGACCGAGCGGACACGGCGGTTTCCGAAGTGGTCGATATCGTCCACATCGTAGCCGTCGACATCTTCCCAGAGCTTCACCAGGTACTTCACCGCGGCGAGAACATCCTCGTTGGTGAGAGTGGACTGGGAGTCAGGAAGCGCGAGTTCAAGCTTCTTATTCAGCTTGTAGCGGCCGACCTTCGCCAAATCGTAGCGCTGTTCGTTGAAGAACAGGCCATCGAGAAGCGAGCGTGCCGAGTCAACCGTTGGCGGCTCGCCCGGGCGAAGTCGCTTGTAGATCTCAATGAGGGCCTCTTCGCGAGTCTCAGTGAAATCCTTGTCCAGGGTACGCTTGATGCACTCAGCGTCACCGAAGATTTCAAGAATCTCTTCTTTGGTCTCGGCGATTCCAAGTGCCTTGAGCAGAACCGTGACCGGCTGCTTACGCTTCCGGTCGATACGCACAGATACGATGTCGCGCTTGTCTGTCTCGAGTTCGAGCCAGGCGCCACGTGCGGGAATGACCTTTGTCGTGTAGACGGCTTTGTCGGTCGTCTTGTCGCGCTCCTCGGAGTAGTACACACCAGGCGAGCGGACAAGCTGAGACACGACAACGCGCTCAGTACCATTGATCACGAAGGTGCCGCGGTCCGTCATGAGCGGGAAATCGCCCATGAATACCGACTGCTCCTTCATCTCTCCGGTTTCCTTGTTGATGAAGCGTACGTCGACAAAGAGGGGTGCCTGGAAGGACATGTCCTTCTCCTTGCACTCCTCTACCGAGTACTTTGCGTCACCGAACTCATGACCGCCGAACTCAACCGCAAGATTGCCGGTGAAGTCTTCAATCGGCGAAATGTCATGAAACGTCTCGCGCAGACCCTCATCAAGAAACCACTTGAATGAATCGGTCTGGATTGCGATAAGATTCGGGACGTCGAGAATTTCTGGGATCTTAGCGAACGTGCGGCGCTGGCGCATACCAGCGGGAGCGGGGGAACCTGCTTCACGGCGCACCAGGTGATTCCTCCTTATGACACGGCGGCAGCATACGAAAGTCGCAAACTATTAGTCTATACATGCTTGCCTACCGGGTCAATGAATTGTTCCCAATAAATACGAAGCTGCGATGGCCGACGGTCGAGACGACCGCCGGCCATCGCTGTTTTCGGCTCCTCGTTGAGGAACCGCAAGCAGCCTAGAATTACTTGATCTCGATCGTCGCGCCGGCATCCTCGAGCTTGGTCTTAGCCTCTTCAGCCTTGTCCTTGGTGACACCCTCGATGACAGCCTTCGGGGCGCTGTCCACGACGTCCTTGGCTTCCTTGAGACCGAGGCTGGTCAGCTCACGCACGACCTTGATGACCTGGATCTTCTTGTCGCCGGCAGCGGTGAGGACGACGTCAAAGCTGGTCTGCTCTTCCTCGACGACAGCGTCGCCACCTGCGGCAGCCGCGGCAACCGCGACAGGTGCAGCAGCCGACACGCCAAAGATGTCCTCAAGCTCCTTGACGAGCTCAGACAGCTGCAGCGCGGGCATCTCCTTGATTGCTTCAATAATCTCGTCTTTGCTGATAGCCATATCTGTTTACTCCTTGTTCTTCCGCGACGCGGACTTCTTTCCGGTCGCTCTACGGTCTTCTGCACACATACGATCCCTAGGCCGCTGTATCGGCCTTCTGATCGGCGATTGCCTGGAGCGTCCGCGCAAATGCGGAAACCGGGCCATTGAGCACACGAACGAATCTTGAAGCCGGAGCCTGGAGCGTTCCCAGAAGCTTGGCGACGAGAACCTCTCGCGGCGGTAGCGCAGCGATAGCCTTGATGTTCTCGGCGTTGAGCACCGCGTGCTCGATGAATCCGCCCTTCACCTCGAGCTGCTTGTGCAACTTGGCAAAGTCCATAACTGCCTTGGCAGGCGCGACCGGATCGCCCCCGAGAAACACGATTGCTGTAGGTCCGCTCAGCAAAGCATCCATTGACGGCAAAGCAAGCTCACGAACGGCGAGCTCCACCAGCGTATTCTTGTAAATCTTCACTTCACCGTCGGCCGCACGCACATTCACGCGGAGCGCCTGCATATCCTTGACGCTTAGACCGCGGTAGTCGGCCATGATCACGCCGGCAGAAGCAGTGAGTCGCTCCTTGATCTCGGCAACGATCGCTTTCTTGTCTACTGTGGGCATCCTATCCCCTCCTTTCCTACGTGCACTCTCCACCTGGAGCACCGGACTGTTGAGTCCGGCTCGGCGAGCCACGTGCTCGGGGAGATACAAGAATCTCCCGAATAAGAAACGTGGCCCCCGCCGATTTCGGCGGAGGCCACGAGTGTTCGCATAGGCGAAGATTCGTTTGCCATCCACCTCGGCAGGCGAGACCCGGCTGGTCTCCTTAAGCCCGGAATGTTCCGGACACCGGCTGTCTTCGGTAGTGGGTTGTGCAGCGTGTTTTCAATAGTGCAACGGCGGCAATTATGCACGCAGTAGCGAGTTGGCGCAAGCAGACTAGCCTTCGAGAAGGTCGCGAATCTTGAGCGTGTCAACCGGGATACCAGGGCCCATCGTCGTCGTGACGGTGATTGACTTGACGTACTTGCCCTTGGACGACGCCGGCTTCGCACGAAGAATCTCGTCGAGAACGGCAGCGTAGTTCTCAACCAGCGCGGTGTTGGTGAAGGACTTCTTACCGATGCCCACGTGAGCGATACCGAACTTGTCAGCACGGTACTCGACCTTACCGGCCTTGAGCTCCTTGACGACACGCGCCACATCCATCGTGACCGTACCGAGCTTCGGGTTCGGCATGAGGCCGCGGGTGCCCAGAATCTTACCGAGACGACCAACCTTGCCCATCATGTCGGGCGTGGCCACAGTCGCATCGAAGTCAAGGAAGCCCTTGGAGATGCGCTCGATGAGCTCGTCGTCGCCAACAACGTCAGCGCCAGCCTCTTCGGCTTCGCGAGCCTTGTCACCCTGTGCAAAGACGGCTACGCGAACCTTCTTGCCGGTGCCGTTCGGCAGCACGACGGATCCACGAACCTGCTGCTCCGCCTGACGGGTGTCAATGCTGAGACGGAAGTGAACCTCAACGGTCTCGTCGAAACGAGCGGGTGCGACTTCCTGTGCAAGCAGAAGCGCCTGCATCGGCGTGTAGAGCTTGTCGGCCTCGATCTTCGCGATCGCGGCGACCATTTTCTTGCCTCGCTTCATAACAACCTCCAAGTGGTCAACGGGCCGCGAGAGGCCCTCCCACATCGACGCCACCGTACGGCGGCGCATCAAGCGTCGGGGCTCTTAGCCCTCGACGACAAAACCCATCGAACGTGCGGTGCCCGCGATGATCTTCATGCCAGCCTCAACGTCATTCGCATTGAGATCCTGGAGCTTGATCTCGGCGATTTCACGAATCTGAGCGCTGGTGACCGTTGCCACCTTATCGCGGTTCGGTACTGCGGAACCCTTAGCGACACCGGCGGCCTGCTTGAGCAGGACGGCCGCAGGCGGCGTCTTGGTGATGAAGTCAAACGAGCGATCTTCGTAGACCGAGATCTCAACCGGGATGATGGTGCCCATCTTGTCCTGCGTGGCTGCGTTGAACGCCTGGCAGAACTGCATGATGTTCACCTGGTGCTGGCCGAGCGCGGGGCCGACTGGCGGCGCCGGGTTAGCCTGGCCGCCCGGAATCTGCAGCTTGATGAAGCCGACAACTTTCTTGGCCATCTTCGTTCCGTCCTCACTTGCGGCATGTTCGCCGCGTCCGTTTCTCTATCTGCGACAGTCGTCTGTGCCGAGAAGCTCCGGTTACCTAATCTCCGGCGACACTGAACGTCT
Source organism: Actinobacteria bacterium HGW-Actinobacteria-6 (assembly GCA_002841295.1). Lineage (GTDB taxonomy): Bacteria > Actinomycetota > Coriobacteriia > Anaerosomatales > Anaerosomataceae > UBA2286. The sequence goes on from PHEU01000052.1 coordinate 6,698, forward strand.
GATCGTTGCCTTTCTTAGAGCTTCGCCACTTGATCGAAGCCGAGTTCAACCGGCGTCTCCCGGCCGAAGATCGAAACCATAACCTTGAGCTTACCCTGATCGGCGTTAACTTCAGAAATGACGCCGTCAAACTCAGCAAGCGGGCCAGATGTGACCTTGACCGACATGCCCTCAATGAAATCGGTGAGCGTCTTCGGCTTAGCCGCTGCCGCTACCCGACCCTGTATCCGCTCGAACTCCGAGCGCGAGAGCGGAACCGGCTTGCCCTGCGATCCGACGAATCCCGTCACGCCCGGGGTGTTCCGCACGACGTACCAGGAGTCATCATCGAGTTCCATCTGCACGAGGATATACCCCGGGAAGACCTTCTTCTCTGTGGTCACCTTGCGACCGCCGGTCTTAAGGTCGGTCACGGTCTCCTTCGGAATGAACACGTCAAAGATCTTGTCCTGCATCCCCATCGACTCGATACGGTGGAACAAGTTCGTCTTGACCTTGTTCTCATAGCCCGAGTACGTGTGAATGACGTACCACTTCTTCGCCATCCGACTACCGACCAATCTTGGCGAGGAGATCAATGAACAGCCACGAAGACAGGCTATCAATGATGAACGTGAACGCAACGAAGAAGAGGAGCGTAACGATGACGACCACGCTCGAGTTGATAACCTCGGTGCGGTTCGGCCATACGACACGCTTCATCTCGTTGCGAATATCGCTCAAGCCTTTGGAAATGCGAGCGAAGACATTCAGCTTCGCCGCCTTAGCTTTCTGCGCCATCCTTCACCCATCCTCATCTGCCGGTAAACGCCCCGGCACGTATATCGCAGCCGCCGAAGCGGCGGTCGTTCGTGGCAGGGCAGGAGGGATTCGAACCCCCAGCATCCGGTTTTGGAGACCGGCGCTCTACCGTTAGAGCTACTGCCCTACATTGCGGTGAAGCGGGTGCTTACCGCGTTTCCTTGTGCACCGTGTGGGTGCGGCACCACTTGCAGTACTTCTTGAGCTCGATGCGCTCAGGATTGTTCTGCTTGTTCTTCTTCGTGGTGTAGTTGCGGCGTTTGCACTCTGTGCATGCCAGCGTTACGAGCGTCCTCATGCGTCCTCCTCGGCGGCCTGAAACCTACGGTCCGATACCTTAGAATCGGTCGGCCGCACGGTAGCGTAATCTAACACCCCGCTTGAGGGGGTGTCAAACAGCGACAAGCCTCGCAAGCGGGCAAAACGGGGCCCGGCCGCAAGCCGGGCCCCGCCAGAATCTGAAGCGGGTGAGCGTGTTACTTCAGGATCTTCGTGACACGACCCGAACCAACGGTGCGGCCGCCTTCGCGGATAGCGAAGCGCAGGCCCTCCTCCATGGCGATCGGGGCAATAAG
>PHEU01000013.1 GCA_002841295.1 Actinobacteria bacterium HGW-Actinobacteria-6
TGCTCCCCACGTACGGGATCACGCAGGTGCTTGTCGGTGTGACAACGTACGAGCTCGGTATCGCTGACGTCTGGCAGCAACTCCTCGGGGCCCTCGCCTGGGTCGTCGTCATCTACCTGGCTGGCTTGTTCACACTCAAGCGGAAGGTGGAGTCACTATGAGTTTCACACGCATGCTAAGGGTGCTCGGTAAGGATCTGGCGCTAGGACCCCGTTCTCCCATCTTCATGTGGGCCATCTTGCTGCCGGTCGCGCTTACCTTCATCCTCCAGGTCGCCTTCGGATCGCTCTTCGCCCCGGAACCCCGACTGGCGGTCGTCGATGATGGGTCTTCCGAGATCACGAAAGAGCTCCAGAAGATGGACGGGATCGAGCTCACCATCGTCGATACAGCCGAGAACCTCCGCGACGGCGTGAGGGCGAACGACTTCGACGCAGGGCTCGTGCTCGTCGAAGGCTTCGATGCGGCGGTGAAGGCGGGAGAAAAGCCGCTGCTGGACTTCTATATCAGTGGCGAGAGTCTCTCTTCGAATCGGCTCATCTTGAGTGTGACCGCGCTTGATCTCGTCCGACAGGTTGAGGGTTCCACGCCCCCGGTCGACGTTCGGATCGAGAACTCTGGCGACGAAGGACTACCCATGTCCGTGCGGCTGGTCCCGGTCATCATGATGTACGCGCTGTTCATCGCAGGAGCGTTCGTTCCTGCCTCGAGCCTGGTGGAGGAGAAGGAAAGTGGGACACTCTCCGCCTTGCTGGTCTCACCCGTGAGAGCGAGCGAAGTGCTTGTGGCAAAAGCGATCCTCGGTACCATTCTGGCCTTCGTCCTTGCGTTCATGACGCTCTTCATGAACAACGCGCTCGGTGGACAGCCGTTCGCGCTCGTAGTCGTGATCCTTGCCGCGGCAGCATTCTCTTCGGTGCTCGGCCTGGTAATCGGCACCGCCGCCAAGGACAGCGCTTCTATGTTCGCGATGGTGAAGGGTAGTGGAATCCTCTTGTTCGGCCCGGTGATCTTCTACGTCTTCCCCGAGTGGCCGCAGTGGATCGCGATGCTCTTCCCAACGTACTGGACGATCGATCCGATCTGGCAGGTCGCGGTGCTCGGCAAGGGACTCGAAGCTGTATGGCTCGACCTCCTTGTGGCTCTCGGGATCTCTCTGGTTCTAGTCCCGGTCATCGGTCTCCTGTCACGCCGTATGCAGCGCAAGTTGGTTGCCGAATAGTCCCAGGGAGGGATCATCATGGAATGGTACTGGTGGATTCTCATTGCTGTAGCCGTCGTTGGCATCGGCTACCTGAAGCTCAAAGTTTGGGGCAAGATTCAGGCATCGATGAAAGCCAAGCGCGAGGCCCAACAGGCGATTGAAGACGAGTAGCACAACCGCGGCGGGCTCTCGCGTATCGTTGCTGTATCCTGATTGCAGGGAATACCCACCGTACGGCTTGCGACATAACTGAACCGGAGGCTCGCGTGCGCATAAAGTGGCTGATATCCCTCCTCAAGACGCTCGCGGTGCTCGCTGTCATCGCGGTGCTCGCGTTCATGGGCATGCGTTCAGCTGTGGGCACAACAGGGTCGGGCTTTCCGCTTATTGATGTCTTCTTCGTTCAGGGCGACTGGCTGGCGCCGTCTCGAGTGGTGTTAACGGATCCCGCGACGGTGTACATCGAAGGCTTCGCACCTGGCCTGGTATGGACCGCGCCAGAAGCGAATCGCCTGTGGCGTGTGTCCGGTTCGACACTCGTCCTTACCGAGGCGAACGAGAATACCTTTCCGGTTCCCGTTGACGGACGTGTTGTCGTCGAACAGAAGTTCGGCGCCGGTGTTTCGCACCAGGCTGCGGGATGGCATGTGGTCAAGATTCAACAGTTTGACCAAGGCGAGCCAAAGGCGACCGCATTCGTGATCGTCGACCTAACGAAGGAAATCTGGCTCAAGCGCGTTGGCACGTTCGACTGGCAAGAGACACCGATGGAGTAGCAACCAGAAACAAGAAAGCCCCGGCAGATGCCGGGGCTTTCTTCATGTCGTGTGGTGGGCCCGGATGGATTCGAACCATCGACCTCACGGTTATCAGCCGTGCGCTCTAACCAACTGAGCTACGGGCCCTCGCCAGGAAACAGCTTCGATACCATAGCCTAGGCTGCGCGACAGCGTCAAGCGCATCGATACAGGTTGCCGTGGTAGGGTAATCACAAGAGTGATTGGAGTGCCGTGATTGAGGTCCGCATAGCGAGCGTCAATGCAGACGCCGCGTCTGGTCAGCCGGTGTTGCTGCTCAAGCCATTGGAGCGCGAAGTCGCTGGCATGGACGAGCGGCTGCTGCCTATTTGGATCGGACAGCCTGAAGCATCAGCCATCATGCTGGAGCTTCAGGGTATCGAGTTGCCGCGACCGATGACGCACGATCTACTGCGTGATCTCATCGCTCAGCTCGGCTACGACGTCATACACGTCGAGGTCACTCGCGTGGAGGAAGGCACCTACTACGCGTCAGTGCTCCTGAGCGGCGACGGGCGCACGCTGGCCGTGGATGCGCGCCCCTCTGATGCGGTAGCCCTCGCAGTACGGGCGCGATGCCCCATCTTCGTGGCAGAAGACGTCTGGAACGAGGCTGCTGTCACCGTGAAGGCGGTCGACGAGGCCGAGGAGGAACTCGAGCGTTTCCGGGATTTCCTCGACCACGTCGATCCGAGCGACTTCACAAGCTGAGCGCGGCTCCCCTACTCGTACCGGAGCGCGACGATCGGGTCGAGTTGGCTCGCCTTCCAGGCGGGGTATACGCCGAAGAACACACCGACGCCTGCAGCGAAGAAGAAAGCGGTCGCGACCGCCCAGGGTGTGACGTTGGTCGGCACCGGCGTGAATTTCGCCATGAGCGCCGCGCCGCCCCAGCCAACGGTGATACCGATGATTCCGCCGAGCACTGAGAGTCCAACGGCCTCGATCACAAACTGCGACAGGATGTCGTAGGTACGCGCGCCAACGGCCTTTCGGATGCCGATCTCGCGCGTTCTCTCGGATACGCTTACCAGCATGATGTTCATGATGCCGATACCGCCAACCAAGAGTGAGATGCCGGCGATTCCGGCAAGCATGTAGGTAAGCGTGCCGAGCAAGTCAGAGAGCAGCCCCAGCGTCTGCTCTTGGGTGAAGACCGTGAACTCCTCACCGTATCGAGGTGTGAGTACTCGGCGGATGTCCGCCTTCACGACCTCGATTCGATCAGCGTCGGTCGCCTTGATGACAATCGTGTTGATGTAGTTGAGATTGAATACCCGCTGGGCTGTCGTCACTGGGATGTATACCTGGCTGTCCTGGTCGCCAGCAAGTCCTCCGCCGAGCGATTCATAGTGTCCGACGACGGTGAACCGTTGGCCCTCAAGCGTAACGGTCTTGCCCACCGGATCTTGTCCGGGGAAGAGCGTGTCGCGAACAGTCGAGCCGATCGCGACCACACGCGACGCCGCCTGCACCTCGCTCCTGCGGTAGCCACGCCCCCCGGCAAGTGTTCCGCTGAACACTTCACTGCCACCTTCATTGGCCGCGGCCACAACAGCACGTACGGTCTGATTGCCGCGCTTCACTGTCGTGCTCGCCTGAATCACAGGAACAACAGCATCAAGACCAGGCACCCTTCGGGCAAGCAAGTCGGAGTCCTCAAGTGTGAACCGCCGAGAAGGAGGCGCCTGGTCTCCACCCATACCACCGCCATATTGACCGGGGACCACGAAGAGCAGGTTGCTTCCCAAGCCCTCGACCTGGCCGGTGATCTCGTCTTGAACGCCGGTGCCGATTCCCACAAGCAAGATGACCGCCGCCACGCCGATGACAACCCCGAGCATCGTCAGGATGCTGCGGGCTTTGTTGGCGGCGAGAGCGCGAAACGCGATTCTGAAGCTCTCGGTGAAGTTCATCCTGCTACCTCTTCCGCGGGAAGGGTGGCAAGCGCAGTGCCGGCCAGGATCCGATTCAGGACTATCTCCTCGGATTGGACGTGACCATCGAATACATGAATGATGCGTTGGGCGTGGCGCGCGACGCGGTCATCGTGTGTGACGAGGATGACCGTGATGCCCTGGTCGTTGAGTTCCTGGAGAATCGCCATCACCTCTATACCCGAGCGTGAATCCAGGTTTCCGGTTGGCTCATCGGCAAGGACGATGCTGGGGTTGTTCACGAGCGCGCGCGCTATAGCGACGCGCTGCTGCTGCCCGCCCGAGAGCTGACTACTGAAGTGACTGAGCCGATCGCCAAGTGCGACACGCTCGAGCGCTTCTTTCGCCCGGCGCGAGCGCTCGGAGCCACTGATGCCTGCGTACACGAGCGGAAGTTCGACATTCACCTGTGCAGTCGTCCTGGCGAGCAGATTGAATGACTGAAACACGAATCCGATATGCTTATTCCGCAACTCAGAGAGTTGGTTCGGCGAGAGCCCGGAGACGTCGTCACCTTCAAGAATGACCTCACCGGTCGTTGGTTGGTCGAGCAGTCCGACGATATGCATGAGCGTCGACTTACCCGAGCCCGACGGCCCCATGATGGTCACCATCTCACCCGCGCGAATCGCGATACTCACGCCACGAAGCGCGTTAACCTCGACTCCGTCGAGTTTGTACTGTTTGCCAACATCACGCGTCTCAAGAACGACACGTGATAGGGCTCGGGTGCCGTCTGGCACGAGCTACTTCACCCTTATGTTGGCGCCATCTTGAAGATCACCGATGCCGCTTACGATAATGTCTGCACCTTCAGAAATCCCGGACATGACTTCTGCGCGAGTGTCGGTCAGGCGGCCGGTTGTGATCTCAACCTTCTTGGCGCGGCCATTCTCGGCGATGAACACGTAGCTCTTGCCGCCCTCGTCGAGTACGGACTCGACGGGCACAGTCAGAACGCCATCGACTGATTCGATCTCAATGTCGACGCTGCCATTCATGCCAAGCAGTAGCTTGTCATCGGGATTCACTAGCCGGATGATCACCGAGAATGCAGTCCCACCTGTGGGGGTGACGAGTGCCGTCTTATCGATGCGCTCGACGGTCGACTCAAAGGTATCGGCCGAAAGTGCGTCGAGGGTAACCGCTACCTTCATCCCGGGCTCGATCGCGGCGATATCGGCTTCGTCGACCTGCGCGTTGAAGACGAGCTGATCGAAGTAGACGATGCTGAACGGTGCTGAGGCCGGCGAGACGCTCGAGCCCACTGCAGGTTTTCCGGCGCCAGTTGAACCAAGACCCGCCGCGGAGAGTGCTGAGCCTGCACCGTTAAAGATGACCGTGCCGTCATGCGGGGCACGCATCGTGCCCTTCTCAAGATTGGAAACCGCGTAGTCCAGCGCATCACGAGCGGCCCTCGCCGCGGTGTTTGCCGAGGACTTCGCAGCACTGGTGTTTGCCGAGGCAAGTTTCGCCTGCTGGGCGAGCGCCGACTGATAGGCGGCCCACGCCTGATCCTTCGCGCTCTTCGCCGCCGCCACCGCCGCACTCGTGTCTTGACCTGAAAGGACAACCGCGAGCGCCCTTTGCGCTGAGACGTAGTTCGTATACGCCTGGTCGCGAGCAAGCGAAAGTGCTGCGAGGGCCGTTTCCATCGTCGCGTCACGCGGAAGTGGTGCCGGATCGTAGACCGTCGACTTATACGTGTCGTATGCAGCCTGTGCTGCTTCGTAAGACAGTTGCGCACTTGCCACGGCCGCCTGGGCCTGGGCGATGGCTGTGGGGTCCGGGTCGAGGTTCTTCAGAGCGTTGTACTGATCAAGCGCTGCTTTGTACGCACCATATGCTGCGTTTACAGCCGCAGAAGCAGCGTTCTTGTCAGCCGATGACGGTGCCGATTGAGAGATACTGTCCGCCTGCGCGAGCGCAGCTTCGTACGCTGCCTGTGCTTGAGCAACCTGCAGCTCAAGTGGGGCGGTATCCATGATCGCAATGATGTCGCCCTCTTCGACCACCTGGCCGTCGGTGACCTCGATGCTGACAAGTGTGCCCGGCGCGGGCGGGTAGATATCGCCCTTCGTGTCTGTTTGAGTCTCTCCAGACGCGGCCACTGTGACCGCAAGCGAAGAACGCTCAGACTTCTCAACGGTGACTTCCGGAGCACTAGCGCTGCGGCCGATAACGATTGCAGCCACGATGCCGCCTACGATCACAAGACCTGCGACCGCAGCGATCACTTTACCTTTTGACACCTGATCCTCCTTGGAAACGCCCAGTCAAACATCATCCAGACTGTACCCCATCAAACAGGGCCTTGTAGGCAGAAGGCGACCCGGCTACTCCCTGAAGAGAAGTCCCGGCACCTCACTTACGTCATCGAGCAGGTACTCGGCCCCGGCGGCAACCAGACGCTCCTTGTCAGACACACCCCAACACGCCGCAATCGCAATCGCACCGGCACGCAGCGCCGACTCGACGTCATGCGGACTATCCCCGATATACGCCGTGGCACGCACATCGATGCCAAGCAGCGAAGCTGCGTGTACGAGCGGGTATGGGTCCGGCTTATGCAGCGGCACATCATCGGCGGTCACGACTACGTCGAAATAGCCGCCGATGTCGAACAGGTTTATTCCCCGGTTGGCCATCGGCGTGCCTTTTGAGGTCACGATACCCATTGGTATCCCGCGAGCCTTTATGGCCGAGAGTACCTCGACGGCGCCCGGGTACAGAGTGGCCATCTCGTCGTGCGTTGCGTGATTGAAGGTGCGATATGAGACGAGGAGACGATCGGCAATCTCTTGATCACGCCCGGAAAGCTCAAGCATCTGCTGGGCAAGGGGAATACCCACGTTGTGCATGAGTACGCTATCAGGCAGCGCCTCGCCAAAGATCTCAGCAGTCGCGTGTTGAAACGACGCCAGGATGTGCGGGATGGTATTCGCCAAGGTGCCATCGAAATCGAACAACACGGCTTCAAGTGACTTTAAGCGGCTCTCGGAATCCATAATCTCCTCTTCGGTTATGGTTGTGATTCTACCACCGTGGCAGAGCTCTCCTCGACGCGGACCTTTCGGAGAAGCATGAAGGTGGACACGGCTCCAGCAGCGTAGAAACCGGCCGTCAGGTACCACGGCAACGTATACGAAATGGCCATCAACCGACCGCCGAGAACGCTGCCGCCGAACCACGCGATGCTCCAACCAAACCGGACCCACCCCACAACAAGCGGGCGATCCGCCTGTGGGACGCCTTCTGTCGCAAGTTGGTTATAGACCGGCCACGACATGTTCATCAGCACGCCACGTACCAGCAGCAACGCAGCCGCAACCGGGAGACCTGTCGCAAGCGGCACCATTATCAGGAAAGGCAACGAGAGTAGCTCGGTGGTGACAACCGTGCCGACAAGCCCGAGCCTGCGCGATAGCCATGGCGCTCCGAAGGCGGCAAATGCCATCCCAATGGAACTCGCCGCCTGGATCATGCCGACCTGGTCAACGCTCGCACCGAGCCTGTGCTTGAGGAACAGCGCAACGAACGGCATCGAGAGGCCGGCGCCGAAGCTGATGAGCGTCTCAGGCACGAGTAGCCTGCCGAGACGGCCCCATGAGCGGAAAGCTTTGATCGACTCACGATAGGAGACAAGCCCTGCCGCGGGGTCGGAGTGCTCGATGTGGCGGGCAGGAAGAAGCGACCCGGCCATGAACGCGGCTCCGATCACGATCGTTGCCCTAAGAGCGACCAACTCCCCCACCCCGACACCACCGAGGACATCCGGCAAGAACCCGCCGATGAGCGCGCCAACGAACATCGCGCTCACCCGGAGCGTGAAGTCGACTGTGAAGAGATGGGTTCTGGAGCGTGGCGGTGCGTTCTCGGCGAGGAACGCGGTTCCGACCGTCATCATCGTGCCCTCGCCCACTCCGTACAGCAGGCCGAGCGCGACGATTGCAAGCGCTCCGGGAACAAGCGCCTGACCAAGCCGCGAGAATCCCAGTGCCAGCGCGGCCACGACGAGCAGCTTCTTGTATCCCACACGCGCGACCAGCGGCGGAAGAGCGAGACAGGTGATCGCGCTGCCGATTGCCAGAGCGCCCTCGACGTCTCCAACGACCGCCTCAGACAGACCAGCGTCCTTCAGGTAGATCGCGAACACTGTACCGAGAATACCGAAACCGACACTTTGCATAGCCGCAACCGCAAGGTATCGCCAGGCGTCGGGCGTGAAGGAACGTGCTGCCGCGCGGTAGTCCCTCGGCAATAATGGCCTTACCAGGCGTTTTAGAACATCTAGAGACACGGCGTGACTTTCTACGACTCGCCGCGCTCAGGCTTAAGCGGGCACTTTCCTGATAATAGCGTGACGCGCCCCGCATATGCGGAGCGCGTCACGTGAATGTGAACCGAATATACCGAGCGTGCTACTCGTCGTCCTCAAAATCCTCGGCTACGAGCATTTCAGCCTCGGCATCACGATCCGTCATACCCGGCATCCTTGTCGCCACGAGAGTCTCGTCATCAACGAGTACCCCTTGGCCTTCGGGAACCGCACGCTTCTTCTTCTTGGCGACGACTCGTGCAATCGCGGATACCCGATCGGCTCCTGCGACGTTCATGACCTTGACGCCCTGCGTCGAACGACCCAGTTGGCTGATGTCTTCAGCGTTGACGCGGATGACAACGCCCTCTTCCGAGATCAGCATGAGCTCGTGGCCCGGCATGACGACCTTCATACCCGCGAGGCGGCCCTTCTTGGCGGTGACTTGGATGGTCTTCACACCCATGCCGCCGCGCTTCTGTATCGGGTACTCGTCAATCGGGGTGCGCTTACCGTAGCCGCGCTCGGTCACCACGAAGAGCTCGCTGCCCTCGGGTGCGATCTCCATGCCGAGAACGTGGTTGTCATCTTTGACGGTCATGCCGCGGACGCCGGTGGTGTCGCGACCCATCGGACGCGCATCGCCCTCATCGAACACGATAGCTTTGCCATCGGCCGACACCATGACAGCGTGCTCGCCGGTGTGAACGCGGCGTACCGCGATGAGTTCGTCGTCGTCACGCAGGTTGATCGCGATGATGCCATCCCTACGGGAGCGGTCGTATGCGCCTAGAGTCGTCTTCTTCACGAGGCCGTTGCGCGTTGCGAACAGGAGGTACTCGTCAGCGGCGAACTCGCGCGTGGTGATGACGGCCGCAATCTGCTCGGTCTGCTCAAACGGAAGCAGGTTCACGACGTTTGTACCTCGAGCATGCCGAGACCCGATCGGGAGCTCGTGAACCTTGAGGCGGTAAACCTTACCCTTCGTGCTGAAGAAGAGCACGTAATCATGCGTCGATGAGATGAAGAGCTGCTCGACGAAGTCGTTCTCCTTCAAGTTCACTCCGGCAACACCTTTGCCGCCGCGCTTCTGCTGGCGATACGTCGCTACAGGCAGACGCTTCACGTAGCCGGCTTTGGTGATCGTGACGACCATGTCTTCCTCGGCGATCAGATCTTCGACGTCGAGATCGCGTGCGGCATTCATAATCTCGGTTCGACGCTTGTCGGCATACTTCGCTTTGATCTCAAGCATCTCGTCCTTGATGATCTGGAGTACGAGGTTGACGTCGCCGAGAACCTTCTTGTACCAGGCGATCTTCTCGCGAAGCTCGTTGAGCTCGGCTTCGATCTTGTGGCGCTCGAGGCCGGTCAGACGGCGGAGACGCATCTCGAGGATCGCGTCCGTCTGGATCTCCGAGAGTCCGAAGCGCTCGATGAGGCGCGCCTTGGCTTCCGAGTCATCCTTGCTGCCGCGGATGATCTTGATGACTTCATCGATATTATCAAGCGCGATCACATAACCTTCGAGGATATGCGCGCGCTCCTCGGCCTTGCGCAAGTCGTACTGCGTGCGCCGAACGATGACTTCCTTCTGGTGCTCGATGTAATGGTAGAGAATCTCTTTCAGGGTCAGCGTCTTCGGCACTCCGTCAACGAGCGCGAGCATGTTTGCGCCGAAGCCGTTCTCGAGAGTGGTGTGCTTGTAGAGCTTGTTCAAGACCACCTGGGGAATGGCGGTCGTCTTGAGCTCGATGACTACGCGCATGCCTTTGCGGTCAGACTCATCGCGCAAGTCGGAGATCTCTGTAAGCTTCTTCTCTCGGACCAGCTCGGCGATCTTCGACACGAGCTTGCTCTTGTTCACCATGTACGGGATCTCGGTGATGATGATCTTCATGCGGCCCGTCGAGGTCTGCTCGATGTGAGCCTTGCCGCGGATCTTGATCGAACCGCGACCAGTCAGGTAGGCGTCGCGGATACCCTCGCGACCCATGATGACGCCACCGGTTGGGAAGTCTGGTCCCGGCATGATCTTGAGGAAGTCCTCGACCTCAGCGTCGGGGTTGTCCATCAACAACACGGCACAGTCGATGACTTCACCCAGGTTGTGCGGCGGTATGTTTGTCGCCATACCCACAGCGATACCCGAGCTACCGTTCACGAGCAGGTTGGGGTACCGCGCCGGCAGGACGAGCGGCTCCTGTAGCGATTCATCGTAGTTGGGGCCGTAGTCGACCGTCTCACGATCGATGTCGCGAAGCAGCTCCATGGCCATACGGTGGAGGCGGGACTCCGTGTATCGCATAGCAGCCGCGGAGTCGCCGTCGATTGACCCGAAGTTTCCGTGACCGTCGACAAGCGGTACACGCATGGCGAAGTCCTGCGCCATACGCACCATCGTGTCGTACACCGCCGAGTCACCATGCGGATGGTATTTACCGATGACTTCACCGACGGTCCAGGCGGACTTCTTGAATGCCTTGGTCGGCGTGAGCCCCGATTCATTCATCGCGTAGAGGATGCGCCTGTGCACCGGCTTGAGGCCGTCACGGACGTCCGGGAGCGCTCGTGAGACGATTACGCTCATCGAGTACTCAAGGAAGGAGCTTCGCAACTCCTGCTCTATGTCGATCGGGAGAATGTTGCTCTCGCTCGCGATCGGTTCAGTCACTTCTCAGTCTCCTCGCATGTAGGCTTGCTACAGGTTGTACTTTCGGAACAAGAGTACGGCCCCACCCATCAACAGGAAGCCCCAGGTTATCAACAGCAACGAAGCCAAGGTTGGCATCATGCCCTGGTCACTCCCCACTTTAGAAAACAACACGGTGGCCCAAATCACGAAGCCGATACCACTTACCACCAGTAGCCCGCTCACGGTGTTAGCGACGACTTTGTAGCTCTTTGTTACTGCGGGCTCCTGGTGCTTCAACCCGATAAGCATCGTTGCCAGCTCGGCTGAACTGGGACCTTTCGATCCTACTTGCTTGTCTCTAGGTACGGCCTCTTCAGCTTGGTCGCTCTCAGGTGGTCCTTTTGGTTCCGCTTCCTGCGCTACTTCCTCTTGTGACTCCACCACAGGAACAACTCGGTCATCTCGTACCGCGGCAAGCGCTGCGTCGAGCTCCGCTTCTTGCTGCAACTCCCGACGCTTCTTCTCGAAACGCTCGAAAGCATCCTGTTCCCATGGCGGCGGCTCAAACTGCCGACTATGTCGTCTATCGCGCTCGTCCACCGCGACCCATCTTTCGTCGACTGGGTAATTCTAAATGTCGAGGAACCGTACGCTCTTGGCGTGTCGCTGGATGAACTCACGCCGGGGCTCAACTTGGTCGCCCATGAGATCAACGAAAGCTTCCTCGGCACCAAGTGCATCGTCGAGTGTGACCTGAAGAAGCGTGCGCCGCTCTGGATCCATTGTTGTCTCCCAGAGCTGCTCCGGGTTCATCTCACCAAGACCCTTATAGCGCTGGAGGCTGAACTTCTGGGTCTCAGACAGCTTGCCCAATGCTTGCTGTAGCTGCTTGTCGTTGTATGCGTACTCATGCTTCTTGCCAACACTGATCTTGTAGAGCGGCGGCTGCGCGATATAGATGTATCCAGCCTCGATCATCTCCCGCATGTAGCGATAGAAGAACGTGAGGATGAGGCAACGGATATGGCTGCCGTCGACGTCGGCGTCGGTCATGATGATGACCCTGTGATACCGCGCGTGTGACAGGTCGAACTCCTCGGCCACACTTGTACCGAGCGCGGTGATCATCGCCTGAATTTCTTCCGAGCCAAGCGCCCGGTTGATTCCCGCCTTCTCTACGTTCAATATCTTGCCGCGAAGCGGCAAAATGGCTTGGAATGAACGATCGCGAGCTTGTTTAGCAGAGCCACCAGCTGAGTCGCCCTCTACGAGGTAGATCTCCGTCAGCGCCGCTTCTTTGATCGAGCAGTCGGCGAGTTTGCCGGGAAGCGTTGAACTTTCGAGTAGACCCTTGCGCCGTGTCAGCTCGCGCGCCTTGCGCGCCGCGGCCCTGGCTTTGCTTGCCTGAGTAGCCTTTGTGATGATTGCACGGGCGGGCTTCGGGTGCTCTTCAAGATACTCAGCGAGAGACTGGGTCACGGCGGTCTGCACAAAAGACCGCATTTCAGTGTTGCCGAGCTTGGTCTTGGTTTGTCCCTCAAACTGCGGCTCACGGAGCTTCACCGAAATGACTGCGGTCAACCCTTCCCGGATATCCTCACCGGTTAGATTGTCGTCCTTCTCTTTCAGAATCCCCTGGCGCCGCGCGTAGTCATTGACCGTTCGAGTCAGCGCGTTCTTGAATCCTTCGAGGTGCGTTCCGCCCTCGTGTGTGTTGATGTTGTTTGCAAAGGCGAGCACAGCTTCGGAGTAGCTGGTGTTCCATTGCATCGCGACTTCAACGGAGCCTTCAGGCCCTTCTTGTTCGAGATAGACGATCTTGGCGTGGACGCTCTCCTTCTTGTCATTCAAGTACTTTACGAAGTCGAGGATGCCGCCTGCATACCGGAATTCCTCACGTCTAGGCTCAAGTTCTCGCTCGTCGGTGAGAACGATCTTCAGGTTCTTATTGAGGAACGCAGTTTCTCGCATGCGGGACGCAAGTGTGTCCCACATATATGTAGTGGTTTCGAAAATCTCAGGATCTGCCCAGAAAGTGACTTTGGTTCCCGTGGTTTTAGTTGTCCCAGCTGCCTTCAGTGTTGAAGTTGGTTTGCCGCGTTCGTAGGACTGTTGCCATATTTTGCCATCTCGCTTGACTTCGATCTCGAGCGTCTGCGAGAGAGCGTTCACCACAGAGACACCGACACCATGAAGGCCGCCGGAAACCTTGTAGCCGTCTCCGCCGAATTTGCCGCCGGCGTGGAGAATCGTCAGGACTACCTCCACGGCGGTCTTACGATACTTCGGCACATTGTCGACGGGGATGCCGCGACCATTGTCGGTGACTGAAATCGCGCCATCGGCCCGGATCACGATATCTATCGCTGTGCAGTACCCGGCAAGCGCTTCGTCAACCGAGTTGTCCACGACCTCATAGACAAGGTGGTGGAGGCCCTTGGGACCCGTTGAGCCGATGTACATGCTTGGTCGCTTACGAACCGCTTCCAAGCCTTCTAGTACTTGAATGTCCTTGCCGGAATACGAGCTAGGGTTAGTCGCCACCACGGCTCCTTCTTGGTTCTACGGCTGTGACGAGCGGAAATGTGCCAACCACGACATGTTGACACCGCATGCATATTCTAACACAACGTGTTGTGGTAGACGGGTGAATTGTCCCCTGTCTGGCCATGAGAACGCGCCTACGGCTCGTTGCGTGTTCTCGCACCCTTTTTCCACTCTAAGTCCTTAATCATCACCCTGAGGGCAGCGCTTCGTAGGTCTTCATCTTTCACGGCTTCTGCGATGTACTCCGCTTGTCGCCGCTCGCTTTCATCAAGTGGCACGGAGGGTGTCGCATCCGGCTTGTAAAAACCAGAGGTTTCATCCTCTTCTTCTTGTTGGATCTTCTGCTCGGCCACCCTTTTAGAGACAGTGAACCTCATCCTCTTGACCGTGGTCTCACCAATCTCTAAACGGATACTTTCCAGATAGTGATCTTTCATGAGGTCGAGTTGGTGTGCCCAGGCGGCCGAGTCAACACTGACTACAAACTCCCCATCACGCACACTCGTAGCGACTGTATGTCTTGAGACGTCAGCCCCAGCCACCTTCTCCCATACAAGAGCGGCCCGGGCACCGTAGCGCCGTTTCTGAGGGTCGGCGCGTCTGATAACTGAATCAGTGATCTGCCCCAGGCTATCAAGCCGTCTTCTTCTCATGGGCTACATGTCTCCCGCGTTGATGACCAGTGCTTCGGCGAGAAGCTCGGGATCAAAATGGGCTTCCTCTGTAGTTGTTATGAATGTCTGGATGTTTCGTTGCACGAGACCAGTGAGTGCCCGCCGGCGATTCTCATCTAGTTCCGACATAACATCATCCAAGAGAAGCACTGGTTTCTTATGGGCGACATCCTCGACCACGTCGACCTCTGCTAGTTTCCACGCGAGTGCGATCGTGCGTTGCTGTCCTTGTGATGCAAAAGCTCTAGCATCTCTGTCGCCTAGCCGAAATATGATTTCATCTCGATGTGGGCCAACGAGGGTCGTCCTGCGCGCCCTTTCCTCATCACGGCGATTCTCAAGCGTTGAGAAGATTGTCTTCTCTGCTAGCTCTATTTGAATCTCCTCGTCCAAACATGAGGTCGAGAGACCACATCTATCTAGATAGTGAATCGTTAGGCCTTCGTCTTGGGAGAGCTCCTGGTATGACTCTTTGGCGCGCTCGGCGATCTTGCGGAGCAGTCTTCTTCTGTGGACAAGCAACTTGCTACCAAGGGAAGCCAGCTGAACATCCCATGGCTCAAGATCAATATCTGAGGCTTGCCACTCACGCAGTAAGACGTTTCTATGACGGACCACTTTGTTGTAGTCCCGCCTCACTGCTCCATACGTCTTGGATAGCTGTTCACCGAGGTCGTCCACTTCCATACGCCTGACTTCAGCGGATCCTTTACTGAGGTCAAGATCATCCGGGGTGAATACAACCACAGGCAGAATACCAGCGACATCTGACACTCGCTTTTTAGCCAGACCATTCAGGCGAAATGTTCTCTGTGCACCGCGCTTGATGACAACTTCAACCTTTGAAGAGGTTGTGGCGGAGGAGAGGTTCGCTGAAATCATCGCTGAATCTTCGTCCCATTTGATGACTTCGTCCCATTTAGGCCGCCTAAAAGAACGCCCAGATGTCACTATTTGAACCGCTTCGATTACATTCGTTTTTCCGGATGCATTTATCCCTATAAGAACCGTCAGACCAGGAGAGGGGTATATCTCCCGGTCTGAGTAGTTCCGGAACGATTTAAGCCGGATAGACTCGATATGCACGCGCAGTATGAATCTAGCCGAGACGAACAGGCATGAGCAGGTAGATGAAGTCTTCTCCCTCGGGATGCTTCATAACACCCGGCTTCAAAGGACTGACTATCTCGAGCGCAATCTTGTCGCCATCTGCCACAGATATTCCGTCGGTTAGATAGGCGTGGTTGAACGCAATCTCAACATCTTCGCCTTGAATATCAACTTCGAGATCCTCTGTTGCTTCTCCAACGTCTTGTGTCTGTGCTGAGATAGTGAGGATTCTGTCAGCAGTAGTCACTTTCAAACGCAAAGGTGCACTGTGCTGCGCCATGAGTGAGACTCTCTTAACAGCTTCAAGGAATTCCTGCCGACCAACAATAAGTTTGGTGACGAACTCTTTTGGAACCAACTGTTTATGGTTTGGAAACGATCCTTCAATTCTTCGGCTAATGAATGTGGTGTCGCCAAAAGAGAACACGACTTGATTCTCCGAGACTCCGATCTTCACTGTCTTTGACGAGGACCCAAGGCGTGCCACATCTTCAATGGCCCGTCCAGGAACGACGGCCTCAAGTGAGCCAAGAACTCCTTCGACTGGAACCTCTCTCACACATAGGCGATAGGAGTCCGTCGCAACCATGCGCAGCTGCCCTTCTTCAACGACAACAAGCACACCTGTGAGGATGGGCCTGGTTTCATCTCGGCTCACTGCTCTTGAGACCTGATGAACGACCTCTGAAAACACTCCTGTTGGAAGAGAAACCATTTCGCCTGGAACCACATCGGGGAACTTAGGAAAATCATCTGCAGAAAGTGTTCTTACAACGAAAGACGATTGAGCACATGAGACGGTTGCCCCCGTGGGATTTGTTTCAATAGTGACAGCTGACTCTGGGAGATTACGAACAATGTCAGTGATGAGCTTTCCAGGGATAACCGCACTTCCTGCTTCATCAACCCTTGCTTTTGAACTTGTCTTGATCGATATCTCAAGGTCGGTCGAGTTGAGGCGCAGCTCATCTGCTTGAGCTGAGAAAAGGATTCCTGAAAGAATCGGAAGAGTTGTTCTTGAAGAGAGTCCCTTTGAGGCTATCGATAGGGCGTCTAACAACTCTGTGCGGGCTATAGAGACCTTCATTCCGATTCCTTTCTTAGATAATCAACTAATAGTAATAGTAGTAGTGGTGTTGATGATGTGGATATCTCTCAAAACCGCAGGTGAATCTCGGCGTGTCTATTGTGGGAATTGCTGTGAACTAACTGCTCCGTATATCCACACTTTCAACAGGTACCAATTTCTTTCAACAGGTTCACCCTGTAATCCCCACTCTACCCCCAGGTTGTCCACATAGTTGTTAATTACGTTGTTTTACAAGGTTTGTAAGTGTTTGGACCTGGTTGTAAACCTCACGCTGTGCATTGAGAAGCTTCGTGATCTTAGCTGTGGCATGCATCACGGTTGTGTGGTCTCTTCCACCGAATTCAGTCCCGATTCGCGGTAGAGACATATCTGTTAGTTCGCGCGCGAGGTACATAGCCACCTGTCGCGGATAGACAATAGCCTGGGAGCGCTTGTTGCCCACTAGGTCATTCTTGCTAATTCCGTAGAACTTGCAGACTTCTTGTTGGATTGTGCCTACACCGATCGGCTTTATGGAGCGCTCTGGGAAGATATCCTTCAGAACACCCCGTGCCATATCTGTATCAATGACGTGCCGAGTTAAAGAGCTGAAAGCGACGATCCTAATCAAGGCGCCTTCTAGCTCCCTAATATTAGATGAGATTCGATCAGCGATGAACGTGAGTACGTCCGGGGGGACAGTCAGCCCTTCAACTTCAACCTTGCGTCTGAGAATCGCTATACGGGTCTCAAGTTCCGGTGGTTGGATATCAGTGATGAGGCCCATTTCAAACCGGCTACGCAATCGATCTTCAATGCTACCGATATCTTTTGGAGGCCGGTCTGAGGATAAGACGATCTGCTTCCCCGCCTGTTGTAGTGTGTTGAAGGTATGGAAGAACTCTTCCTGTGTTCCCTCTTTGCCGGCGAGGAACTGAATATCGTCAACCAAGAGAACGTCGTTTGTACGATACTGTCGCCTAAAACCCTCGATCCGGCTCTTATCTCTGTTACCGATCGAGTTAATGAAGTCGTTTGTAAATTGCTCAGTGGAGACATACTTCACCCGCATGTGCGGGAAGCTTGTCTTCACGTAGTGGCCGATTGACTGTAGAAGATGAGTCTTCCCGAGACCGACGCCGCCATAGATGAATAGCGGGTTGTAGGCGCCACCCGGCGTCTCTGCTACAGCCAACGCAGCGTGGTACGCGAACTGGTTGGATGTGCCCATGACAAACGAGTCGAACGTGTACTTCGGGTTGAAGTCCCCCTCGGTAGCTTCCTTTACTCTCTTCTGTTCAACTTCCTCAAGATCAGGCATTCCTGTGGGATTGCTGACTGGAGCCACCGACACCTCAAGTGCTGTGGTGTCTGAGGGAACACGGAAAGAAACACCCATTGGTTTGCCAACCACTTGAGCCAGCGCAGACGAGAGAAGCCCTGAGTATCTGGACTCCAACCAATCACGAGCGAACTCATTCTGCACGGAGACAACCAAGGTATCGTCAATCACTCCAAGAGGAGCCGTGTTCTCGAACCACGTCTTGAATGTTGGTGTATTCAATTCACCGCGAACCACGGCTAGGGTTTTGTCCCATAATTCCTGAACGTCTTGCACGTCATCCCCCGGATCAGTTGTTGAAGAGTGAATCCAAAGAACTCACACCGAGAGGTGCGAGTACCCTCTTGCCGTTCTCATCAGAAATAATCAACCCACACTCTTCTAGTGATGCCAGATCCCGGTAAGCGGTCGACAAACCAACACCGAGTTCTTTCGATACCACCGATGGGCCCACTGAGCCCAGCTCGAGAACCAATGACAAGACTTGTTTCTGCCTAAGACTGAGTCGTGGGGCAGCAGCGTCTCTATCAAGAGACAGCTCGTCAGGTTCAACCACCTCAGGCTCTGGGTCCAAATGAATCGTGACCACACAACCTTGTCCGAGGTTATCTTCGATCGTGATCATGCCGCGAGAGAAGGTGAGGCATTCTTTTGCAACCGGAAGCCCAGAGCCAACACCTTTGATCACACTCTTCATATCCTGTGTTGCAGTTGAGAACCCCGGCATGAACACACGCTCTTTGTCGGGGATACCAGGTCCTTGATCTGCGAACCGGATCGTATTCCCGGCATCAAGAATCGTCACGACCACCTCAGCGAAGTGGGCGTGGATGAGATTCTCAACAACCTCACGGATGACCATATAAGGCAAAGAGCCGCCGCACTCGTGCGACAACTGATATGTGCGTGAGGAAAGGGCCTCGACAAAAGCACGCGCATCCGAACCCGCTACGTCCTCAACTCTCGGAGAGGACGTGAGTGAGTCATAGATCGCAACTCGCGCCGAGGATGCCCGCGCCGTCTGCGAGAGCATCGGAGTCTCGCTCAACCGAACCTCTGCGGCTGCAAGGGTCGGCTTCGGTGCACTAGCAGTATTGGTAGAGCCACCATCAAAGAATGATTTCAACGCCTCCCCCTCTCTAGTCCACAGATTTATCAACAAAGGTGATTTGAAGGCTGTCAGATTAACGTGCTGGTAGATGCCGTATCCACAACGCTGGAGTGAGACTGTAGGCACTCCTTGTGGAAGCCGCTCACCTGGTGCTTTACGACTTATCCACAATACTTTCCACATCTGTGGAGAACATCGGCGCCGTTTGAAGCTGCGATAATCAAAACACGCAGGTTGGACGCTATTTGCGGCTGTTCGACCCTTCCAGGCAACGCCGAAAGCAGGTTCTCCGTACGGATTCTGTGGACAGCACGCCCAACCCGGGATCCGCTAACGGAAGAGGTTGTGGAAAACCGAACACCTGTCCGTACGTCAATACCTGGAAGGAGCCCCAAAGAGGTCATTACCAGGCTGTTTTCAAGGTGAACCGAGGCATATCCAGCCCTGTGGAAACAGCGCTGATTCTAACAGAGGGACCCCAAGGGAACAACGAGCGCCAGAGAGTTATCCACAGCTTTCACACTCGTGAATCCTGGGTTTTCCACACTATCCACAATTTCACGACTATTTTCATGCCTGCAGAAGGAAAACAACCGACATGACTATGGAAAGTCCTGAGTGATGATCTCAGCACGCACTTGTTTGA
Source organism: Actinobacteria bacterium HGW-Actinobacteria-6 (assembly GCA_002841295.1). Taxonomy (GTDB): domain Bacteria; phylum Actinomycetota; class Coriobacteriia; order Anaerosomatales; family Anaerosomataceae; genus UBA2286. The sequence goes on from PHEU01000013.1 coordinate 19,391, forward strand.
CACTATTACAGGCAGGTCGGTATAATCACGAGCCTTAGCGCCCGGGCGTCTACTCGGGTGTCTCGAACGGAGGATCTTGTGAAGCGCACATACCAGCCGAACAATCGGAAGCGTGCAAAGACGCACGGTTTCCGCGCACGCATGGCAACCAGAGGCGGACGGGCCATCATCGCCGCACGTCGCCGCAAGGGCCGTCGGGTTCTTACGCCGAGCGCTGCGTAGCAACTATTCCCGCCCGGATGAAGGCGCGGGACATGATGCAAACGATCAAGGCCTCGGCCGACATCGATAGCCTTTTTTCGAAAGGGCAACGCGGGACCAGCAGACGTGTACTCGTCTTAGGACTCCCGACACCAGAGGCGCGCGACTGCGGTACAGGTCGCGTGCTTTTTGTTGCCGGAAAGAAGCTCGGAAACGCCGTGCTCAGGAATCGCTGCAAGCGGGTACTCCGGGCCGCGTGCAGCAGGCTTGGGGGGCCGTGGCCGGGTTTTGATGTAGCCCTTGTTTCACGAGCTGGTCTTGCGGACGCACCATCAAGTGATGTCGACCGTGATGTCCTTGAGGCCCTCCGGAAAGCTGAGATACTCCAATGAACCCCCTCAGGCGTATCGTCACTCTTCCGATCAAGGCATATCAGCGGTTCGTATCACCACTCTTTCCGCCTACGTGTCGGTTCGCGCCGACATGCTCAGCCTACGCAGTGACGGCGATAGAGCGCCACGGGGTTATACGCGGCGGGTGGTTGGCCCTGAAGCGGGTCGGTAGGTGTCACCCCTGGAATCCAGGCGGGTTGGATCCAGTTCCTCCGACCAAGAACAACGGCGGGCTATAGTCTATTAGTGTTGGCGGTTTCTCATAATCGCGCGCGTGTGGTAGATAGAAGAGTGAAAAGAGAAGACCCCCGGAACCGCCGGAGTGGCATACAAGCGAGTATTCCTGGCCATCGTGCCTGACTGAGGAGGTTGTCCCCTGTGCTCGACCCAATTATCAAGTTCTTGTTCGATGTTCTGAGTTTCTTCTATAAGTATGTGAATGACTGGGGCGTGGCTATTGTCTTGCTGACCTTGGCAATCCGCGTCGTGCTGCTACCACTTACTATCAAGCAGACGAAGTCGACCTATGAACTACAGCGGATCCAGCCGAAAATCAAAGAGCTTCAAAAGAAATACAAAGACAACAAAGAGAAGCTCCAAGAAGAGACGCTGAAGTTTTATCAGGAAAATAAAGTCAATCCACTCGGTGGCTGCTTGCCATTGCTCCTGCAGATGCCGATCTTCTTTGCGTTGTTCCAGATGCTCGGTTCAACCACAAAGACCATTGACGGCCAGAAGACTGTGGTCCTCGGCCGACTTCTGGAGCACATTGACTCGCTGCCCGCGGTTGAAGCCATTGCGCAGAAGAAGTTCTGGATAATTCTTCCAGACCTTACTCTAACACCGCAGAAGATGTTCGAGGCCCAAGGTCTTGTTGCAGTGATACCTTACGTGCTTCTTGTGATCATGTTCGGGTTGAGTGTCTATCTCCCCCAAAGGATGCAGCCCAGTACCGACAAGTCGCAGAAGAACATCGCGTTGTATATGTCTGTGATGATGCTGTGGTTCGGGTGGGTCTCCCCCGCCGGAGTCCTTGTCTACTGGGTGACCTCCAGCCTGCTACAGATCGGCCAGCAGTGGATAATGCAGAAGATGTACGCCCGTAACGAGGGAGCCGAATAGATGATCATCAAGGAAACTACTTTCGAGGGACCTTCGGTGCCTGAAGCTATTGATGCCGCTCTCGAGGAAATGGGAGTGCAGCAGGACGCTGTTCAATACGAGGTGCTCGAAGAAGGGGGCAGGGGCCTGTTTGGGTCTTCCAAGCCCGCCAAGGTTCGGGTGTGGTTGAAGCCTGGCTTCGTCCCCCCGATGGAGGCTAATCAAGACGAGCCCGATGAGATCAACGATGACACCGGCTCCGATGAGGTCAATCGGGGTGGCTATGACTCTGTGTCTCCTGCGGAGCTCTCCGACGAGGAGCTCGATGCCATCGCCGACACCGCAGTTGGGGTCGTGAACAGCATCATCACGCCACTCGGTATCGATTCTGAGATCGAAGAGTATGAAGGTGATGAGAACGAGATCATCCTAGATATCGTCGGAGACGACCTTGGCATCCTAATTGGTCGTCATGGGAAGACATTGGATGCGCTGCAGGTTCTCGTCTCTGCGATTACAAACCGGAAGATCGAACGACGCTTCCCCATCGTTGTTGATGTCTCAGGGTATCGTCATCGTCGTCGGATGAAGCTTGAGGAGATCGCCCGGCGCGCTTCCGATAGAGTGGCCCGTCAGGGCCGCCCGGTCGAGCTGCGTCCGATGACCAGCTTTGAGCGCAAGGTGATCCACATGGTGTTGAGGAATGACAAGAGGGTCACCACGGTCAGCGAGGGTGACGAGCCATTTCGCCAGGTGGTTGTTCACCCCAAATAGGGTGACGGTGGTTTCCGTAGTACAAGGGGCGCCCAGTGGGCGTCCCTTTCTGTTACCATTCCCCCGACGGGATCTACCATACCCCGTCTCTTGCCAAGAGTTCATGACTCGTGGGTTCTTGGCGAATGTGCGGCGCAGCAGCTCTCAACAGGATGTTTCACGTGAAACATTTTGTTGATGGCGCGAAATCACCGGACAGCCACGACGGCGAGGTTTCACGTGAAACATCAAAGCATCGAACTCATTGATTCGGCGGAAGTTCTAGTCGCGCTCGCTTCAGTCGGAGTTACAGCAACCGACACCCAGGCGGAGCTGCTAGCGGCCCATACAAATGCGGTGCTGGATGAGAACGTCCGCATGAATCTCACTAGGGTGACTGAGCGTGACCAAGTATTGCGCCTCCATATAGCCGACTCAGCTACTGTCGTCCCGATCCTGGAGAAGCTTGAGCCGGGTCGAATCATAGACATTGGGTCTGGCGCCGGGTATCCCGGGTTCTGCCTGCGCATCCTCACTGGCTGGGACACCACCTTGGCGGAGTCGGTTAAGAAGAAGGCTTCATTCCTCGACCGTACGGCAACTTCCCTTCGTCTAGATGTCGTTGTACTGGCTGAGCGCGCAGAAGAAATTGCGCTCCATGACCGGCATGGCTACCGGTACGTGGTTGCGCGAGCAGTATCGTCGCTCCCTTCCCTCATTGAGCTTGCTTCTCCCCTCCTTTCCAAGGGCGGACGACTTATCGCCATGAAGGGCGATATTGATTCAGAAGAGGTTCTACGCGCGGACTCTGCCGGCAAGCAATGTGGAATGTCGCGAGTTGAGACGATATCTCTCGAACTTCCTGGCGGAGAGAAGCGAGCGATCATTTCGTACGCCAGAACCGGCAAGCCAAAGCTTGAATTACCGCGCAGAAGTGGCATGGCCCAGCGACACCCGCTTGCTTAGCCTTTCTATCAGCAGTCGGTTCGCATATACTTCGCTGGAGTACCCGTTCGGGAGGAGGCGTTGTGTCCGATACACCTGTGTCAGGTACGGAGAGCCGGGGTAGTGGTTCTCCTCCGACGCGCGTGTTGGCCGTCGTGAACCAAAAAGGGGGCGTCGGTAAGAGCACAACCGCTGTGAACCTTACGGCTGCCCTCGGCGACGAAGGCAAGCGTGTTCTACTTGTCGACCTGGATCCACAAGGTAACGCTACCTCTGGGTTCGGGCTTAATCGGAACCAGCGGGAGGAGTGCATCTACAACGCGCTTCTTGGCGATACTCCCCTCAAAGAGTTGATCGAGCCAGTTGAAGTCCCGAATGTCTTCGTTGTACCAGCTACGATTCAGCTTGCCGGCGCGGAGATCGAGCTCGTATCCGCCTTCAGCCGCGAAACCAAGCTCAAGAGTGTTCTTGAGTCAGTGCTAGACGATTTCGACTTCATCATCATCGATTGTCCCCCGTCACTCGGACTTCTGACGGTAAACGCCCTTTCCGCGGCGAATGGTGTGATCATCCCAGTCCAGTGCGAGTACTACGCCCTCGAGGGACTCTCCAAGCTTCTTGAGAGCTTTAAGCTGGTCAAGACACACTTGAACCCGAAGCTTGAGGTCTTCGGTGTCCTTATGACCATGTTTGACGGAAGAACGAGACTCTCTCAGCAGGTCGTGGAGGAAGTAAAGGACTTCTTCGACGAGACTGTGTTCGAAACCGTCGTTCCTCGCAGTGTTCGGCTCTCTGAGGCACCGAGCTTCGGCCAGCCTGTGACCATCTATGACCCGAACGGGCGCGGCGCCGTCGCGTACCGTAGTTTAGCGAAGGAAGTGATCAGCCGTGGCTAAGCGCGGACTCGGAAGAGGCCTTTCGGCCCTCATCCCTGGGGCAGGCCATGAATTCTCAGGCGGAGAACCGACTGAGCTCCCTATCGACATGGTTTCCCCAAACCCGAATCAGCCCCGTACTGCCATGGAGGAGACCGGCATCGAAGAGCTCGCGGACTCCATCGCCAAAGTTGGCGTGCTGCAGCCGATCATCGTGCGGCCGCATGCAGAGGGATACCAGATCATTGCAGGAGAGCGTCGCTGGAGGGCTTCGCGGCTAGCCGGTCTCACGAAGGTGCCGGTTCGCGTAATGGCTTCGACTGAGACTGAGTCGCTGGCTCTTGCACTCATAGAGAATCTTCAGCGTCAGGACCTGAATGCAATAGAGGAGGCTCGCGGCTACAAGCGTCTGATCGAAGAGTACTCGATGACACAGTCCGAGTTGGCTGACAGGGTTTCAAAGTCGCGGTCTGCCGTGACAAACGCCTTGCGACTCCTGGACCTTCCTGAGGAGATTCAGGAGCTGATGTACGAGGGTAAGCTCACCGCCGGCCACGCACGCGCGGTGCTCTCGCTCCCTGGCGACGCTCCGAGGACCCGCCTCGCTCATAAGATCATCGATGACGGCCTATCAGTTCGCGATGCAGAGAACCTTGCTCGTCTGATAGCCGCCGGGCAGGGCGAGCGCACGCCTCGGCCGGTTTCCCCGAAGTCATACAAGGTTGTGGCTCGTAAGCTGCGCCGTTTGCTAATGACGAATGTTCGTGTTCGTCAGACCGCGAAGAAGGGCAAAATCGAGATTGACTTCGTCGATGAGAGCGACTTGGAGCGAATCATGCGCGTTCTCACCGAGAGCGAGGTCCCGGAAGGAGACGATGAGTGATGCGTCACCGCCGACTGGAATATTTTGTCATTGGTATGTTCGTCGGAGCTGCGGGCGGCGTCCTGTTGGGCCTGCTGTTCGCGCCGGATAGTGGCACCCGCACACGCCAGCGCCTGGCAAATGAGGCGCTGCGAGTTGCAGATACTGCTCGGGCAGTAGCGGATCGCGCTGAAAGGGCTGCAGAGATGGTTGGCTCACGCATGGACCATTATCTTGGGCGTGAAGAGGAAGTCGCCTGGCGCAAAGTCCGCGAACTACGCGAGGGCGTGCAGAAGTACTCACGCACGGTGATGATGCCCTGACGTCAGACCTGCATGCTACGCTTCCTTTGGTCACATTGAGGGGAGCGGTATCGTGGGTCTTACGATCGTCACAGGTGGCGCTAATGCTGGGAAGACAGGAGAGCTTCACGAAGCGATTCGTGAGGCTGTTCTGCGTGGTGAGGCCCCGCTGCTTCTCTTACCATCCGCACCTGAGGTAGATCGGGCCGAGGACGAATTCTCGTATAGCGGATCATCGCTCAGTGTCAGTATTCTGCAATTCGATCGGTACCTGGACTCGCTTTGGGGTCTTCACGGCGACGGACGAGCGCTCGTTCGCCCCACGCAGCGCCTGCTCATTATCAACAAGGTGCTCTCGGTGGCTGATCTGAGCGTGCTGGCCCGCTCAGCCGCGCGCCCGGGCTTTGCGCGACTGTTTGAGTCTGTGGTGCAGAGGGCGGGGGAGTCGCTGTCCTTAGACGGTTATCGGGCCGCCGTCGCGCACGGGCGTGCCGCTAGGGAGCTTCTCGGCCTGGTAGACGCCTATGCCGATGCGCTCAGGGAATCTGATCTCGTTGAGCCCCCTGAGGCGCACAGGTTGCTTTCGATGACGCTTGCAGCTGACGCGTTGCCCAGCCTTATCGCAATCAACCGGTTTGCGAGTTTCACGCCTGCCCAGGCCGCCTTCATCAGGCGCTGTGCAGCGCTTGATGTGGATACTCGTGTCGCTCTAACGTGGGTAGATGGGCATCCGGCCACAACCGCAGCCGCATCGGTCGTGGGTGAACTCCTGGATATCGACGGAGCGCGACTTGTGGTCGTTGATGATGCCCCACACGAGAACGCGGAGTTGCGCTCGGTCGGGCAGCGGCTGTTCTTCAGTGGGGAGGAGATCGGGCCTGATGGCTCAAGCGGTTCGGTCACGCTTTCTGGGGCGGCCGGAACGTCCGGTGAAGCGGCTAGAATCACCCGGGAAGTACAAGAACTGGCAATATCTGGCAGCTCGTACGGTGACATAGCTGTTGTCTTCAGGAACCCTGAGGGCCACGTTACCCGTCTCGTCAATGCTTTCCGTGAAGCGGGCGTTCCCGCTGATATCGACGCCCAGATCCAAGCCGCAGGAACGGGCTTGGGCCGGGCACTGGTGCTTCTCCTCGGCTATCTTTGCGGCGGGCAGCATCGAGCCGATCTCATGGGATTTCTAAGGAGTGGCTACTCTTGGGCTGACTCGGCAGAAGTCGATTCGGTCGACGAGGCGCTGCGTCGCAGCCGTGTATTGGTCGGTCGGGCGGTCTTCACGCGGGCGCTCACTGTGGGTCCACGTACGCGCCTACTGCTTGAGCGAGCCAGTGAGCTCGCAGGCGCACCCGTCGACCCATCCGCCGTCGATGGTTGGAGATGGCTGGTAGCGGACATGCTTCGCTCGGCGCATGGGCCGGCCGTGATTCTCGATGATCGCGGGATGGTCGACGCCGCCGCGCAGCGCACGGTCATGGCGGCCATCCAGGAAATCGCCACGCTCGGTGGTGGAGACGCTGGCGCCATCGAGGTGCTTCGTATCCTCGGCGATGCGCGCGTCACTCTTAAGCCAGATGCGACCCGCAGCGATCGCGTGCAGGTAATGAGCGCCGAAAGGGCGCGCTCCCGGCGATTTGCTGTCGTGATTCTCGGTGGGCTGAACGCAGGGGAGTTCCCGGCGCTGCCATCCGAGGATGCCTTGAGTTCGCCTGAGCTTGCAGCCGACCTCCTCTCGGCGGGCATCGACATGTCGTCGCGAATTGATGCCGACGCCGAGCGACTCCTCTTCTACCAGGTGATCACAGGTGCCCGCGAGCGCCTCGTGCTGAGCAGGATGGTCTGCGATGACGACGGGCGTCCCGTCAGGGCGTCATCGCTCTGGGAGGAGTTCCTCGACCTGTACCGCGACCCCGTGTCCGGCATGCCGTACGGCGGCCGCGAGCTGCCGGTGCGCAGGCTCGAGCTCGGGGACCTCACTGAGACAGAAGACGCGCCACTTGCCGAGCGGCGCAGGCTCCGCGCGCTGGCGTTGGTAGGGGAGAGCACAGAGCCGCGGGTTAGCGCCGCACGCTGGCGGACGAGGCCCCGCGCTGGCTGCCTAAGCACGGAGTTGACAGCTGAACTTGCGGCCCGCGATACCTTCTCGGCTAGCGAGATCGAGGGGTATCTAGCGTGTCCGTTCGGCTGGTTCTACCAGCGGGTACTGGGCGCAGCGCCGCTTGATGAGGAGATGGGTGCGCTCGAGAAGGGCCGGTTGGCGCACGACATCATGAAGCGTGTGTATGACGATCGTACGGAGAGCGCGCTTGGCAGAATCACCCCGGAGAACACCCCTGAAGCTTTGTCGCGGTACGCCAGAATCGCGGCCGAAGCGTTGGCGGCGAGCAGTGCAGCATCGACGCTCCTGGAAGATGAGATGCTGCTCTCGGCGGTGGCTAGCAGCGAGCGCATCATGAAACGAGACGCGACGTTCTTGCCCGGTTTCGAGCCGATCGCTCATGAGTTCTCCTTCGGGATGGGGGAAGATGATGCCCCAGTACAAATTGGAAGCTTCTTCCTCAGGGGACGCATTGATCGCATAGACGCATCCAAGTCAGGAGTGGTCATCATCGACTACAAGACGGGGGCTGCGGTCTCAAAGAAGTCCGACTTTGAGAAGAAGCGGTTGGTGCAGCTGCCGCTCTATGGCCTTGTGGCTGCCGAGAGACTTGGGCGTCGGCTCCTCGGCGGGCTGTATCGCAGCATGCAGTACGGCGGCGATCGCGGATTCTATCGAGCCGACCAAGCGGGACTTGAGGGTCTGGCGGGCAATGACATGTGCGACGACGCGGAGTTCGATGAAGTGCTCAAATCGGCTATTGAGCGGGCCGAGCAGGCCGTGGCCGGGATTCGCGCCGGGCGCATACCTGCTGAGCCGGTAAGTAAGTCAGCCTGCGCGTACTGCAGTGCGGCAACAGTGTGCGGGGGGAGGCAATCATGAAGATGTCACTTGCTCCGGAGCAAGACGCCGTGGTTCACGCGGGGGCGGGGGACATCTTTGTTGCTGCGGCTGCGGGGTCGGGCAAGACCCGCGTGCTCGTCGCCAGGTTCGTAGCGGCTGTTCTCGGCGAGATCCCCCTCGGACCGTGCGGTGTGACGGACGTCCTCGCGGTCACCTTCACCGACAAGGCGGCCGGGGAGATCGCCGAGCGCGTCCGCGGGGCGCTTTTGGCTGAGGGGCGGGGTGCCGAGGCGCGCCAGGTGGAGCAGGCGTGGGTTTCAACGATTCACAGCATGTGTACGAAGATTCTCAGGCGCTACGCCTTTGATGCGGGGCTCGACCCGCGGTTCTCGGTCGTGACCCAGGTGGAGGCAGGCATCCTGGAGCAAGAAGCGTTCGAGTCCGCGACCCGCGCGCTGATGACAACTGACAGCGGAGTCAAGCAGCTCGTCCTGGACCTGGGCGCATCGCGCATCGCCTCGATGGTCGCGTCGGCGCATGGCACGCTGCGTTCGATGGGCCGCGTGGTGTCGGATGTTCAGCTTGCGCTAGTTCCGAGCGACCGCGACGTGCGCGAGTGGTGCGCCGAGTTCGAGAGTATCGCCGAGGTGTACCCCACACTTGGTGCCACCAAGACCATCGAGGCTGGCGCCGACTCGGCAATCGGGTGCGCTGTGGCGCTCCGGGCGTATCTCGGCTCGGTTGATCGCGCTATGGAAGCCCGTACAGCCCTTCAGGCGCTCGGTGAGGCCGCCTTCAGGCGCCAGGGGTCGCAGAGTGTGAAGGAGCATGCCGAGGCCGCACAGGCGCTCGTCGCGAAGGCGAGTGGAGGGCTCGCTCAGGTCGTTGCGGCGCCGTATGAGGAGGCGCTTCTTCGTGTCGTCGCCGCATTCGATGCGCGGTACGAGGAAACGAAAGCAGAGCAGGGTGTGCTCGACTTCGAGGACCTACAACTCAAGACGGCATCCCTGCTTGAATCGCGTCCGGAAATCGCGGCCCGGTATCAAGAGGCGTTCCGGCTGGTGATGATCGATGAGTTCCAGGACACCAACGCGTTACAGCTGCGCATCGCTAGAGCGCTTTCGTCAGACGACTTGCTGACTGTTGGGGACGACAAGCAATCCATCTACCGGTTCAGGCACGCCGACGTCGAGGTCTTTCGTTCGCTTTCTCAGTCGGCACCAGCGGTTCATATCCTCCGCGCCAACTACCGCTCGCACAGGGACGTGATCGAGGCGGTGAACGAGATATTCGACTCCACCACCTTCTTCGGTGGTGATTTCGTGCGGCTTGCGGCGAGCCGGGAAGAGCAGGAGACACAGACGTGGCCAGCGGGGGAGTCGCGCGTTCGGTTCTTACTCACCGACAGCCGCAAAGCGCCCGTTGGAGACAGGCGTGCGATGGAGGCTTCGGCCATAGCTGCGCAGCTGGCATCGCTTCGGGCGGCGGGCGTACCTCAGGGTGACATGGTCATCTTGGTGCGAGCGATGAAAGGCCGTTCCGAGGGTATCGAGACCGCGCTGCGCGGCGAGGGGTTCGACGTCTACGTGGCTTCGGGTGGCACGTACTTCGATCGTCCTGAGGTCGATGAGCTCACATCGCTTCTCTCGGTCACCGACAATCCGCGCAACGACGAGGCGCTTATGAAAGTGCTCGCCGGGCGCTTGAGTGCGCTGAGCGAGGATTCGCTCTTCCGGATTGCGGCGGCGGCCCGTCGTGGTCGGCTGTGGGATGTGCTCGCCACACCCGAATCGCTCGCGCTTGAGCCCGCCGAGAAGGCGACGCTTGTCCGGGTGGTCTCGGCAATTGAATGGCTCAGGCGTAATCGTGGTCGCCAGGGAATCGCCGAACTCGTTCACGACGCGTGCGAGCGGCTTGATTACGACCTCACGCTCTTCGCTTCCGGGCCTGACGGTCCCCGGGCCTGGGCGAATATCCTCAAGCTCGCCCGTTTGGCCGAGGAGTACGAGCGGCGCTCCTCGGGGGATCTAGGCGGCTTCCTTGAGTACATAGCGCTGCATCGGAGCCTGGCGCCTGAGAAGCAGGCTACGCTGACCGGTGAGGGCATCGACGCGGTGAGAATCATGAGTATTCACGCTGCGAAGGGTCTCGAGTTCCCGGTGGTGGTCGTTGCCGACCTCGCGTCAGGCGGCAATGACGGTTGCGGCGAGCTCCTGCTTAGCAGGGACTCCAGCCCGGTGCTCTCTATCAAAGTGCCCAAGAGCCTGCTTCCGGACGGGAAGTCGGTCGAGAGCACTACATTCACGCAGATCAAAGACGCCGAGGCGACCGAAGACATCGCGGAGGCCGACAGGCTCCTGTACGTGGCGTGTACGCGAGCGCGTGAGTGCCTGATCATGAGCGCGACGGTGGATCCAGCGAAGGCGGCCGAGGGCTCGTGCGCCATCGACAAGTTGCGCAGGGCCGCGCACAGTGCCGACCCGGCGGAGCAGCTCGGGGGGGAAGTCGAACTTGGGGCGTTGGCGAAGATCGCAATCCACGTTGAGAGCATGCCGATTCCCGAGCCGTCGCTGTGCCAGCCGGGAGATTCAAGGGAGTCGATCGTGTTGCCTGTCGGCGACGACCAGCCGCCTCCTGAGGTGCCCGCTAGCATGCCCAGGAATGTGTCGTACACCGGTTTGTCGGTGTACCACGCATGTCCCTATAAGTTCTACGCGACGCGGGTTGCCCGGCTGAAGACGCCTGAGACGCCGGGCGACGCTGGTCCTCTCGGCTTCGGGAGCGCGGTACATGCCGCACTCCAGCTCTCGACGACGGAAGCGCCACCGGCCGAGCGCATAGAGGCAATCGCGCGTGCCAACGCACTTGGTTCGACGGACGTGCACAGGCTCAACGCGGCCGTGCAGGCATATCTCAGCAGCGAGACAGCCCGCTCGGTCGCAGGAGCGGAGCGCACGCATCGGGAGTGCCCGTTCGTGCTCAAGCTCGGCGAGACGCTGCTGCGAGGCAACATCGACTTGCTTGCATGGCATGGCGCCGAGGCGATCGTCGTCGACTACAAGACCGGTGCGAGCGCGCTGACCATCGAGGAGGCTACCGAACGGTATCGAGCGCAGGCGGAGTGTTACGCGCTTGCGGTCCTGAAGTCGGGCGCGCAGCTCGTGAGCGTGCGGTTCGTCGAGGTGGAGCGGGATTGCCGAGAGACCAGGTTCGACTTCGGGGTGGACGGTGCGGCCGTCATCGAGGAAGGTCTGCTCGCAACCGTCGACAAGATCTCTGCAGGCCGGTTCGAGCCACTCTCGGCGTACACGGCCGGCGCATGCGAGGACTGCCCTGCGCTCGGCGGAATGTGCCCGATCAACCCTAGGCGAGGTGCCTTTGCCGGAGCTGACCACACGCGGCGCTGATGTCGGCGCCACGTTCGGTTCGCACCGAACACTCGACGTTGGTCGAGGCAAGCGCCATCTCAAACGCCTTCACGCGTGAATCGTCGGGACGGCGAGCACCCGAGCCTTCGACCGGGTTCACCGGGATGAGGTTCACGTGGCAGAGCAGGCCCCTACAGAAGGTGACTAGCGCGGCGAGTTCAGCGTCGGAGTCATTGGTGTTGGCAACGAGCGCGTACTCCAGCGTCGGGCGGCGGCCTGTGCGCACGCCGTACATCGCAAGTGCCTCGCGCAGCTGCCCGAGAGGGTAGCCTTTCAGGCCGGGCATCATCGCGTCTCGCGTCGCCTGTACCGCCGAGTGCAGCGAGACCGCCAGTGTGAACTGCTCGGGCTCAGCAGAGAAGCGGCGGATCCCCGGCAGCAGACCGCAGGTAGAGACAGTGAGATGTCGGGCACCGATGCCCATACCGTCCGGAGAGTTCATAAACCGAAGCGCTGCGAGCGTCGGCTCGTAGTTGGCAAACGGCTCGCCTTGGCCCATTGCAACCGCGTTTGAGACCCGTGCCGCCATGTCGGCTGCCACGCCAAGCACCTGGTCGGCTATCTCGCCAGGCGTCAGGTTGCGCGTGAGTCCGCTTTGGCCGGTCGCGCAGAACGTGCACCCCATTCCACATCCGGCCTGGGTCGAGAAGCAAACCGTGAGTCGGTCGCCGGCTGGTATCCCGACGCTCTCAACGGTCGTGCCGTCGTGCAGTTCCCACAGATACTTGCGCGTGCCGTCGGCGGAGACCTCTTTGGCCGAGAGAGTCGGCCTGCCGAGGGAGTAGCGCGCGGCGAGTTCCACACGCAGGGCCCCCGGCAGGTCCGTCATCTCATCGAATCCTGCAACACCCCGACCGTAGAGCCAGCGCACGACCTGGCGCACGCGGAACGCTGGCTGGCCAAGATCGGACAGCGCACTTTCGATTCCGTGGAGATCCAGGCTCTTGATGTCGCGGGTGCTGTTAGTCACTTACGCCTCGCCGAGCGCTTTCTTGTACTCGTCGCGGTGCTTGCGCTCGTAGGAGCCGACGGCGCGGAAGTACGACGCGATGTCGGCGTATCCCTCGGCCTCGGCATCTGCGGCCATCGTGGGGTACATATCGACGGTCTCGTAATTCTCGCCTTCGGCTGCGGCGCGGAGGTTGTCCTCGGTTGAGCCGAACCCGCTCATGTATGCGAGGTGACCGAGTGCGTGCGCGGTCTCCTCGGCAGCAGCATGGTCGAACGCGGCTGCAGCCTCTTCATTGCCCTCAAGCCGGGCGATCCGGGCGAAGAGCGTATAGCGGCGGTTGGCCTGTGACTCGCCGGCGAAGGCGGCCCTGAGGTTCTCGAGCGTCTTGGTGCCGGTCAGATCTCCGACGCCTTCGTACGGCAGGAAGAAGGACTGCGGCGCGCCACATACGGGGCAAACGTCAGGCGCCGGGCCGACGTGGAAGTAGCCGCAACCTTTGCAACGGGACATCTCAACCATGAGTTCTCCTCTCGAGGGTGCGCGCGACTTCAAGGCCGTCGCGCAGGGTTATTCTACCCGCTGCGGCCCGTCAGCATCGTCCCTCCGGGTATGTAATAGTCGAGTCGACATGCGAGCGCCTTTCCGCCAAGGAGGAGTTATGAGTCTTAAGCTTCGGTTCGTTCTTGTAGCCAGCGCACTACTTCTGGCCGCTGTTTCTTCGAGCGCAGTGGCACTTCCTGAGGCTCCGAGTTCAGCGTTTCAGCCGTCAACGAGTTGCGGGTGCCATGCAGCGCTTCTCGAGCAGTGGCGCCCTTCGATGCACGCACAGGCGATCAGCGACCCGCTGTACCTCGCTAAACTCGAAGACGCGAACAAGGCCACCAACGGCGAACTCGGGGCGTTCTGCGATAGCTGCCATAGCCCGATAGCGACCATGTCAGGCGAGCAGAAGACCGGCAATCTCTCGGCGGTGGCAAAGGAATCCGTTGGGTGCGACATGTGCCATCAGGTAACAGGGACCGAAGGTGCAACGCCTGGCAACGTCTCGATCGCTTTTGAGCCCGATGGGACCAAGCGTGCGCAGTTCGACGACGCGGTTTCCCCGATACACAGCACCGCATACTCGGCATTTCATCGCAGCGCCGAGTTCTGCGGGAATTGCCACAACGTCAACCATCCCGTGAACGGCATGCACCTGGAGACGACGTACACAGAGTGGAAGAACGGGCCGTATGCCACAGAGGGCATCGTCTGTCAGGACTGCCACATGACGCCCGGCCCTGGTGTGACCAAACCGAATCCAGGGAAGGCCGCAGCAATGGGCCCCACCAGAGATCATATCTACACGATGACCTTTGTTGGCGGTAACGTTGCGCTCGGTGACGCTGATCTTGCCGAGGAGCGCCTGAAGGCCGCAGCCACGCTCGATCTTGAGGTTGAGGACACCATCGCAGCCGGTGAGAAGGCCGAGCTCAACACGATTATCACCAACGTCGGCGCTGGCCACTACATCCCAACGGGACTTACCGAGGTGCGCCAGATGTGGCTGGAGGTCACTGCCGTCAATACTGCGGGCGAGGAGCTCATGAAGGAGCGGCGCGATTTCGGCACGGTGTTGGAGGATAAGGACGGCAACTACCCCGCCGAGTTGTGGGATGCGACCTCAATACATAGCGATGATCGAATTCCGCCGAGGGAATCGGTCAGCAATGACTACAGCTTCACTATGAGCCAGGGACCGATCACGGTGACCGCTGCGCTCTACTACCGTTCGGTGCCTGAAGAGCTCGCAAGTAAGGCCGGTGTCGATGTTCCGACGACGACCATGGTTTCGGTTACAAAGACCGTGTACTCCTCGGCAGAAGAGAAGGCCGATGCTCAGGACGCAAGTGAGACAGTCCAGCAGACCGGGATGCCACTCTGGGCATGGGGCGCACTTGTTGCGGCTCTTGGCGCGGGGGTTGTTGCGGTCGTTCTTTACAGCAAGCGGCACCGCGGCTAGCGCATCGGCCGGACAGCAGAAAGGGCGCCCAATGAGGCGCCCTTTCTTGATCTTGCGACTTGGAATCTACAAGTTGTTCGGCTTGATACCGACCTTCATCTCGACCTCGATGAGCTTGCCGTCGCGGTAGAGCGACAGCGTCACGGTGTCGCCGACCGCCTTGCGCCGAACGGCGAGAATCAGGTCGTCCATCGAGCGGATTTTTGTATCATCAAGCTTCACGATGATGTCGCCCTCGGTCAGGCCGGCCTTCTCGGCTTCGGTTCCCTTGGTGGTCTCAACGACGTATGCGCCTTCGTTGACCGGAAGGTTCTCGGTCGCCGCAAACGGGGCATCGACTGTTTGGCCCGATATTCCGAGGAAGGGATGCTCGACCGAGCCGGTCTTGATGAGGGCGTCGGCCACTCTCAGGGCCGCGTTCACGGGTACCGCGAAGCCGATCCCGTCATTGGCGCCGCTGCTTGAGTAGATGGCCGAGGGTATTCCGATGAGCGCCCCTGCGCGGTCGATAAGCGCGCCGCCGGAGTTGCCGGGGTTAATCGCCGCATCGGTCTGGATCACGTCGACAAGTGGATAGGTCGTACCAGAGCCATCGAGCAGTGAGCGGTGAATGGCCGAGACGACACCGGACGTGACTGAGTGCTGCAGGCCGAACGGCGACCCGATTGCCACGACGACCTGGCCGACAGAGAGCATCTCGGAGTCGCCCGTCGCGATCACCGGGATCTTCGCGTCTACCTTTACGACGGCGATGTCGGTTTCGGGGTCAGTGCCAACCACGGTGGCAGTGCTCCGGTTGCCCTCGGGGTCGGTGACCACGATGGTCTTGGCGTCGGCGACCACGTGATCGTTCGTGAGGATGTACGTGCCACCATCATCGGCCGCCCTGAACGCAACGCCGGAGCCGTTGCCGGAAACCGGAACGCTCGGATGCGCGGTGGGTAGCGAAGACCCCTCGTTGGCGACTTCGCCGGTGATGTCGATGTTGACCACACTCGGAACAGCTACGGCCGCAGCTGCCGAGATAACCTCCTCGGTGTTGCCTTTCAGAACCGTGAGGGTCTGGGAGTTGGTCTTGAAGTAGCGTGAGCCGAGATACGCTCCACCTACGCCTGCGGCGCCTCCAAAGACAAGCGCGACCAGCAGCGCGACGACGATGACGCGGCCCATCGGAACGCGAACAGGGGCCGCCGGGGCGGTCGTGACCGCTGGCAGGGGAGCGGGCGGCACCGGTGCGTAGGTGTAAGGTGCGGGCTCAGGCTCGATCGCAGGCGCGTCGGGGACCGGAATCTCGGCCGGAACCTCCGGCGCTTCAACCTCGGGCGGAGTGTCTACAAGAGGTTCGACGGGGCCCTCTTCGGGAACCGGAGTGTTGTTGTCCATTAGGTACCTTCCTTACGCAGTGAGAGGTTCTGCCGTACTACGGCACGTCTATAGTATGTCCATCTGTCGTAACAAGACCTATCCCACAGCCAAACAGCATGGAATCTGCATAACACCGATACCGCAGTTTTACGACCGGCGGCTGCTCCTCTAGACTGACGCAGAAGACGAGCCGAGGGAGTCCTTGTGAGCGACGAGCTTGAGAACATAGAAGACCCGCAGGTGTCTGAAGACGCCACTGCGGTAGAGCTGCCGATTCTTGAGCCAGAGGCCGAGGACGAACCTGAGGCGGCAGCAACCGAAGAGGTTGCCGAAGAGCCGGACGCTGCGGTCGCCGAAGAGCTAGAAGCTGAAGCAGCGGTCGAAGCAGCCCAGGAGTCTGAAGCTGAAAGCGCAGACGTTGCCGAAGCCGCACCGGAACCCGCGCCCGCCCCGGAATCTGAAGCCGAGCCCGTACCTGAGGCTCCAGCCGAGGCCCCGCACTCGGTCAGCTGGGTGCCGTTCTCGGTCTATCTTGCCCTCTGGGTGACCCTCGCCGTCGCGACTGTTCTTGTACTGCGTACATCCGCGGTCGCGGGCGGTGCGCTGTGGGCGCCCGAGTACGCGTTCAGCGTGTACGGCGGTATCGTGCTCGTAGCTCTCGGTCCGATCCTTGCGCTCGTTGTGTGGCTTGTGGCTCGTCAGAAGGTTGAGGCCGGTCATCGCACAGGCCTGCTGACGTCGTCGTTTCTGCGTGCCGCGGGTGCAACCTTCATCGGCGTGATTCTGTGGCTTGTCGCGCTCAATCTGCTTGACCTCTACCGTGTAGGCTTCCACGCCTAGGCGCTTCCCGTTGAAAGGGGTATCGATGGCCGCCTCAATCGCTGGCCGTAAAGTTGCCGTATTGCTCGGCGGAACATCTGCCGAGCGGGAAGTCTCGCTGCACACAGGCGAGCAGGTGATGGCTGCTCTTTTGGAGGCAGGCGCCGAGCCCACGGCGATCGACACCGCCGATCTCTCGTTCATCGATACGCTTCGCACAGGCGGCTTCGATGTCGCCTTCATCTGCCTACATGGACGCTTTGGCGAGGACGGCACCATCCAGGGCTTGCTCGAGATCCTCGGCCTGCCATACATCGGCTCCGGCGTGCTCGCCAGCGCGCTCGCGATCGACAAGGTCATGTCAAAGCACCTCTTCGCGGCCGCCGGCCTGCGTTCTCCCGAGTACGTGGCGCTCAGCGCGGGGGAGCCGGTCGACATCGCGGGTATTGTCGCGGCTCTCGGCGAGAAGTCGGTCGTGAAACCGGCAAACGAGGGCTCATCCGTTGGCATGACGATCGTGCACAACGCCGAGGAGCTCCCGGCGGCAATTGAGAAGGCTTTCGGCTTCGATCGCTCGGTGCTCGTTGAGCGCTTTGTTCCCGGTGCCGAGGTGACGGTTGGCGTGCTTGGAATGGATGAACCGTTTGCGCTGCCGACGCTCGAGATCGTGCCCGAGAACGAGTTCTACGACTACGAATCCAAGTATGTCCCCGGCATGAGCCGTCACATCATCCCGGCCAACGTGAGCATTGAGGCGCGCACGGAGTGCCAGCGACTGGCGCTTGCGGCGCATCGCGCGCTCGGGTGCAGGGGACTGTCACGCGCGGACACGATCGTGACTGCCGACGGGACCGTCTACCTGCTTGAGATCAACACGATCCCAGGAATGACGGCAACGAGTCTCCTGCCGGATTCAGCACGCGCCGCCGGAATCGAGTTCCCTGAGCTCTGTGCGACGCTCGTCTCCTACGCGCTCGGCTTGTCCGAGTCCTGAGGCTCGTCGTCACCGACGCGCTTCAACTTCTGGACCACCGGAATCTCGAGTACGAACTTGGCGCCGCCGCCTTCAGCAGATTCAACGCGTACCGATCCACCGTGGCTTTCGGCTATCGTACGCACGATGTAGAGGCCGAGGCCGAGGCCCGCATCGCCGGACACGCGCTGTAGCTGCGTAAAGCGCTCGAATATCGCTTCGCGCTGGTCTTCGGGAACACCGGGCCCGTGGTCTTCAACGGTCAGGATCCCACGCTCCTCGGTGGCGTCGATGGTGATAGTGACGTCGGTTCCCTCGGGCGTGTGTTTGACGGCGTTTCCAGCGAGATTCTCAATCGCCTGGCGCAACCGAAGCTCGTCGCCCAGTACTAGAGCCATGCGGTGTTTGGTCACCACGACGCGGCGTCCGGAGCTCATACGGATAGTCTCGGCGACCTCGTCGGCCAGAATGCCGAGCTGGACCTTCTTGAATGCCGCCGGTGCGAAGACCTGCTCGGCCCGCGTTGTTTCCATGAGCTCGGCCAGGAGTGTCGACATCCTGTTTGCAGCGGCGAGCGCGGCATCGGATGCTTTCGTCCGGGTTTCATCAGGAATCGGCTGCGCGAGCAGCTCAAGGTAGCCGGAGATTACCGTCAGAGGAGCGCGAAGGTCGTGCGAGACAAGCGAGATGATCTCGGATCGCAGTGCCTCAAGACGGTGTTCCTCAGTCACGTTGCGCGCTGTGAGGAGGAACGTGTCCGGTGATGCGCTTTCCGAGATCGTGATCTTCATCCAGCGCTCGGTATGTGTCGGTGAGTCGCAGCGCACCAGCGTTGGCCGATCGAGTGCTACCTCAAACAGCGAGTCTGTCGTGAGCACCTCGCCATCCTCGAGCTGCATGTTCATCTTGCTGAGCAGTTCGGCCGCTGGTTGCTGCAGAATCAGGCCGAGCGGCATACCAAGACACACCGCAGCGGCCGGGTTGGCGATATCAACGAAGCCCGCCCGCACGAGCAGCTTCACCTCGGACGAGTCATTCACGACTGTCCGGAAGGCCTGCTCGGCTGCAACCGTCAGCTCGTTTGCCTGTTTCAGTTCGGCTTGTCTCACGCGCAGCTGCCCGAGCAGATCTTCGATGACGCCAGCGAGCTCGCGGAACTCGTCAGGAAGCGCTGGATCGACGTCGAGCTTCTCTTTGAATGGCAGTCCTTCGATGGCGAGGTAGCCCTGTCCGCGCATGTAGCTGACGAACTCTTCTATCGGGCGGCTGATGAACTTGCCGAGCACGAGCCCCAGACTCAAACCGAGAATCAACGAAGCGAGACCCAAGCCAAGCGGAATAGCGTAGCGGATGGCACTCGTCGACGAGGCGTACCACTCGTTCTGGTCCGCGATCTGTATGTAGCCGACCGGAGTCCCGCCAATGCCATCCAGCGTGGCGGCGGCCAGCACCTCCGAGCCGCTCAGTTTGACTGCCGCCGAAGAGTAGCCAGGTGGGACACTTATCGCGTCCCACCTGGTTATGTCGGCTGCAGGCTCATTTGATAGCGTTGCAGTTCGAGGCAGGGCGGGCTCGGCGGCGGAGAGCAGGGACGGCGCAAGCGGCTTCGCTATTGCAAGGAATCCCCGGCTCGTGTCAGCCGGGTCACCGATCACGGGCCGTATTGCCAGCATGTATGGACCGGACGGCAGGGAGACCGGCCCGGACAGGATCCCGTCCTCATCAGAGAGAGCGAGCTGAGTGACGAATGCGGCATCAGCGGGGGAGCCGAACTTGAAGATCGTAGTTCCGTTGAGGTCAGCCCATACGACGATCGTTGCGCCGCTTCTGTCGCGAATCCAGGGGTCGAGTTCCGCGGCCGCGAATGCCGGATCGGGGTCGGCTGTTTCGTCGTAGAACTCTTGCCAGTCTGTGAACGACTGCAGGTGGGAATCGAGGTAGCGCGACTCAAGCGAGAGTTGCAGCTGAATCGCGGCGAGGTGTCGGTATGCGTCCTGTCGTGCAAGCACGCTCGACTGGCTGTTGGTGGCTATCGTCGTTACGCCGTAGACGAGGACGAAGAGCAGCACGCTCGCCAAGACGATGGTCACAGTGAGCCGTGCGCGCAAGCTAGCTGGGAGAAGCTGTATCTTCGGTATGGACCGCGCCATTGCGGTCTCCTAACGATGAGCGGTTCCCTGGACGAGATAATCGGCGTTTGCAGGGTACCACTTTAGCCGCTTGCCAGTTGTTTACAGGGTTGGACGGTATTATGCAAGTGCGAGGCTTGGCCTACTCTTCCAGCCACTCGACCTTGCCGGTCTTGAGGCTGCAGATTGCGCCGGCAATTTGGACCTCGCCGCCGAGGCGCTCGATCGTCTCCCGGAGGTGGGCCTCGACCTCGTGCACGGTCACCCGCACGTTGGCCTCGATCGCACACGTGACGTCGGTGTGTCCCGTCCGGGCGCGTATCGGTCCGATGACGGCGCCAAACGCATCTGGCGTGTTTGAGGACATCGCAGCCTCAACAGCCGCGCACCCCTCGTGGCCGAGGACGACGATGGTGTGAGCGCCAACGACCTCAACCGCGAACCACACCGAGGCCCAGCTTGCGGGCTCCATGACGTGGCCTGCGCATCGGACGACGAAGAGCTCGCCGGGCCCCTGGTCAAAGACGGCTTCAGGTGGGACTCGTGCGTCTGAGCACGCGATGACAACAGCTTTCGGCTTGTGAACCGGAATCCCGCCGGCGGGGTCCGTCACACGCTCGTGACGGACCATCGCGCCGGAGGCGAAACGTTCGTTGCCTTCGCGAAGAGAGTTCAGTACATCATCGGGTCGCATGGGTGGCTCCTCGATCGGTGTGTCATATCAGGGCACGTCGAACGTTATGAGGCAACCGCTTCTGCAGCAGCGTCACGCCGCCGCTTGAATACCTTCTCTATCTCTACTGCGATGAAGACCACCGACGAAATCGCCAGCGCGGCGCCAAGCTCCAGAGCCGTTAGCGCCTCTGTCTTGAAGATCGGCTGCAAGAAGGGCACGTAGATCGTGGCCATCTGAAGGGCGAAGGTCAGCGCCACGGCTCCCAAGAGCGGCATGTTGGAGCGAAGCCCCTGGCTGAACAACGACTGACGGTCCGAGCGGATCGACATGACGTGACCCATCTGGCTCAGACAAAGCACGGTGAACACCATCGTCTGCCAGTGGAGGCCAAGCTCGATGGCGAACGCCTGCGTCACCAGCGATGCGGCGCCCATCAACAGACCGACCCACACAAGGTGCACCCCAAGCCCGTCGGCGAAGATGGACTCTTTAGGCGCTCGAGGAGCGCGCTGCATGATGTTCTTCTCGTGTGGCTCGCTTGCGAGCGCCAGGCCGGGAAGCCCGTCTGTGACCAGGTTGATCCAGAGGATGTGAATCGGGAGCAGCGGTATCGGGAGACCAACCAGCGGGGCGAGCAGGATGGTCCAGATCTCGCCCGAGTTGCTCGTCATCGTGTACTTGATGAACTTACGGATGTTGTCGAAGATGCGACGGCCTTCTCGGACAGAAGCGACGATCGAGGAGAAGTTGTCGTCCAGAAGCACCATGTCAGCGGCTTCCTTGGCAACGTCGGTTCCTGTGATGCCCATGGCCACGCCGATGTCGGCGCGGGCCAGCGCGGGCGCATCGTTCACACCGTCGCCGGTCATCGCGACGTACTCGCCCTTGTCCTGCAGGGCACGGACGATCTTGAGCTTCTGCTCCGGGGCCACGCGAGCGTAGACACGCACATCCTCAACCCGACGCTCGAATTGCTCCAAATCGAGCGCATCAAGTTCGGCGCCGGTCATCATCTCGTCGGCCGAGGTGGCGATGCCAAGTCGGCGGGCAATGGCGAGTGCGGTGGCGGGGTGGTCGCCGGTGATCATCACGGGGACGATTCCGGCACCGATGCATACGGTGACCGCGTCGGCGGCTTCCTGGCGCGGCGGGTCAACTAGTCCGACGAATCCGAGGACCGTGAGGTCGCTCTCAAGCGCATTGGCATCCTTGGCGGGCAGTTCGTCCACGCGACGCATACCGAAGGCGAGTACGCGGAGTCCCTCGGCGGACCAGGTGTCCACGAGCGTCTCGGCAGCGACCCTGTCCAACGGGATGATCGACCCGTCGGGGCCCATGGCGTTTACCGCGCGGTCCATGACAGACTCGGCAGCTCCCTTGGTGAAGGCAACATAGCCATCGCCCGGCAGCTTGTGCGCGGTCGTCATAAGCTTGCGGTCCGAGTCGAATGGCAGCTCAGCTGCGCGTGGCAGATCGCCCTCGAGCGCCGTGCGTATGTAGTCGCTCTTGGCGGCAACGCGCCAGAACGCAATCTCGGTCGGGTCGCCGACGAGCGCGTCGGTTTCGCCCTCGACGTCGTTGGAGAGTGCGAGCGCGCGCCCGAACCACATCCAGCCCTCGGGCGAGTCGTCGGAACGAGTGGGCAGCTCGGCGATCTGCGCTGCGCCGGTTGCAAGGTGCTCCACGGTCATTTCGTTGAGCGTGAGCGTGCCGGTCTTATCCGTGCAGATGAAGGTGACCGAACCAAGCGTCTCAACCGCGGGAAGCTTGCGAACCAGCGTGTGGTTCTTGACGAGGCGGCGCGCACCGAACGCGAGCGAGATGGTGGCGACGGCGGGCAGCGCTTCAGGAACGGCGGCGACAGCCAGGCTCACTGCGGTGAGGAACATCACCAGCGCGTCTTCCCCGCGGACGATGCCGACGATGAACACGATCGTGCACAGGCCGAGGGCTGCAAAGCCGAGACCTTTGCCAAACTGTGCAAGGCGCTTTTGCAGCGGCGTCTTCACGTCGCCAGCAGAGCCAAGCAAGTGTGCGATGCGGCCAAGCTCGGTCGCCAGGCCGATCCCTGTGACTACGCCGACGCCACGACCGAAGACGATCTGTGTGCCCTTGTGAACCATGCCGGCACGATCGCCGACCGGTGCGGTGGGGCTCTCGATGGCGTCAGTGGACTTCTCTACCGGGAGTGACTCACCGGTAAGCGCCGCCTCGGCAGCCCTCAGGCCGGCCGAGTCGATCAGGCGTAGGTCGGCAGGGACGACGCGCCCCGCCTCAAGCAAGACGATGTCACCCACCGTGAGCTGGCTGGCGGGAATCTCGGTGACGCGACCGGCGCGCCGCACGGTGGCCGTCTCCCCGGACATTTCGCGAAGCGCCTCCATCGCGCGCTCGGCGCGGTACTCCTGGACGACGCCGATGACCGCGTTGAGTGTGACGATGACCAGGATGGCGATCGTGTCGGCCACCTCGCCGAGAAGACCGGAGATCACCGCTGCCCCAAGCAACAGCAGGATCAAGAAGTCCTTGAACTGGTCGAGGATCATCGTGAAGATCGAGCGGGTCTCGGCCTCGGGGAGCGTGTTGGGGCCAAGTTCGGCGGTACGCGATGCGACTTCTGCTTCATCAAGCCCGTCAGGTGTGCTGCCGAGGCGAGCGAGTACTTCCTCGGCGGGGATTGTGTGCGGGGCCTCAAGTGAGAAGCGTTCGGGTACGACTGATGACGGCACAGGGTGCGACATTATTCCTCCAGCGTAGCGTTCAGGACAGGGCACGTTCCTGAAGGTCTCGCACGCGAGGTGTCTCGGTAGCAGGACCGGGGTGGTGAACACCCGTGATGACGGCCTGCCTCCCGGCGCGAGCCGGGCAGCTACTCCCCTTCGGGCGGGACTATACCCGAAACCATGCCGCAAGCGCCAGAGCGACGCGACCTATGGCAGTTGCTCCTTCAGCGCTTGCGCCGTGGGGGTGATGGCGAGTCCACCGCGCGCGGTCTCTCTGAGCGACGGCGGCATGCTACGGCCGACGAGGCCCATCGCGGTGATGACTTCATCAAGCGGTATCGGGAAAGTCGCTCCCGAGAGCGCCATCTCCACGCCGGCAAGCGCCACAGCGGTGCCGGTCGCGTTTCGCGCCACGCACGGGATCTCCACGAGGCCGCCGACAGGATCGCACGCCAGGCCGAGGAGTCCCTGCATCGCGAAAGCCGCCGCATGCCCGGACTGCTCGGGCGTGCCGCCAGCGAGTTCGACTGCGGCTGCGGCCGCCATAGCCGCTCCGGAGCCGATCTCTGCCTGACAGCCGCCGGCCGCGCCGGAGAGCGTTGCGCGCGCCGCGATGATCGCGCCGATGCCGGCAGCGGTGACGAGCGCCAGCACCTTCTGCTCACGTGAAGCGCCAACGCGCTCGGCGATGGTGGTGAGGACTGCGGGCAGCACGCCGGACGCGCCGCCGGTGGGGGCGGCCACGATGCGGCCCATGCTCGCGTTGACTTCGGCCACCGCAAGCGCACGGGCGATGGCGGTGGAGAGGCCGTCGCCGGAGAGCGCCGGAGCGTTCTCGGCAACGAGCTTTGCGTCGCCGCCGACAAGCCCGGAGCGCGAGTGCGCTTCGCCAGCCAGCCCGCGGGCTATTGCAGCCTCCATCACGCCGAGCGATTCGTCCATGTGCGCGAGAACCTGCTCGGCCGACTGGTTGGAGTTTTCAGCCTCGCGCGCGAGTGCCGCCGAGGAGAGCGAGCCTGTCTCGGCAGCAGCAGCTAGTAGTTCCCGGAATGATCCGTACGCCATGTGACACCTCCGCTAAGGGACGTGAAGATTGTAGCAGCGGGGGACGACACAATCGCGTCACGATGCGACGAGTGGCATTGACTTCGCTAGTAACGCCCGTTAGAGTACGAGTACGAAAGAGTTAGACGATACGAATTCTACCTGCTAAGGACGGCAGCGATGCGAAATCGGAACTGCAAGCGACAGGGAATGTGCGGCGGAACGCTCGACACGATGCGACGCGGGCAGTGCTGCCGCGTGCTCGGCATCGATGACGACCGTGCTCGCAGCCAGGCGATTCGCTTCGGTATGGGCGAGGGCGCCATGCTCTCCTGCATCACGAAGCTGCCAGCCGGCCCGCTCGTCATGCGCTCGGGTCGCCAGGAGATCGCGATAGGTCGTGACCTTGCACGCCGCATTCGCGTAGAGCCGGTGTCTGCACAGGTGGTCTGCTGATGGCGACCTGCCACACACCCACACCCTCACGTTCCAACGCGGCCGCACCTGAAGCCGCGCGGACTGTCGTGCTCGCCGGCAACCCGAACGTGGGCAAATCCGTCGTGTTCGCTGCGCTCACCGGCACCTACGTCGACGTCAGCAACTTCCCCGGCACGACTGTTGAGCTCTTCCGCGGCCACCGGGGCGAGCTTGAGATCATCGACACTCCCGGCGTCTACGGCGTCGGCTCCCTGAACGACGAAGAGGCCGTCGCCCGCGACGTCATCCTCACGGCCGACACGGTCGTGAACGTGGTCGACGCGGTTCACCCGGAGCGCGACCTGTTCCTCACGCTTCAGCTCATCGACATGGGCCTCTCTGTGATCGTTGTCCTCAATATGGCCGACGAGGCGCGCAAGCAAGGCGTTGCGATCGACCGCGACTTGCTCGAGGACTTGCTCGGCGTACCGGTCGTTGAGATGGTCGCCGTGACGGGCGAAGGCGTCGACGAACTCCTGCGCCGTCTGCCCGAGGCGCATCCGGGCCACGCCGACCCCACGCTTGACACCGACGTGCTGCCGCTTGCGGCCAAGATCGGCTCACGTGCCGAGGCGGTCCTCGTACTGGAAGGCGACGCGGTCGTCGCCGAGCGTCACGGCCTCGAGCCGCACACCTCGGCAGACTGCGTCTACTCGGCCAGGCGTGCCCGCGTGAACGACGTCGTCGGCCACGTGCTCACGACCACCACCGAAGGCGCCGGTCTTGGCGCACACCTGAGCTACCTGATGATGCACCCGCTCACCGGTCTGCCGATGCTGGGTGCGCTGCTCTGGCTCATGTACAAAGTGCTTGGCGAGTGGGTGGCAGCTGACCTGGTCGGCATCACCGAGGGCACGCTCATGAATGGCTACTACGAGCCGTTCATGCGCGGGCTGGTTGAGCGCGTCTTTGCCACCGGTACCGCCGGATACACCTTCCTCGCAGGCGAGTTCGGCATACTCACCATGACCGTCACGTACCTTTTCGGCGTCATCTTGCCGCTTGTGGCCGGCTTCTACCTCCTCATGGCACTCCTTGAGGACTCAGGTTATCTGCCGAGAATCGCCGCGCTCGCCGATCGCTCACTCACATCGCTCGGCTTAAACGGCCGCGCTGTTATCCCGCTCATCCTCGGCCTCGGATGCGTGACGATGGGTACGCTGACCACGCGCATCCTCGGCAGCCGGCGCGAGCGCTTCATCGCGACGACGCTTATGGCGATCGCGGTGCCGTGCTCGGCACAGATCGCGGTCATCACGGCGCTCATGGCGCGCGTTGGCGGCTGGTACGCGCTTGGGTACTTCGTGGCGCTTCTCGGCATCTTCGTGCTAGTGGGCACTGTGCTCAACAAGCTCACGCCCGGCGTGTCGACGGACCTGCTCATCGACTTGCCGCCGCTGCGCGTGCCGAGGATCGGCAATGTACTGCGCAAGAGCAGCCAGAAGGTCTATCACTTCATGAAGGAAGTGGCCGTATTCTTCCTCGCGGGCGCGGCACTTATATCGACGCTCTCGATCACCGGCGCGCTCGCGTGGGTGCAAACCGCCGCCGAGCCGCTCACAGTCGGCTGGCTCCACTTGCCGAAAGAGGCTGCGACCGCGTTTGTGATGGGCTTCGTCAGGCGTGACTTCGGTGCGGCCGGGTTCTTCACGATGAATCTATCCTCGGCG
This sequence comes from Actinobacteria bacterium HGW-Actinobacteria-6, assembly GCA_002841295.1. Classification (GTDB taxonomy): domain Bacteria; phylum Actinomycetota; class Coriobacteriia; order Anaerosomatales; family Anaerosomataceae; genus UBA2286. The sequence continues at coordinate 46,018 of PHEU01000013.1, forward strand.
CAACTGCTCGTGGCGATGGTGACGATCACGCTGTTCGTGCCGTGTGTGGCGTCCGTGATGGTCATCCTAAAAGAGCGCGGGTGGAAGTATCTCGCCGGTCTGTTGATCACATCGGTGAGCGGCGCGTTCCTGGTAGGCGGTTTGCTTGCACAGCTGTTGGACGTGCTGACGTGAGCGCCGCTAACAAGGGAGAGACCGTGACACAAAAAGGGGGCCTCACCGTCACAGAGGTCAAGACGTCATGCCCCACGTGCGGTCATGTTGCCGAGGGGATCCGCTGCCCGCGCTGCAACACGTTCAAGTTGATCGGGTGTGGCGGGAGCTGTCGCACCTGCAAGACCAAGTGCGGCTAGCGGCCAGTTAGACGCTCGGCACGCTTCGGACCTCGGTCACGCCGGCAATCGCCCCGATCGAGGCCGCAATCTCCTCGGCTACCGGCTCATCGGTCTCGATGAGCATCAGCGCGCGGGCGCCACGCCTCTCGCGCGCAACCTGCATGGACGCGATGTTGATGACGTCGGCTGCGAGCCGCGCCGTAACAGCCGCGACAACGCCGGGCTGATCCTGGTGGACGACGACAAGCATCGGGAGCTCGCCGGTGACCTCCACCGGGAAGTCGTTGATGAGCGTGACAAGCACATCTCCGCCGCCGAGCGATGAACCCTGCACCAAGAACTCTCGGCCACTTTCGTCCGTCATACTCATACGTGCGGTGTTGGGATGTACTTCACCGAGGTCTTCTTCAGTGAAAACGATACTCAATCCTTGTTCGCGCGCGAGTTGTAGTGAGTCAGGCAAGCGTTCGTCGTCGGGAGCGAAGCCGAGTAGCCCCGCCACGAGCGCACGATCGGTACCATGGCCGCGTCCGGTGGTCGCGAACGAGCCGTGGAGCGCGATCTTTGCCGAGCGAGGAGTGCCGCCAACGACAGCCCGGGCAAGCGCGCCGAGGCGTGCAGCTCCGGCCGTGTGGCTGGAAGAAGGACCGATCATGACCGGTCCGACGATATCGAAAAGGCTTCTTTGGCGCATCATGGCACGATTGTAGCGTGTAGCTATGTGGTTATTGTGAAAACGGCGCATCACGGCGTATGATTTCCCAGCGCGTAAGCGTCGTTCAGGCAAGCGAGAAGGAAGGAATACCATGTCCGACGAAGAGACCGGTGTTGTGAAAGCCGGCCCAAACAAGATGGTAATTGCGTTGCTCAGCCTCGTGGCCGTGCTCCTGGTTGCGATCGTCGTGATCATCGTGATGCAGCAGAAGCCGGTCTCGACTCCGGTTGCCGCTAACACGGACACCGCTAGCACCACCGATGGTACGGCGAGCGGCATGGGTGGATCCGCACCTGCAGCCGACGTGCCGTTCGACGTTGCGACCGCAGTCAAGGTCGCCGAGGGTGTTACGCCCGAAGAGCACGTGAAGGCGTACTTTGAGGCACTCGTGAAGGACGACTACGCTACCGCGTACAAGCTCCTGCCGCTCGACAAGCAGGCCGCGCAGGACGAGCCGACCTTTGCCAAGCAGCTTGGTGACTACGACGTGCAGTCGTTCAAGATCGACGACGCGAAGGTTACCGACACCGGTGCCGAGATCACCGCGACGGCCACCATGGCCGGCGGCGACTTCCAGTACCTGTGGACGTTCGTGAAGGACGGCGACACCTGGTTCGTCAAGTCGCGCACGCTTCCCGGTATGGGCGGCTAACACTCAGCTCCATAGGTCTTGATGGCGGCGCCCTTCGGGGCGCCGCTTCTTGTTTCTCGGCAAGCAGGGCGGGGATTGTTGGGCGTCTTATGTTCTGTGAATATAAGGCTGTGACCCGCCCCGGATGATTGGATGCCACCGTGAGCGACCAGTATCCCGCACCTCCGCCTTCGGGCCCCGCTGGACCGCCGGTGCAGAGCGTCCCCATGGATTCAAGCGCATGGCACCTTCAGTGGTGGTTCATCATCGTGTGCTTCCTGGTGTTCTGGCCGGTGGGCATGGTTCTGCTCTGGGTGAGTCCTGTCCCGAAGAAGAACGCGAAGATCGCGGTTACCGCGGTGATGGTGCTGGTTCCGCTTGTCGCTGGGTGCGGGCTCGTTGCTGTGCTGAGCGCCTTCAGGGTCGGCACCGATGCGATTATTGAGCAGTCCACAACTGAGCCAGCGATCGAGCAGCCGTTTGAGGAGGTCACCATCGGTGAGCTCCCCGAACCGGAGCCGGAACCGGAGGTACTGTTCGACCCGGGCACGGCTACGCGTGTGGCCGAAGAGCGTTCGCCCGAGGAGCACGTGCGCATGCATATGCAGAAGCTCGTGGACGGGGACTACGCCACGGCGTACGCGCTTCTTCCGGCTGACAAGCAGGTCTCGTACGGTGACGGTGGGGTCTTCGCCGCACAGGTTGGCGGATACGGCATACAGTCGTTCACGATTGACAACGCTGTGCAGGATGACACCATCGCCGAGGTAACCACAACGATGGTGACGTCCAACGGCGACTTCCAATACGTGTGGACGTTCGTGAAGGACGGCGACACCTGGTTGGTGAAGTCACGGACCATTGGCGGCATGACGGAATAGCCTTCACACGTCACACCTGCGTGCTACGCTTGCGGGCATGATTCCCGATGCGCTCGCGCGCTTTCTCCAGCCCGGTACCGATCCGGATATCGCAGCGTCGTACGCGACGTTTGCCGAGCGTGCCCGCGATGCGGTTTTCGGCTTTGAGGAAGAGATCGCGTTCGTAGATGTGGAGACCACCGGGTTCAGCCCGTGGAATGACGAAATCATCGAAGTCGCCGTTGTGGTGGCCAAAGGGCCGGAGATCGTCAGCCGCTGGAGCACGCTCGTGCGCCCGCAGAAGCCGATCCCGCACGAGACCACACAGCTCACCGGCATCGACAACGAGATGGTCGCCAAGGCACCCGTGATCGAGGGTGTTGTGGCCGAGATCGCCAAGGCGATCGGCAAGCGCGATATCGTTGCCCACAACGCGAAGTTCGATCGCGACTTTCTTGCTGCGTGCGGCTGCGGCCCCACCCGGCTGCGCGGCACGTGGATCGACAGCCTGGATGTGGCGCGCATCGCGCTGCCGCGCCTGCGCTCGCACCGGCTCGCGGACCTCTCGGCGGCGTTTGAGATCGACGCGGGGCCCGCTCATCGTGCGACTACCGACACCGAGGTGCTCGCCATGCTCTGGCGCGTGCTGCTGGTAGCGATCGACGAGCTGCCGGACGCCGTGCTCGGCGAGCTGGCGCGCATCGGCGGTGACGGCTGGGGGCCGGGACGCGTGCTCACGCACCTTGCGGCCGCGCGCCCGAGGCCGCCGATCGACCTCAAGACGCTGCGGCACGATCGGCTCAAGCACGAGCGCGCCGACGCGATGGTGGACGCGGCCGAGCTCAAGCTCATCGCGCCGGAAGTCGAGGCGATCCTCGCGGAGTTTGCCGACGAAGGCGCCGTGCGGCGGATGTACCCGGGCTTCGAGTCGCGTGACGAGCAACTCAAGATGGCCGAGGCGGTTCTCGGCGCGTTTTGCTCGGACACGCATCTGGCGGTGGAGGCGGGGACCGGTGTTGGCAAGAGCGTGGCGTACCTGGTGCCGGCCGCGCACCTCGCGCTTACCAACCGCGTGGCAGTGGGCGTGGCCACCAAGACGAACACGCTCATGGACCAGCTCCTCTACAGCGAGCTGCCGGCGCTCTCCAAGGCGCTTGGCGGCAAGCTTCGC
>PHEU01000053.1 GCA_002841295.1 Actinobacteria bacterium HGW-Actinobacteria-6
TGCACGACGCCGGGTACAAGCACGTCTACGTCATCGAGGGCGGCTGGGCCGCCTGGGCGGCCGCCGGCCTCCCGTCCGCCACCTGAGCCGACGGCATCCTGGACCGCAGTCAGCGGCGCGGCCGGAACCCGATTTGGGCAACGCGGCGACCCGCTGATAGCCTGCAAGGCTGATTTGTCGGAGAGGACCCAGAAATGCCGGGCATGGACGCGAAGCGAGGGCAGCGTGAGCTGCTCGCCGCGGCGGTGCTGCATGCCCCCAGCTGCTTCGAGTACCGCAACGCGGGCATCCAGCCGCGCAGGAGTGGGCCTCCGAACTGACCCGACCAGAGGAATCTGGACCGCGTCCAGTTGCTTCCGGAAGCCGCCCGCTCGCCAGCCGAGCCGGGCGGCTTCTCACGTTTCCGGGGCCATCTGCCCCACACCGACAACCGAACAAGGGCACGTAGCTCAAGACCAGAGAACGGCAGTCCGCACGACCCAGGAAGGAGGGCTGATCATGACCCAAGTAGCGGTCTACAACGCCGGCGGCGAGCAGCTTCTGCACACCGTCGAACTGCACCACGCGATCCGGATGTTGGTCCGCCGCGTCGCCCGCGTCCGCGAGGCCGTCGTCGGCGAGACGTTCGGCCCCTATCCGCGCCCGCGGTCGCTCGAGCTGGTCCGCTGGATCTTCACCGGCTGGCTCTACCACGACCGCGGCGAGCGTGTGCCGCAGGTCAGTCGCGAGAACGTCCTGCGTCGCGACCGGTACACGTGTGCCTATTGCGGGCGGACGGGCACCACGTACGACCACATCGTGCCGCGCCACCTCGGCGGAGGGACGACGTGGCTGAACTGCGTGGCGGCGTGCGAGGACTGCAACAGCCGACGCAAGGGCGGACGGACGCTCGCCCAGGCCGGCATGACGCTGCAGTTCCTGCCCTTCGTTCCGGAGGCGTGGGAGCTGCTCCCCCGCCGCCGCTGAACCACCTGCCGGGGTCGCCCCGCGGCGACCCCGGCTGCTCACCGGCTTGTGAAAGGAGAACAGAGATGAACACGGCCGAGCACCAGTTCCCGGTCGGACTGCCGGGAGCGACCAACGACAACACCCTGATGTGGGCTCACCCGTACGAGGTGGAGCCCGCGGCTCTCGACCAGCTGCGCAACATCAGTCGCCTGCCGTGGGTGGACCGCGTCCGCGTGATGCCGGACGTGCACCTCGGCAAGGGCGCGACGGTGGGCTCGGTGATCGCGATGCGCGACGCCGTCTCGCCGTCCGCGGTCGGTGTCGACATCGGCTGCGGCATGGGCGCGGTGCGGACGAACCTGACCCTGGACGACCTGCCCGACGACCTGCACGCGCTGCGGGTGGCGATCGAGGCGGCCGTCCCGGTCGGATTCAACGGCAACGACGGTCAGGCGCCGATCGTGCGCACCGACCATCTGCTTCGCACGCGCTTCGACGCCTTGTTCGGGCGGTTCGACGAGCTGCGTGCGGCACGGATCGGAGAGCGTGAGGGACGCGCGGTCGCCCAGTGCGGTTCGCTGGGCGGAGGCAACCACTTCATCGAGCTGTGCGCCGCGGAGCAGGACGGCCACCTGTGGCTGACGCTGCACTCGGGAAGCCGCAACATCGGCAAGGAGCTGGCGGACCGGCACATCGCGACGGCGAAGACCCTGGAGCACAACCTCGGCCTGCCGGATCGCGACCTGGCCGTGTTCCTCGCGGGCACCGCGGAGATGGACGCCTACCTGCACGACCTGTGGTGGGCACAGGACTACGCGATGCTGTCGCGCACGATCATGCTCGCCACCGTGCAGCGCGTGGTCGCGGACTGGTTCGGCGGCCACGGGCTGGCTGTCGAGTTCGAGGCGCCGGTGCTCTGCCACCACAACTACGTCGCCCGTGAGACCTACGACGACGTGGAGTTGATCGTGACCCGCAAGGGCGCGATCCGGGCCGGTGTCGGTGACCTGGGCCTGATCCCGGGCTCGATGGGCACGGGCAGCTACGTGGTGCGGGGGCTCGGCAACGCGCAGTCGCTCAACTCGGCCTCGCACGGGGCCGGTCGCCGGATGTCGCGCAACCAGGCGAAGCGGACGTTCACCACCGACGACCTGGCCCGCCAGACCGCCGGTGTCGAGTGCCGCAAGGACGCCGGGGTCGTCGACGAGATCCCCGGTGCGTACAAGCGCATCGAGGACGTGATGGCGGCCCAGGTCGACCTCGTCGCGGTCGTCGCCCGGCTGCAGACGCTGCTCTGCGTCAAGGGCTGATGCCCGGGGAGGCGCCGGTTCGCCGGCGCCTCCCGTCCACCGATGGCCCCGGAGTCTGGATCCGGTTCGCCGGGAACTCGCTTGCGACTAGCCTGTTCACGTGACCAACGACATCCCGACCATCTACGATGTCGCCCGGCTCTGCGGGGTGTCCGCCTCGACGGTGAGCCGCACCTTCGCCCGCCCGGACAAGGTGTCGGCAGCCACCTCCGCGAAGGTGCGGGCTGCCGCGGAGGAACTCGGTTACGCCGCCCGGTTTCCCGCGGCCGTCCAGAGGAGGGCGGCGACGAAGCTGCTCGCGATCACGGTCGCCGACTTCTCGAACCCCTTCTACAACCAGCTCGTCTGGGGTGCCCAGATCGCGTCCGGGCACGCGGGATACGAGCTCATCCTCGCCGACTTCCACGAGTCGTCAGCCCGGGAGAAGGCCGAACACGAACGGCTGCTCGACGTCGCCGACGGCATTGTGATCGGCAGTTCCCGACTCAGTGATCCCGCGCTGCGCAAGATCGCCGCGAAGAAGCCGACCGTGGTCGTCAGCCGGGAAGTCCGTGGCGTCGCCAGCCTCGTCCCGGACAACGCCTCGGGGATCAGGGCCGCGATGAGCCTGCTGCACGGCCTCGGGCACACCGCGGTGACCTATGTCGCGGGCCCGGAGGCGTCGTGGGCCGACGCCGCGCGATACCGGGCCGTCTGCGATGCCAGCGCGGCCGCCGGCCACTCGGCGCAGCGGATCGGCCCGTTCCTGCCGACGTTCGAGGACGGGCTCGGTGCAGCCCGGCAACTCGTCGACCGCCCCCCGACGGCGATCATCGCGCACAACGACATGCTCGCGATCGGCCTCATGCACGGGCTCCAGGCTGCGGGTATCCGGATTCCGGAAGACGTCTCGATCGTGGGGATCGACGACGTCCTGGCGTCTCGCCTGGTGACCCCGAAGCTGACCACGATCGCGCTGCCCGCCCTCCAGCTCGGCCTCCAGGCGGTGCGCAACGTGGTCGCTCTGGTTCGCGGCGCCGTGCCGAAATCCGATTCGGCACTGGTGATGCCGGTACAGCTGAAGGTTCGTGAATCGACGGGGCCCGCACGCCGGGCACAGAGCCTGCGCTGAGCGCCGGACCGCCTACACCCAGGCGGCGCCCGGCACCGAGGTCCGGGCACGGTAGAGCGACGTGGACGCCGTGACGTACAGGTCGCGACCGTCCAGACCGCCCCAGGCGAAGTTGCCCACCGGTTCGGGCACCTCGATCATGCCGATCGGGCGTCCGGCGGGGTCGAAGACGTGGATGCCGCCCGCGCCGGTGCACCAGACGTTGTTGAGGGCGTCCACCTTCATGCCGTCGGCCTTGCCGGACGCGTCGGAGGGAACCCTGGCGAACTCCCGTCCCTCGTCCAGGACCGGTCCTCCCGATCCCCAGGACGTCTTGAACTCGATGATCCGGCCGGTCGCCGTGTCGTTGACGTACAGTCGGGCCTGGTCGAGGCTCAGGCACAGGCCGTTGGGCTCGGCCAGCTGGGTGGAGAGCAACCGCAGGTCGTCCGACTTGGTGCACTCGTACACCCCGCAGAACCCCAGTTCCCTCGGACGCAGCTCTCCCATCGCCGATTCGGTGCGCCCGAACGGGGGGTCGGTGAAGATCACCGACCCGTTCGGCGCGGCGATCACGTCATTCGGACTGTTGAGTTCCCGATCCTCGTAGTGACTGGCGATCACCGTGCGTTCGCCGTCCGAACCGATCCACACCAGGGAACTGCTCCGGTGCTCGCACACGATCAGCCGCCCGAACGGGTCGATGACCTGGCCGTTCGCCTTGTTGGTCGGATGCCGGGTGACCGTCAGGCCCGACTCGTCGCTCCAGGCGTAGGCCGTGTCGGCAGGGATGTCGTTGAACAGCAGCCGGGCGGCCTCGAGTTGCCAGACCGGGCCCTCGACGAACTGGAACCCTCCGGCGAGACGCGCGAGGCGCTCGGTGAGTTCCACCGGGACCGAGTTCATCATCACGCGTCCCCGTCCGCCCTGCGCGAGGCGAGCATCGAGCCGGCCACCGAGATGATGATGAAGGCGCCGATCACGACCTGCTGCCACAGCGGCGAGACCCCGAGCAGGTTGAGCCCGTTCCGGATCGTCGTCATCAGCATCGCGCCCACCACGGTTCCGTAGAGGACGGCCTTGCCGCCGGTCATGACCGTGCCACCGATGATGGTCGCCGCGATCACGTCCAGTTCCATTCCCTGCCCGGCGTCGGCCGTCGCGGCTTCCGAACGGGAGGCGAGGATGACGCCGGCGATCGCGCACAGCAGGCCGGAGATCATGAACACCGTGACCCGGACCGCGGTCAGCGAGATCCCCGCCAGTCGCGCGGCATGGGCGTTCGAGCCGATCGACAGCACGTGGCGCCCGAACGGGGTTCGGTAGAGGACGTAGGCGAACACCGCGAACACGGCCGCGAGGATGACGACGGGGAACGGGAACGGCCCGATGAAGCCCTGCCCGATGAACTGGAACTCCGGATAGCGCAGGCCGTAGACGGGGACGCCGCCGGTGATCACCATGATGATGCCCCGGAGCACCGACATCGCCCCGAGGGTCGCTACGAACGATGGCAAGTGCAGAATCGTGACGAGCAACCCGTTGCACGCGCCGATCACCGCACCGAGGAGCAGCGCCGCGACGACGGCCAGGTAGATGTTCACCCCGGACTGGATCCAGATCGCGGCCGCCAGGCCGGAGATCCCGAGGATCGCCCCGACGGAGAGGTCGATCTCACCCATGCCGATCACGAACGTCATGCCGATGCCCATGATCGCGACCCACACCGACTGGCGGAGCACCACGGTCAGGTTGCCGACGGTGAGGAAGTAGTCGCTGGCGAAGGCGAGCGCCACGCACAGCACGAGGAAGGCGATCGTCACCCCAGCACCGGGGAGCCCGACAACCCGCCTGAGTCCGGCCATCGCTCTCGGCGCGATCACGCGTCCGGAGGGAACCGTGGGGGTCGAGGTCATTCGTCGTCTCCTTCACTGCTCATGGCAATCAGTCGTATCTGGGGCAGCGAGGTGTCGCCCGCGGCAAGGTTGGCTCGCACCCTGCCTTCGCGCATCACCAGGATCTGGTCGCACATCCCCAGCACCTCCGTCTCCTCGCTGGACACGAGGACGACGGACTTGCCCGCCTCCACCAGCGAGGTGATGAGTTCGTAGACATCGTTCTTGGCGGCGACGTCGATTCCGCGGGTCGGGTCCTCCAGCAGCAGGACGTCCGCGTTGCCCAACAGGCTTCGCGCCAGCATCACCTTCTGCTGGTTCCCTCCGGACAGCCGCGAGATCACCTGGTCGGGCCCGGAGACCTTCATCCCGTACTCGTCGATGGCAGCGTTCACGGTGCTCAGTTCGCGCGCCGGGCTCAGCCCGAACCGTCCCATGATCCGCTGGAGGGCCGAGATCGTGGTGTTCCACGCGACCGAATGCTCGGGGAAGATGCCGGCGACCTTCCGGTCGGAGGGCAGGTAGATCAGGCTGAGCCGCCGCGCCTGCCGGATCGAGCCGAGCCGGACCGCGGAACCGTTGCGGGTGACCGAGCCCGAGGCCGCAGGGAGCGACCCGGCCAGCCCGCGGATCAGCTCGGTCTTGCCACTGCCGGCCAGGCCGACGACGCCGAGGATCTCTCCGCGACGGAGCACGAAGGAGACGTCGCGATAGACGGGTTCGCGGGTGAGCCCGTCCACCGCGAGCACCGGCTCGCCCAGTTGCACCTGCTTCTTCGGGTACTGGTGGTCGACGAGTCGTCCGGTCATTGCCGTGACCATGTCCCGGGCGCTCAGCTCCGCGGTCGGAGCGTCAACGACGACCGCGCCGTCCCTGAGCACGATCGTGCGATCGCACAGGTCGGTCACTTCGTCGAGATGGTGCGAGATGAAGATGACGGCGACCCCCTGGTTGCGCAGGTCCCGCACGACCTGGAACAGCTGGGCCTTCTCGCGGGCCTCCAGCGAGGTGGTCGGTTCGTCGAGGACGAGGACCTTCGCCCGCTCGTGGACGGCGCGCGCGATCTCGACGAGTTGCCTGGTGGCGATCGGGAGGTCCTCCACCGTCGCGCGGACGTCGACCTCGATACCGAGGACGTCACGGAGCACGTGACGGGATTCCCGGATCATCGTCTCCCGGTCCAGTGGCGCGAACGGCGTGCGGCGTCCCTTGGTCAGTTCGGCGTGCAGGTAGACGTTCTCGTAGACCCTGAGGGACGGGACCAGGCTCAGTTCCTGGTGGACGGTGCGAATGCCGAGTCGCTGCGCCTCGGTGACACTCGCCGAGCCGAGGTGTTGGCCGTCGACACTGATCGTCCCCGAATCGGCCGAGTAGACGCCGGACAGGATCTTGATGAGGGTCGACTTGCCCGCGCCATTGGCGCCGAGCAAGCCGACCACCGTGCCTGAGTCGAGCCGGAGATCCACATTCCTCAGCACGGGGACGCCACCGAACGACTTGCCGATTCCGGTCATTTCGACGACTGGCATGGAGGGAGTGCTGGGCATGGGGATCTCCGGGCTCGATCTCAGGGCTGGAAGGGAACTACTCCTGCGTCACTTGCCCGGCGGGACGTACTCGTAGTTCTTCGGATCGAAAGTGCTCATGTTGCTCTTGTCGTACACCGTGGTGGGCACGTCGATCTTGCGATCGACCGTCTGGCCGTCCTGCACGAACTTCTTCACTGCCTGCAGCACGAGCGTGCCCATGGCCTTGCTCCCGGTGTCCACCGTGGCGGTGAGCTCGCCGTTCAGGATCGACTGGCGACCGTCCTTGGTGTTGTCGTAGCCGGCGATCTTGATCTGGTCGAGCTTGCCGGCGGCCTTCACCGCTGCGACCGCGCCCAGGGCCATCTCGTCGTAGAGGCCGTAGATGAAGCCGACATCCGGGTTCGCCTGGAGGATGTTCTCCGTGACCGTCTGGCCCTTGGCCCGGGTCCAGTCAGCCTGCTGCGACGCGACGACAGAGAGGTTGGAGTTGCCCTTGATGGCGTCCATGAAGCCGTTGAGACGCTGGTCGTTCACCACGCCGGGGAATCCCTGCAGCACTGCCACCTTCGTCGGCGAGGTGAAGGTCTTGTTCGCCCACTCGCCGATCTGGTGGCTCGCGCCGTACTGGTCGAAGGTCACGCAGGTGACGTAGTACTGGTCGTTCTCGGAGAGAGTCGCCATGTTGAACAGGAAGACGGGGATGCCCTTCTCGGACACTTCCTTGATGTAGGGAAGCATCGCTTCCTGGTCCTCGGTCGCCATGATGATGGCGTCGATGTTCTGCTGGCTGAGGGTCTCGAGGATGCTCGGCTGCTCCTGCAGCGTGGCCGTGTTCGAGCTCGGTGCCTGGACCGTGAGGGTTGCCCAGCTCTCACCGCCGTTCTTGTCGATCTCCTCCTTGATGCCGGCCAGAACCATCTCGTACGACGTGTTCATCACCAC
>PHEU01000014.1 GCA_002841295.1 Actinobacteria bacterium HGW-Actinobacteria-6
GAGCTTGCCGTCGCGCGCTGCCTGCGTGAGATTGCGACTGAATCGCTCGAGCGCCTGGAACTGCGCTTCGGGGTTCTGGTCGGTCACCTTTGCGCCGGCACGCAACTCGCCGAGCGCTTCAAGCAGCCGCGCCTCGGTCACGCCCTGCTTGCCGAGGATGCGTCCGGCTTCGCCACCGTCGCCCGCCACACCGAGCAGCAGGTGCTCGGTGGAGACGTACGCGTCCTTGAGCTTCTCGGCATGCTTGAATGCCGAGGCAAGAACGGTGTTGAGCCTGGGACCGATACCTGCAGGCGCGGTCGCGCCACTGCCGGTCACCCTCGGCATGGCTGCGATCGCGGTGGTCGCCTCGGCTTCAAGCAGATCGGGATCGGCGCCGACCTTCTGCACGATCGGTCGGACCACGCCTTCTGCCGCGTCGAGCAGCGCCTTGAGCAGGTGCTCGGGCTCGATAACCTGCGATTCACCGTCATCGGCGATACCCTGCGCCGCCTGTAGTGCCTCTTGCGCCTTCACGGTGAGCTTGTCGAGTCTCATGTCGTACCTCCTGAAGCCTCCAGCCTCAGCGCTTCAAGCTTCAAGCCGGGGCTGTCTTGTTTGGAGCGATGCGTGAGTACACCCACGCCACGAGATGTCATATTGGTCCCCCTGGGGTCGTCCCGTTGCGGACTCCCTCCAGCCAGCGCACCAGCGCTGAGCGTTCGTCCTCCACCGACATCACAGCCCCCGGCGGATGATACCGCCACGCGGCACGTGCACTATGTCCGCCCGCAAGCTCTGTCTGACGGCCTGAATCTCATCAGCAATGCGGCGCTCGGTGGTGGTCGCTTCCTGTTGCGCACAATCCAGATCCTCTTGCAGCCGCTCGATCTCCACCTGCAACTCGAGGATGCGCATCACGCCGGCCAGGTTGACGCCCTCTTCCTGCGTCAGACGCTGGATGAGCTGCAGCCGCTCAACGTCGGCCTCCGAGTACAGCCGCGTGTTGCCCGCCGAGCGCTTCGGCTGCACAAGCTGCTTGCGCTCGTAGATACGCAGTGTCTGCGGGTGCATGCCTGCCAACTCGGCCGCCACGCTGATCATGTACACGGGCCGATCTTTGCCTGAGGAGCGCTGGTTCTTCATGGTCGTCCTCCCGTGCGTCTACGTGATGTGCGCGCGGATATCGTCGTTGCGCGCCGAGTCGAACCGTTTCAGTAGTTCCTTCTGCTCGGCATTGAGCTTCTTCGGAACCGCGATGTGCACTTTCACCCTAAGGTCTCCTGCACCCTTGCCTTTGAGCTTCGGCGCACCCTTGCCGGGGATCTTGTAGATCTTGCCGTCCGAGGTACCCTCGGCGATCTTGAGCTTGACCTTCTGGCCGTCCGGAGTGGGAATCGTGATCTCCGCGCCGAGGACCGCCTCGGTGATCGTCACCGGCAGATCCATCTGGACATCTGCGCCATCGCGCGAGTAATAAGGATGCGGCTTCACGTGCGTCACAACGTAGAGGTCGCCGGCCGGACCGCCGCCAATCCCGGGCTCGCCCTTGCCCTTGAAACGCAGACGGCCGCCATCGGTGGCTCCGGGCGGTACGTTCACCGTGATCGGCTTCAGTTTCACCACTGATCCCTTGCCCCTGCAGGTCTGGCACGGATTCTCGATGAACTTGCCGGTGCCACCACAGCGCTGGCATGGCCGAGAGACCCCGAACATGCCCTGCCCCTGCGTCACGTGTCCCGATCCCCTGCAGGTGGGACACGTGATCGGACTGGTGCCGGGTTTGGCGCCTGAGCCGTGACAGACCGCGCACTTTTCGCTGCGCTTGAGGTCGACTTTCGTGGACACCCCATGGAGCGCGTCGTCGAAGGAGAGTGACACGTCGTACTGCAAGTCACCGCCGCGGTGCGCACCCGTGCGCGAACCGCCGCTGCCTGTGCCACCGCCGGAGAACAGGTCGCCGAAGAGCCCACCAAGGTCGCCGAGGTCTACGTTCTGATACGAGTAGCCCCCACCGCCCCCACCGCCCGGCCAGCCGGCGCCCTGAGGCCCGGCTCCCGGCGGCACGTTCCCGCCGAAGTACTGGCCGAACTGATCGTACTGCGAGCGCTTCTCGGCATCAGAGAGCACCTCGTACGCCTCGTTGAGCTCCTTGAACTTCTCCTCGGAGCCGCCTGCGTCGGGGTGGTGCTTGCGCGCCTGCTTGCGGAACGCCTTCTTTATCTCGTCGGCGGTAGCAGTCTTGCTCACGCCGAGCATGTCGTAGTAGTCCTTGCCGGCCATCGCTACCCCTTACGAGCAGGACCGCCCGTGCTCACGACTACCATCGCCGGGCGCACAACGCGTCCTCCCAGGCTGTAGCCCTTCTGGAACACGTCCAAGACGGTGCCGTCAGGCACTTCAAGATCTTCGCGCTGGCTGACCGCATGGTGCAGCTGCGGGTCGAATTCGGCGCCGAAGGGGTCAATGACTTCAACGCCCTCCTTGCCGAAGACGTCGATCACCTGCTGGTGCACCATCTCGACGCCCTTGAGTAGCTGCTCTAGATCGCCGCCGGCAGTCGTATGGTCTATCGCTCGCTCGAGGTTATCGAGCACCGGAAGCAGATCCTCGACGATGCGCTGACCCGCACGCGCGACCAGGTCACCCTGGTCGCGCGTGACGCGCCTGCGGTAGTTCTCAAACTCAGCCTGGAGCCGCTGCGCGGTCTCAAGGTGTCCGGCGGCCTCAGTACGGGCGGCTTCAAGCTCACGCTCAAGGTTGTCACCGCGTAGATCGAACTCGGCACCGAGGTCTTCCACCAGCACCGGATCGATCCCGGGGTCGTCGGTCTTCTTGGTCATGATTAGTTCTCCTCGTCGACGACCTCGTAGTCGGCGACCTCCTCGTCACCAGCCGGCGCATCTTCACCTTCGGGGGCACCCTCGCCCTCTTCGGCAGCCGCCACATCCTGGTAGACGATCTCGGCCAGCTTGTACGAAGCCTCCTGGAGCTTCTCGGTCGCTGCCTTCATGGCATCGATGTCGTCGCCCTCGAGAGTCTTGGCGAGCTCGGCGGAAGCCTCTTCGCATGCCGTCTTGGTCTCCTCGGGAACCTTCTCACCGAGGTCCTTGATGGTCTTCTCGGTCGTGTAAATGAGGGTGTCGGCCATGTTGCGAACCTCGGCCTCTTCCTTCTTCTTGCGATCCTCGTCAGCGTGCGCCTCGGCGTCGTTGACCATGCGGTCGACTTCCTCGTCGGAGAGCGCGGTGGTGCCGCTGATGGTGATCTTCTGCTCCTGACCGGTACCGCGATCCTTTGCCGAGACGTTCACGATGCCGTTAGCGTCGATATCGAACGTGACCTCGACCTGCGGGATGCCACGGGGCGCCGGCGGGATGTTCGCAAGCGTGAACTTGCCGAGGGTCTTGTTGTACGCAGCAATCTCGCGCTCGCCTTGCAAGACGTGGATCTCCACGCTCGTCTGGCCGTCAGCTGCAGTCGTGTAAGTCTCCATCTTGCGGGTCGGAATCGTTGTGTTGCGCTCGATCATCTTGGTCATGACACCACCGAGGGTCTCAACACCAAGGGAGAGCGGAGTGACGTCGAGGAGCAGGATGCCCTTGACGTCCCCGCCGAGCACGCCGCCCTGGATGGCCGCGCCGATGGCGACGACTTCATCAGGATTGACGCCCTTGTGCGGGTCCTTGCCGGTGATGCCCTTGACGAGCTCCTGGACTGCGGGCATACGGCTCGAACCACCGACGAGGATGACTTCGTTGATGTCAGATGCCTTGATGCCGGCATCCTTGATGGCCTGCTCGACCGGCTTCTTGCACCGCTCAAGCAAATCGCTTGTAACCTTCTGGAACTCGGCACGTGTAAGCGTGTAGTCGAGGTGCTTCGGACCCGACGCGTCAGCCGTGATGAATGGCATGTTGATCTGCGTGTTCTGCGTCGTCGAGAGCTCCATCTTCGCCTTCTCGGCATGCTCCTTGAGGCGCTGCAGGGCCATCTTGTCATTGCGCAAGTCGATGCCGTGATCGGACTTGAACTTCTCGGCGAGCCAGTCGATGACCTTCTGGTCCCAGTCGTCGCCGCCAAGGTGGTTGTCGCCGTTGGTGGACTTGACCTCGAACACGCCATCGCCGATTTCAAGGACCGACACGTCGAAGGTACCGCCGCCGAGGTCGAACACGAGAATTGTCTGATCGGCGTGGCCCTTGTCCAGACCGTAGGCAAGCGCTGCCGCAGTTGGCTCGTTGATGATGCGCTTGACCTCAAGACCGGCAATCTTGCCAGCGTCCTTGGTGGCCTGGCGCTGCATATCGTTGAAGTACGCAGGCACCGTAATGACCGCCTCGGTGACAGTCTCACCAAGGTACGCCTCGGCATCGGCCTTGAGCTTCTGCAGGATCATGGCCGAGATTTCCTCAGGCGTGTAGTTCTTGCCTTCGATCTCAACGACCGCGCGACCGTCCTTGCCCTTCACTGCGTTGTACGCGATGGTGCCGCGCTCCGACTTGGTCTCTTCGAACTTGCGACCAATGAAACGCTTGATGCTCTTGATGGTGTTCTCCGGATTGGTGATCGCCTGGTTCTTGGCAGATTTGCCAACGATCCGTTCGCCATCCTTGCGGAACGCGACTACTGAAGGCGTGGTGCGGTCTCCCTCAGAGTTCACGATGATCGTGGGTTCGCCACCCTCGAGAACCGCAACTGCGGAGTTCGTGGTGCCCAGGTCGATGCCGATGATCTTGCCCATGTTCGCGTGCTCCTTTCAATCCCCCGCGTAGCGCGGGAGGCTCTGTGACGTAGTCAACGCGAGAACGGTACTTCCAACACCGTGCCGCGTGTTCGAGATTAGAATCTAAGCGTACCATTGTCAAGTTTTCTAACCGCGAGTAGCTGATATACCCCGCAAGCGCGCAATCGAACCGGACGCAAGGCGATGTGATTCAAAGAGTTACGAAAAGCCTATTTACAGTGAGGAACCTACTCGGGTAAGGTACGTGCGAAACTGACCGCCTCGGGCGCGCTCCTCTAAGCGCATTCGGACGAACAGAAAGAGGTACTCATGCCCCGACCAATCATCAATGAAGACGAGTGCTCCGGCTGCGGCATCTGCGTGGATGCATGCACCGAGGGTGTCATCGAGCTCGTGGACGACGTGGCCAGCCCGGTCAACGAGGACAACTGCACCGCTTGTGCGGCCTGCATGGAAGAGTGTCCCATGGGCGCCATTGAGGAAATCGAAGAGGATTAGTACGTCCTCTTAGAACAGACTGCTGCCATCAGGGCGCCTTCGGGTGCCCTGAGTACTTCCCGGATGATCCGCCGGCCTGGCAAGCCCCCGAAACTGCTGCCAGACCTCACGCTTGCGGTCTTCATCGCCGAGCGACGCTTCCAGGCCGTTGACCGCGAGCAACGTCACGCCCTGCACTGCCACGGGCTCACCAAACGCGAGGGCGGACAACCTGAACGCTGCTGCCACATCGGCCGCCGCTACCACATCGAGCGCGACGACGACTGCGGGATCAACCGCAAGTAGCTGCATTCGCAACCGGGCAGCGATGACGTCAGGCTCAAGGGCAGACGCAGGCCGCGATACGCTGCTCCACACCTCGCCGAGTGCACCGAGTGCGTCCAGCGCCTTGCGCGCGGCATCTCCGTCGGGTCCTGCGAGGGCAATGCCACCAGCCCGCTCGCCTTCCCCCGGTTCCCCCTTCACAAGCGCCACTGCGGGAAATACGCTCCCGGACCAGGCGATGCATCCGGACTCGCCAAGGAGCTCGTCCGCGGAGGCAAGCTCCGCGCGGACTTTCGCTTCCGCGAGTTCCTCAGAGCGAGCGTCTATCGCGCAAACCATGCGACGGTCCTTCCGAGCGCGTTCTCAAACGGCGCACGCGCCTCCCAACCAAGTGCGGCTTGCACCTTGGACGGGTCGAGCACGCTGCGCTCGATGTCGCCATCGCGCGCGGGCTGCTTGTCGATGCCGCCCATGTACCGGGTCGCCATCCGCAGCGCCGAGGCGAGTTCATCGACCGACATCTCTCTGCCTGTCGCGATGTTGTACGCGGGACCGTCGATGCCTTCGAGCGCGAGCGGCTCCGGCGCATCAAGTGCCGAGATAATCGCCGAGACAATGTCGCCTACGTAGATGAAGTCCCTGGTCTGCGCTCCGGATCCGTAGATCACGGGCGTCTCTTTGGCCTGCATCTTCGACGCGAAGATGGCGACCACACCGCCCTCACCCAGGGCGTCTTGCCTCGGCCCAAAGACATTGGCGAATCGCAGGCACGCGAAGTCGGTGCCCGAGCCGCGAAGTTCCTCGGCCAGGACAGCCTCGGCCTCAAGCTTCGAGCGACCGTACGGATTAGCCGGTCGCTTCGCGGCCGTCTCAGGGAGCGGAAGCACCTCCGGCTCGCCATACACTGCCGCCGACGATGCCGAGAGGACCAGCTTTGCACCGGCCGCGCGGGCGGCGCGCGCCACGGCACGGGTGCCTTCAACGTTCACGAGGTGGTCGCGTTCCGGATCCGCAACAGAAACAGGGACGCTGGTCTGTGCCGCCAGATGCACGACGGCGTCAGGCGCAAACTCCGCAACTGCCAAGGCAAGGTCGGGTCCCGTGATGTCGAGCGTCCTGAACCACGCCGCTGGATGCAGGTTCTCGAAATGCCCGGTGCTGAGATCATCGAGCACGCCGACCTGATAATCGCCGGTGAGAAGCGTCCGAACGAGGTTTGACCCGATGAAACCTGCACCGCCGGTGATGAGAACCCGCATCATTGGCTCCTTAGCTGCCGCCCTGATCCAGGCGACGCACCCCGGTCAGGTCGGCTTGGATTATGTATCGGTATCGCGCGCTGTACGGTGGATGACAAGCAGTCAGTGTGAGCGTGGGTTCCTCGGTGGTGTCGAAGACCTCGACTTTGTCCGGGGTCACCGTGAACGCGCGAGTAACAGTGTATCGGTAGCGACGGTATGGAGAGTACAAGTCTATGACATCCCCGACCTCAAGCTGATCGATACGCCTGAACGGTGCGAGATATGTGGTGCGGTGACCCGAGATGCCACAGTTGCCGGTAGGTCCCGGAAGATCCGTGTACGTGACCCAACCCGGACCCTTCTTCAGGTCCGCCACCGCCACGCCCTTGACGACGACCGCATCGAGGCTCATCCGCTCGATGACCATGCGGCCGAACACGCCCCCCTCGGCAAGTCCGTCCCAGTACGCCTTATCCGTCGACTCCCAGTCTCCGAAGTCGAGTACTGGTCCGGTGCTATCGACCTGCGGCACCGTTGCTGACACCCCACCGAACCGATCCAGCTCGTGACGAAGGCGCCCTTGCTCCGCCCACGTCAGAAGGCTTGTCAGACCGTAGTAGCCGAGCAGCCCGACAGCTATGCCGAGGAACACATTCCCAAGCGCATGGGAGAGCACGTTCCCGGTATGCCGCACGACGCACCTCCAAGCATGGAAGTCACTTACAAATGTGACGAATGCCACATAAACAGTTAAGGCAGAATGAGTCGCTGCCGATACAACCAGTGTAAAGCGATTGACAAGCGAATACCGGAACGAACCCCGAAAAAGGCACTCCCGCTGAAAGGCGGGCAACGCAAAGTCACGGGTCTAACGGGAGGCATGCCTCCCTACGACAGCCGGACTACCGAAGGTCGAGCCATCTTGAGAGATACCGGCCCGATCACCCAGCGCCTTAGGGGATCAGGGCCGGTTTTTCGCACTCGAGGCTCGAAAAGGGGCGTTCCACAATGAAGCATCACAACGCAAGAATCGCCGCGGCAGGGCTCGTCACAGCCTTCGCAGTCGTGGCAGCTCTCTCTGCCGGATTCACTCCCGTCAACGCCACAGCACAGGCAACCGCCGCTGTGGGCGACCTGGTTGAGGCAGCACCCACCGTCAAGATTCCCGTCAAGGTCGCGCCGACTGCTCAGACTGCAACGCGGCAGCGGACAGCAACGACCATCCGTACTGCCACCGCGAAGGCGAGCAGCAAGTCGACGCTCACAACCGCGTACAAGTCCTCGACCGGAGAGCTCGGCGATGCCAAGGCCATCCTGGCCGGACTCGTCAAGAAGTACCCGATCCTCAAGGGCACGACAGTGACGATAGGCAGCACCCCCGGTGGATATCAGGCAGTCGCGTACTACAAGTCAGGACGCATAGTCATCAGCTCGAAGCACACAGCCAGCCTGTCTCGAATCCTGAACCACGAGGTGTGGCACATCATCGACTGGCGCGACAACGGTCGTATCGACTGGGGCGAGAACGTCCCGCCCAGGTAGGCGCCAATTCCCGCAATCCAGAAGCCCCGGGTCACCCCCTCCCCCGGGGCTTCTCCTTTGCCCACAGACAGAAGCCCGGGAAACAAGAGAGCCGCCCGAAGGCGGCTCTCCCGTTTAGTACACGAACCAAGCATTATGCGCGGCGTTGGCGCAGGAGCAGGCCGACTCCCATGCTGACCGCAGCTGCGAGAACCAGCAGCATCCATTCACCGCCGGTGAACGGCAGGAACGGCTCGTCGACTGTGACATCGACTCTCCAGTTGGCTCTGTCGCCACCAGGATAGATAACCGCAACGTTGTCGACATGGGTCAGACCCGTCGGCATGTTGCTGTGAACGCGCATCGTGTAGGTGATACTCCGCGACTCGCCTACTTCTAGCGGAACCAAATCGATCCACTCAAGAACGCCACCGGAGGCGGTTGCACCAGCAACATCGACCGGCGTCATGTACCGCTGATCGTAGTCGTCCAGAACGGTGACTGATGCAACGACACTGTCACCGACGTTCCTGTACGTCAGCGTGTATGTGACCAGGTCACCAGGATCGGCGACGCTCTTGTCGGCGGACTTCGTGAGTGACACATCCGTGAAGGGCTCGAATGGCTCAAGGTTACCGAAGTTCTTGTCCACAAGTGCCGAGCCGTTCACAACCTCGAAGGTCCCTATCGGACCCACGGTCATGGTCCAGCCTTCCTGCTGGTCCTCGGCAAGATAGTACGTACCGGGGAGCACACCAGTGAAGCTGTAGGAACCGTCTACGCCGGTTACCGTGGAGGCATACTCGGCAAAGCCAAGGTCTGCATCCGGGAGGGCGCGTGGGACAATCTGGTCGTCCATCGCTTGATACAGCCCTATGGTCCAACCAGGCAGCCCAAACTCATCCGGAGCATCCCACACGCCGTTACCGTCATCGTCCGAGAACTTGTAGCCACTCACGGAAGCGGTGTACGTGAACGAGTTCGTCATGTCACCTTCCAGAGTCTCTCCGGGCGACTCGCCAAGAACGTACGTCCTGCCGTCGAGATGCGCGTACCAGGTAACAGCGCCGATCTCCCACGGATACAGGACTGGCAGCGAAGCGGCATACGGACCCGTGCCCTCAAGATCGAGGTCAGCAGGCTCTCCGTTGAGCATGAAGGAGGCGGAGAACGTGGTGCCAACCGGCGCTCCCGCATACGTCAACTCGAACGTCTTGGTGTAGATGATCTGATGGTTGCCGAAATCAGCGCCGGTGATGACTGTCTCGTTGTCGACCGGCATGTCTGCCGGCGAGGCCGTCATCGTCCAGCCCGGCTGCTCCACTTCTTCGACTCTGTACATGCCTGGAAGCAGGCCGTCGAAGCTGTAGCTGCCGTCAGGACCAGTGACCGTCTCAGCCATGTAGTCCCAACCCAGGTCAACCAGCGGTGCAATGTCGGCACCAATTACGAACGGCGCGGCTCTGTAGAGCTTGATGGTCCAACCCTCAAGCGCGGGCTCGCCCTCATCCCAGATGCCGTTGTTATTGAGATCGCTGTACTTGTGACCGGATATCTCGCCGGGCACGTATTCGAACGGGTTGGTCATGGGGCCGGTGAGCGTCTCAGGACCCATGACGGTCGAGAGCGCCACTTCTTCGGCACCCATCATCGCGAAGAACTGCCAACTTGCGATCGTGGTGTCGTACGGGAGCTCCACGCTCGCAGAGTACTTGCCGTTGCTCATCGTGAGCGCCAGGTCGTGCGAAGCCGCTCCGACCATGTAGCGGACGAAATAGCTGTCAGCAGCCGGCATGCGGTCGGTGACCGTGAGCTCGAAGGTCTTGGTGAGCCCCACGCCGACCTCGGCCGAAGCCTCGTCGGTTACGGTGCCCTTGTCGCCGCCGAGGGCGTCGACGCCCGTGGCCACGACGGTGTCAGCGGTCGGGGCGGTGATCGTCTCAACCCACTGATAGTCCTTATGCTCGCCCGCGCCGAGCACGAGCCCGGTGTCGAGCGTCTTATGGACAGAGCCCTCGATGTAGTCAACGACGTCGATCGTGAGCGTCGTGTGCCCTGTGTTAGTGACTGTCACGTAGTAAGTGACATCACCGGAGTCGGTCACCATCGTGGGATCGACCGACTTCGTGATATCGATGTCCGGACGCAGGATATCTGCGTGCGCGTCGTCGGTATCCGAGACAGGACCGAACGCCGTGGTGCCTTCGGCATAGGCGGTGTTGTCCACCATGTCTGCATCAGGCGCCGGCATGGTACGAACGATCGCCAGACTCAGGTCCGAGAGGGACTGCCCCGGCAGCAAGGCAACCGGCGCGACGAGTAGGTTCGCTCCGCCACTGAACATCGGGTCGGTCACGGTCGTGAGGAGCACCGCAACATCGCCCGTGTTCTCGACGTCGATCGTGTAGGTGAGCGTGTCGCCCACATGCGCCACCAGTGGAGAGACGCTCTTGGTGGTGGTGATCCCGATCGGCTTCTGCTGGTTCACGAAGTCGACGCCGGTGAACACCGCGCCACTCACGATCGCGAACGGACCGAGATGATCTCCGCTCGGCGTGATCTTGATGTAGTCAGACTGCTCGGCCTCTTCGACCGTGTAGCTGCCAGGGAGAAGACCGGCGAAGTGGAAAACGCCGTCTGCGCCGGTAGTCATCTGGCCGTAGAAATCGCCATCGCGGAAGAGCTTGATGAGCCAGCCCTCGCCCGGGATGTCGCCTTCGCCGTCGCCGTCCGTGTCGATGTACTTGTGACCGGATATCTCACCGGGCACGTATCTGAACGGGTTGGTCATGGGACCGGTGAGCGTCTCAGGACCGAGAACGGTCGAGAGCGCTACTTCGTCGGCACCCATCATCGCGAAGAACTGCCAGCTTGCGATCGTGGTGTTGTACGGGAGCTCCACGCTCGCAGAGTACTTGCCGTTGCTCATCGTGAGCGCCAGGTCGTGCGATGCCGCACCGACCATGTAGCGGACGAAGTAGCTGTCCGCAGCCGGCATGGCGTCTGTGACCGTGAGCTCAAAGGTCTTGGTCACTGCAGGACGCTGGTTCCCGACCTTGATCGGACCGACGACCTGATCCTTCGCAATTGTAATAGCCTGCGACAGGTTCGTCGTGAGCGTGAATCCGTCCTTGGCTACCTCACTGAGCTTGTAGTCACCCGGCGGTAGACCAGTGAACGAGAACGTACCGTCTGCCGCCGATGTGGCGGTCAACGTGAACGAGTACGACGGGTCGAGGTACTCAAGATGGAACTCCCAACCCGACAGCGGGTTCTCGCCAGCTTCTTGGGTTCCGTTGCCATTGACGTCCTCGAACTTGAGGCCATCAAGCCTACCCGTCGGAGCCGTCTCTCTGCCCACAGGGAACGGGACAGTACGATCACCGATGTTTTCGCCATTCCATTCGACGAGCCTCGCCTGTGCGCTGGAGCCGGGATAGCCCGATGCGCCGAGATACGATGGCGACTGAGTCATCCAGTACGGCGTGAGCGCCAGGTGGCCCTCGAAGTAGATGTAACCGGTTTCTCCCGCAGGAATAACGAAGCCAGCTGCCTCGGGTAGCTGGGTCTTGAGGTACATGGGATCAGAGTCAACGTCCTGGGAGCTGGGCGAATACGCCGTCACCGACCCAGAGCCGACCTGCCAGCGCCAGCCGGCGGTCTCATCGACGGCGATTGCACCGCCGTTGATGTAGTCAACCGTGTAGGCCATGGACGGTACCTGGACTGTCACAGCACTGCCCTTGGTATTGTCGATCGAGAGCCGGAACGGAATCCACTCTCCCTCGACGTAGCCCTTGACGTCACCGCTGGTCCACTTCACATGCGGAGCACGCGTCCAACCCTCAAGCTGAACCGCACCTACTTCCGCATACGGAACCACGGTTGCAACAGACACGGCCGTTGGCGCCGAGACAACCGGCGGAACGACTCTACGGGTCTTGACCGATGCGGTCGGCACCGGCGCAACCGGATCTTGATCTGAAGGCGCTTCCGTGCCCCTCGTAACGGATGCCTCCACCGGAACCTCGGCTACTGTCGGTTCCTCGGCAACCGGTGCCTCAGGCTCAGGCACCGCCACCTCCTCGGTAGCCGGTACTTGCGATGGAACGGTCTCTTCAGCGTGTACCACTATGCCAGGGCTGACGACTGCGATTGCCAGCACGAGCGCTACGTACGCCGAGAAGAAACGACCGATTCCACCTCCACTCTTTCTCCAGTGCATCATTTCCAACACCCCTTTTTTAGGCACGGGACTAGCGTCGCCGTGCGGCCTGAACATTCCAGCCGGGGTGGTCCTTGATGTGCAGAAAAGCAAAGACCGACCCCGAATGCATGGGTCGGTCTCACCATTGACTCCGCGTCGACATCGGTGACCGGAATTTCAGTCGACGCCTCTTCGTCTCCCTCTAATCTCTATGTGCAGATATGTGAATTGATGCTTTCTTGCTCTGCACAAGTATTCCACCATTAGAGAACTCTAATCTTCGCTGCTCAAGCCCCTGACGGACGGCATCAAGGGGCGATGGGCGGTCGATTCTTGCGCCTAAATCAGGGCTCTTGCCAGAACCTGGTCCATCGTACTCACAGGGACGATCTGCATCTCTGTGCGGACGTGCTCCGGAACCAAGTCGAGATCCGACTCATTCTCGGCGGGAATCAGTACGACTTTGATGCCCGCACGGTGCGCCGCCAGGAGCTTCTCCTTGAGTCCGCCGATCGGGAGGACACGGCCGCGCAGCGTGATCTCGCCGGTCATGGCGATGTCCCGACGGACCTTCCTCCCGGTTAGCACTGAAACGAGCGCCGTCGCCATAGTGATGCCTGCCGAGGGGCCATCCTTGGGTATGGCGGCTGCCGGAACGTGAATATGAAGGTCAAGCTTATCGTTATATTCAGGGTCGATACCCAGCGATGCCGCGTTTGCGCGCGTGTAGCTCATCGCTGCCTGTGCGGACTCGCGCATGACGTCCCCGAGCTGACCCGTAAGGGTGAGCGTGCCTTTGCCCTTCATCGTGGTTGCCTCGATGAAGATCACATCTCCACCGACTTCGGTCCATACCAGCCCGGTTGCAACGCCGACTTCATCGCTCTTCTCGGCAAGTCCGAAGGAGAACTTGGGCGGACCGAGGTACTTGCGCACGGTACGCCCGGTCACGACGGTCTTGCCCTTCTTTCCTTCGACCACCTTGCGCGCGACTTGCCTGCATATGGTTGCGATCGTGCGCTCGAGGTTACGGACGCCCGCCTCGCGAGTGTAGCGGCGGATGATCTCATGGAGCGCCGAGTCTTGGATGTCGATCTTGCCTACGGTGAGCCCGTGCTCCTTGAACTGCTTGGGCACGAGGTACTTCCGGGCGATATGAAGCTTCTCGTCTTCGGTGTAGCCCGGGAAGTGGATGACTTCCATGCGGTCTCTGAGCGCCGGCGGAATCGGGTCGAGCAGGTTTGCCGTGGTGATGAACATGACATTCGAGAGATCGAAGGGCGCCTCAAGGTAGTGATCCTGGAACGCATTGTTCTGCTCGGGATCGAGCACCTCGAGCAGCGCCGAGGTCGGGTCGCCCCGGAAATCAGCGCCGACCTTGTCGATCTCGTCCATCATGAAGACCGGGTTCTTGGTACCGGCCTGATTGATCGACTGGATAATGCGACCGGGCAAGGCGCCAACATACGTGCGCCGGTGCCCACGGATCTCAGCCTCGTCGCGCACACCGCCAAGTGACATGCGGATGAACTTGCGGTTGAGTGAGCGTGCAATCGAGCGGCCGATCGACGTCTTCCCCACGCCGGGAGGGCCAACGAAGCACAAGATCGGCCCACGCATGTGATCGGTGAGCTTGTGAACCGCGAGGTACTCAAGCACCCGCTCCTTGACCTTCTCAAGCCCGTAGTGATCCTCATCGAGAATCTCCTGCGCTTCGATCAGATTGAGCTTCTCATCATCCTCGGTTTGCCACGGAAGACCGGCCAACCAGTCCAGATACGTACGGATGACGCCCGTCTCGGCGGCAGCTTGCGGCATCTTCTCCAGCCGCTTCAGCTCCTTTAGGGCCTTCTCCTCAACAGCTTCCGGCATTCCGGACTCTCGGATCTTCTCGCGGTACTCGTCCATCTCGGCCTGAGTCTCGTCGAACACACCAAGTTCCTGTTGAATCGCCTTCAGCTGCTCGTGCAAGAAGTACTCGCGCTGCGTCTTGGACATGGACTCCTTGACGCGACTCTGAATTCGACTGCCGAGCTCGAGGATCTCAAGCTCCTTGCGCAGGTACTCGGTGGTCTTCTGTACGCGAACCTTCGGGTCAATCGCCTCGAGGATCTCTTGCTTCTCCTCAGCTTTCAGGCTGAGGTGAAACGTCACGAAGTCTGCGAGACGCCCCGGCTCCTCGATTGCCGTCGCGGCGACGAGCACCTCTTGCGGAATTGGCTTGCCGAGCTGTGATGCCTGCTCGAAGTCTGTGACGAGGTTGCGCATGAGCGCCTGCGCCTCAAGATCCGCGTGCTCTTCTTCCTCAACGAGCTCGATCCGAACCTTGAGGTACGGCTCCGTCTGGATAAACTCCTTGATGCGGATTCGCTGTTTCCCCTCGACGAGCGCCTTCGCGGTACCGTCCGGAAGCTTCAGCTCCTGAAGCACGCTCACCACGCAGCCGATCTCGTAGATATCGCCCGGTCCCGGGTCCTGAGTCTCGGCAGCCTTCTGAGTAACGAGCGCAACGAGGTGGTCGTTCCGCATGGCTTCTTCGAGGGCATTGATCGAACGCTCGCGACCCACGAAGAGCGGCACGACGAGGTTTGGGAAGAGAATGAGGTCTCGCAACGGAATGAGCGGGAGCACATCCGGAATCTGGCCGTTTTGGTCGATCGACGACATCAAGGCAACGTCCTTTCGTGTCTGCGGGGTCGGTCGTGAGATAATCGTTCCCCAGTACTTCTTCTTCGAACATCAGTAACCCTGCCTCCGCTCGCCGGAGGCGGCCAACGGGGCGGCCCTATCGTGCTCAGAAGACTAGAACAAACCATACTCATACTGCTGCTTTCGGCGATGCTTGTCGCATCACCGTTCGCTTCTGCTCGCGCCGTGCCTGCATCACAAGACACTACAACGGTGCCCACTGATACTCAGGAAGTCACCGTCCGGGTAGTGCAGGCGCAACCCTCAGTATCCCCTACTGGCACGCTTGAGGCAGCTGTCGTAACGAATCTCACTGCAGATGCCGAGTATTTCGAGGTTCGATTGCGCCTCAAGAGCGAAGACGGTCGTCTTCTCTACCAGAAGACCGAGGTCCGCCACAACGCCAAAGCTGGCGAGCTTACCATCAGCTTCACGCGCGAGCTCAAGGACCACTCACTGACCGCGGGGCGCTACCCCATCGAGGTCCGCGTGCTGGCGACGGGCTCAGCTGCAACCGAAGCCACGAGCCGCCTTCTCGTCCTCGACAAGACCCCGGCAACGGTCCCTGTAGCCATTGTCGTGAGGCTCACTTGTTCGCCCAGCGTGGACCCAAATGGTCGCTTCGTCGTCGATCCTGCGCAGTACCCGGAAACCCGAGACAATGCGGAACTGCTCGCCGATCTCATCGAGAAGACTCCCGGCCTGAGACTATCCTTCTCGCTCTCCCCGCTCCTGGTTGAAGAGTGGGCGCGTGCAGCAGACGGTTACGAGACTTCCGGTGCCGAAGGCATCAAGACGTTCTCGGAGACCTCTGGTGGCGCCGTCGCAAGCCAGACCACCCTCGATCGCATGAGAGAGCTCTTCGGCGGCAACCAGGCCGAACT
This sequence comes from Actinobacteria bacterium HGW-Actinobacteria-6, assembly GCA_002841295.1. Lineage (GTDB taxonomy): Bacteria > Actinomycetota > Coriobacteriia > Anaerosomatales > Anaerosomataceae > UBA2286. Next base: position 16,030 of record PHEU01000014.1, read on the forward strand.
TCTCGACATACCGTACTCCGAGCCCGACATCGCAGGTCTCGCGTCCATTGACGCGCTCGCGGACCTGAACGGTCAGTGGGCACTCACCGACAGCATCATGAAGTCGGCTCTCGGTGCCGACGTTGCGAGTGGTGCGGCTTTCGCTGGCGATGCGCTGCCAGCCAGCGCACTTCCGCTTCTTGAGAAGCGTGGCCTCGAGTACGTGGTCTTGTCTACAGCATCTGTGCGATCCGGCAACGCCACGGCTTCAACCGGTGTATACACGCTCCGCAACGGCACAACTCGGGCCCTCGTTTACGACTCGCGCCCCGTGAAGGCCACCGCCGAGCAGGCCCCCGACGAGTTCTACGACGTACTGTTCGATCGGGCGCTCTCTGAGAACCCCGGCGAACCTGTCGTCTTGCGGTTTGAGATCGGCCCCGGCACTCGCGACAGCGTCGAGAGCCTACAGCGCGCACTCGCATGGCTCGCCGAGACTCCATGGACTCAAGTAGTCACCGCGTCCGAGGCCGCAGCGTACAAGACGCCGCGCGACGGTCGCCTCATTCAGAAACTCGCGCCACGGGGAGCACCTGCTGGCTACTGGAGCGAAGTGGGAGCAGCACGCATGAAAGCCGATGCCGTCGGCGCAGCTCTCGGCGCGGACAACGCGGGTGCGCGCTCTGCGAAGAGTGCTGTCTACGTTGCCCAGAGCCTGTGCTGGGCCGGACCGGACAAGGAATATGCGCTCGCCGACCGGGGTCGCGCGTTCGCTGCCTCGGCCATCCGGTATGTGGACGACCTATTCGCGACGGTCACGATCGGCGCTCAGGATGTGACTTTGTCAAACCGTACAGGCGCTGTACCTGTCTCGGTAGTGAACGGCACGGGTATGCCACTCAAGGTGGATATCGTCACGACCGCCCGCCGCATCACCGTCAAACCGATCGTGAAGCCCGTGACGCTCGATGTTGGAGAGAATGTGGTGACCATACCGGTCGACATGGGTTCTGAGCTCTCTGACACGCTTGATATCAGAATCGTCGCCGGCGACCTCACGATTCGTAAAGCAACAGTCAAGGTTCAGGCGTCGTACCTCGATCGCCTGGCAACACTCGGCATGGTCTTCTTGTTCCTAGCGGGTCTCTTGTGGTTCATCCGCCGTAGAGTGCGTGCAGCTGATGCTGGTACTATGCCAGGAGAACCTGAGAGCGATCGACAGTAGCGACAGGTTTCCCGAGAAGCGAGGCAATATGCGAACGGTAGTCCTTGATACGAACGTCTTGCTCGCTGATCCCATGGCGCTCACGTCGTTCCCTGATGCCGAGATAATCATTCCCGATACCGTTCTTGGTGAGATCGACAAGCTCAAGACCCAACGAGTCGACCCCGACCTGCGCTTCCGCGGGCGACAGGTCAGTCGAATGCTTTTCGAGTACTCCGAGACCGGCACCCTGTCCGAAGGTATCGAACTGCCGAACGGTGGCACGCTTCGTGTCGTCGCGTTGCGCTCCGACATGGAGATGCCCGAAGGGTTGTCGAACCGCAGCGCCGATGACCGCATACTCGCTGTCGCAACACAGGTATGCAGCCATGGGTGCGAGGATCTCACGCTCATCACGAACGACCTGAACATGCTGCTCAAGGCTCAGTCGCTCGGCATCAAGGTGGAGCGACGCGCAGAGGTAGAGGGCGGCTTCGCCCGGAAGTACATCATCCGGCCGTTCCAACGCTACCGTGTTCCGTTTACGATTCTTGCAATCGCACTAGCCGTCTTTGCCGGTGTGTTGGCGCTCGCGTTCTACGCGACCAACCTGAGCACGCCGACAGCAACATCCACCCAGATTCCGACTGAGTTCCGAGACCTTCTCTCAGAAGACCAGCGCAGCCTTCTCGATGGTCTCGTCACGCTGCAGACAGACCCGAAGGATATCGACACCATCAAGCAGGTAGCCAACGCGTACTACAACCTGCGCGATCAGACCGGGAACGTGGCCTTCGCACAGAAGGCAATCGAGTATTACGGGCGATATCTTGAACAGCGCCCAGAAGACTACGACGTGCGCACCGACCTCTCGGCAATGCACTTCTATTCGGGAGCCACCGACAAGGCTATCCAGGAAGCAACCGAGGTCCTCGATGCCAGTCCCGATCACATACAGGCGAACTTCAACCTGGGTATCTTCTATTGGCGCGGCCGCGCAGACTACAAGGCTGCCGCCCTTCAGTTCAAGACACTGATCGATCTCACCAAGTCCAACGGCGACACACACGTGCAGCTCATCTATAAGGATGCCATCACGAACCTCAGTGCCATCGTTGAGGAAGCGGAATCCGCGAAACAGCCGCTGGACCTGGATTTGCTTGGCATCCGCGACTACGTCGGAGGTACGATCTAACATGCCCGAGATCGAAACGATCGACATCGCTATCATCGGTGGTGGCCCTGCCGGCCTGACCGCCGCGCTCTACGCATCCCGCGCAAGAGCCAAAACCGTTGTGTTCGAGAGTGGGCTTCCCGGTGGGCAGATCGTCACAACCGACTGGGTGGAGAACTACCCCGGCTTCCCGGACGGCATCTCGGGCACGGATATCGCCGAACTCATGCACCGCCAGGCCGAGAAGTTCGGTGCCGAGTTCCGCTCATTTGCAGCTATCGAGAAGATCGAGCCGCATGATCTCGACTTCTTGCTCACAAACGCCGAGGACGAGCAGGTCATCGCGCACTCGGTCATTATCGCGACCGGAGCAGTACCTAAGCGGCTGAACGTTCCGGGCGAAGCGGAGTTCACCGGCCGAGGTGTGTCCTGGTGTGCCACCTGTGACGGCGCGTTCTTCCGCGACAAGGTCGTCGCGGTCATCGGCGGCGGAGACGCAGCCGTTGAGGAAGCGTTGTTCCTCACGAAGTTCGCCAGTCGCGTACACATCGTGCACCGTCGCGACGAGCTTCGCGCAACCAAGTGCATCCAGGAGAAGTGCGTAGCCAATGAGAAGGTCCAGTTCGAACTGAGCCGGGTAGTCACCGAGGTTGTTGGTGAAGACGGCAAGGTCGCAGGCATCAGGCTGGCGTCCACCAAAGGCGAACCGGAAGTCCTGCTGCCGCTTCAGGGCGTCTTCATCTTCGTCGGCGTCGAGCCGAAAGCTGATCTCGTGAGCGATCTGTGCGAACTCGACGGTGCGGGGTACATCAAGATAGACCACAATGGTCTCACATCGTATCCTGGCCTGTACGCAGCCGGTGACGTCACTGACTCCGAGTTGAAGCAGGTCATCACGGCGGCTGCGAAGGGTGCCTCGGCGGCATTTGAAGCACTGAGATGGATTGACGAGAGGCTCTGTTCGATCTAGGACAGACAACGCACCAGAAAGGAGCCCGGCATGAGCGAGAACTTGAAGCACGTGACCGACGCCAGCTTTGAGACCGATGTCGTCAAGAGCGACAAGCCCGTTGTCCTCGACTTCTGGGCGCCCTGGTGTGGCCCGTGCCGCATGATGGAACCGGTGCTCGAGGAGATCTCGACCGAGTATGAGGCCAAGATCGTGGTCGCCAAGCTCAACGTCGACGACAACCCCGGCACCGCCACCAAGTTCGACATCCTGTCGATTCCGACGCTGCTTGTATTCAAAGACGGCGAAGTCGTGAAGAAGCTTGTCGGCGCGATGCCGAAGAAGCGCCTGATCGAAGAGCTCTCGCTCTGGCTCGGCTAGAACCAGATCACGTGTCCCCACTCCGCATCATGGTCGTCGACGGGATGGGTGGGCGCATCGGCCAGGAGGTCGTGAGCCGCCTTCGCGCAGCCTTCGGTGAAGGTGTCGAGGTACTTGCAGTCGGAACGAACTCGACTGCAACCGCCGCGATGCTGAAGGCCGGCGCCAACCGCGGCGCTACGGGCGAGAACGCGGTGCGGATTACCGTCCGCGAGGCCGACGTACTCATCGGTCCCCTTTCGGTGCTTATCCCGAACTCGATGATGGGCGAAGTAACACCGCTCATGGCAGAGGAACTCGCACTGTGCTCGGCGAAGAAGGTAATGCTACCTTTGACGAACCCCAGGATCGACCTGGTAGGGATCACGAAGACCCCGCTGCCCCATCTGCTCGAGGAGGCCATACATATCGTGGCGTCCGCACTCGATAGGGAGGTGTGAGATGTGCGAGGCAAGAGTGATCCTGGAAGATGCCAACGGCAACGAAGTCGAGGCTTTCGAGGACATCACGACGATCGTGCCCGAGAACGGCGCGCTCAAGCTCTTCGACCTCTATGGCGGTCACAAGCCCGTCACCGCCGAACTCAAAGAAGTCCGGCTTCTCGACCATACGGTCGTACTGGCAAAGCTCGGCAGCTAGCGCTGCCATGCGCTCCTAGGAGGAACATCCATGTGTGAAGGTGGCATCAACACCGGCCAGATGAAACTGGCCGTCGCAATGGTGAACGATTCCCTTGCACTGTCCCAGCAGTGGCTGGAGCAACTGCATCACCTTGCAGACCAGGGCAAGCGGGCGGCAACGAGCGCAGAACTCGCACAGGTCACCGTGTTGCTCGGGGAATCCCGCGAGAAGCTTGAGAGTGCTGTCAAGCAGCTGCACTTGACCGACGATGATGTGTCGGTAGAACGACTCTAGTAGTTCCGCAAGTCGATGGCCCACTGAAGGGCCGAAGCGCGCTCCCTCGAAGGGTCGCACGAAACCCGTAGGCATCGATTTTGTGGGGGGTTCTCGTGCACATCCCTGATGGCATGCTCGACTCAAAGACCTGGATCACCGCGTGGGCCGGCTCGGCCGGCGTCCTCGGATTCGCTGTCCGAGAAGTCAGACGCAAACTGACAGACTCCAAACTCGTGCTTATGGCTGTTCTCGCGGCGCTCATCTTCGCGCTGCAAATGCTCAACTTCCCTGTCGCAGGCGGCACCTCCGGACATTTCGCAGGCGGCGCAGCTGCAGCGATCATCCTCGGCCCGTGGCCTGCGGTACTTGTGATGTCGTGCGTACTTATCGTCCAGGCGCTTATGTTTGCAGACGGCGGAATCACGGCCCTCGGTGCAAACATGGTGAACATGGCGATCGTCGGCCCGTTCATTGGCTGGTGGTTGTACACGATGCTCACGCGCGCCAGCGCATCGCGCGGTCGAAGGACAGTCGCCGCATTCGTCTCAGCATGGGCGGGCTGCTTCTTCGCAGCGCTCTCAGCCGGACTGATGCTTTGGATCTCGGGTCGGGTGCCGCTTGGCGCTGCACTCGGAGCGATGGGATTCTGGCACGCCATCATCGGCGTGGGAGAAGGGCTTATCACTGCGGGGCTTGTATCGTATCTACTCTCAGTCCGACCGGACCTGCTTGATGCGTCTGCCGAGACCCGCAAGGTCAGCATGTGGCCGGTAACGGCCACGCTCGGTATCACCGCGCTCGTAGCAGCCGGGCTGTCGTTCCTCGCGTCATCGCATCCCGACGGCCTCGAGTTCGTCTACTTCGAGAAGGGCCTGGGCGCGAAGTTTGCCGAGAAGACCCTGGTGAACAGCCCGATGCCTGACTACGTGTTGCCTGGCATCGGCAACGAATCGCTCGCCGGAATCCTCGCGGGAGTGGTGGGGCTCGTTATCACCGGTGCGCTCTTGTACGCAGCAGTCTCGGCCGTACGCACACGTCGGGCCAACGCATAGGTATCGCAAGAGAGGAGCGACGGGTGGGCGCAGTACATAACGAGGGGCTGCACGAGCACGAGCACCGCCATGCCGACGGCACGGTGCACGGGCACGCGCACCACCACGTTCGCGATGCCGACCCGTCGCTCCGAGCACACGAGCACGCGCATGCAACCGCATTCGAGGGGCTGTCTGCTATCGCGTCTCCCCTCTCGGCACTCGACGCGCGCGCCAAGCTGCTTGCGGGGCTCGCGCTGATTCTTGGCTTCGTGACGACCACGCCGCTCCGGCCGGCTGAGCTTGCGCTTGCAGCGATGCTCTTTCTGTCGCTAACGCTCATCGGCAATTTGCCCGTCGGCAAGGTGCTCTTGAGGAGCCTACTCGTGATTCCATTCGCCGGCACGATTGCGCTCCTTGCGCCGCTTCAGGCGTCATGGGGGTCGCTCAACGCCGGCGGGTTGCTCGGCACGCAGGCGGCAGCCGGATGGGTCGCGGCGTACGCGATCCTGTCGAAGGCATGGCTCTCAACGCTCACGGTCGTATTGGTGAGCGCGACCACGCCAGTGCCAGAGTTGCTTGACGGGCTCCGCCGTCTGAAAGTCCCCGATGTCATGGTCATGCTGCTCGCCTTCATCTACCGCTACGCGGGGGTGCTCGGCAATCAGTTGCATTCAATGCGCGTTGCCGTGGCCAGCCGCGCCCCGCGCCTCGGGCGCATCGCGCACGTTCGACTCTACGGCAACCTCGCCGGCGCGATGGTGGTGCGTGCGTACGAACGCGGTGAGCGCGTGCACGCAGCGATGCTCGCACGCGGCTTCGACGGCACGCTCCCGACCGCCCGCACAACGCGCTTTGGTGCCGCCGAGATGCTCACCATCGCCTGCGCACTCATGACCGCTGCCGCGCTGGCGCTCTACTGACCGAGGAGGACCCGTGCACGACACGCACCGCCCGATACTCGAGTTCGCGTCAACGCGATACGCGTACCCTGACGGCACCGAGGCGCTCCTCGGCATCGACCTGCGCATCAACGCGGGTGAGCGAGTCGCACTGCTCGGCCCGAATGGCGCCGGGAAGTCCACGCTCATGCTGCACACGAACGGCATCCTGCGCGCCTCGGCAGGGAGCGTCGCCGTGAGTGGCACACCGATCACCGATGCGACCGTACGCGAAGTCAGGACGAACGTGGGTCTTGTCTTCCAAGATCCCGATGACCAGCTCTTCATGACGACGGTCTTCGACGACGTGGCGTTTGGCCCGCTCAACATGGGACTCACGCGCGAAGAGGCGGGCGACCGCGTGCACGACGCGCTTCACGCCGTTGGCCTCGCTGCCGAGGCGAGCAAGTCCGGACAGCACCTGAGCTTCGGACAGCGCAAGCGCGTAGCACTCGCAACCGTCATCTCGATGCGGCCGGAGCTTCTCGTGCTCGATGAGCCGACATCGAACCTCGACCCGCGTGCCCGCACCCATATGATCGAGTTGCTCTCGGCGCTTGATTCGACAATGCTCGTGGCAACGCACGACATGGATCTCGCGTGGACGCTCTGCGACCGCGCCATCGTGCTCGACGGCGGCGTGATCGTCGCCGACGGACCACGCGAAGACGTGCTCGCTGACGAGGCGCTGCTCGGCGAACATGGACTGGAACTTCCGTGGGCCGTACGGCTCACGGCGCAGGGAGCGTAGGGGGCGGGGACTGCTACAATCGGAGGCACTATGAAGTCGATCAAGAAGCCACACAAGACGGTCTTCGCAGACACGTCGGCAGGCGCACCCACGTACTGGGAGTGCCCGGCGTGCGGGTTCCTTTCGGGCGACCCCCGCTTCCTCGACCTCGAACACGCGTGCCCCGCATGTGGCGCCTCGGGCATTGAGCGTCGGCGCTTTCCATCCGATCGCGTACGCAGACTCGACGACCGCATCCGCGCCTACCAGGAACAAGGCGACGGCGAGATCGTCGTCATCTTGGTCATGGCGCTCCTTGAGACCATCCTCGAAGACATCGTCGACCGCATGATGAGCGCGCAAGGCGCCGACCTGAAGGTGCGCCGGGTGGTCATGGATTCGCAGCGCTCCATCGGGGTCCGTATCGGCAAGCTCTTCCCGGCGCTCGCAGGCGAAGAGTTCGAAGAGGCCGCTGAAGAGCTTGGCTACCGCGACTTTCCCAAGCGTTGGCGCACGATGCGTGAAGCACGCAACGCGTTCATCCACGACTCGCCGTTCAACGGTCCCCGCGAGCGTCTTGATGCCGAGATGGGTGCCGATGCCATGGTGCTCCTCGACCAGGCATACAAGCTGTTCGTCTTGCTCAACAACAAGTTCGTGGCCGACGGCCATCACCGGAGCTGACGCGTGACAGCCGCGATCTCGCTGCACGTCACAGGCGTCGTCCAGGGCGTCGGCTACCGTCCGTTCGTCTACAACCTCGCGCGCCGTCTCGGCGTGACTGGCTGGGTGCGCAACGCCTCCGACGGCGTGTGGTGCCTGGCCGAGGGCGACCCCGAGACGCTCGCAACATTCGAACGTGCGCTTCGCGACGAGGCGCCGCCGATGGCGGTCGTCGAGAGCGTAGTGGCCGAGGAGGTCGACCCGGAAGGCGCCGTTGAGTTCGTGATCATCGCCTCGCACGCCGAAGAAGGCGCGATGACGCTCGTCTCCCCCGACATCGCCACGTGCGATGCGTGCCGCAGCGAGCTCCTGGACCCGACCGATCGCCGCTACCGCTACCCGTTCATCAACTGCACCAACTGCGGCCCGCGATTCACGATCATCGATGACGTCCCCTACGACCGCCCGATGACGACCATGCGCGATTTCCCGATGTGTCCCGAGTGTTCCGCCGAGTATGGCGACCCCGCCGACCGCCGCTTCCACGCACAGCCCGACGCCTGCTTCGTCTGCGGCCCGCGCCTGTACCTCAATGGCAGCGGTAACGCCCCCGCCGACTGGGAGTGGAGTGCCGAGGTCGAAACCTCCCCCCGCCCACACCGTGACCACGATGCCGAGCGTACGCGCAGCGACGCCATCCTAGAAGCCGCGACCACGCTCCTGCGCGAGGGCGGCATCCTCGCGATCAAAGGCCTCGGCGGCTTCCAACTGGCCTGCGACGCCACCAACGAAGCAGCCGTATCCCGCCTGCGCGACCGCAAACGCCGCTGGGGCAAGCCCTTCGCGGTGATGATGTCGACCCTCGAGCTCGCGAGCGAGTACTGCGAGATCTCCCCCGACGAGTCCAAGCTCCTAACAAGCCCCGCAGCCCCCATAGTCCTCCTCCGCCTACGTGAGAGTGTGGGGGCCTATGGCGAGTACGGGTGTGAGGACGAGGGAGCAGGCAAGTCCCTGGCGAGTTCCGCAGCCGGGGAAGGCGCCGAGGATGCGAAGCATCCGCAGGCGCCGAGGGCCCCCGGCAAGGACTGTTCGAGCAAGGGACTTGCCTGCTCGCTCGCTCCCGGACTGCGCGAACTCGGCGTGATGCTCCCGTACACACCGCTCCACCACCTGTTGCTCTCGGCGGTCGGCATCCCGCTCGTGATGACGTCCGGCAACCTCAGCGAGGAGCCGATCGCGACTGGCAATGCCGAGGCGCTCGAGCGTCTGGGCCAGATCGCTGACGCCGTGCTGCTGCACGACCGCGAGATCCGTTCGCGCTATGACGACTCGGTGGCACGCGTGATCTCCTCGGGCACGGAATTGGTGCGGCGGGCGCGCGGCTTCGCGCCATTCCCGATCAGGCTCCCGTTCCGCTCGGATGTGGATATCCTGGCGCTCGGCCCCGAACAGAAGAACACGGTGACGCTTCTCACCGGCGAGTATGCGTTCGTGTCGCAGCATATCGGCGACATGGAGAACGCCGAGACGTTCGCCGCCTTCGAGCGCACGATCAAGCTCTACAGCCGACTCTTCCGGGTGAACCCCGGCATCATTGCCTACGATTTGCACCCGGAGTACCTTTCGAGCAAGCACGCACTTTCGCTCGGACTGCCGGCCGTCGGCGTGCAGCACCACCACGCGCACGTAGCGGGCGTGGCCGCCGAGCACGGCATCGACGGCCCGTTCATCGGCGTAGCGCTCGACGGCACCGGCTATGGCCCCGACGGCACCATCTGGGGCGGCGAGGTGTTGCTCGCAACCCTCGGCGGATTCGATCGGCTCGCGAGGCTCTCGCACATGCCGATGCCCGGCGGCGCGGCTGCCGTCAAACGTCCCGCACGCATGGCTATCGGTGCGCTTGCAGCCGCAGGGCTGCTCGGCCACCCCGGTGCGGAATCGCTGCGATCTCGCCTGACCGAGGGCGAGGAATCCACCCTGCTGCGCATGATCGAGCGCGGCGTGAATTCGCCGCTCACCTCATCGATGGGCCGCCTCTTCGACGCGATGGCTGCGATCTGTGGTGTGCGCGACGATGCGGGCTACGAGGGTCAGGCAGCCATCGAACTCGAGGCGGTCGCGGACTCCTCGGCCCAAGGCACATACCGCTTCAGCATCACACCGGGCGAACCCGCCATCATCGAGAGCGCACCGGTACTTGAGGCCGCACTCGACGACATCGTCCGCGGCGTACCCGCAAGCACGGTCTCGACACGCTTCCACCGTGCGGTCGCAGCCGCTATAGTTGACCAGTGCAGCATGGCTTCAGCGTCTTCCGGGACGCGCGTCGTCGCCCTTTCAGGTGGCGTGTTGATGAACCGGCTCGTCATGGACGGTGCATTTTCCGGTCTCATCGACGCAGGGCTGCAACCGATCACACACGTCCGGCTCCCGGTCAACGACGGGGGCGTATCATTTGGGCAGGCCGTTGTGGCCTGGGCCCGGCGCCACGAAGTCTAGCGATAACAGGAGGTCCACGCATGTGTCTCGGAATCCCCGCGAAGATCGTCGATGAACCCAACGACAACGGTATGGCCGAGGTAGAGATTCTCGGCGTGCGTCGTTTTGTCGGTACCCACATGGTGCCGGACGCAAAGGTTGGCGACTTCGTGCTCGTCCACGCGGGTTTCGCGCTTGAGATCATCTCTGAGCAGTTCGCGTTGGAGACGCTCGAGCTCTTCCGCCAGATGGAGCTTCCCGGCACCGAGGATCTTGAGCCGATGGAGCTCACCCCTATCGAGCGTCCGGCTCACCTGTCATGAGCGAGGACATCCTCAAAGGGTTCCGCGACCCGGAACACGCGGCTGCGCTCGTCGCCGCAATCAATGAACTCGCGACTGAGCCGCAAACGTTCATGGAGGTCTGCGGCACCCACACGATGGCAATCGCGAAGAACGGCCTGCGTGGGCTCATGCCCGAGAACATCAAGCTTCTTTCGGGACCAGGCTGCCCGGTCTGCGTGACCGGCAACGCTGATATCGACATGGCGATCGAGCTCTCGCGCCAGCCGCGCGTGATCCTGACCACCTTCGGCGACATGATGAAGGTGCCGGGCTCGTACTCCACGCTCTCACGCGAGAAGGCCGACGGTCACGACGTACGTGTCGTCTACTCCCCGCTCGATTCGCTCACCCTAGCCGAGAGCAACCCCGAGAAGCACGTGGTCTTCCTCGGCGTGGGCTTCGAGACCACGGCACCCACAGTAGCGCTCACGATCCGTGAGGCGGCACGTCGCGGCCTTACCAACTGGTCGGCACTCTCGCTCCACAAGACGGTGCCCGAGGCGCTGCGCGCGCTCACGAATGACCCTGAGGTCAAGATCACCGGCTTCATCTTGCCCGGACACGTCTCGACCGTCATCGGATCCGCTCCTTACAGCTTCCTTGCAGAGGAGTACGGCGTTGCAGGCGTGATCACCGGCTTTGAACCGGTCGACGTGCTCCATGGCATCTGGATGCTCGCCAAACAGCGCGCCGAGGGTCGTGCCGAGATCGAGATCGCGTACACGCGCGCCGTCATGCCCGAAGGCAACGAGATCGCCGTCCGCGTCATCGAGGAAGTATTCGAACCCGTCGACGCCGAGTGGCGCGGGCTTGGAGTCATCCCCGGCACGGGGCTCGCCATTCGCGAGGAGTTCTCGCAGTACAACGCGCTCGTTCGCGTGCCGGTGACACCACCGGAACCACGCGAGATCAAGGGCTGCCAGTGCGGCGACGTCTTGCGCGGAGCAGTGCTCCCGTTCGAGTGCAGGCTCTTCGGTCGCGGTTGCACGCCTGAGCACCCGATCGGTCCGTGCATGGTTTCCTCGGAAGGCTCCTGCGCGGCCTACTATCGCTACACAGATTACGGCAAGGCATAAGCCTGCCGCACGCATAACGGGAGGGACACGACTATGCTGCAGGACCGGATTCTGCTTGCTCATGGCAGTGGCGGCACGATGATGCGCGACTTGATCAACGACATCTTCATGGTCGGATTCGATGACGACGTCCTCGCACGTATGGACGATGCGGCGTCTCTGGACTTTCCCGGCTCGCGCCTCGCGATGAGCACTGACACCTACGTGGTGAACCCGCTCTTCTTCCCGGGCGCCGATATCGGCCGCCTGGCTGTCTGCGGTACCGTGAACGACATCGCAACTTCCGGTGCGCGTCCGCTCTACCTCTCGGTCGGCTTCATCCTTGAGGAGGGTATGCCGGTTGAGGACCTCAAGCGCATCCTGGTCTCGATGCGCGAAGCCGCCGCCGAGGCGGGCGTACGGATCGTCACCGGCGACACCAAAGTCGTTGAGAAAGGCCACGGCGACGGCTGCTACATCAACACCGCCGGCGTTGGCGTGCTTGCCGAGGGAATCGACCTCTCCGGATCGCTCTGCAAGCCCGGCGACGTCGTGCTCGTCTCGGGCACGCTTGGCGACCATGGCATCGCTGTCATCTCGACTCGAGAGGGTCTCTCATTCTCGACGGACATCGAGAGTGACGCCGCTCCCCTGGCCGAGATGATCGCCTCCGTCCTGGCGGCCGCTCCCGACGTGCGCTGCTTCCGCGACCCCACCCGCGGAGGTCTCGCTTCAACCCTGAATGAACTCGCCGGCGCATCTGGCGTCACGATTACCGTCGATGAGACGCTCGTACCCGTGCACGAGCAGGTTCGTGGCGCGTGCGAGATGCTCGGCTATGACGTCTTCCAGGTTGCCAACGAAGGCAAGATGGTGGCCGTCGTTCCCGCCGAGCAGGCCGAGGCAGCCCTGGCAGCGATGAGGGCGGCTCCTTACGGCGCTGACGCTGCTATCGTCGGACAGGTCTCAGACGGCTCCGCCGGCAAGGTCTACGTGAAGACCGCCTTTGGGGCCACGCGAATCATGGACATGCTCGTCGGCGAACAGCTGCCGAGGATCTGCTAGTCGGCACCATGCCAGCCAAACCCCGATCAGACTCGCTCAACGGGCTCCTTCGCATCGCGTTCGCCGCGACCACATGGGGTCTTATTCCGGTGTTCGTCCGACTCGTGCATACGAACGCGGTAGTCATAGTCTTCTGGCGTGTGGGATTCGCGGCGATCACGGTGTCGATCATCCTGGCAAGCCGGGGCAAGCTTGGCCGCTTCTTCGAGCTCCCCAAAAAGCGCAAATGGGCGATCATCGCCATGGGCGCGCTGCTCTCGGTCAACTGGATGCTCTATCTGGGCGCACTGCAGCTCACAAAAGTGGCGATCGCCGTGCTTATCGCATACTGCGGACCGGTCTTCGTTGCCGTGCTCACACCACTCATATCGCGTGAGCCGTTCGATCGTCGGCTGATCCTGCCGCTGGTTCTCGCGATCGCTGGCGTGGCTACGATCGTCAACCCGCAGGATCTCGCGCTCGAATCCGGGACACACCTGCTTGGCGCAGCGATGGCGCTCGGCTCGGCGGTTACGTACTCGCTTCTCATCCTGAACTCCAAGCGACTCATCCAAGACATCCCGGCGACGGTGTACACATTCGGCGAGTACCTCGGCGCGCTCACGTTGCTTCTGCCGGTCGTGCTGCTCTCCAAAGGTCCGTCGGCCCCGGTCGAATGGGGCTCTCTCATGGTGCTCGGCGTGTTCATGACCTCGGCCACCGGACTCGTGTTCCTCTCCGGGCTCCGGAAGGTGCGAGCGGATCACGCTGCAGTGCTCACGTACGCCGAGCCGGTCAGCGCTGTGGTCTTCTCTGCCATCTTCCTGAACGAGCCGATTACACTGGTGACTGGTATTGGAGCCGCACTCGTTGTGGCGGGCGGCGCAATCGTCGCTAGAATGGAACCACAGCAAGGGATCGAAGCACCGGGTCTGGTGCCCGAAGTGATACCCGAGGAGATCTGAGCTATGGACGCGATGAACCGGCTGCTTGAGGCTAACGCGATCAAGCGACTCGCCGACCGTGACGCGAGCCTGTACACGGACAACATCGACGAGCGTATCCCGATCATCCAGCGAATGGGCTGGAACGACCTCGCCCAAAAGGCGCCGGGGCGTTTCATCCTGTTGAGGAACCTCGCCAACGCAATCGTTGACGAGGGCGGAACCGACATCGTACTGCTTGGCATGGGCGGCTCGTCGCTCGCACCGCTGGTGCTGTCACGCGCCCTGGACGGCGCGGAGGGTATGCCGCGTCTACATGTTCTCGACACGACATCGCCGATAGTGATCGCCGACTTGCTTGAGACGCTTGATCCGGCTGGCACCTTCGTTCTCGTCTCCAGCAAGTCCGGTTCGACCATCGAACCACTCTCGCTCTACGCGATCTTCCGGACATGGCTGGAGGAGACCCTCCCTCGTCCCACTGCCGGACGCCACTGCTTCGTCATCACCGACCCGGGTACACCCCTTGAGAAGCTTCGTCAACGCGATCTCATGCGCCTTGCCCTCAGTGCACCGCCAACCGTTGGCGGGCGCTTCTCGGCGCTCAGCATGTTCGGGCTCGCGCCTGCCGCACTCATCGGCATCGACCTTGAGACGCTCATAGCTCGCGCTGCAGCCATGGAAGACGCCTGCCGGATACCCACCGCCGAGAACCCGGCCGCGCTGTTGGCGGCATGGCTTACGGACGCCTATGAAGGCGGTCATGACAAACTCACGATCGTGACTTCGCAGCCGCTTGAGTCTTTCGGACTGTGGGCGGAACAGCTCGTGGCCGAGTCTCTTGGCAAGAACGGGCAGGGCATCGTACCGGTCATCGAGCACGAACCCACGATGCCCACCGGGTACAGCGACGATCGGGCCGTGGTTGTGCTGCGACTTGAGAGCGATGACGCTCTGGCGAACTGGTCGCGCGAGGCCGCTGCCGCACATCCCGTCTTCGAACTGACCGCGCGAGATGCTTACGACCTCGGGGCGGAGTTCGTGCGGTGGGAGCATGCGATTGCGCTCGTCGGGTTCCTCCTCGGCGTGAACCCCTTCGACCAGCCAAACGTGGCCGAGGCCAAGGCCGCCACCGATGCGATACTCTCCGGCACGACCAAAGTGCCACCCGCGACGGCTGATTTCGACGGCACGTGGGTGACATTCGCCGGCGCGCTCGAGGCACCAGCGTCTCGGCCCCAAACCCGCTCAGAAGCGCTGCAGATGCTGGTCGACTCGGCGGGTCCCGGCGACTACGTCACTATCCTGGCATATCTCCCGGACAGGGAATCCCTCTTCGGCCCGCTCTATCGCGCCGCAAAGGAAGTGGCGGATTCGACCGGGCGCGCGGTGTGCGTTGAGGCCGGTCCGCGCTACCTGCATTCGACGGGGCAGCTTCACAAGGGCGGACCAAACACGGGGGTGTTCTTGCTCGTGACCGCGCGCGACCGCGCTGACATCGAGATTCCGGGAGAACGCTTCAGTCTGGCCGCGTTGCATCGCGCGCAGGCCGAGGGTGATCTGGTGGCGCTGGCAGAGCACGGACGTCGCGTCCTCCGCATCGATCTGCCCTCCTCGGAGCACAGCGTCGTCGCCGCGCTTGCAGGAGAGCTCACACACGCCGCAGCCCAGTAGGCGCAAACGTGAGCGTCGGCTCCCGGTACTCACCGGAAGCCGACGCCGTATCTCACCCGGATCCCCTGGGGGTGGGACCCGATGGGATCTTACTTGGACTTCGCGAACATGCTCCCGACCTTGTCGAGGCCATGCTGCTTCTCGTGGCGTTCATGCGCCGTCCCGTGAATGCGCATCCAGATCTCATCGACGTTCTTGGGCAGTTGCCCATCGATCTTACTGACGATGATGATGGTGAGCAGTCCAAGCGGGAAGGTGAACAACACGGGGAAGGTGAGAGCCCCGAAGAAGCCGAGGATACCCTCCTTGCCGACGATACCGAGCTGCTGGAAGATGTTGAGGAAGATGATAGCGATGGCGCTGAACAGGCCGACGGCGATACCCGCAGTAGCGCCTCGCTCGGTCGTTCCCTTCCACCAGATACCTGTCAGCAGCATCGGCACGAAAGCGCTGGCGCCGACCGAGAACGCCCAGGTGACCATCATCGCGATGAGCGCCGGGTATGCCTGGTCCAGTCCGAACTTCGGAATCGCAAGGCCGATGCCGAGGGCGAGGGCTGCGAACGAGAGCACGGAGATCTTGCCGACGAGAACGCGCTTGGCTTCCGATGCGTTCGGGTTGATATACTTCTCGTAGACATCGTGACCGACTGCCGAGGCTGATGCGATGAGCAGGCCGCCGACCGTCGAGAACATGGCCGCGAACGCACCTGCGGAGACGATGCCAAGGAGCCACTGGCCGCCCAGAATCTCAGCCATCATCGGCATGATCTGGTCAGGCTTGACGAGCAGCCCGTGAACGTTGGCCGCAGTGATCGTACCGCCGCCAGCAAGGTAGTCCCTGATGATGCTGATGCCAGCGAGACCGGCGATCGGGGCGAGTATGTAGAACGTCCCGATGAATACGAGCACCCAGAACGTGGAGCGACGTGCGGCTGCACCTGAGGGGTTCGTGTAGTAGCGGTTCAGGATGTGTGGCAGCCCTGCAGTCCCGAGTACGAGCGCGAGCACCATCGAGAACTGGTCGAACGCGTTGTAGCGGTGACCCGGCTCCGCGAACAACATATCGCGCAGCTCATGCAGCTTGTTCTTCGAAGGCAGCGCGACTGCGATCTTGACTTTCTCATCGCCTGCAGCTGCGGCAATGGCCTCATCGACGGTTGCCATCTCGGCAGTCGTCATGATCGTCGCGGCCGAGTCGTACAGAGTCTTGCCCGTAGCTGCGTCGGGCGTCGTGAGCTCGGCAATCGTGAGTGACTTCGTGTTGACGATCGGTGTCTTGGAAGCCTCCGCGAGCGCGCTCGGGTAGTTGAATCCGCTGCCGAAGGCGAAGACGACAACCATGATCATGGCGAACATGAGCCACCAGAACTGGAAGATCTGGTTGAGCGTGGTGCCCTTCATGCCGCCGACTGCGACGTAGAAGGCGATGATGCCGGCTACCACGACCACGCCGGATGCGTACGGAGTCATACCAAAGAAGCCCTTACCCACGAGGACCTGCCACGTGGTACCGGCACCGAACATCTGCGGCGCCATGTAGAAGAGCGACGTCAGCAGAACGGCAAGCACGGTGATGAGGCGGATCCGGTTCGAGCCGAAGCGCCCGAACGCGAAGTCGGCGACCGTGTACTCACCGAAGCGCCTGAGCGCGGAGGCGATGAACAGCACGACGACCATGAAGCCGCCTGCAAAGCCTGCCGCGTACCAAACACCATCAAGACCTGATGCGTACACGGCACCCGCTACGCCAAGGAACGACGCGGCCGACAGGTAGTCTCCCGAAATCGCCGAGGCGTTCGAGAACGATCCGACCTTGCGACCGGCAAGGTAGAAGTCTGCCGTCGTACGGGTGAAGCGGCGGGAGAAGATCGACAGTGCGATGGTGAATACGATGAGACCGATGACAAGGATGATGGCTATGGTGTTCATTCGGTCTCACTTCCCTTCGCGGCGGCAGTGGCCGTAATCACGTCGGCCATCTCGCCCAGCCGCTCGTCGAGCTTGTCGGCCTGCTTCGAGTATGTCCATGCCATGCCCCACAAGAAGACGTAGTAGAGCAGCGAGACGAACAGGTAGTTCGCCGTGAAGCCTCCCCAGATTTGCACCGCGTACCAAGACTTCCACCATACTGACAACGCGGGAATCGCGAGCGTAACAGCGAAGAAGACCGCGCCGTATGTGAACGAAAGTTTGCGTTGCGCCCTGAAGACCAGATCGACGCTCTCGATGGTATCGATGTGATCACCGTGTTGGATCTGCACGCCAGAATCGGCGGCGGTCATCGTTGAATCTCCCATGTGTGCACCTCCTTCTTTGTGTTGAGGCCGAGTCTCCTCGACTGACTAATCGACTTTCACGACAACAACGGGAATGGGGGAGCCTTTGACGACCGTCTCGGCAACACTGCCGAGCGCGATTCGCTTGAGTCCCGTTCTGCCCGTATCGCCAACCACGATCATGTCGGCTTTCCATGCCTGCGCAGTCGCCACGATTCGCTTTGCGACTCCGCCCTGAATAAGCTCGACCTCACACTCAACACCGTTGCGTTCACACATCGTCTTCGCGATGACGAGTCCCTTGACCGAGGAGTGGACGCCCTCGAAGACGTCCTCATTCATGACCTCCTCGGGGTACTCAAGCGCCTCAAGACCGGTGTCTACGAAAATGGCCTTGATCTTGGCACCGAACGTCTTCGCGAGGACGACCGCGTACTCCGTTGCAGCGACCGCCGGCTCTGAGCCGTCTGTCGGCACGAGGATCCTGTCGACCGAGTAGCAGACCTCTTTGATGTCGCCGAGCTTGAGATCATCTGCTGAGCCCTTGATGCAGACCTTCATGCGGTTCACCTCCTCCTCGATGGCGGGCGCACCTACACGTCGCCCGTCCGTAAGATGACGGTACTTCCCCGGTGAATCGCCGACGAGAAACTCGCCGCGTGCGGCGAACAGCGCTCGGTAGAAGGGTGAATGCCGCCCGCGAACGGACTCGGCTCGCTTGAGGACATGGAAGAATCGCCGCTCACGGCCTACTTAACAGCCGTTCACCGCCAATTTGAGAGGTTCTGTGCTCGCCTAGAGAAAGATGTGGCGCACGCATCTCCGGTCACCGGAGATTTCGATGATCGCCACCGAAGGAGGCCTGCCATCCCTCGGCTCAAGGGCCGAGCCGGGATTCACGTACCAGATGCCGTCAGACAGGCGCGCGTCCGCAACGTGGGTGTGTCCATAGATGATGACGCCTGTGCCCTCGGGGATGCCAGCGCGCACCAACCCCGGAAGCTGGTGCCCGATGAGAAAACGGACTCCACCGTGAGCGACCGAGAGTCGCCCGGGCAACGGACGTCGCTGCCAGCCCCGGTCACAGTTGCCCTCGACGGCGAAGACCGGCGCGATGGTCTCAAGTTCGTCGAGAACAGCCTGACTGCCGATGTCGCCAGCGTGAATGATCCGCTCGACGTCCTCGAACGCCTCGTGCACGCCCGCTGGCAGCACCCCGTGTGTGTCCGAGACGACCCCGATACGCATACGCTACAGCCCGAGAGCTCGCTTCAGGGCCGGAACACGGCGCCTGGAGGCGGGGACCTGCGTGGCTGCCTTGTCTTTGAGCGTCAGAAGCATCGTACCGCCGTACATCGGTACGATCTCTTTGACCTGCGCGAGATTCACCACGAATCGGCGATGCACGCGGAAGAAGCCCTGGGGTTCAAGCTTGCTCTCGAGTTGTGCGAGCGACACGGTCGAAAGATATCGCTCCTCGCTCGTGTAGATGTAGGAGTAGTCGTCCTTGGCCATCACGTAGAAGATGTCGTCGACCTGAAGGAGCAGCTTGCGGCCGCCCTTCTCCACCGGGACGCGCTCGATACGCACAGGCGCATCTTCCGAGGGACGCAGGCGCTCGATGGCGGTGCGCAAACGATCGACCTCAACGGGCTTGACGAGGTAGTCAGTAGCAGCCACCTCAAATGCCTTCACGGCATGCTCACTATGTGCGGTGACGAAAATGATCGCAGGCTGACGCTCGAGTGTGCTCAGAACCTCAGCAAGGCGCATTCCCGAAAGGCCGGGCATGTCGATGTCGAGGAACACGACGTCGTACGGAATCGCCTTTATGAGCTGTAGGGCCTCAGAGGCATTCGAAGCCTCGCCAACGACCTCGATGCCACCGGCCTCTTCAAGGAGGAACCGTAGCTCGGAGCGGGCGGGAGCCTCATCGTCAACGACCAGTGCCTTAAGCATCGTCACCCTCGCCGGATCGGGTGTCGGACAAAGCAAGCGTTGCGGTGACCGTGGTTCCGGTCCCCTCTTCACTCACGACAGTCAGTCCGCTTCCAGTGCTGAAGCGTCCTCGTAGCCTATCGTCCACGTTCTTGAGCGCTATGCCTAGCCCCTTGCCATATCCAGCTTCAAGGATGCGCGGCAAGACCGACTCCGGTATGCCCACGCCGTCGTCGGCAACCGAGAGCACAAGTGATTCCTGCTCCACACGTGCGCTGATGGAGATATGGAGCGGTCCGTCCGGTCGCAGCCCATGCTGAACGCAGTTCTCGACGAGGGGCTGCACGATGAAGGCTGGAACCAGAACCCTCATCGCGGCTGGATCGATATCCTCGGTAACCTGAATGCGCTCGCCGAAACGGGCGTGCTCGAAAACGAGGTAGCTGCGCGCGTACTCCAACTCTCGCTTGAGGGGGACGAGCTCCTCATTCTCCTCAAGCGTGCGGCGGTAGAAGCGTGCAAACTCGCGAAGCAGGTCGCGAGCGCGAGGGGGATCGGTGCGAATCAAACTCGCGATCGTGTTGATCGTGTTGAACAAGAAATGTGGGTTGATCTGCGCCTGAAGCGCCTTGAGCTCCATCCGGCACGCCAACTCGGTCTGCCGCTCCAGCTCCGAGAGCTCAAGCTGTGTCGAGAGCAGCCGGGCGAGCCCCTCAACCATCGTCACCTGCGTTTCGTTCAGCAAGCGCGGAGTGGTGTAGTAGAACTTGAGCGTACCGACCGGCTCGTTGCGAATCTGCAGGGGCACGACAATCGCTGCCCTCAGCAGGCACCCCGTTCTCGGGCACCCGATCTCCTCGCGGGTGGAGAGGATACGGTGTTCGTTCGTCTCGATGGCCTCCCGTGTGGCACGCGTGAGAATCGGACCTCCCACCGCGTGGTGATCCTCGCCGATGCCCGCGAATCCAAGGACCTGCTCGGTGTCGGTGATCGCCACCGCCGCCGCCTCACTCTCCTCAAGCGCGAGCCGACAGACCGCCTGGGCGGTCTTCTGGTCAAGCCCGCGACGAAGGTACACCAGGCTTTGATCGGCAATCTCCAGGATGTGATGCGAATGAAGAGCCTTCAGGTGATCCGGCCGGGTCACAAACCTGGCGACAGCCGAGCCGGTCGCAACGAACACAAGTCCAATGACAACCGACGTGAATACAAGCCTGGGGACGTCGACGACGAGCGCAGCCGCAGCCACCATGCCGATAAGAGCCGTCGTGAAGAGCAGCACCACATCGATGATCCATGTCCGCCGGCTGGAAACAGGCCTGAGACTCCCGTTGCCCGCCATCAGCCCACGCCCATGGTGAGGAAGCAAGAAGCGCCTGGAAGCTCCCGGAACCCACCCCTGGCGTACAGCGCTCGTGAAGACACGTTCTCCTCCTGCGTATAGAGTGTCACAGCCCTGGCACCAGCGCGTGCCATGAACGCCACCGCATCGCCGAGCAGCAGAGCTCCGATTCCGCGACCGCGCTCTTCCGGCATGACCGCGAGTCGGCCGAGCATTCCATCGCCCCGGCTGACAGTGCAAAGAGTATAGCCGATGACCGAGCCGCCACGGATTGCAGCCGTTGCCCGCTCGGCTGCGAGGTATCTGCGAAGCGTCGGCGCGTCGAAGCGCCAGAAGTCGTCGAAACACGCGCCATCAACGCGCTCAAGCGCCTCGATATCGGCAGCACCAGCAAGACGAAGGCCGACACCCGGAACTGCAGGGGGTTCTTGGTCTCCCGGGCGGTCAAGGCGCAACGTGATCCCCCGATGGACGACCTGCATTCCCGCCGCGACGTACGGTGCCGAGAGGCCCTCGGCCACAAGCGGGCTCAAGAGACCGCTGAAGCCCTGCGAGCGTGCCAGCGAGCCGAGATCACGGAGGATCGACGCCATGTCGCGCTCGGCACACCAGAGGCCCTGTACGGCGAGCAGGCCGGAATGTGAGCGCCATACCCCAACCAGCGCCGCATCGCCCGCCTCGCTCACCTGAATGCGCCAGGGGGCGTCTCGCCATACGGCTTCGAAATCCTCGCGGGTCTTGAACAGGTGTGCGGCCCCCACCGCCGCCCACACGGCGCCAAGCTCACGCTCGTCAGCGGCGCGCATTACGTGCGAGCGGCTCACAACACGCCCGCCTGCGCCAAGGCCAGAGACAGGCCCACAAACAGAAGCAGTGCGGCAAATGCGAGCTTGACGAAGCGCTCCTTCGCGACAGACGTGATCTTCGCGCCAATGAGCGCGCCCGGTATGACACCAATCGCGAGCAACGCCGCAAGTCCGAGGTCAACATGCCCTAGCAACGTATGCGTGATGCTCCCGGGAATGGATAGAATCGTCACCACCACGAGGGACGTTCCTATCGCCCGCTTGATATCGAACCCGAACCAGCGCACCAGCGCCGGAACAACGATGAAACCCCCACCCAGGCCAAGAAAGCCCGAGTAGAGCCCCGTGATCAGTCCGAGCGCGGCAAGGCTCAGTCGACGATTTCGCACGCTCTTGTGCGGCTCGGCAGGCAGCACGACCAGCTCGGGAGATGCTGCTGGCCGGCGAAACGCTAGGAGGACCATGTCGATGGACATGTAGCTGATGACGCCCGCCGTCACGTACATGAGAAACGGGCCGCCGACCGCCTGCGTGGCAAGCGCGCCCGCCACCGAAGCAACCGCCCCCCATGCGCCCAGCGTCACACCAGCGCGCAGGTCCATGAGTCCCCGGCGATAGTACGAGATCGCGCCCGAAATCGCGGTTGGCAGAATCACGGGCAGAGGCGTGCCAACGGCGATGAGCTCGCTTTGCCCGAGCAACAACCGAATCGCAGGCGTGGTCACGACCCCACCACCGATTCCGAACAGCCCCGATAGCACGCTTGAGATAAACCCTATCGCAACTGCAAGTAGTGATTGTCCTGCGCTCATCAGTCCGGTCGGACCACCGGGAATCGCCCGGTGATGGCGCTGCGATCAACGCGACGCTCTCCAGTGAGCAGCGGCTTAAGTGCGACGTCCTCCCACAGCCTGTCCATGAGCATCGGCCAGCGGCGCTGGAAGACGAAGTAACGCTCACAGTTGTCGCGTGCGAACGCCGATGCAGTCGGAACGACCGTCCGCGCGATATTCAGGTACTCGCTACGCTCCTTGCCTGCAAGCGCGCGCATGATCGCGGTGATTCGTGCCCGCCAGCCGATCGAGGAGTCCACGAAGCGTCCCGGGTACGGATTGAGCGAATCGGGCGTCACCTGTCGCAGGTCCACCTGAGACTTGGAGAACTCAAGCTTACGGTGCTCGTAGATGAACCGGAAGACGTCCTGCCGGAATGCGCGCGCCTCGCTCGGCAGCTTCGGGGGGCGATGGATTATCGACCACTCGCCGTCCAGGAAGACGTCTCCGCCGTGCATGCGGGCGTTGATGACGTAGTCGATGTCCTCACCGCGAACGACCCACGGGTCGAACGAGACGTTCATGAACATGTCGCGGTGAATACCGAGGCATCCACCGAATGCCACGGCGCTTGGGCGTATGCGCGGCGGCGCAGCGACCACGCCAAGTGCCTCGTTGTACGCGTCGTCCTGGCGCCAGAACATGTCGTACCACGGCGCCGTGCCGGCCACCTGATAGCGTCCTTCTTCATCAGTGTAGTAGCCGCTCTTGGCAAGAATGGTCTTGCCTCCTGCAGTGGTCTCCCCGATTCCCTCGGCGGCGATCTCCAGGAACCGAGGATCGCTGATGACCTGATCGTCATCAACGAACACGACAAAATCGCAGCCGAGAATCGCAGCCACCACAAGGCCCACGTTTCGAACGGCGCCGTAGCTGGCGAGCCCCACAGCCGGAAGCACATCCGCGAACTCAAGCTGTTCCATGCGCCGATGGAGCGAGCCCATCTCGGCAGGACCGACGATGATCGAGTCGATGCCCGGGAAGTCCGCAAGGATGCCACGAACCCGATCCTCGGCCTCGTGCTCGATCGACGAATCAGAAGCGGCTACGAGCACGACGACTCTACCGAGTCCGTTCACGATCTCAAGCGAGCGCAGGCACTCGGGAAGCGTGCCGTCGGAGTCGATGACCGTAGGATGGTCGTATACGAAGGGGCCACGGTCGCTACCGCGCATGCGCCTTCGTGTCCAGAAAGTCGGTATGACAACGCACGGTTCCACGGGTGGCTCCTTCTGTTCTGCAAGCAGCGGACGTGCGCGTCAACACGACGCACAGCGACCATGATACCGCGACCGCGCTCACTTCGCGCTTGTCGCCTTCTCCGTGGCTGCCGAGCACTGCTTCATAACATCGACAAGTACCTTGTACGGTCGCGAACCCACCACTAGTTGCCTGCACATCAGTGCCGAGGGTGTGGTGCTCACGCCGAGCTCAATCGCGAGCTGCACGAAGGCATTCAGTCGCTCCTCGTACGTACCGTCCTGCCACGCCTTCGTAACAGCAGCCGCATCCAATCCATGTGCTGCGGCGATCTTCAGCAGCACCTCCTGGCTGCCGATATCGAGCCCCAGGCCATAATGTGCCGAGAAGATCGCCTCGTGCACCGCCTCGTAGACATCCGGGCCCACATCTCGGGCCAGTTCAGCCATCACCATCGCGCGATGCGTCTTCGGAACAAAGTGCGGCAGAACCATCGGGTGCCCTGCCGCCTCAGCCAACCCGAGAAGATGAGCCTCGACATGCTCTGAGTGGTCGAAGTCGTTATCTGCGGCCGAGAGACCCTCCTCGGGCATGTCTGGTCGCAACTCGAACGGGACGTTCATCACGGGAACTGAGAATTCACGGGCAAGCTGCTCGTACCGGAACCGGTCGACGTAGCAGAATGGTCAAGCATAGTCGAAGAACACAAGCACCGGCTGAGTACCTGTCAGTCGTTCCTCGACGGCGCTCACGTGCGCACCCCGAGCGGACGGCCACAGTGCGCGCAGCTTCCACCGTCAAGGCTCATGCTCAGCACAGCGTGTCCCTCTCGCTCGATTGCGGTGGCACCGCACGACGGACACCGCGTGTCCTCGCCGCCAGGCTCGTCGACATTGCCCAGAAAGACGAAGTGCAGTCCCTCCTCGGCACCGATCGCAACGGCTCTTTCAAGCGTCGGGATCGGCGTGGGCGGCAGGTGCGACAGCTCAACGTACGGGAAGAAGCGCGTGATGTGCCACGGCGTATCGGGGCCAAGTTCTCTCGCGATCCAGGCGGCGATACCATGCAGCGTGTCATCGTCGTCGTTGATCGTCGGGATGATGTTCGTGACGACCTCCACATGCATGTTCCATACCTGCCTGGCACGCACCGCCATCTCCAGCACGGGCTGCACAGAGCGAACCTTGCATAGGGTGTGGTACGTGCGATCGTCGAATGCCTTCACGTCAACACGCCAGACATCGATGACCTCGCCGATAGTGTCGAGACCCGCCTCGGTGATGTAGCCGTTGGTCACCATTACGGTGTAGAGGCCGGCAGCCCGGGCAGCCAGGGAGACGTCGAGCACGTACTCCACCCAGATCACGGGCTCGTTGTATGTGAACGCTATGCCCTCGCAACCATTCTCAAGGGCGAGACGCACGGCATCGTTCGGCGTCAACATGCTGAGTTCGCCGTCGCCGGGCTTCGAGCGGCTGATCTGCCAGTTCTGACAGTGCGCACAGTGCATAGTGCAGCCAACACTGCCAAGCGAAAACGCGCGCGTCCCCGGCCTGAAGTGAAACACGGGTTTCTTCTCGATCGGATCGACGGCTGCGGCAGAAACGAGACCGTAGGTGAGCGGCACTAACCGACCACCGCGATTCTCGCGCACGCCGCAGACACCGGTCTTGTCGGGCGCGATCCGGCAGTCGTGCGGGCAGAGCAGGCAGTGCACCCGCTCGCCCTCAGCTTCCCAGAGAAGTGCCTCACGCACGGTGCCTCCCTAGCCGGGAGCCAGCCGCACCTGGTCCTTCCCGGCGTGCATTGCCTCCCGGAGCGCCGCGTCCGCGGACTCCAGCAACGCCATCGGATCCGAGAGTGTCTCGGCAGCCGTTGCAACACCTGCCGAGACGCTCAGGGCGTTATCGTCTGTATACCCCTCAGCACGACCGATGTCCGCTTTGCGAATCGCCGAGCGGATCTTCTCGGTGACAGCGAATGCGGCGGTCTTGCCCACGCCCGGGAGCAGCACGGCGAACTGGTCCGCCACGTAACGCGCCGCCATGTCGGTGGACCTGAGTTGCACCGCCAACAGATTCCCAAGTGCGGCCAGTATCCGGTCACCGGCTTCTTCGCCGAGCGAGTCGTTGACCGATCCGAAGTCATCGATATCGAAGAGCACTAGTGACAGCGGCGCCTTGTAGCGAGCATGCCGGGCGACCTCAAGCTGCAACCGCTCCGCGAAGGCACGTCTGTTCCATAGCCCCGTCAGCGCATCGAGGGTCCGGGTCGCCTCAAGCGATTCCTCGGCGCTGGCAAGGCGCTGACGCTGCAGTGGGAAGCACATCGACCAGGTCGAGTCTCCACGCAAGATGGCGATTGCGTGCTCGACACAGGTGGGATAGCCACACGATCCACAGTCCAGTGCGTCCGCCCGGGTGGCGAATCCGCCAGAGACGAGCACCTCGTCTATCTGCTGCTCTTCCGGGCGCGGTATGTGCACCGGTTCCGCAATAAACGAGCGCACAAGCTCGACTGCAGGCAGGACGCCGAGCAGCGCACGGGTGCTCACACGTGTTGTGCCGGGCAACTCGCGGGCGGCCGCCTCGACATTGCGCTTCGAGAAGAGTGAGAGCCCCGGGTTGACCGCCGGACCGTCGATGCAGCCCTCGCAGTTGAGCATATCCACGATTGCAGGCGCAATCTCACCCGAGGTCATCGCCGCGAGCAGACGATCGAGCGCTTCGATGCCGCGCACCACGTACACCTGCTGGCTGGTCATGTCACTGGCGGCAAGCGTCTTGCGCGGGAAGCCGTCAGTGAGCGAGATCTCCTTGAAGATCCCGGGCCTGCGCGGACCGGGCTCGATCGCCTTGCCTCGAACCGGATGCTGATGCTCGGACTCAGCGATCATCGACTTGAGTTCTGCGAAGTCGATCGCAGCATCGATAACACCACCAAACTGGGGATCGTGGACTTCATCCTTGCGTGCGTAGCACGGGCTGACGTAGACGATGGCGACATCGTCGGGATAGAGCGACCTGATGAGTCGTGCCTGCGCGACATATGGCGGCATCACGGGAGCGAGTGCTGGTGTCAGTGCCGGGTAGTACCGTCGCACAAAGTTCACGGCCACCGGACACGTCGAGCGCATGACGAGCAGCGAATCCTCGCGAGCGTGCACACGTTCGTACTCAGCCGCAACCATTTCCTCGCCGAGAAGCGTGGTCTCAACCGAGTGGAAGCCGAGAATGGTGAGTGCGCGCTCAACTTGCGGCACGGTCATCGGATGCATGGCCGCGATGAACTCCGTCGCCAGCAAAGCGATCACCGGTCGACGTCCTCTGAGCAAATCAAGAACCTGCGGGGTGTCATCCCTGACGATGTGGCCGCGTGCACCACACTCGTTCACGCACTGTCCGCAGGCGATGCACTTCTCCTGGATAACCTCGGATCGCCCGTCGACGACGCGAATCGCCTTCACAGGGCAAGCGCGCACACAGCCCCAGCACTCACGGCACGCTTCCTTGCGATGGGTGATGAGCGGCTCCCGCAGCTTATCGGCTGTCACCTCGACACCGGCATCGTGTCCGGCTCTGTCACTCATTTGATCCCCCGTCAGTCCTCGGCCACACCGAACATCTGCTCAAAACCGAGTCTCTTCAGAGCAGCGAGCACGACTCCCCCAAGTACGTAGACCGCGACGAACTGACCCGCCGCAACCGTCGCGACGCCGAACGCGTACATCGCCGGCCACGATGACGAAACGCTGATTCCAAAGAGTGTGAGGTCATAGAACCCCGTCGCCGCCAGAACGAACGGCAGATAGGCTGGCACAATAAGCGCGTTCGTCACTATCGGGCCGAGCAGCGCGATTCTCGGACGCTTGCGGAACCGCCACATCCACATCGCTCCGAGCAACGTGCCGAGCGATCCGAACCCGACGTCGAGTAGAGCAACAGGACCAAAGAGCGGAAGCATCGCAGCGTTCGCCACGACAGAGCCAAGCGCCAATCCCGGAATCGCTGCCGGGGTAAGACATGCGACAACAGTCAGCGCCTCGCTGAGGCGAAGCTGAACCGGCCCGTAGCCGAACGGGTTCTGAATCGTGATGAACGTCAGCACGGCGTACACGGCGGCGATAACACCGGCCTGAGCGATGTAGCGTGAAAGCTTCACGTCACTCCTTGGGTTCCTTTGCGCGATTGCGGGACAGCGAGATTGTGAAGGTGGTTCCAGAGCCTACCTTACTGCGGACCCAAATCATACCGCCGCTCGCATCGATGATGTGCTTGGCGATAGGCAGACCGAGCCCGAAACCGCCTGTCTCCTGTGAGCGCGAAGCATCACTGCGATAGAACCGCTCGAAGATACTCGACAGGTCCTTCTCCGGGATGCCGATACCCGTGTCGCTCACTTCAACGATCACCCTGTCGCGATGCCGCCTGGTGGCAAGCTGAACTCGCCCACCCGCTTCTGTGTACTTGCATGAGTTGTCCACAAGAATCGCGAGGGCCTCTTCGATGCGATCCGGATCACCGTAGAGCCAGAGCGGTCCTTCATCAGGACCAACAAACTCGAGGTTCCTGTCGATGTAGCGGGTTGCTGCGCCGGCGAGTACTTCCCGGCTCGCTGCATTGATGTCATAACGAACGTTCCGAAAGTCGAGTACGCCCTCGCTCCGGATCATCGACAGCAGGTCACTGCAGAGCCGCGCCATGCGTCGTGATTCGCGATCGATCGCGGCGATCGCCTCTTCACGCATGGCCGGGTCCTCCGCACCCCAGGCTCTGAGGATATTCACATAGCCCCGGATACCGGCGACCGGCGTCGCCAACTCGTGTGACGCATCCGCAACGAAACGCGTCTGCGCCTCGGCACGCCGGCGCAAGCGGTCGATGAGCGCGTTCAGCGACTTGGCGAGGTCGGCTATCTCGTGCTCTCCCTCTTCAGGCAGCCTCACGTCAAGCTGCCCCGCATCGACCGAGTCGGCTGCAGTTCGTACGTTGTCGACGAGCGAAAGGACCCATCCCATGATGACTTGCATCATGAGCACGGCGATCATCATGGCGAAGACGCCGACGATGAACATCGGCGAGCGTGCGGAGTCCAGGATTCCCTCTTCGCGCGTCGGCAGATACACCACGTCGATCACGCCAGCCATGTTGTCCGGAAGATCGAGCGGTACATGAACGATGTACTTGCCGAGGTCAGCGCGGGTGAACATGCCTGTCAGCAAGTCCCGATCGACCGGCCCCGTCTGAAGAGGCTGCCTGTCGGAGAGTGTCTGCACGAGACCATCGGCGTCATCAACGACCGCCCTGTCGTCGCTGAACCATACGAGACGAAACTGGCTCTCGTCGGCGTCCTGAACGTATAACGCAAACGCGCCCTCTTCGACCGCGCCAACAGTGAACAGGTCCGGTACCGTTCGCATCAGCAGGCGAAACGCCTCTTGCTCGCGATCCTCGCCGAACAGCCCCTCTGACGCCGCCTGGAGCTTCGCTGTTGTCGTGGCCTTAGCCACGGCCTGCGATGCGAGACGCGTCAGTCGCCAGGTAGTGTTCTGCGCCGAGGAGGCCATACCGTCCGCGACAAAGAAGTACGTTGCGAGCGTGACACTCCCGACCAGCAGCACCGCGAAGACAATCGCAAGGTACAGAACGCGAGCCCGTATCGAGAGTGGGCGCAACTACGCCCTCGCAAAGAAGTAGCCGACTCCTCGGATCGTCTGAATGACCTTATTCTCCTTGTCGCCGATCTTGTTGCGGAGATGGCACACGAAGACCTCGATGACATTGCTGTCGGTCGCGTGCTGTCCGCCCCAGACCGTCTCCAGGATCTCGTCGCGGGATATGACTCTACCTGCATTCGCGACGAGGTACGCGAGCAAATCGAACTCCTTCGCCGTGAGGTCAAGAGGCGTTGCGTCAAGTGAAGCCTCACGCTTCTCGGGATCGATCCGAATCCCGGAGGCTTCGTACGGCGTCTGTGCGGCAACTCCGCGAGCGCGCTTGAGCAGCGCCCGAACGCGTGAGAGCAGCTCAGGGATCTCAAAAGGCTTGCGGAGGTAGTCATCCGCGCCGGCCTCAAAGCCCGCAACAACGTCGTGCGTCTCGGCGCGGGCAGTCAGCATGAGAATCGGGACGGTCGAACCCTTCTTGCGCACATGCCGGGCGACGTCGATTCCGTCGATACCCGGAAGCATCAAGTCTAGGATAAGCAGCGCTACATCGTTGCTTTCAAGCAAGTCGATAGCGGTGGGCCCATCACCAGCTCGCAACACACCGAAACCGGCATGTTCGAGTTCAAGTTCCACAAATCGCGCGATTGTCGCGTCATCTTCAACGATGAGCACGGTTTCTTCGGCCATGGCTTCCTCCCAGCAACTACATCGGGTATTGCCGCGCCCCTCGTCGCGTTCCTTAATATTAACGCTGAACGAGCAGTTCGGCTATCTGAACCGCGTTTAGTGCTGCACCCTTGCGCAGTTGGTCCGCCACACACCACAGCTGAATTCCATTGGAGACAGAGTCGTCGGCGCGGAGTCTGCCCACATAGACGTCATCAGTTCCCTCAAGCAAGGCAGGCATCGGGTATGAATTCCCTGCCATGTCGTCGATGAGCGTCACCCCGCGAGCACCGCCGAGCGCCTCGCGCGCCGACTCGACCGACACCGGAGATGCAAACTCGATGTTGATCGCCTCGGAATGGCAGCGCAGGACTGGAACACGCACGCACGTGGCCGCGACGCGTATCTCTGGCGCATGCATGATCTTCTTCGTCTCCACGACCATCTTCCACTCCTCTTTGGTGGAACCATCGCTGAGGAAGACATCGATATGCGGGATGCAGTTGAATGCGATCCGGTGTGCAAACTGCTCGACGTGCAGCTCCTTGCCAGCCAGGAACTCGCCGCTCTGCGCATAGAGTTCATCCATCGCGGCCTGACCCGCTCCTGAGGCAGCCTGATATGTCGCGACGACCACGCGCTCGATGGGCGCAAGATCTGCCAGCGGCTTGAGTGCCACAACCATCTGGATCGTAGAGCAGTTCGGGTTCGCGATAACCCCATTGTGCAGGTACGCATCGTCAGGATTGACCTCGGGCACCACGAGCGGCACATCCTCGTCCATACGGAATGCCGAGGAGTTGTCGATCATGACGCAGCCCGCACCAATGACTGCATCCACAAACTGCTTGCTCACGCCGGCACCTGCAGAGAAGAGCGCGATGTCGACACCGTCGAAGCTCTCCGGCGTCATCTCCTCGACGACCAGTTCTCCACCTGCAAACGGTAGGCGCTTTCCGGCCGAGCGCGACGAAGCCAACGCGACGACACGCGACGCGGGGAAACCGCGCTGTTCGAGCACCTTGAGCATCTCGATGCCAACAGCGCCAGTGGCACCTGCCACCGCGACGACGGGATTCTCGGGCATGCGCTTGTTCCAGGCCATCGCTTTAGACTTCCTCTCCACACCCGGGCGAGAATTCGGCAACCACGGCCTCGCTATCCAGGCCGAAACTTGTATGAAGCGCGCGGACGGCGATGCCGACCTTGTCGCCCTCGATGACACACGAGATGCGGATCGACGATGTCGAGATCATATCGATGTTAACGCCGGCCTCGGCCAGCGTGCTGAACATCTGTGCCGCCACACCGGGGTGCGTCTTCATGCCAGCACCAACCAGGGAGATCTTCGCGACCGACTCGTCCACCGACCAGGTGCGGGCCTCGAGTTCGGCTACAACCTCCTCGGCGGCCCGCTTCGCGCGCACCAGATCCGTCTTCGGCGAGGTGAATGAGATGTCGGTGCGACCGTCCTCGGATACGTTCTGAATGATCATGTCGACGTTCACATTCGCCTCGGCCATGCGCGTGAACACGAAGGCGGCAACGCCGGGGCGGTCACAAAAGAAGCACCCTTGGGAACCGGGATTAATGAGGCCATCAATTACGTGTTGGAGTTGGGCAAAAATTTCGGCTTGACCACCAAAAACTGTGACGGGTATTGTGGTTACGTGGAATTCGGAGCAGGCCCGGAAATGGTAGCAGCGATCACTCATGTTGATACGGTGGAAGTGGGCGACGATTGGACCGTGCCGCCGTTTGACTTGACTATTGACGGCGATACGGTTTATGGTCGGGGGGTACTGGACGATAAAGGTCTCACCATCATTGCCCTGTTTGCCTTGAAAGCCCTGAAAGAGGCCCGAGTCCCGATCAATAAACGGATTCGCCTGATCATCGGCGGCGATGAAGAAGGCGGCAGCTGGGCCTGTATGAAACACTACAAAGAAACTGAAGAAACTCCGGTCTACGCCTTCTCGCCGGATTCCAGCTTCCCGGTTATTTTTGCGGAGAAGGGTATCATGAATGTGATTTTTGAAAAAAAATTGGAGGCTGGCCTACCGGTGCTAAACTTAAGCAGCGGCAAACAGATCAATTCGG
>PHEU01000001.1 GCA_002841295.1 Actinobacteria bacterium HGW-Actinobacteria-6
AGTCCCAATAGGGGAGGAACACCACGATGGATATCATGGCGCTCATCGATCGGATCGAAGAACTGCTCGACTCCGGTCGCAACGTGCCGTTCTCGGCCAACAAGATGGTTGACCCTGACAAGGTCTATGAGATCATCGACGAGATCCGGGCAAACTTCCCCGACGAGCTCAAGCAAGCTCGCTGGATCGTGAAGGAACGCCAGGAGATGCTCGAAGAAGCCGAGAAGGAAGCCAACCGCGTTCTCGAAGAGGCACGCGACCGTGCCCAGGCAATCGCGAGCGATCAGGAGATCGTCAAGCTTGCCGAGCAGCAGGCGGCCGACATTCTGGACAACGCGCGTAACCGCGAGCGCGAGATTCGTCTCGGCGCGGAGGATTACGCTGACGAAATGCTTGCGAACCTCGAGGTCAACCTCGGGAAGCTCCTCACCGCGGTTCAACGTGGTCGCGATCGCCTCCAGGGCAAGGTCGGTCAGCGTGGCTGAGGTAGCCCCTCGTGAGCTGAGAGTCGACGTCACCGGCATTCTGGACGAACTGGCAGACACGATAGACGTCGAGATGGAGTTTGCGCTCGAACCCATCGAGCTCGGCCCCCAGCGCTTCACTCCGACTGGTCCGGCCGAGTTAAGCGTGCTCCTGACATACACCGGCACCGGAATCGTAGCGAGCGGAACGGTCGCCGTTGACGTGACAACCACATGTGCCAGGTGTCTGACCGAGTTCGACATGGCAGTCGTCGGGGATATTCAAGGCCTCTACGTGCGTCCTGGCGTTGAGGCTGAAGTCCCGGAAGAACAGGAAGCCGAGCAGATAACGGGTCGACACATTGACCTGATGCCAGCCGTCAACGCCGGCTTTGCGCTCGCACTTCCATTCGCACCGTTGCACGCGCCGGATTGCGTTGGAATGTGCGTGACATGCGGGAAGGATCTCGCAGAAGGACCATGCGACTGCGGTGAGGATTTCTCGCGTTCGCCGTTCGCGGTTCTGAAAGACGTCGTCACGAGCGAAGACAACGACGTCTGAGCCTTGCCAGAGCCATGCTCCATTGTGCTATAGTGTCGCTTTGCGCCACGACCCCGGTCGTCGCACGATCAACGTTGAAGTATCGCGCCGCACTACGGCGCCTTGAAGGGAGAATTACCACCATGGCTGTGCCCAAGAGGAAGACGGGTCGCTCCGTCACGAACTCCCGCCGTTCGTGCCACAAGCTTGAGGCGCCGGCGCGCTCCCTGTGCCCGCAGTGCCATCAGGTCAAGCTTCCGCATCGTGTATGTGGCGAATGCGGGTATTATGATGGCAAGGAGATCGTCGAGACGGACTAGTAACCGGCGCCCCTTAGTGGGGCGCTGTTTCGTTTATGGAGAGGATGAGCGTCAGTGCTCGAACAGTTCTTCTCTCCTCGCTCTGTTGCAGTGGTCGGCGTTTCCCGCGAAGAGGGGAAGGTCGGCCATTACATATTCGACAACCTTCTCAAAGCCGGTTTCCCGGGTGATGTCTATCCGGTGAACCCGCGGGCAGCGGATGTACATGGACACGTGTGCTATCCGAGCATCACCGATGTCCCTGGCCCCGTAGATCTTGCGATCATCGTTGTCCCGGCAGCGCATGTTGCTTCGGTTGTCGAGGAGTGTGGGCAACACGGTACTCAATCGGTGATCGTCATCTCGGCCGGGTTCAAAGAGACCGGCCCCGCCGGCGCTGTATTGGAGCGAGACGTACTCGCAGCGGCCGCACTGCACGGAATACGCGTTCTCGGCCCGAACTGCCTCGGTCTCATCTCCACATCAAGCGACCTGAACGCGTCGTTCGCGCCCTCAATGCCCGGGCAGGGCACGATCGCTTTCATGTCGCAATCAGGTGCCCTCGGCACAGCTGTCCTCGACTGGGCGGCCGGTGAGGGGATTGGACTTTCGAGATTCGTCTCACTCGGCAACAAGGCAGACGTCTCAGAAGTCGACCTCGTTCGTACGTGGACAGACGACCCCGACACAAGTGTCGTCGCTGCATACCTTGAAGCTGTCAGCGACGGCCGCGCTTTTGTTGATGCAGCGTCCGAGCTTTCTGCAGTCAAACCACTCATCGCACTCAAGGCTGGTGGCTCCGACGCCGGCGCACGAGCCGTGTCATCGCACACCGGCAGCCTCGCTGGCTCCGAGCAGGCGTACGACGCAGCGTTCCGCAAGGCCGGGGTGATCCGTGCGCGTTCGGTACAGGAGCTCTTCGACTTCTCCGTGGGGTTCGCTCGACAGCCGTTGCCGAGCGGCCCCGGCCTGGTGATACTCACCAACGCTGGCGGCCCCGCCATCCTTGCAACTGACGCATGTGAGCGTTCGGGCGTTTCGCTGTCATCGCTTGAGCCTGAGACCATTCAGGCCCTGCGCGAGGCATTGCCGGCTGCTGCTGCGTTCTATAATCCCGTTGACGTTCTCGGCGATGCAACGCCCGAGCGATACGAAGTCGCAGGCAAGATTCTCGCAAAGGATCCCAACGTTCGCGCGATTCTGGTGATTCTCACACCTCAGGCGATGACACAGGCCTCCGACATCGCACGAGTCGTCGTCGAACTCTCGAACTCGTCACGACTACCGGTCTTTGCCAGCTTCATGGGCAAAGGCGCCGTAGCGGAAGCGATTCCGATTCTGCGCGACGGCCTCGTTCCGCACTTCGAGTTCCCGGAGCGGGCTGTAGCGACGCTCGGGGCAATGCTCCAGCACCGTCGGCAGTTGGATGCGCCGCGTACCAAGCCGCCGGTGATAGTGGCCGATACAGCCGCAGTACGGCAGGCCATCGACCATGCAGCCGCAGCCGGGCGCACGTTCATCACCGAGCAGTCCGCGTCTCTGATCGCCGAGGCATACGGCATCACCGTCCCAGCCGGCGGACTCGCTAAAGATCTGGAAGCAGCACGGATTCTCGCCGACGAGGTCGGATACCCTGTCGTGCTCAAGATCGCGAGCCCGGATATCCTGCACAAGTCAGACATTGGCGGCATCCGCGTTGGGATATCCAACGAGGCCGAGCTCGATGAGGCGTACGAGGACATCATCAACAAGGTACGCGCACGTATGGAAGATGCAAACATCTGGGGCGTGACCGTTCAGCGGATGCTCGACCCTGGCCGAGAGGTGATCATCGGGGTCAACCGCGACCCGCAATTCGGCCCGCTGTTGATGTTCGGTCTCGGGGGTATCTACGTTGAGGTCATGAAGGACGTGACATTCAGGCTTTGTCCCGTGACAACGGACGAGGCCAGGACGATGCTCTCCGAGATTCGTGGATTCGGCCTCTTGCGAGGAGCGCGAGGACAACATGCAGCCGACCTCGACGCAGTCATCGACACCATCGTACGGATATCGGCGCTGGTAATCGACTTCCCTGAAATCACTGAACTCGATATCAATCCGCTCATCGTTGCTGACAAGGGTGGCGGCGCAGTCGCGGCCGACATTCGTATCGGAATCGGAGGATGACCATGCGCGCGATTCTCGTCACATCCACGGCAGCGTATTCGGGCAAGAGCGGTCTATCGCTTGCGCTCATCAGCACGCTTGCTGCGAGGGGACTCAACGTTGGGTACTTCAAGCCATACGGTGCGATGCCCATCACGGTCGATGGCGTGCTGACCGATCAAGATGCCCTCTACATCAACAAGACGCTCCAGCGACCGGCGCCAACAGAAGCTGTGTGCCCGATCGTACGGACACAGGCGCTGGTTGAGGCCGTCCTGGCACACGCTGAGGGTGATCTTTCCACCGCGGTCTCTGAGAGCTACCACACCTGCTCTGAAGGTCGCGACGTCATGGTCATAGAGGGTCCGAGTGACCCGTTCCAGGCGTCAGCGCTCGGTCTGGCTGCACCGGACCTTGCCGTCATGCTCGGTGCCCAGATGCTTCTTCTCGATCGACCGCGCGCCAACGACTTGCCAGACTCGGTGATTTGCGAGTCCCGGCGTCTCGGAGAACTGCTTCGCGGAGTCATCTTCAACTGGGTGCACGAGTCTCAGGCGGAGTTCGTTACCGGCAGACTCGCACCATACCTTGAGTCACGCAACATCCCCGTCTTCGGAGTGATTCCTCATGACACGGCACTCTCGTCTGTGACGGTGCACGAGATCGTAGATGCCCTCAACGGCGCAGTCCTCTCGGCAGAAGATCAGCTCGATGAGGCGGTTGAAACGTTCATGGTCGGCGCGATGGGCCAGGACAAGGCGCTGCGGTTCTTCCGCCGCAAGGCGCGAAAAGCGGTCATCACGGGCGGCGACAGGGCCGACGTGCAGCTGGCGGCACTTGAAACGAACACACGCTGCATCATCCTGACTGGCAACATGCCGCCGTCCTCGCTTGTTCTGTCCCGTGCCGAGGAGCTTGGTGTGCCGATCCTTCTCGTTGACACGGACACCCTCACCGCCGTTGAGAAGATGGAACACCTCATGGGCCACACGCGTCTTCACGATGCGACAAAGGCTGATAGAATACGCGAGATGTTTGAACGTTCCGTTGATATAGGTGCGCTTGCAAAGGCCTTCGAGATCGAACTCTGACCCCGGGAGCGAACGTGACCAACAACACTGTGACTATCGCTGTTGACGCGCTCGGGGGCGATGATGCACCCGCCGTTGTGCTTGACGGAGTCGACGCCGCACTCGCGACCGACCCCAGTTTGATGATAGCGCTCACAGGTCCTGAAGACGTCGTCGTCCCGTTTGCAGCGGCGCGCAAGCGGGTTCGCGCCGTTCCGACGACTGAATTCATCGA
This sequence comes from Actinobacteria bacterium HGW-Actinobacteria-6, assembly GCA_002841295.1. Classification (GTDB taxonomy): domain Bacteria; phylum Actinomycetota; class Coriobacteriia; order Anaerosomatales; family Anaerosomataceae; genus UBA2286. The sequence goes on from PHEU01000001.1 coordinate 4,758, forward strand.
CATGGGCGAGCACCCGGCCAATGCCGTGCGTTCCAAGAAAGACTCCTCGATCGTGGTGGGATGTCGCCTCGTGAAAGACGGAGAGGCCGCCGGGTTCTTCTCGGCAGGCAACACCGGCGCGTGCATGGCCGCTGCGACGCTTATCATGGGTCGCATCGCCGGCGTCTCCCGACCTGCCATCGCCACAGTGATTCCAGCCGCCGAGCGGCCTAGTGTACTGCTCGATGTTGGCGCGAACGCGGACGTGAAGCCCGAGAACCTGGTGCAGTTCGGTCTCATGGGCCGCGCGTACGCGCAGGTGGTTCTCGGCATTGATGAACCCAGCGTCGGGCTCCTCAATATCGGCGCGGAGCCCACCAAAGGGTCAATTCTTGCTCAGGAAGCCCACGTCCTCATGATCGAGGGGGTGCCCGGATTCACCGGCAACGTCGAAGGACGGGAGATTGCCGAGGGAACCACTGACGTCATCGTTACCGATGGCTTTACGGGCAACGTCGCACTCAAGCTACTCGAGGGCCTCGCCAAGACGCTCCTGACCCAGGTTAAGAACGCAATGACTTCCACTCCGGTCAGGTCGCTCGCGGCTTCTGTACTGAAGGCGCCGCTCATGGAGCTGAAGGAGCGGATCAATCCAGACACATACGGCGGTGCGCCGCTTCTTGGTGTACGGGGTGTCTGCATCATCGGGCACGGCAGCAGTAATCCCCGCGCAGTGGCTGCTGGCATCGACGTTGCTGCAAGAGCCGCCCGCGGCGGGCTGACCGATCGCATCGCGACCGCGGTGGCCAAGTAGGCCGCGCCGGCTACGTCCGGGACCTGAGAACGAACATGTATACTACTCGGACATTTCAGGCGACAGTTGCCGCTCGAACCAGGGGAGCATCCTCTCAATGACCCATGCAGCGATCACAGGCGTTGGCGCATTCCTGCCAGAACGCATTGTCACAAACGACGACCTTGCGACGATGGTCGAGACTTCAGATGAATGGATCCGGACGCGAACAGGCATTCGGGAACGTCGTTTCGTATCCGAAGGTGAGACGACGTCTGACCTCGGCGCCGGAGCTGCGTTGGCAGCGCTCGCTGATGCAGGGCTCGAACCAAGCGATATCGACTTGCTCGTAGTCGGGACGTCAAGCCCGGATATGATCATGCCGTCTACGGCATGTCTCGTGCAGGCTAAGATCGGGCTTACGTGTCCGGCCTTCGACGTCATGGCAGCATGCACCAGCTTCATCTACGCCATTCACACCGCCACAACAGCTATCGAATCTGGCAGAGCACGTCGCGTCTTGGTCATCGGCGCTGACGCGCTCACACGCCTCGTCGACTTCAGTGATCGTCGCACGTGTGTGCTCTTCGGAGACGGCGCCGGAGCCTTCGTTCTTGAAGCGAGCGAGGGACCAGGCGTGCTCGGCATCGATCTTGGCTCAGACGGAAGCCGTCCAGAGGTGCTCCAGGTTGCTGCAGGCGGCGCAACCATGCCAGCGAGCATCCAGACGGTTGAAGATGGGCTTCACTTCCTCTCAATGAACGGCCAAGAGGTCTTCAAGTTCGCGGTGCGCACGATTCCTGCCACCACGAAGAAGGCACTGGCCGCATCCGATCTTTCGATTGACGACCTCACCTGGCTGATTCCGCACCAGGCGAACCAGCGCATTCTTGACACGGTGGCCGACAGACTGAAGCTGCCACATGAACGAGTGTTCTCCAATATTGAACTGCTCGGAAATACCTCCGCAGCGTCGATTCCGCTTGCGGTGAACGACCTGTATACTAGCGGCAACCTGCGCCAGGGCGATGTCTTGGCGCTGGTCGGCTTTGGAGCCGGTTTGACCTGGGGGGCCGCAATAGTACGTTGGACCAAGGAGGACCTCTAGCATGGCTCTGCGAACACGACTGACGACGCTACTCGGCATCGAGCACCCGATCATTCAGGGTGGAATGGCCTGGACCGCAACCGCGGAACTTTCTGCCGCAGTGAGCAATGCCGGCGGGATAGGCATAATCGGTGCCGGACACATGCCGACCGATTTGCTCCGCGAACAGATCCACATGGCCAAGGCGCTCACCGACAAGCCGTTCGGCGTGAACCTGATGCTGCTCACCCCTCACATCGACGACATCGTACAGATGGTGCTCGACGAGCATGTCCCGGTGGTCACTACCGGCGCCGGTAGCCCGAGCAAGTACATGGCCGCACTCAAAGCCGCGGGCATCAAGATCATCCCGGTCGTACCGTCGGTGGCGCTAGCCAAGCGCATGGAGTCCATCGGTGCTGACGCCGTTATCGGCGAAGGCATGGAAGCCGGCGGCCACATTGGCGATCTTACGACTCTGGTCCTGACGCCTCAGCTGGCTGACGCCGTGTCGATTCCCGTGATCGCCGCCGGTGGAATCGCCGACGGTAGGGGAATGGCGGCGGCATTCGCTCTTGGCGCCGAGGGCGTGCAAATCGGCACTCGTTTCATGTGCGCCGAGGAGTGCACGATCCATCCTGACGTCAAGGATGTGCTCATCAAGGCCAAGGACCGCGACACCGTCGTGACCGGACGTTCGACGGGTCACCCGGTCCGCGTAATAAAGAACAAGCTCGCCCGCGAGATCATGGAGCTTGACCGTGAGGGCAAGGCCGAGGAGATCGAGACCCTCGGAGCCGGCAAGCTCGCACTTGCCATGCGTCAGGGAGATATCGCGATGGGTAGCCTGATGGCTGGCCAGATCGCCGCTATGGTCTGCCGTATCGAGTCCGCAGCCGACATCGTCGCCGACCTTATGAACGGTGCCGAGGAGGTCATGCGTGCGCTCGGGACCACACCAGAGGCGTGAGGATAGGATAATGAAGACTCACGCACTCGTATTCCCTGGTCAGGGCTCACAGCGTGTCGGCATGCTCGACGTACTGCCGGAGCACGAGGATCTCTCACGCCTTCTCGACGCCGCCGAGGGTCTGTCTGGTTTGCCGCTGCGAGCAATCGCGGCTACAGGACCCGCCGAAGAGCTCTCAGATACCCGTGCCGCTCAGCCGCTTCTGTACCTGACGGACCTGGTCTGGGGCAGGAGTCTGCTCGATTGCGGAGTGCAACCTGCGTTCGTAGCCGGACATAGCCTCGGCGAATACGCAGCACTGGCAATTGCCGGGGTGTTCTCCGCAGAGGCAGGCCTAGAGCTCGTAATCGAGCGCTCGACACTCATGGCCGCAACAGCCGCCTCCACACCAGGAACAATGGCGGCGGTCCTCGGACTCAAGCGAACGGTCGTGGCTGAGCTCGTAGAAGACCTGAGCAGCGTCTGGCTCGCGAACGACAACTCTGACACGCAAGTCGTTCTCTCGGGCACGCACGCCGGCATCGAAGCTGCAACGGTCGCGCTGACCGCCGCAGGTGCCCGGCGTGTCGTACCGCTTACAGTTGCGGGCCCGTTCCATTCACCGCTCATGGCCCCCGCCGGAGACCGCTTCGCCGGAATCCTTGCCGAGGCACAATTCAGCGACTCGACGATTCCGGTGTTGCAGAACACAGACCCGACACCTACGTCCGCCGAGAGACTCATCAAATCACGGCTCATCGGGCAGATCACCAGCCCGGTTCGCTGGACCGAGACGGTAATCGCGCTTCGCGATGCGGGCGTCGAGGTCATCGTCGAGGCCGGGACCGGCTCGGTACTGACCGGGCTCGCGCGAAAAGTCGAGGGTATCGAGAGTATCGCCGTTGAAGACCGCGGCATCGAACGCGTCCTGGAGGTGCTAGAGGCATGAGCGACCTGACCGGAAAGATCGCGCTCGTCACCGGAGCCAATCGTGGCATCGGTGCCGAGATCGCGTACGAGCTTGGGCTTCGCGGTGCAACCGTCGCGGTGAACTACCGTGGAGACGATTCCGGTGCACGTTCAGTGCTAGCTCGCCTGGCCGAGGCCGGTGTCTCGGCCGAGAGCGATGCGTTCATGGGCGACGTGACCAGCTCCGAGTCGTGCACCGCACTCATTAGCGATGTCGTCGCGCGATACGGACGGCTTGACGTTGTCGTGAACAACGCTGGCATCACACGAGACGGACTGCTCGTTCGAATGTCTGACGATGACTGGGAATCAGTCATCAGCACCAATCTCAGTGGCGCCTTCTACGTTACGCGCGCTGCCTCGAAAGTCATGATGAAGCAGCGCTCCGGCTCTATCGTGAACATCTCATCCGTGGTCGGTCTTGTCGGCAATGCCGGCCAGGCAAACTATGCCGCTGCCAAAGCAGGCCTCATCGGCCTCACAAAATCAGTCGCGAGGGAGCTCGCTTCACGAAACGTTCGCGTAAACGCTATCGCCCCCGGATTCATTGAAACCGACATGACCGCTGCTTTGCCCGAGGCCGCGCGAGATGGTGCCCTCGGCAGCATCTCAATGAAGCGCTTCGGCTCTCCTGTCGATGTTGCCGCTGCGGTTGCGTTTCTTGCTTCCGATGACGCGGCATACATCACCGGCCAGGTTCTGGCCGTCGATGGAGGAATGACATTCGCCTGATCGCGGCAACGCGTCATAATCACCGTGACAGGACAGAGAGGAGGTGCATCACATGAGCAACGAAGAGATTCTGCAGAAAGTCACCGAAGTCATCGTCGAGCAGCTGAACGCTGACGAGGCAGATGTGACCCTGGAGGCATCGTTCATCGACGATCTTGGCGCTGACTCGCTCGATATCGTCGAGCTCGTCATGGCGCTCGAAGAGACGTTCGGCGTTTCGATTCCCGACGAGGAAGCCGAGGGTATCAAGACCGTCGGCGACGCTGTCGACTACATCACCACCAACGTCTAAGCGCCCAACGTCGTGAACGCTTCGTCTCCCGGCCGGTCCGTGACCGGCCGGGACGAACGCGTCTCGCGCAGACCGCCGGAGGATTCGCGTGGAACTTCCCCCGCTCAGAATTGGAACTCGAATTGCCCGTCTGCCGATCGTGCAGGGCGGTATGGCCGTGCGCATCTCTATGGCACCGCTTGCTGCCGCAGTCGCCGAAGCTGGCGGAGTCGGGCTCATCGCAGGTTCGGGGCTGAGCGCAGGCGAGCTCACCGCTGAAGTCCGCAGCGCCCGCGAGGCCACTTCAGGCGTTGTCGGTGTGAACATCATGGTTGCCATTCGCGCGTTCAAGGAGCTGGTTCACGCCGCGATCGACGGCGGAGCCGATATCATCGTCGCCGGCGCGGGCTTCTCGCGCGACGTCTTCGGCTGGTGCCGCGAAGCGGGCGTAGAGTGCGTCCCGATCGTGGGCTCAGAGCGCGTCGCGAAGCTCGCCGAGCGGTTCGGTGCTTCGGCTGTCGTGGTCGAAGGTCATGAGGCCGGCGGACATCTCGGCACTGATGAACCGATGCTCCAGCTTCTTCCGCGAATAGTTGAATCCGTCAGCATTCCCGTGATCGCTGCCGGCGGCGTTGTCACTGGCGCCGACATCAGAGCTGCACTCGACGGCGGGGCGGCCGGCGTCCAGATGGGCACCCGATTCGCGGCCACTGTTGAGTCCTCTGCATCAGACGCGTTCAAGCAGATGTACGTTGATGCCACCGACGAAGACATCGTGCTCATCAAGAGCCCTGTTGGTCTTCCGGGGCGTGCAATCCGTAACCCGCTCACCAATCGGCTCATGGCCGGCGATTACCCGGTTATCGACCGTTGTGTAGCGTGCCTGAAAGACTGCGGCAAGGAGTACTGCATCATCGACAAACTCGTCCGCGCGCAGGAGGGCGATGTCACTGGCGGGCTCGTGTTCGCCGGTTCAGCCGCAGCTCGCGTCCACGACGTCCCCACGGTCCGCGTGCTTATGGAGCGCCTTGTGGCCGAGTACAACGCCGCGACTCTAGGAGGAACCGCATGAGCAGACGTGTCGTCGTTACCGGCATAGGTGCGGTTTCCGCTCTCGGGCCGAACGCCACAAGTACGTGGGACGGCCTCATCGCCGGACGCTCCGGCGTTCACGAGGTGACGGCGTTCGATGCAAGCGCATACAACACCCGGTTCGCCGCCACGCTGGACGACTGGGATCCCTCGCCATGGCTCGACTCAAAAGAGACGCGCAGAATGGCCCGGTTCCAGCAGTTCGCAGTGGTTGCTGCCGAGGAGGCCCTTGCCGACTCCGGTCTCGTCATCGATGACAGCAACGCCGAGCGCGTGGGCGTCATCGTCGGCTCGGGTATCGGCGGTCTGGGCTCGATGGAAGACCAGCACAACATCCTCCGCGACAAGGGTCCGGGCCGAATCAGCCCGTTCCTAGTCCCGATGATGATCGTCGACCTGGCCGCAGGCCATATCTCGATTCGCTCCGGAGCCAAGGGGATCAACTACGCGCCCGTCTCGGCATGTGCCACCGGCAATCACTCGCTCGGCGAAGCATTCGAGGCGATTCGCCGTGGTTCGGCCGACGCTGTCATTTCAGGCGGCTTCGATTGCGGCGTCACGCCACTCGGGCTCGCGGGCTTCTGCGCTGCCCGAGCGCTCTCCACACGTAACGATGACCCGGTTGGCGCTTCTCGGCCATTCGACGCCGGCCGCGACGGCTTCGTCATGGGAGAGGGTGGCGGCATCCTCATACTCGAGGAACGCGAGCAGGCACTCGCACGTGGCGCACACATCTACGCGGAGCTGGTCGGCTACGGTGCAACCGCGGACGCGTATCACATGACCGCGCCCGCGCCTGACGGCAGTGGTGGACGCCGCGCTATGCAGCTGGCACTCGCTCAGTCCGGACTCGCCCCGAGCGAGATCGGCTACATCAACGCTCATGGAACCTCCACGCCTCTCGGCGATGCTGCCGAGACCGGCGCGATCAAGGCGGTCTTCGGCGCCGATGTCCCTCCTGTGTCCAGCACCAAGTCCATGACCGGGCACCTGCTTGGCGGAGCGGGCGCTCTGGAAGCCGTCGCGTGCGTGATGGCCATCAAGAACGGCATTTTACCCCCGACGATCAACTACACCGACCCTGATCCGGCGTGCGACCTCGACTACGTGCCGAACGTGGCGCGCAAGGCCGAGGTCCCGGCGGCGCTCAGCAACTCATTCGGCTTCGGTGGGCACAACGCGTGCCTCATCTTCGCCCACCACTCATGACGCCTGCTGGCGACAGGCTCGCGCGTGCCGAGGAGATCCTCGGCTATGTGTTCAACGACCGAACGCTCCTTGACCGCGCGCTGACGCACCCTTCGTATGCGACCGAGCACCGGAAGCAAAGCTACGAGCGCCTCGAGTTCCTCGGCGATTCGATCCTCGGGTTCGTTGTGGCCGAGGAGCTCTTCAACCGATATCCAACGGCGCCCGAAGGTGAGCTCACCAAGCGCAAGATCGCTGCTGTCTCGGGGATGAACCTGGCGAATGTATCCGAATCTCTCGGCCTGGCCGAGTTGGTACTGCTCGGGCGAGGGGAAAGTGCAAGCGGTGGCAGGTCCCGTCGCTCGCTCGCCGAGAACATCGTCGAGTCGCTCATCGCGGCCGTCTATCTCGACGGCGGGATGGAGCAGGCGCGCGCACTCGCGCTGAGGCTCATAGCTGACGTGCTGGATGCCGGCCTCTACGGCGCACCGGCTGAAGACCCGAAATCCATCTTGCAGGAGTACACGCAGGGTTCGCTCGGCAAACTGCCGAGCTACCGCGTGACAGGGTCGGTCGGTGAGCCGCACAATCGCACGTTCATGGTGGAAGTGCACGTTGGAGAGCAGTTTCTTGGCAGTGGTTCGGGTCGGTCGAAGAAGGAAGCTGAGAAGGCTGCAGCGTCGGCGGCAATCAGGGCTTTTGGACTGCGCTCCGGCGAGGAGTAGCCGACTCTGGCTGTGATAGCATGGTTCGCGTTGCGAGAGGGGCGCCGGCAAGCCTGCCACACCCCGTGAGAACACGTCCGGAAGGGTAGCCGTTGTACCTCAAGTCCCTCACGCTGAAGGGGTTCAAATCCTTCGCAGACCGCAGCAAGATCTCACTCGAGCCCGGGGTAACGGTCATCGTCGGCCCCAACGGTTCCGGCAAGTCGAACGTCTCTGACGCCGTATTGTGGGTTCTCGGCGAGCAATCCGCGAAGTCGCTTCGCGGAAACGCCATGGAAGACGTCATCTTCGCGGGTTCATCTGCGCGCCAGGCCGTAGGTGTTGCCGAAGTGGACCTCGTACTCGACAACAGCGATGGTACGCTGCCCCTCGAGTTCAACGAAGTGAGCATCACACGCCGCATGTTCCGCAACGGCGAGAGTGAATACCTCATCAACCAGTCGCCGTGCCGACTCATGGATATCCAAGAGTTGCTGCACGACACTGGCCTGGGCCGTGACACACACTCGATCATCAGTCAGGGCCGTCTCGACGAGGTCCTGAACTCAAAACCCGAAGAACGCCGTGCGCTCATCGAAGAAGCCGCCGGCGTGCTTAAGCACAAGAAGCGCAAAGAACGCGCGCTTCGCAAGCTCACGGCGATGGACGTCCATGTAGAGCGCATCCGCGACATCCTCGGCGAAATCGACCGCCAGTTGCGCCCACTGCAGCGACAGGCCACCAAGGCTGCCGAGTATCGTGACGCAGCGTCCCGGCTTCGGGATCTGGAAGTCGCCCTCGCCGTGACCGACCTGCGCGACCTGCAAGGTGGTTGGGACGGCGTCGAGAAGCGCGAACGCGAGCAGGACGCGGAAGTCGAGCTTGCGCGCTACCGCCTCACCGAGAAGGAGCGCGAGCTCTCAAAGTTCCAGTCGCTACTGGAGGAGAAGGGCCTGTTCGTCGGCGACCTCTCTGAGCAGCGCCGCCGGCTGCAGTCGGTACTCGAGCGCGTGAACTCCGGGTTGCTGCTGCTTGAGGAAAAGGGCAAGAACCTCGTCGAGCGCCTCTCTGAGCTGCGCCAGAAGATCCACCAGAGCGAGTCCCGCCTCGGCCAGCGCGACACCGAGGCCGAGCAGATCGCTGAAGAGCGTGCCGTCACAGAAGCCCGTATCCAGGCGCTCTACACGCAGCTGGGAGAGCTCCGCCGCGAGTCAGAAACGGCCCGCAAGGGCCGCATGGCAGCCGACGAGGCACTCTCTGCGTCACTCGCCGGACAGCGTCGCTTCCGCAAGGAGACCGACGACGCTCGCACGGAGCTCGCCGGCGTGCAGCAAGCACTCTCCGGCTTCGCACTTGAGACCGAGATGCTGGCAGAGCGGATCGAGGCTGTGCGTACACAGCGCTCCGCTCTCGGCCAGACGCTCGCTTCTCGCCGCGACCACGTATCGCAGGTGCAGGCGAAGCTCGACCACGCCCGCAAGCAGGCTTCGCTCGCCGAATCCGACGTGGATAAGCGCGTTCGCCTGCTTGAAAGCCGCAACACCGACCTGACCTCGCGCCGTGACGAACTCTCGGAAGTCCGTGCCGAGATACGTGCGCTGGAAGAAGTCGACCGTGCGTTTGAGGCCGCATCGCCGGCGCTTGCCTGGCTCATCTCAAAAGAACGCGAACTTCCCGATGTGGTGGGTCCTGTTACTGACCACGTCTCGGTGCCCGAAGAGTATGAAACGCTGCTTGAGAACGCACTCGGCAGTGATGTGTTCTGCGTACTCGTGAAGTCACGCGGCGCAGCTGGCAACGTTGTGTCGCTGCTTGAGGCGAACGACGTCGGCGATTACTCGCTCATGCCGCTCGACGCTATGCCTATCCCATGCCCGGCAGGCCCCGGCTCGCCGCTCATCGACTCGGTCACCGCCGAGGCAAGCATCCTGAATGCACTCGGCGGTCTCCTCGGCGACATCCGCGTTGTGGACTCGCTGGAAGATGCGTTGCGGGCTGCTGCGGCACCCGGCGCAGCATGCCGATTCGCGACCCGCGCCGGCCACATCGTCTGGCCGACAGGTAAAGTGCGCGTCGGACCGCAAACAGCAGGGGATGCGAACGTCCTCGGAAGAAAGCGCCGGCTCACCGAGTTGCGCGACCGTCTCTCGGCCGTCGATGCATCGCTTGGCGAAGCCGAAGCCGCTGTAGCGGCCGCCGTAGATGCGCTTGCTGCCGCACAGCAGGATGCACTCGAACTCACGCAGACGATCGCATCACTCGGCGGCGAGGTCTCCTCAGCGCGCGAGGAGGTTGGTCGCCTCGAGCAGTCGGTCACCGGTCTTGACGCCGAGGCTGCACGGATCGATGTGCGCATACGGCAGATCGAAGAGCGTACTGCAAAGGACCGTCCTCAGGAACGCAAGCTCGCTGACACCATCCAGGCTGGAATCAAGCGCCTCGAAGAACTCGAAGAAGAAGCAGTCGTGCGACGTGAGGAGCGCGACGATCGCTTCCGGGACGAGACCGCCGTGTCCGCACGTCTCTCAACATGTCAGGTCGAGATCGCCGCAGTCTCCGAGCGCGAGGTCCACCTCAAGCGCCGTCACGCGACCGTCAACGCTGATGCCGACGAGCTTGGAGTCTTGGTCGAACAGTCGCGTCAGACCGAGGCGGCCCTTGAAGTCTTGCGTGAGCGCCTGCAGCCGCTCCACGACCTGTACACCATCTTGCTTGAGCGAGCCGAGCATTGGGCTGTCAGACTGCGTGACCGTGCCCGTTTCGAGCAGGCCGATTCGGAGTCGCTGCGGACCACGATTCACGATGCCCAGGAAGGCGTACGTACCGCCCAGGCAGAGCTGGACATCGTCAATGAAGCCATGTCCGATATCCGAGTCGAGAAGGCTCAGCTTGAGGTACAGGTGCGCGCTGCCGCCTCGAGAATCGTCGAGGAGTTGGGCATCCCGCTTGAGACTGCGCTGCAGACTGAGCCCGTCGAAGACCGCGAAACCGCTATGGAGGCCGCGCATCGCCTGCGCAAGCGCATCGCAAACCTCGGCCCGGTGAACCCTGTCGCCGTGGAAGAGTACGACCAACTCAACGCGCGACGTGAGTTCCTCGGCAAGCAGCTCGATGATCTCCTCGCAAGCAGGGGAGCGTTGCAGAAGGTCGTCTCCGCCATTGACCGCAAGATGCGCGATCGGTTCCTCGAGACGTTCGAGCACGTCGATCACCACTTCCAGGAGATCTTCTCGCTGCTCTTCCCGGGCGGTCAGTCTTCGCTGAGACTGACCGATCCCGACAACCCTGAGACGACAGGCGTCGAGGTCGTCGCACAGCCGCGCGGCAAGCGCCTGGCCAAGATGACGCTCCTCTCCGGTGGAGAGAAGTCGCTTACAGCCCTCGCGCTGCTCTTCGCGCTGTACCGCACCCGTCCGTGCCCCTTCTATATCCTCGATGAGGTTGAAGCCGCACTCGACGACACGAACCTCCGTCGCTTCATCGCCTTCACAGACAGCATGCGCGAGCACACGCAGTTCATCGTCGTGAGCCACCAGCGTCGCACGATGGAAATGGCGGACGTGCTCTACGGCGTCTCAATGCAAGCCGACGGCGTGAGCAAGGTCGTCAGCCAGAAGCTCCAGCGAGTGCTCGCTAGTACCGAGCAGGTGCTCTCGTGAGCACGTGGCTCGACAAACTGACCCAAGGGCTTTCGCGCACCAGAGAGCAGCTATCCGGACAACTGAACGTACTGCTCGGTCGTGGTCCCGATGTAGATGAGCAATTCTGGACCGAGCTTGAAGACGCACTCATCGGCGCTGACATGGGCGTGACTGCTGTGACGGAGATGGTCGAACGCCTCCGTGACTCGGCGAAGCGCCAGGCTCTCCCCGACGCACGGGCCGTCCTCGAGCATCTTGCATCTGAGATCGCCGATGAGCTGCGGATGGACGATACGGCAGATTTCATCGACGCGTCCCCGTCGACCGTGCTGGTCGTAGGCATCAACGGCACCGGCAAGACCACGACCGTTGGCAAGCTCGCCAAAGCTGCGGCTGACGAAGGCAGGAGCGTCTTGATCGGCTCGGCAGACACGTTCCGCGCCGCAGCCGTCGAACAGCTGCATATATGGGCGGATCGGGCTGGCGTACCCATCGTGGAGAGCGACCGCGGAACCGACCCCGCATCGGTTGCCTTCGACGCGGTTCGAGAGGCCAAGAATTCAGGTGCAGACTTGCTGCTCATCGATACCGCGGGGCGCCTGCACACGTCGAAGGACCTTATGGCCGAGCTCTCAAAGGTCAAGCGAATCGTCGAGCGAGAGAGCAGCGCGCCAGTCAAAACGCTGCTCGTGATGGACGCGACCACCGGACAGAACGGGCTCACGCAGGCACGAGAGTTCAACGCCGCTGTCGGAGTCGACGGCATCGCGCTCACAAAGCTCGATGGAACCGCCAAAGGCGGAATCGCCGTGGCGGTGGTGCGCGAGCTCGGTGTGCCGATCTTGCGTATCGGCGTTGGAGAGGGCGCAGACGACCTCCGGCCGTTTGATCCGGAGGAGTTCGCCTCGGCGCTCGTAGGCCTCAGCTAGAGATGCCCCACTTCGTTCCAACATTGCCAAGCGACCGACGCCACATACCGTTGCTCACGGTACTCGTGCTGGCGCTTATCACTGTTATCAGTGTGTTCTACATCGCGAACATCGTTGTGAAGGTCGACGGTGAATCCATGCTACCCACGCTTCAACACGGCGATCGGGTACTCGTGACGAGAGGCCACGGCATCGTGCAGCGCGGCGATATCGTCTCCTTCTCGGCAGTGATCGACGGGAAGAAGGACAGACTCATCAAGCGCGTGGTCGCACTCGGTGGAGATACGGTCGAGGTCAGCGGGGACACCATTCTTGTTAACGGAGCTCCTGAAGCTGGCACGTACGACTACATCAACGGCGATGAGGCGTTCCATATCGGTCCGCTCAGTATTCCGGCCAGAAGCGTGTATGTACTCGGAGATAACCGTCCGGTCTCACTAGACAGTCGATTCTTCGGCCCGGTCGAGCTGGACCAGGTACGCGGCAAGGCAGTCTATGTGATCTCGCCTGTTACCCGCTTCAAGCGCATTGACGCGACGGGCGGGCGACCGTAGCCTAGACACTCACAACCCTCGGCCACGGAGATGGCATATGTTCCAGAATCTCAGCGATAGGCTCCAAGATGTATTCTCGCGCCTGACAGGGCGCGGCAAGCTTTCAGAGGCCGATGTCGACGCGGCGATGCGCGAAGTGCGCATGGCACTGCTTGAGGCCGACGTCAACTTCAAGGTGGTCAAGGAGTTCGTCGCCAAAGTGCGCGAGCGTGCTGTAGGCGCCGACGTGATGCAGAGCCTCACTCCCGGGCAAATGGTCGTCAAGATAGTCCTGGAGGAGCTCACAGCGCTCATGGGTGGCAACGAGGCGCGTCTCGCGCTCTCCGGCCGCGTTCCCAACGTCATCATGCTGGTCGGCCTCCAGGGCGCAGGTAAGACCACTGCAGTCGCGAAGCTGGCGAACCTGCTTCGCAAGCAGGGCAAGCGCCCGCTGATGGTCGCATGCGACGTCTATCGTCCTGCTGCTATCGACCAACTCGAAGCGCTCGGTCGAGAGCTCGATATCCCTGTCTATCGCGGCGAGGGAACCGACGCGGTCGCGATCGCCAAGGCTGGCGTGAGAGACGCGATCGACCGACTCCGCGACCTGGTCATCATCGATACGGCCGGTCGGCTCCACATCGATGAAGAGATGATGTCCGAGGCAGCCGCAATCAAAATGGCCGTCAAGCCCGAACAGGTCCTCATGGTCGTCGACGCGATGACCGGTCAGGACGCGGTCAATGCCGCGTCGGCATTCGCCGAGCGCGTCAACTTCGACGGTGTGATCATCTCCAAGCTCGACGGTGATGCCCGAGGCGGAGCGGCGCTCTCCATCCGCGCTGTCACCGGCAAACCGGTTCTCTTCGCAAGCGTGGGGGAGAAGACGGACAACCTTGAGGTATTCCGTCCAGACGGTATGGCCCGGCGAATCCTCGGTATGGGCGATGTCGTCTCTCTCATCGAGAAGGCACAAGAAGCGTTCGATGAGGATACGGCCGTCGACACCGAGGAGCGACTGCGTGCGGGTACCTTCACGCTCGATGACTTCCTCGGCCAACTTCGCCAACTCAAGAAGATGGGCTCGATCAAAGACATCATGGCCATGATTCCGGGAGCCAACAAACTTCCCAAGGACGCCGAGATCGACGAAGGCGCCCTGGTTCGCACCGAGGCGATCATCCAATCGATGTCGGCCAAAGAACGCGCGAAACCGTCACTGATCAACGGATCACGCCGTGAGCGCATCGCAAAAGGCGCTGGCGTGACGGTCTACGACGTCAACCAGATGCTCAAACAATTCGCGGCTGCTCAGAAGATGGTCAAGCAGATGGGCGCGCAGCAGGGCAAAGGAAAGCGCCGGCGTCGTGGCCTCGGCATGCCTGGAATGCCGTTCTAGAGCACAATCTCACTGCCTGCTTTGACCCCGCAGGATTCATGACCTATCATTGCAACTTGCTCTTGCTCGGACACGGCGGCATAACGCCGCCCTACACGGAGGTGAACTGTTGGCAGTCAAGATCCGTCTGGCACGCGCCGGCGCAAAGAAAGCGCCGCTCTATCGTGTCGTCGCAGCCGATGCGCGCGCGCCGCGTGATGGCAAATTCATTGAGATTCTCGGGCGCTACAACCCGCGTACCCAGCCTTCGACCGTCGAGCTCGATCTCGTCAAGGTCGACAAGTGGCTCGCAGTAGGCGCTACCCCCACGGAAGCGGCCGGCAAGCTGATCGCAATCGCGAAAGGCGAGAAGGTTGCTCCTATTGGCGTGACAAAGATCTCCAAGAAGGCTCGCGCCAAGGCTGACGCCGAGGCCAAAGCTGCTGCTGACGCTGTTGAAGCCAAGGCTGCTGCCGACGCTGCTGCAGCGGAAGCTGCTGCCGCACCGGCTGAGGAGCCTGCCGCTGAGGCCGAAGCTCCGGCTGAAGCCGAGTAGCAGATGACCCGAACCGCCGACACTGACGAGCTTGTACGGTTTCTCGTTACGTCGCTTGTGGATAATCCGGATGACGTGTCGATCGCAAAGCAGACCGGCCCTGACGGGTCGGCCTACGAGGTCACAGTCAACCCGGACGACATCGGCAAAGTCATCGGTCGCCAGGGACGCGTCATCAAGGCGATTCGCACGCTTGTGCGCGCCGCCGCGTCCATCGACGGCAGCGATGCGTCGGTGGAGGTTCTCGGCTAAAGCGATGGATGCGCCGTTCGTATCTGTCGCGCGGGTTATCAAGACGCACGGACTCCAAGGGGAGGTCGCAGTGAAGCCACTGCTCGACCTTCCCTTTGATGTGCTTGTAGGTAAGGAACTATGGGCCGTCCCGCCTATCGCCGGTGCGAGCGCGCTCAGGTTGCTGAGCGTCAGACCTGGTCCAAAGGGGCCGCTGCTCACGATCACCGGAGTCACGACCACTGCCGCAGCTCGGGCACTGGCCGGATCCACGCTGCTGGTCCGTGCTGGTGACATTCCAGAGGGCTGGGATGACGACGAGTTCGATCCGATTGGCTTCGCGGTGGCAGATACCGAGAAGGGGTCGATAGGCACGATCACCGACGTCATCTACACCGGCGCAAACGACGTTTGGGATATAAGCGGGCCCTTCGGGCAGGTTCTCATTCCTGTGATTGACGAGGTCATACTGGAGATCGACGAAGATCAGCGCTTGATCACAGTCGCGCTTCTTCCCGGTTTGCTGGACGAGGACTGACATGCGAATCGACATAATCAGCATATTTCCCGAGATCTTCGAGCCAACGCTCGGTTCGTCGATGCTCGGTATCGCACGCGACAAGGGCGCAGTGACGTTTGCGATCCACAACTTGCGCGACTGGGCTGAGGGCAAGCATCGCACCACTGATGACTACCCGTTCGGCGGCGGTTACGGCATGGTCATGAAACCGGAGCCGTTCTTCTCGGCAGTCGAGGCCGTCAAGGCGCTCGATGATGCGCCGGCCACGGTCGTCCTCATGTGCCCGCAGGGTCGCAGGCTCGACCAGAAGCTCGTGGAGGACCTCTCCAAGCGTGAGCGACTCGTCATCCTCTGCGGACGCTACGAGGGCGTAGACGAGCGCGTACGCTCTCTCGTGGACATTGAAGTATCCGCCGGCGACTACGTACTCACGGGCGGCGAGCTGCCTGCGATGATCTTGGTCGATGCCGTCACTCGACTTCAGCCCGGCGTTCTCGCCTCGGAGACGTCTATCGAAGAAGAATCGTTCTCATGGGGACTCCTGGAGTACCCTCAGTACACGCGTCCGGCATCATTCCGCGGGATGGACGTACCTGAGGTGCTACTTAGTGGCGATCACGGACGCGTGGACCGTTGGAGACGCACCGAAGCTATTCGCAGAACCGCCCAAAGACGCCCCGACTTACTCCCGGGTGCCGATCTGAGTTCTGAAGAGAGATCTTTCGCCGAGGAAGCGCTCGGTTCAAACGCACCGGAGGGAGACACACTGTGATCGGCGATAGCGAGCAGTACCAAGATCGCGACATCAATGAGTCGTCCACGTTCGATATCGATGGCTCTATGGATGATGTCAAGGTTGAGACGCCACCGTCGTTCCTTCGCTGGCTGGGCGAGCTTGTCCTCATGGTCGTCCTCGCCTTTGCGCTGGCAACGGGGATACGAACATTCGTGATACAGCCCTACGTGATCCCAACCGGCTCGATGATTCCGACTATCGGAATCGGCGAACGAGTGCTGGCGAACAAGTTCATCTATCGCTTCGGGACACCGCAGGTAGGTGACGTCGTGGTCTTCGACGACCCGACAGGAACCGTCCCGACGCTCATCAAGCGCGTGGTTGCTGTCGGTGGACAGACTATCGACATTCATGACGGCGCCGTGTACATCGACGGTGTGAAGCTCGATGAGCCATACACACACGGCAAGCCCACCGAGCCAGGAGATGTGCTTCTCCCGCTCAAGATTCCGGCAGGTCAGGTCTGGCTCATGGGGGACAACCGAACGAACAGCCACGATGCGCGGTGGTTTGGTGCGCAGCCCGCAGAGATCATCCACGGACGGGCATTCGTACGGTATTGGCCCTTGAATCGATTCACTAGCCTCTAGTGATTGCGCGTCAGCGAGCGGCTAGTCTATACTGTCCACTCGTGTCTTAAGACAATACTGCCGGCGGCATGAGATAGGAACGTAACAGATGAACAGAATCCGAGCGATCGAGCAGCAGCAGATCCGTGAAGACCTGCCCGCATTCTCGGTTGGCGATACCGTCAAGGTGAGCTACAAGGTCGTTGAAGGTGCCAAGGAGCGCGTTCAGCTCTTCCAGGGCATCGTCATTCGCCGTCACGGCGCAGGCGCTCGCGAGACCTTCACGGTCCGCAAGCTGTCGTATGCGGTCGGCGTGGAGCGCACGTTCCCCGTGCACTCGCCCAAGATCATGGCTCTCGAAGTCGTCACACGCGGCAAGGTTCGCCGCTCCAAGCTGTACTACCTTCGCGACAAGGTCGGCAAGGCTGCTCGCGTCAAGGAGCTTCGCTCCTAAGAGGAGTCACCGCTTATGGCTTTCGCAACGGACCCGGGATCATTCCCGGGTCCGTTCGTATTCGGGTAGGGTGGACTCACACAGCCAAGGAGTCACAATGTCCCAGCTTTCAGTAGCCGAGATACACCGCATGCTATCAGGCGCCGCGAGTGCGGATCTCCCGGAGATCATCAGTCGTCTCTCGCCAGACCCGCGCTTGGGCGTCAGAGACGCGATCGGGCGCGCGCAGCGGCGGCTCGATCGAGAGCTGGCCGAACACGCGCGGCTTGAACGGATGGCCGAGCTGCAGATTTCACTGCATGCCAGCGGCTATGTTGTCGTTGCCGGAGTCGACGAGGTTGGCCGAGGTTGTCTGGCCGGGCCGGTCAGCGCGGGCGCTGTGGTGCTGAATGCCGAGACGCGCATTCAGGGCCTCGACGACTCCAAGCGCCTCACTCCCGAGATGCGGGTCCATATGGATGCCGAAATTCGAGCGTCAGCGCTCGCCATTGCCGTTGCGCATGTCGATCCGATCCTGATAGACGGCCTTGGAATCGCCGCCGCAAACCTGCTCGCCATGCGCCGGGCCGTCGCGGCCCTCGGAGTGCCGGTCGACCACGTCATCGTCGATGGTCTCCCTGTGGACATGGGCGTGGTTTCGACAGCGGTCGTAGGGGGAGACCGGCGCGTCTCGGCGATTGCAGCCGCTTCTATCGTTGCGAAAGTCGCGCGAGATGCCATGATGCGCGATTTCGACGAACAGTTCCCCGAGTACGGGTTCGGCGCGAACAAAGGATATGGAACGGTGGAGCACATCGAGACGATTCGTCGGATCGGCCCCTGTGTCTTGCACAGAATGAGCTTCGCGCCGTGTTCTCAGAACGCCCTGTTCTGATCGGGTTCTGTCCCAGGTAAGCGATGGTTTTGAACCTCCTGTCATCGTGTGATGCGGGAGGTGGTCCGTATGGACAAACAGGAGACCGGACGCCGCGGCGAAGACGCAGCGGCGGCGTATCTCGAACGTACCGGAATGACGATCGTGGATAGAAACTGGCGGTGCCCATCGGGTGAGGTAGACATAGTCTTCCTGGACGGACAGACTGTGGTGCTTTGCGAGGTGAAGACCCGAACCACCGATGCCAAGGGCACGCCGGAGGAGGCAGTCACACCGCAGAAACAGCGCCGGATAGGGCGTATCGCGCGGTCATACCTTGCCGAGGCAGGTCTTGAACCGTGTCCCGTTCGATTCGATGTCGTCAGCATTCGAGTTCTGGCCGAGGACCGGGCGCTCCTTAGGCACCATCGCGCCGCTTTCACCCTGGACGGCTGAGATGCCGCAGGCGACGGTCTATGCAGCAACGATCACCGGAGTTGAAGCGCGGTCGGTGGAGGTCCAGGCTGATGTGTCCTCGGGCCTACCCGGGTTCTCCATTGTAGGATTGGCCGACACGGCCGTGCAGGAGGCGCGCGACCGGGTCAGAAGCGCAGTTCGAGCGGCCGGGTTCGAGTTCCCCAATGCTCGGGTGCTGGTGAATCTGGCGCCAGCGCCATTGCGGAAGCACGGTACCGGATTCGATTTGCCAATTGCGCTCGCAATCCTGACAGCAACCCGTCAGATACCGACAAGGCTTACCGAGAGCGCTGCGGCGGTGGGCGAACTGGCGCTTGATGGCAGCATCCGCCCGGTGGCAGGCGCGCTCGCACACGCACTAGCAGCGTCACGAAGCGGGTACGACCTGATCGGTCCTAGCGGTGCGTTGGGACCCGCGCAATCGGTGGACGGGCTCACATGCAGGTGTCTGAATTCGCTCCAGGACTTGCGGCAAGGGTCGCTCAACGATGCTCCAAAGCACGCCGCGCCACGCTCAGAAATCAATGCCCCTGACCTCTCAGAGGTCGCTGGTCATGAAGGCGCCAAACGCGTTCTTGAGATTGCAGCGGCAGGTGGGCACAATCTGCTCATGATCGGCCCTCCGGGTTCAGGCAAGACGCTGCTTGCACGGAGGCTGCCCGGAATAATGCCACCGCTCGACAAAAGCGAGCGGCTCGACTCGGCACTCGTGCATTCCGTAGCTGGTCTGGATGAGACGACCGTGCTTGATGGCGTACGGCCATTTCGGGCTCCCCACCACACATGCTCCATCGCAGGCCTTGCGGGGGGAGGGTCCCCACCGCGGCCCGGCGAGATGAGCCTGGCTCACAACGGAGTGTTGTTCCTTGACGAGTTGCCCGAGTTCTCACCATCAGCACTCCAGACGCTCCGACAGCCGATGGAAGACGGAGCGCTCACCCTGGTGCGTGCCGAGGGACGAGTCAGGTATCCGGCAAGATTCACCCTTGTTGCGGCGATGAACCCTTGCCCGTGCGGCTTCCTAGGCGACCCAGAGCGCCCATGCAAGTGCGCCGAGGGAAATGTGCGAAGGTACGCCGCCCGCATCGGAGGCCCGCTGATGGATCGGATGGATCTTGTCGTCCGGGTCGACCGAATCGATCCAGATCTGCTCCTTGGCGCACCGCCGGGCGAAGCGACTTCAGGCGTTAGAGAACGCGTGCTGAGAACTCGCGAGTTTGCACGACTGCGCGGCGGTCTGTCAGCTGCACTATCCGGTGCACCGCTCTTGAATGTCTGCAGGCTTACGCCCACCACCGCGAGACTGTTCTCGGAGACGGCTCGTTCTCACCACCTTTCTGGCAGAGCCGTAACGCGCATCCTGCGCGTAGCGCGCACTCTGGCAGACATGAACCAGTCGCCGGAAGTGCTGGCCGAGCATCTTGCGGAGGCTGTCGGATATCGCGGATGGGACAACGAGTGAAGACAGACAGGCACGTCCGAAACGAAATCGGCATCGGTGACCCCTCGTACCCGAATTGCCTTCGCGATCTCTCCGACCCGCCGAAGACCCTGTACGTCATCGGCGACATACGCCTCTTCACGCCCGGACTAGCGGTCATCGGTGCCCGACGGGCGACACCATACGGATTGCAGAGCGCACGCCGCTTCGCGGGATGGGCTGCCGCATGTGGGGTCACGGTTGTCTCCGGTGCGGCGATCGGCTGCGACAGGGCAGCACAACTAGCCGCACGCGAGACTGACGGTCACAGCATCGCTGTTCTCGGATGCGGGGCCGACGTTGACTATCCGGCGGCCTCGCGCGAGTTGCTGGCTGACCTCAGACGAAACTGTGCCGTCGTCTCGGAGCTACCATGGGGAACACCACCGACGCGGTGGGCGTTCGCCAAGCGCAACAGAATCATAGCCGCGTTGTCCGCCGCTGTTCTCGTGGTGGAAGCGGGGCTACCAAGCGGAACGTTCTCAACTGCGGACTTCGCTCTCGACATCGGCCGCGACGTGATGGCTGTCCCCGGATCTATCAACCATCCGGAATCCCGAGGCGCCAATCGTCTGATCCGACAAGGAGCCACTCCCATAACAGACGTGTCCGAACTCGGTGATGCACTCCGACAAGCAGGGCTCGCTTTGGATAGGGAGTGCCGTGATGCTGAGGCACGCATCGGCAATGACCCGCTTGAACGCGCACTCACTGCAGATGCGATGCGTCCCGATGATCTTGCGCGCGCACTTGAGTGCGACATCATGACGGTGGCACGTCGACTTGGAGAACTGGAGATGGTGGGTCTGGTCGTTCGCTATCGGGATGGAAGGTACGGGCTGAACACAACACCGTAACCAGCCTCCTGACGCTACAATGCGGAAGTACCCGACAACTGGAGATCTCTTGGCATCGATGAGCGCGCTCGACACCGTGACCGTGATCGGCGGAGGGCTGGCCGGCTCAGAAGCGGCATGGCAACTCGCCATTCGAGGTATACCCGTCCGCCTGATGGAGATGCGACCGACTGTCGTATCTCCGGCGCACCACAGCGACGGACTCGCCGAGCTGGTCTGCTCGAATTCCTTCAAGAGTGATGACCCGGCAACGGCAACCGGCATGCTAAAGCGCGAACTCGAGGCGCTGGGTAGCCTGATCATCGCAGCAGCCAGAGCCGCTGCGGTTCCGGCGGGCGCTGCGCTCGCAGTCGACAGGGACGGCTTTTCGGCGTCAATCACCGAGTTGATCGAGAGTCATCCACTGATTGAACTCGTCAGGGAAGAGGCGACTGTAGTCCCGGATGGCGACGTGGTCATCGCGAGCGGCCCACTGACCAGCGCCAACCTTGAGCGCGCGCTATCTGAGCTCGTTGGCGATTCACGGCTCGCGTTCTTCGATGCCGCCGCACCCATAGTTGCTGCGGAGTCCATCGACATGAAGCGCGCATTTCGCGCCTCCCGCTACGACAAGGGGGAGGGCGCAGACTACATCAACTGCCCGATGAATCGCGAACAGTACGATGCTTTCCTCGGTGCAATCCTTGATGCAGATCGCGTCATCCTGAAGGAATTCGAACAGAAGGACCTCTTCCAGGCATGCCAGCCGATCGAAGAGGTTGCGCGGTGTGGCGCGGATGCGTTGCGATACGGAGGCATGAAGCCAGTAGGGCTCGTAGACCCAGCCACCGGAGAAAGACCATGGGCAGTTCTACAGCTTCGTGCTGAGAATCACGCGGCGACAGCGTACAACCTGGTTGGCTGTCAGACCAACCTCACATTCAGCGAACAGCGCCGCGTATTCTCTTTGGTTCCGGGCCTTGAGAACGCCGAATTCCTGCGCTACGGAGTGATGCATAGAAACACGTTCGTCGACGCACCGCGCCTGCTTGCGGCTGACCTTTCGCTTCGCTCGAACCCAAGAATCCGCATCGCCGGCCAGCTCTCTGGCACCGAAGGTTATTTAGAAGCCGCTGGCGGGGGACTCGTAGCGGCGCTCGGCATCGTCAATGCTCGTCTGGGTCATCAGACCCTTCCAATCCCCGAAGACACGGCCCTGGGTAGTCTCATCGCCTACGCAACGAACCCGGACACCAGCCGCTATCAGCCGATGCATGTCAACCTCGGCATCATGCCACCGATGGATTCTATCCGCGCCAAACGCGCACGCCGCGCCGCAATAGCCGAACGCGCCGCAGCAGCGATGCTTGAGTACTCCCGAGCACATGCCGAGGCTCTCCACCCAGCATTGGCCGCAGCATCGGAGATCGTCGGGTGAGCATTCACGATGCAGACGCCCTGATCGCCGCGTACCTTGAGTCCCTTCAGGTGGAGCGCAACGCGTCTCCTCGGACAGTGGAAGCGTACTCGAGCGACCTTGCACAGTTCTCAGACTGGCTTGAGCGTCAGAGCTATGACATAGCGGCGCTTACGTACCGCAACCTGCGTGGTTTTCTCGGCGAATTGGACCGAGCCCGATACTCACGTCGGACCATAGCCCGTAAGCTATCGGCAGTGAGGTCGTTCTTCGTCTTCCTCGTTGAGAGGGGAGTCGTTGCAGGCAGTCCCGCCGACGTCGTCGCAACACCGAAGCTTCCAACGCGCCTGCCGGTAATTGCCTCGGCCGAGACGATCGCTGCCCTGATTGAGGCGCCGGATGCGTCTACACCCGGCGGTCTCCGCGATCGCGCCATCCTGGAACTACTGTATGCAGGGGGACTTCGCGTATCAGAGCTCACGGGGCTCGACGTAGGGGACGTGGATTTCGCACAAGGACAAGTTCGAGTTCTCGGCAAGGGCTCCAAAGAACGGATCATTCCGATTCATCGCATAGCCTGTCAGCGCATTTCCGAGTACGTCTCTTCGGGGCGCCCGAAGCTGAACAAGCAAGACGAGTCGGCGCTGTTCCTCAACCGACTCGGAGGCAGGCTTTCGGCTGATGGCGTGCGCAGACTCATGAAACGCTACCTGCAAATCACAGGTTCTGCTCAGGCATTAAGCCCACATGCGTTGCGTCATAGCTTCGCCACCCATATGCTTGAAGCAGGAGCGGACCTACGCTCCGTACAGGAGCTTCTAGGGCACGTTGCCCTGTCAACCACCCAGATTTATACTCACTTGAGCACGCAAAGGCTCCAGGACGTACACAAGAACGCACATCCGCGGGGCTAATTGAACAAAGGGGCACGCTTAATGCGGTCACAGGCGGGCAGTGACGTCACGATCTTCTGGGACGCCTTCAAGGGGACGGGGGACCTCGTCGCCAGGGAGCAACTGATACTCAACTACTCGCCACTGGTGAAGTACGTCGCCGGTCGCTTGTCTTCGAATCTGCCTCAGAACGTTGAGACGTCTGACCTCATCTCCTATGGAGTATTCGGGCTGATCGACGCAATCGAGAAGTTCAGCCCCGAGCGCGGCATCAAGTTCGAAACGTATGCAATCGCTCGCATCAAGGGTGCCATCATCGACGAGCTACGTGCGATGGACTGGGTGCCCCGATCCGTTCGTGCACGCGCGAGAGAGATCGAAGGCGCGTACGTTGCACTTGAGAACAAGCTCAAGCGAGTTCCTTCGGATACCGAAGTCGCCGCCCATATGAACATCAGCAAGAAGGACCTGGACGATATCTTCACAAAGCTGTCGTACACCTCCGTCGTCTCCTTTGAGGAGTTGTGGTCCGGAGGAATGGACCGTGACGATCGGAACAGCCCGGTCGCGACCATCAAGGACGACACCGCCGAAGATCCGGTTCAGGTCTTTGAGAGTGCAGAGCTGAAAGGCATACTCTCGAAAGCAATTGAGCGCCTGCCTGAACGCGAGAAGGTCGTCATCGCGCTGTACTACTACGAAGGACTCACGCTCAAGGAGATCGGGGCTGTACTCGGCGTTACAGAGTCTCGAGTGAGCCAGCTCCACACCAAGGCAGTACTTCGACTCAGAGCGCGACTGCATGCAGCACAGGGCTTCATACCGGCTAGCTGACAGGAAGGCTACCTCATGGCGGGCGAGCGCATCCTCATTGTGGAAGACACCGAACTTCTGAGGCGCATCTATCAGGACAGGCTCACGCAAGACGGCTACATAGTACTCACCGCAGGCGATGGCCTCGAAGCTCTGGCAGTGCTGCGCGCCAATCCTGTTGACCTCGTGCTCCTCGACCTCATCATGCCGCGTATGGGCGGTCTCGATGTTCTTGAGTCGATGAAAGCGGATCCTCGCACCGGCAACCTTCCCGTTGTCATCCTGACGAATCTCGGAGAAGAATCAGCGATCAAGCGTGCGCTCGAGCTTGGCGCACTGGACTACCTCATCAAGAACCAGGCAAAGCCGGCGGACGTGGCCGAGAAGATTCGACTGGTCCTCGACAACCTCGGAGGTTGCACCGGCTCCGATGAGTCATACAAACTCGTCGTTCGCGATCGCGAGGTAGATGCCGAGTGCTTCATCAAGAAGGCTGGCCTTCCCCGACGTTTCTGGTGTCCGGCCTGTGAGGTTGAGCTCACACTTGAACTACTGCCTAAGTCCGATCGCGCAGGCTGGTATGACGCTCACGTCATATGCCCGATGTGCGGTCGTGAGTTCTAAGGCCGACTCCACCTTCCTGGAGTACAGTCAGACGCTTGGTATGCCGAACCGGGTATGATACCCTGTCACGGCTCGTAATCTTGCACGTCCGTGGACCCGCACGCCGGTGCCCAATTTGGAATCCTCCGAATTGGAAAGCGTGGCAGGGGATGAAGCGGACGGACGTACAACCGACGTTGGAGGAACCACCATGACCACAGTCTCTATGAAGAATCTGCTCGAAGCTGGTGTTCACTTCGGACACCAGACCCGCCGCTGGAACCCGAAGATGAAGCCGTATATCTTCACCGAGCGTAACGGCATCTACATCCTCGATCTCCAGCGCAGCCTTCGCGAGATCGACGCCACGTATCGCTTCGTGCGCGACCTGACCGCCCGTGGCGGTTCGGTATTGTTCATCGGCACCAAGAAGCAGGCACAGGAGCCCACCTCCGCAGAAGCCACTCGCTCATCGATGCCGTACGTCAACCAGCGCTGGCTCGGCGGAATGCTCACGAACTTTGTGACCATCCGCAAGCGGATCGCCCGCATGGTCGAGCTTGAAAACATGGAAACCAACGGCGTAATGGCCAGCCTTCCCAAGAAGGAAGCCACCAAGCTTCGCACAGAACTCGGAAAGCTCCAGAAGAACCTGAACGGAATCCGCGACATGAACTCGCTGCCGGACGCCGTGTTCGTTGTTGACACCAAGAAAGAGAGCATCGCTATCGCCGAGGCTCGCCGACTGAAGATCCCGATCATCGGACTCGTTGACACCAACGCAGATCCCGATGAAGTCGACTTCGTCATTCCCGGCAACGACGACGCGATTCGCTCGGTCGGACTCATCTGCCGCATCATCGCGGACGCTGCAGTTGACGGTCGCGTGGCCGCCGGTCTCGCCGTTGAGCCTGTCGACGAAGCAGCTGTCGCTGCAGCTGAAGCCACTCCTGTGGCCGAAGCCGCACCTGTAGCTGAGCCGGCTGTGCCGGTTGTCGCCGCGGAAGCCGCACCTGCGACTACCGAAGCCGAGTAATTAGTCCTTTCAGGGACGCCCTTGCGGGCGTACCACTTCCTACTAGGAGGCACTGCAGGCATGGAGATCACCGCAAAGATGGTCAAGGACCTGCGCGAGATTACCGGCGCAGGGATGATGGATTGCAAGAAGGCACTCATTGAGGCCGAGGGAAACATGGACGCCGCTGTCGACATCCTTCGCACGAAGGGTCTTGCCGCGCTCGCCAAGAAGGCCGGCCGTGCCACGAATGAGGGCGCTGTCGCCGCATACGTCAACGAGTCTGGCTCTGTCGGCTCACTCGTCGAGGTCAATTGCGAGACCGACTTCGTCGGCATCAACGCTGCGTTCCTCAGCTTTGTGAATGACCTCGCGGCGCACGTCAGCACTGCCGCCCCGGCAGACGTATCGGCCCTTATGGCGCAGACGTTCTCAGGCCGTGAGCACACCGTCGAGCAGGTGCTCGGCGAAGTCGTCAGCAAGCTTGGCGAGAACATGAACATCACCCGATTCACCCGCCGAGAGGTTTCCGGCACCGGTGCGGTTGGCAGCTACGTCCACATGGGCGGCAAGATCGGCGTGCTCGTTGAAGTTGCGTTCTCTAACGCTGCCACGGCCGCCAGGCCTGAGGTTGCGGCACTACTTCGCGACATGGCGATGCAGGTTGCAGCGGCCGCGCCAATCGCCGCAACCCGCGACGAAGTTTCGACCGACGTCATCGAGCATGAACTGTCGATCTTCCGCGCCCAGGCAGCCGAGTCCGGCAAACCTGAGGCGATTCAGGAGAAAATGGCCGAGGGTCGCATCCAGAAGTTCTACAAAGAGGTCTGCCTTACCGAGCAGGTCTTCGTGAAGGACCCTGACATCACCGTCAGCCAGCTCATTGCCAAGATCTCCAAAGAGGTCGGTGACGAGATCACGCTCATCGCCTTCGAGCGCTTCGCGCTCGGCGAAACGAGCGACACAGAACCTGAAGCCTGTTAACAGGCTGTACACAACAGGGCGGCGCGCATGCGCCGCCCTGTTAGTTTAGAATCACATTGTCCGGCGCTACAGCGCCGTGTTTTTCGCTGTCACTGAAAGGGAGGGTCATGGGCGGGTATCACTTCAAGCGCGTGCTGCTGAAACTGTCCGGCGAGGCGCTGATCGGTGACGCCGGTTACGGCATTGACCCGAAGATCCTTGATTCACTTGCGGAGCAAATCAAATCAGTACTCGCTAACCGCATCGAGATCGCCATCGTCGTCGGCGGAGGAAACATCTTCAGAGGTCTTGCCGCCTCGGCAAAGGGCATGGACCGCGCTCAGGCCGACTACATGGGCATGCTTGCCACTGTTATGAATGCACTCGCGCTCCAAGATGCGCTTGAGCGCTGTGATGTATACACGCGAGTCATGTCGGCTATCGACATGCAGTCGGTGGCTGAGCCGTACATTCGCCGCCGAGCCATTCGTCATCTAGAAAAGGGCCGCGTGGTGATCTTTGCGGCTGGCACCGGCAACCCGTATTTCACGACCGACACCACTGCCGCCTTGCGTGCACTCGAAATCGGCGCTGACTGCATCATGAAGGCGACCAAAGTTGACGGCGTCTATGACGCTGACCCCGTTACACATCCCGATGCCGTCAGATTTGACGAGCTGCCGTACATCGAAGTGCTCAGCCGTGGACTCGCAGTCATGGATAACACAGCCATATCGCTGTGCATGGACAACAATCTGCCTATCATCGTGTTCAACATGGACAAGCCGGGCAACATCGCTCGAGCATTGAACGGCGAGCGCGTGGGCACCATAGTCAGAGGAGGGAACTGATGGGCGCAAAGAACCTGTCTGAAGCCATCGATCACATGGACAAGGCACTTGGAGCGCTTGCTCACGAGTTCGCGAGCGTGCGTACCGGTCGTGCGTCCGGATCGCTTCTCGAGAAGATTGTCATCGAGTACTATGGCACGCCGACACCGCTCTTACAGATCGCGTCAGTGAGTGTGCCCGAGGCGCAGATGCTCGTCATCAGCCCGTACGACAAGACTGCACTCGGGGCAATCGAGAAGGCTATTCAGGCGTCTGACCTCGGCTTGAACCCTGGCAACGACGGCCAGGTCATCCGACTGCCGTTCCCACCACTTACCGAGGAGCGCCGCAAGGATCTGGCGAAGCTCTGTCGCACCTACGCCGAGGAGAGCCGCGTTGCTGTGCGCAACATCCGCCGCGACGTGAATGATCACCTGAAGAGGGAAGAGAAGGACGCTGAAATCTCGCAAGATGAGCTGCGTCGCTTCGAAGCCGAGGTCCAGAAGACCACGGACTCGCATATCAAAGAGATTGACGAGATGCTCAAGCGCAAAGAGCTGGAGATCATGGAGGTCTAGGCACCGTGCCCGCAGACCGTTCTTCTCTCGAGAGATTCTTCTCCTCAAAACGCGACCGTGAAATGCTCGGCGACCTCGACTTGGACGCCGTGCCTCGGCATGTTGCGATCATCATGGACGGCAACGGGCGCTGGGCATCCAAGCGCGGCCTTCCACGTGCGGCCGGCCACCGCGCCGGAGTGAAAGCAGTACGGGAGGTTCTCTCTGCCGCAATTGAACTTGGTATCGAGTACCTGACCGTCTACTCGTTCTCGAGCGAGAACTGGAGTCGCCCGGCCGAAGAGGTCAACACCCTCATGCGACTCTTCGTCGAAGTCCTGGAACGCGAACTCGACTCATTGCAGAAGCTAGGCATCAAGGTGCGCGTGATAGGCCAGGAGGACGTTGTACCGTCTGAGACGATGGCTGCGTTTCGACGCACCGAAGACCAGACCGCCGAGAACACGAAGCTCACGTTTGTTGTCGCTCTCAACTACGGCGGTCGGACTGAAATCACTGACGCAGTCAAGGCGCTTACTCAGGATGTAATCGCCGGCAGGCTCGACCCAACGTCGATCGACGAGGACTGCATCGCAGAGCGCCTCTATACCAAAGGGATGCCCGACCCGGATCTCGTGATCAGAACAAGCGGAGAGATGCGCATCTCAAACTTCCTGCTATGGCAGATCGCTTACAGCGAGCTATGGGTGACGGCCGTGCTCTGGCCGGATTTCTCACGACACGACCTACTGCGCGCGCTGGTTGACTTTCAGCGCCGCGAACGACGCTTCGGAGGGCGCTAAGTGACCGACCAACCTATGAAACCAAGGACTCTGAAGGATTTCTGGCTTCGTCTGGCCACAGCTCTCGCTATCGGCGTCGCTTTCCTCGGCAGCATCGTGTTTGGCGGGTCGCTGGGTCTAGCGGTCGTTGTTGCTTTCGTCGCCGTGGCTGCCGCTGCCGAGTTCTACTCGATTCTCCGTCGGGAGCGCCGCCTTCCCAATGAGCTCTTTGGGCTCGCAGCCGTGGCGGCTATGCCGTTTGCCGCTTCACTGTACGGCCCGTACGGGCTGACGATTGTCATGAGCGCACTTGTTATCGCCTCGCTCCTGTGGCACATCACGTTTCCGCAGGTGCGCGCCGCTGATACAGCAGTGACCGTGTTCGGAGCCGTCTATGTGGGCTTCACCCTCGCGCACCTCGTGCTTATCAGGGAACTCGACGCCGGTACTGAACTTGCAATCGCAACCGTGGCGGCCGTGTGGGCCAACGACACCTTCGCATACGTGATCGGCTCGTCTCTCGGTCGACACCGCATGGCTCCCCACATCTCACCAAAGAAGTCATGGGAAGGGTTCATCGCAGGGACGCTGTTCACAACGCTCGTCTGGGTTGCGGTCTACTACGTCGCTGATACCGGACTCTCCCTTGCGTGGCTCATCACCGTGGGTCTCGCGGCCTCATGCGCGGCCGTCGTCGGCGACCTTGCCGAGTCACGCTTGAAGCGTGAGGCACTCATGAAGGACTCGAGCGGATGGCTGCCCGGTCATGGGGGATTCCTGGACCGATTTGACAGCATGATTCTCGTATCGATCGTCACCTACCACATGCTCGTACTCGCAGGTGCTCGATGAGCTCTCGACTGCGAATCGCAATCCTCGGCTCAACTGGATCTATCGGGCGCCAAGCGCTCGATGTAGCCTCACGGTTCCCTGAGCTCATTGAGGTAGTCGCGCTCGCTGCCGGTAGAAACGCCGCCGCGCTCGGCCAGCAAGCCAGTCACTTCAACGTAAAGCACGTCGCAATCGCCGAACCTGCACTCGAAGCCGGACTTGCGAGCGCACTACCTGATGCGGAAGTCACCAGCGGTGCCGGGGCAGTCGTCGAGCTTGCCACATTGCCCGAGGTCGACCTCGTCCTGAACGCACTCGTTGGCGCTGCTGGACTCAGGGCATCGGTTGCGACCCTCAAGACCAGGAAACGGCTGGCGCTCGCCAACAAGGAGTCTCTGGTTGTCGGTGGAGAGCTCGTGATGGCGCTGGCCACGTACCCCAACGCCATCATCCCTGTTGACAGCGAACACTCTGCAATCTTCCAGTGTCTTCTCGGAGAGCCGGCCGAGAGCGTCTCGCGCATCTGGCTCACAGCTTCTGGCGGCCCGTTCCGTGGACGGGACCGTGCGTCGCTTGCGAGCGTGACTGTCGCCGAAGCGCTCGCACACCCGCGGTGGACAATGGGGCCGAAGATCACGATCGACTCGTCAACGCTCATGAACAAGGGTCTGGAGGCGATCGAGGCGCGACACCTCTTCGGGGTCGGCTACGACACGATAAAGATCGTCGTGCATCCGCAGTCGTGTATTCACTCGATGGTCGAATTCGCCGACGGATCCGTCAAGGCTCATCTCGGCGCCACAGACATGCGCATTCCGATTCAGTACGCACTGAGTCACCCCGATCGCTGGGGGGCTCCAGTGCCTCCGGTGGACTTCGCTACACTCGGCACCCTCGACTTTGAAGAGCCTGACTACGATGCTTTTCCGGCGCTCACGCTCGCGCTCGAGGCAGGACGCATTGCCGGCACCATGCCGACTGCGATGAATGCGGCAAACGAAGTCGCGGTTGCAGCATTCCTGAGCGGGGAGACCGGCTTCATGGACATACCTCGTACCGTCGAAGCAGTCATGGGCGCTCACGATCTACAGGCTCTGGAGAGCATCGAACAGGTTGAGGCCGTCGACGAATGGGCCCGTGCCAAGGCACGCGAAACACTCTAGCTTGCTCGTGGCGTGGTGTTTGCTCGCCTAGAGGGAAGCTATGACTGAGAAGAAGGAAGGCTGACCGGATGAGCGCTGCTCTCGGGAGTATCAACGTCGTATTCTGGGGAATCCTTACATTCTCCATTCTTGTTGTCTTGCACGAAGGCGGGCACTTCCTCGCGGCGCGGGCGTTCGGCGTGAAGGTGCACGAGTTCATGATCGGCCTTCCCGGACCGGCGCTGCGCCTCCAAACGAAGAACATGGCCTGGGGAATCACAGCGATCCCGCTCGGCGGATACGTCCGCATTGCCGGCATGGAGCCAGGCGCAGAGGACGAGCTGCTCGGGCCCGCGCTCCATGCGATAGCGACTGCGGGCCGCCTAAACGCAGCCGACCTGTCCCGCGTGCTGATGATTCCACGCGAGCGGGCAACGGCGCTGCTCACGACACTCGAAGACTGGGCTGCTATCGTGCCGGTCGATGAGACGGCTTACGAGCCCACCGCAGCCGTGGACCGCAACGCAGACGCCACGGCGATGATCGATGCAGCCCGCTCGATAACCTATCGCGGCCTCAAGACCTGGAAGCGCATCGTCGTTCTCGTTTCTGGTGTGGCGGTGAACCTGATTACAGCGATTCTGACCTTTACGATCGTGCTCTCGGTATTTGGAGCCTATCAAGCCTCACTAGAGTTCGCGACCGTTCAACCTGATTCACCTGCTGCAGCTGCGGGACTACTTGCTGGCGACCAGCTCGTTTCCCTGGATGGCACAAAGATCAGCACGTGGGATGAATTTCTTGCCGCTATGGGGAAGACGAGCCCTGGCGATAGTATCTCCATTGGCGTGCTCAGCAACGATGTGGCGCGCACCTTCACCGTGACGCTTGGCGAGAAGGAGGGTCACGGCTATCT
Source organism: Actinobacteria bacterium HGW-Actinobacteria-6 (assembly GCA_002841295.1). Lineage (GTDB taxonomy): Bacteria > Actinomycetota > Coriobacteriia > Anaerosomatales > Anaerosomataceae > UBA2286. The sequence continues at coordinate 36,537 of PHEU01000001.1, forward strand.
AGGCGTGGGCCCCGGCGTTGAGAAGGTTCGCTACTCGGTCGCACGCGCAGCCGGTCAGGCGTTCATGTACACAGGGATGGTCTTTGGCGCCATCGTGAACTTCTTCAATCCGTCTACCTTCTCGGAGTCTGCGCAGTCGTCGCGAGGTATCGTTGGTATCAGCGTTATGGCAGCCGACGCCGCCAAGGCAGGCGCTCTAGACTATGCATGGCTCATCGCGCTGCTGTCTCTCTCGCTCGGCGTTATGAATATCATGCCGATACCGCCGCTCGATGGAGGAAAGATCGCACTTGAGATCATCGAGCGCATCGCCGGTCGTCCGTTCGGCAGGCGATTCTCTCTCAGTCTCAGTGCCGCCGGTGCGATTCTGCTCTTCTCCCTCATCGGGTATCTCATGTACGCCGACGTCGCACGACTCGTTCAGTAGCGGACCAAACAGCGGGGGAGGCACGGATGATCTCACGTCGACAGACACGACGGGTCACTGTTGGCGCGGTCGCAGTAGGCGGCGACGCACCCATCGCTGTCCAGTCGATGACGAACACCGACACTCGCAATCCTGACGCCACGCTCGCCCAGATCGCTCGGCTCGCTGACGCCGGCTGCGAAATCGTGCGAGTCGCTATCCCGCATGCGGACGCGCTTCCCGGATTCGCTGAGATATGTGCAGCGTCCCCGCTCCCGGTCGTGGCCGACATCCACTTCGACCATCGGCTCGCGATCGAGGCGACACGCCTCGGTGCGGCGAAGCTCCGCATCAATCCGGGCAATATCGGATCGCTGGACCGTGTCGACGCCGTCATCGAGGCAGCCGGGGCTGCAGGGATTCCCGTACGCATCGGGGTGAACGCCGGCTCACTGGCAACCGAGTACCAGGACCGCGACTGGCCGCTTGCGCAGAAGCTCTTCGCCAGCGCCGTCTCATATTGCGAACACATCTCCGGTCTTGGTTTTGAGGACATCGTCGTCTCGGCCAAGGCGTCCTCAGTGAACTCAACCATAGAAGCGTACAGGCTGCTCACCAACGAGCTGCCGTACCCGCTGCACATCGGGGTAACGGAGGCCGGCACGAGCCTCTCGGGCACGGTGAAGTCCTCTGTCGGCCTAGGCGTCTTACTTGCCGAGGGAATCGGCGATACCTTGCGCGTCTCGCTCACAGCTGACCCGGTCGAGGAAGTCATCGTGGGCTGGGAAATCCTCTCGGCGCTCGATATCCGGCGGCGTGGCCCGGAACTTGTGAGTTGCCCGACGTGCGGTCGCTGCGAGGTCGACATGGTTCCTATCGCGCAGGAGGTCGAGCGTCGCCTCCGAAGCATGCGCACGCCGGTGAAAGTCGCCGTCATGGGGTGCGCGGTCAACGGTCCGGGCGAGGCGCGGGACGCGGATGTCGGTGTGGCTTCAGGCAGGGGAGTCGGACTGCTCTTCCGACGCGGCGAAGTAATCCGAAAGGTTCCCGAGGCTGAGATAGTCGATGCGCTCATGGCCGAGGTAGAAGCACTTGATCGAGAGCTGCGAGCTGCCGAGAAGTAGCGTGCGGCGCGTGGCACGCGCCCCCCAGGACTGCTATCCTTGCTAGCGGTACAGACGCAGATCGCTGGAGGGAGTCAACAATGGGGGACATGGTCAAGGTTGCGATCGTCGGTGGGGGACGAACTGCCCTGCCGCTCTTTGAAGACTTCCTGAAGCGTCCGTTCATCGAGGTCATCGGCATCGCAGATCGCGATGCCTCAAGCCCCGGCGCAAAGCTCGCTATCGAGAAGGGCATCTTCTTCACCGAACATGCTGATGTTCTCGCCGCAAAAGCGTCAGAGATCGATGTCATCATCGAAGTCAGCGGTGACCCTTCGGTCAAGCCGGCACTCAAGGATGCATTCCAGGCCCAGGGCAACCGACACACCATCATTCTTCAGGATGTTGTCGCTCGGCTCTTCATCAGTATCATCCAGAACAGCCAGGAACTCGTCGAGTCGTTCCACCCGAACGACCACGGCATCGGCTAGGCATTCAGCACGACCGTACCGGGCGCCGGGACGTCCCGGCGCCCGTTCGCTATCACCGGCAAGGGAGCACCCATGACAGTCGCACTCAAGATGTCCGGCATCTACGCGCCCACGCTCAAGGAGGATCCGTCGGAGGCAGAAATATCCTCCCATCGGCTTCTCCTGCGTGCGGGCATGATTCGCAAGGTAGCCGCCGGCATCTACACGTTTCTGCCACTGGCATGGCGCTCCATCCGCAAGATCGAACAGATCGTTCGCGAGGAGATGGACGCTATCGGCTCCCAGGAGCTCATGCTGCCGATCGTCCAACCAGCCGAGCTGTGGCATGAGTCAGGCAGGTGGGAGCTGTACGGTCCCGAGCTTGCGCGCCTCCAGGATCGCGGCGGGCGGGACTTCTGTCTCGGTCCCACGCACGAGGAGATCATCACGGCCCTGGTCCGCAATGAGGTCCGCAGCTACCGCGACCTGCCGCTCTCTCTCTATCAGATCAACATGAAGTTCCGAGACGAAGCGCGCCCGCGTTTCGGGCTGCTCCGTGGTCGTGAATTCATCATGAAGGATGCGTACTCATTCCACGCAACACAGGAGTCACTCCAGGAGCATTACGACGACCAGGCGCGCGCGTACGGTCGCATCTGCGATCGTCTGAGCCTCGATTGGCGTCCAGTCAAGGCTGACTCGGGCCAGATCGGCGGCAAGGTCACGACCGAGTTCATGGCGCTTGCCGAGAATGGCGAAGCGGCTCTCGTCTACTGCGATTGTGGCTGGGCTGCCAACGAAGAGGCCGCCGAAGTAGTCGTGCCGAGGCACCCACAGATCACCGAAGCACGCCCGATGGAGAAGGTACACACTCCGCAGATTCGCACGATTGCCGAGCTTGCTGCGGCTTTCGGTGTGGCTGAACATGACACCGTCAAGACCATGGCTGGCAAGACTCCCGAAGGACGTCTGGTATTCCTCTGTGTGCCCGGTGACCGCGATCTCAACCCGCTCAAGGCCGATCGCGTCGTGAATGGGCTTGAGTTGCTCGACGAGGATGACTTCAAGCGCTTCGACATCCCCAAGGGTTCGCTTGGGCCAGTCAATCCTCCCGAAGGTGCCCTCGTTGTAGCTGACCTCTCACTGCAAGACGAAGTCGCCTGGGGAATTGGTGCCAACGAAAACGACTACCACTACTTCGGCGCATCACCCGGCCGCGACTTCGAAATCGAACTCTGGGCTGATCTGGTGCTCGCCCAGCCCGGTGACGGCTGTCCCGAGTGCGGCGGCGTGCTGAAAGGCGCCCGAGGCATCGAGGTCTCGCAGGTGTTCCAGCTTGGCACACGTTACTCGGAGGCCATGGGTGCGACGTTCACCGCCGAAGACGGCAGCGAGCAGCCATTCCTCATGGGCTGCTACGGCGTGGGAGTCTCACGCTCACTTGCAGCCGTAGTCGAGCAGCACGGTGACGAATCCGGCATCAGCTGGCCCGTCTCGATCGCACCGCTTGAAGCCGCAGTCGTGCCGCTATCAGTTGGCGACGACGTCGTCTACCCGGTAGCCGAGCAGATATGGCGCGAGCTGGCCGCGGGCGGCGTGGAGGTTGTGATTGACGACCGTGACGAGCGAGCCGGTGTGAAATTCAACGACGCGGATCTGATCGGCTGGCCGTATCAGGTCGTCGTCGGCAAGAAGGGTGTGGCAGCAGGAATCGTTGAGGTCAAGACCCGCGCGACGGGCGAGCGCATCGAGGTTCCGATCGCCGAAGCCGCACGAACCGTCGCAGAGATGGTGCGAAATGCGGCGACCAGCCTACTCTCGTAAGGCACTTAAGCGTTGGGTACGCTTCCGGGCTGGGTCTCCGATGGGTGAGGCCCGGGCGTCTTGCTCACTTTTCCGCGTGCTGAGCGTGTGCTAGAATCTCGCTGCACGTCGAATCAGTAGTTCTTGCGAGAAGTGGGCTCACCCCCGCTTCTTTTCGTCTGGAAGGAGGTCGGAGGCACTATGAAGGATTTGGAAGGCGCTCTCAATGCGCTGTTGGAGCCGATGGCTTCCGACCACGACCTGGAACTGGTGGCCGTCGAGGTCGTCGGTCATGCGGGATCCCCGGTAGTCCGGGTGCTGCTTGACTCCACGAGCGGTGATGGCATCAGTATCGATGCGATCCTCTCGGCTAATTCATGGGTGTCCGATGCCCTCGATGCTGCCGATCTTATCTCCACTCGCTACACCCTGGAGGTGTCCTCGCCCGGCATTGAACGGCCGCTGAGGAAACGAAGCGACTGGGAGCGTTTCACGGGCCAAGACGCAACAATCAAGACAAATCGCCCGATTGAGGGAAGAAAGACGTTCACAGGGCGTATTGAATGCCTTGTCGAAGAAGACGTACTCCTGGCGGTCGACGATACGACGTACACCGTACCGCTGGACGCTATCCGCAAGGCCAATCTTAAAGTCAACTTCGGTTCCAACGATGAAGGGAAGACGCGATGAGCTCGGAACTGATGGACGCGCTACGTCAGCTCGCGCGTGAGAAGAATATCGACGAGTACGAGATGCTCGACAAACTCGAGCAGACGCTCGCCACAACGTATAAGAAGACGCTGGACCTCGAGAACGACGCCCGTGTGACGATCGACCGTGAGAACGGTCGCATCCAGGTCTTCGAACTCGTCCCCGTTGGCGGCACCGAAGAGGAGCCGCTCTTCGAGGACAACGACATCACCCCATCGGACATCTCACGCTTCGCGGCACAGGCCGCCAAGCAGGTCATCACCTCCGCAATTCGCGAAGCCGAGCGTGAGCAGATCTTTGACGAGTATGCCGACCGTATCGGTGACAGCATCACCGGCACGGTTCAGCAGTCGGATTCACGCTACACGCTGATCAAGGTCCGCGAGGGCGTGGAGGCGCTCCTGCCGCCGGCCGAGCAGCCGCAGAACGAGCGATACGATCACAACCAGCGCATCAAGGCGCTCATCATCGACGTTCGTAAGTCCTCGGCGAATGAGCCGTCGATCGTTGTCTCACGCACCCACCCGAACCTCATCAAGCGGCTCTTCGAGCTTGAGGTTCCGGAAATCTACGATGGTGTCGTCGAGATCAAGAGCGTGGCACGCGAACCCGGGCTGCGCAGCAAGATCGCAGTCTCATCCCGTGAGCCTGGCCTTGACCCTGTCGGCGCCTGTGTCGGCCCCAAGGGCAGCCGCGTGCGCATGGTTGTCGCAGAACTTCGCGGCGAGCGCATCGACGTAGTCCCGTGGTCTGACACACCGTCAACATTCGTCGGTAACGCACTCTCGCCGGCCAAGGTAACCACCGTCATCACCAACGATGCCGAGCACACCGCTACCGTCATCGTTCCCGACGATCAGCTCTCGCTTGCCATCGGCAAAGAGGGCCAGAACGCCCGCCTTGCAGCCAAGCTCACTGGCTGGCGTATCGACATCAAGAGCATGTCGCAGGCTATGGAGAGTGGACTCGCTCATGCGATCGCTGCTGGCGAGCAGATCGTCGATGAGGGTGATGGACGATGCATCGCCGAGACGAGCAACGGTATTCGCTGCCGCAACAAGAGCCTCCCCGGCAGCCTTTACTGCAGGATTCACGATAAGGAGGCCGGTGCGTCGGCATGAAAGTGAAGAAGCCGCCGCTGCGGACCTGCCTCGGTTGTAGTCGTGAGGCAGATAAGCGCGAGCTGATGCGGTTCGTACGGACGTCGGACGGCGATGTGCATGTTGATCCTTCCGGCAGACTGAACGGGCGCGGCGGCTATGTGTGTAAGAACAGCCAGTGCTTTGAGGCTGCAGTGCGAAAGAAGCGGTTCGCAGCCGCGCTCCACGCGAACTTGCGCGAAGAAGACATTGAGCGATTGAGACGAGAATTCGAGCAGACGCTTACCGATTAAGCGATGCTCGCGACCAGGACGGTGACGCCCATGCCCGCGATGAGAGTACATGAGCTGGCCAAGGAGTTCGGGATGACATCCCAAGAACTCCTGGATCATTTGGCCGAGCTCAAGATCCCAGCCAAGAACCACGCATCCACCCTCGTCGAGGCTTACGTGGACAAGATCCGCAAGAAGCTGGCGCCGGTCATTGCCGAGCACCTCGCCGTCGTTGAGGCCGAGCGTCTCAAGGAAGAAGAGGAGCGCGCAAAGACTGAAGCCAAGGAGGCTAAAGAGCGCCAGGCACAAGAGGCAATCGCTGCTGCCGAGCGTGAGGCCGCGGAGAAGGTCGCCCTTGCGGAGGCCGAAGCGCAGGCATTGCTCGACGCCGAAGCCTCTGAGGAAAACGAGCGCAAGCGCCTCGAGGAAGAAGAGCGCGTTCGCCGTCGCGACGAAGAGAACGCAAAGCTTGAGGCACACGCGCACGCCGAGAAGGAGCGCCAGGCCCTCGAGGAAGAGCGAAAGCGTGTCGAGACAGAAGAAGCCGAGCGTTACCGCCAGATGGCCCGCGAAGCCGAAGAGGCCCAGCGTCACCAGAATCTCCTCGCCGAAGCGGCGAAGCTCGCCGCCAACTCGGGTCCTGTGAAGAACAAGAACAAGAAGAAGAAGGACAAGAAGCCAGTCGAGGTTGTAGCAGCCGAGGAGATCAAGGTCGCGGAGCCTGCACCTAAGCTCAGCGGCGGCGTCATCAGCGTGTCTGAAGCTACAACAGTCGCGGAATTCGCTGAGGCTCTTTCGTTGGCTCCGACTGAAATCATCAAGAGGCTCATGCTTCTTGGCGAGCTGATCACCGTGAACATGCCCATCGGTCGAACCACGATGGAGATTCTCGCGGAGGACCTCAACGTCGAGCTGCGCTTTGTCGCGCCCGAGGCCGAGAGCTGCTTCGTCTTCGAAGACAGCGCGGAGGATCTTGTTCACCGTCCGCCGGTCGTGACCGTCATGGGCCACGTCGACCACGGCAAGACATCTCTTTTGGACGCTATTCGTGAGACTGGCGTCGCTGCAACTGAAGCCGGCGGCATCACCCAGCACATCGGCGCATCGGTTGTCACACACCAGGGTAAGCGAATCACCTTCATCGACACGCCTGGCCACGAGGCCTTCACCGCAATGCGCGCCCGAGGAGCCGACGTCACTGACGTCGTCGTTCTGGTTGTCGCTGCCGATGACGGTGTCATGCCGCAGACGGTTGAGGCTATCCACCACGCGAAGGCTGCGGGGGTACCGATCATCGTCGCCGTCAACAAGATCGACAAGGACGGCGCCAACCCCGATCGCGTCCGCCAGGAGCTTGTTGAGCACGAAATCATCCCTGAGGAGTGGGGCGGATCCAACATCTTCGTGAACGTCTCGGCGAAGCAGCGCCTCAATATCGACGATATCCTGGAGATGATTCTCCTTCAGGCCGAGATCCTCGAGCTCAAGGCAAACCCGAAAGCCAACGCCCACGGCGTTGTCATTGAAGCGAAGCTCGACCGTGGCCGCGGCCCGGTTGCAACCGTGCTCGTTCAGCGCGGCACCCTCCATGTGGGCGACGCTGTTGTCGCCGGTACGACACACGGCCGCGTGCGCATGCTCGTGAACCCGCTCGGCGAAATCGTGAAGAGCGCTGGTCCGGCCGATCCGGTCGAAATCGTCGGCCTCTCCTCAGTTCCTACTGCCGGTGACGAGTTCCTGGTCGTCTGCGACGACCGTGAAGCCCGTCAGATCGCCGAGGAGCGCGCGCTCAAGATGCGTTTGGTCGCACATGGCAAGAAGCGCCACGTTACTCTTGAGGACCTGTTCTCACGCATTGCCGAGGGTGAATTGAAGGACCTCAACCTCGTCGTCAAGGCTGACGTTGGTGGCTCGATCGAGGCCCTCAAGGACGCGCTCGACAAGATGAACCAGGACGAGGTTCGCATCAATGTCATCCACTCCGGCGTTGGTGGCATCACTGAGAGCGACGTCATGCTTGCAGACGCGTCTGACGCCATCATCATCGGCTTCAACGTTCGCCCTGAGCCTAAGGCAAAGTCCCTCGCCGAGCAGGAGAAGGTCGACCTGCGCATGTACCGTGTCATCTACCAGGCCATCGAAGATATCAACGCAGCACGCGTGGGCATGTTGGCACCGACCATCGAAGAGCATGACACCGCCCGTATCGAGATTCGCGAACTGTTCAAGGTTCCGAAGATCGGCGTCATCGCCGGTTGTCTCGTACAGGAGGGTGAAGTCACCCGCGATGACCAGGTCCGCATCGTCCGTCATGGCGCCATCATCTTTGACGGTAAGCTCCACTCTTTGCGACGCTTCAAGGACGACGTCAAGTCGGTCAAGGCCGGCTACGAGTGCGGTGTTGGCATCGAAGGCTTCCAGGACATCAAGGAAGGCGACGTTATCGAGACGTACCGCACCATTGAGGTAGCACGGGAGGAGTGACCTCGAAATGAAGATCACTCCCCGCACACGTAAACTGAACGAGTCGATACGGGAGGCCCTGGCCTCGATCCTCCTGGAAGAGGTCCAGGACCCCCGTGTTGACTTCGCGACCATAACCGGGGCCCGCATCAGCCCGGACATGCGCTACTGCGAGATCTATGTAACCGCACATGGTGACGCAGAACGCTACGCCGAGTTGATGAAAGGCCTCGAGTCGGCCAAAGGCCGTATCAGAAACTCTCTCGGCAAGCGGGTCAGCCTACGATTCTTGCCTGCCCTCCGCTTTCACATCGACGAGAGTGTTGATGAGGGAATGCGCATTTCCATGGCACTGCGCGACGAGGCTGAGCGCAGGCCGATAACACCGGACGAGGCGGCTGAGTAGCGGTGTCCAGCCGGTCAGAGCGTCTGCAGCAGATTGCAGAGGCGTTGCTCTCGGCTCGATCCGTGGCTGTATGTGCACACGTCGATCCTGACGGTGACGCCATGGGCAGCATCCTCGGCCTCACGCATCTACTGAGATGTTGCGGGGCTACCGTCACGCCCGTGCTTGCTTCCGGCGTGAGCGCGCCTGCAACGTACAGGTTCTTGCCAGGGGCTAATGAGTTTGTGCCCGCGTCTGAATCACCTGAGATTGATCTTGTGGTGGCGCTGGATGCTCCAGATCCTGCTCGCCTCGGCGATGCTCGCGATCTGGCGCTTGGGGCCTCGAAACTCGTCGTGATCGACCATCATCCTGATAACAAGCTCTACGGGACGCTCAATCTAGTGGATGACCGCGCTGCCGCAACGGGAGAGATCATCTGGGAGCTGCTGCCGTATCTTGATTGTGTGGCTGACAAGCGCGTTGCGACGTGCCTGTACACAGCACTCATGACAGACACTGGTCGGTTCTCGTACGGAAACACAACTCCTGCAGCACTCCGTCGCGCTGCCGAGATGATCGAACATGGTGCCGATGCAGCGCAGCTCTATCAACACGTGTACGAGAGCCGCTCTCCGGCTGCGCTTGCACTTGTTGCGCGCACACTCGCTAGATTGGCCTTCGCGAATGCTGGCCGAGTTGCGTACTCATGGATCGGTCCCGAAGACTTCATCGAGACAGGTGCGCTGCCCGAGGAGACCGAGAATCTCATCGACGAGATCCGTGTAGTGAGAGGTGTTGACGCTGTCGCACTCCTCAAATCATCGCATGACTCGGTTCGCGTGAGCCTTCGAGCGAAGAATGGCCATGACGTCGGACTGGTCGCTCGCACTCTTGGCGGTGGCGGACATTCGGCGGCAGCTGGCTTTACGAGAGCTGGAACCATCGAGTCGGTGCTCGCCGAGCTTCTCGCGCTCTTACCCTCGGCGAACTAGCATGGGACGCAGAGGCGCGACGGGACTAGCCGGCATCCTACTTGTCGACAAACCCGCCGGACTCACGAGTCACGACGTTGTCGCACGCATCCGTCGCCTGACGGGCGAGGGTCGCGTCGGGCACGCCGGTACGCTCGATCCGATGGCCACCGGACTGCTCGTGATACTCGTGGGGCCCTACACCCGGCTGGAACCATACATGAGCTCCGCCGACAAAACGTATAACGCAACTATCACGTTCGGCTCATCGACTGATACCGAAGACGCCGAGGGCGCCGTTGTCGCCTCGGCAGAAGTACCCGATAGTGTGCTGGATCGTACGTTTGCCGAGCGCGTCCTCGCTGGCTTCCTCGGGCCCCAGAAACAGCGTCCACCAGCGTACTCAGCCATCAAGGTGAACGGCACCGTTGCACATCGCGCAGCGAGGTCCGGTTCGCCGATCGAACTCGCCGAGCGAGACATCACAGTCTTCGAGGCGCAAGTCCTCGGCGTGGACGCGCGGCAATGTGCGTGGAACGTGTCCTTCCGGGTATCGAAAGGAACATACATCCGCTCACTTGCCCGCGATCTTGGCGAGGCCGTCGGGGTGCCGTCACATCTGTCTGGCTTGCGGCGCACGGCGAGCGGACCTCTGAGTGTCGAAGACTCCCACCGCCTGGATGAACTGACCGACGTTGTGGGAGCATTCACCGATCCCATCGCAGCCCTCGGACTACCCGTCATTCACGTTGAGGACACGATGATCGCGAACGGATCACCACTCGACATCGCACTTGCCCGGGGGCTTGCCGTCGATACCGACGTGACCGTGGTATGCAACGGGATACTGCGGGCGATCTACCGTGTCACGGGCGATCGCCTGGTACCCAGGGTCGTTCTTCCCTCGGCGGACATATCATGAGTCACGTCATCACATTCGAGCGAGACATGCAGCCACTTGGTGATGCGGTCGTCGCCATCGGCGTGTTCGACGGGGTACATCTCGGTCATCAGACGCTGATTCGCGACGCGATCGATATAGCTCGCACGCGAGAAGTGCGCTCGGTTGTCCTCACGTTCGACCGCGATCCGGACAGGGTCGTCATGCCCGATCGTGCTGCGCCACAGCTTCTTGAACTCGAGGACAAGGTGCGGCTTCTCTCGGCTCTGAATCCGGACGTGGTGCTGGTGGTCCCGTTCGATACCTCTCTGGCGGCGATGGCCCCCGAGGCGTTCGTCAACGAGGTGCTGGCTGCTGCTCTCACGCCTACGACCGTCGTCGTTGGCCACAACTTCCGCTTCGGAACCGCTGCGTCAGGTGATATCGACACGCTCACGTCCCTTGGGCGCACTCACGGGTTCACGGTTCACAGTCACGACCTGCTCGAGGTTGACGGCCTGCCTGTGACATCGACCAGAATTCGCCGAGAGCTTGCGCAGGGCGACGTGGAGTCGGCAGCCCGGCTGCTCGGAAGAAAGCACTACGTGACCGGTCGCGTCGTCCGCGGCAGGGGAGCAGGCCACGGTCTCGGTGCGCCAACCGCGAACGTCCTCACACACTCCTGGTCCGCATTGCCTCTCGATGGTGTCTACGCGGCATTTGCATGCATCGGCAATGAGAGGTACCTGTGCGCCGCATCGGTGGGAGTTCCACCAAGCTTTCCGGCTGCGACTGAGCGACTCGAGGCGCATCTTATCGACTATTCGGGAGCCGACCTCTACGGAGAATCGCTCTCGATTGAATTCGTGGATCGCCTGAGAGCTCAGCGTCGATTCGACGATCCGGATCTTCTCGCCACGGCGATTGCCGAGGACATTTCGCGCGCCCGCGTTGTGCTCGCGGAAGCCCGCTGAGGCGGCGCGAATACCGTCCTGACGCTCACGCCAACACGTGATATACTCGTTCGGCTGTTCTGGTACCCCTGCCTGTGATGAGCGAATCACCAACGCTCACCTCGGACAGGGGCGAATCTGATTGAAGGGTGAAAGAGAATATGGCACTAGAGAAGGACGTAAAGTCCGCAATCATCGCCGACCACGCTCGCACCGAGGGTGACACCGGCTCCGCAGAGGTTCAGATCGCGCTGCTCACGCAGCGTATCCGCGACCTTACCGAGCACCTCCGCTTCCACAAGCACGACCACCACACCCGTCGTGGTCTACTGCAGATGGTCGGTCAGCGCCGTCGCCTTCTGAACTACCTCAAGAAGAACGACATCGAGCGCTACCGTGCGATCGTCGCAAAGCTGGGGCTGCGCAACTAATTTCGTGAATCGGCTCGTGAAGGCGGGAGACAATCTCCCGCCTTCCGTGTCATAGGGGCGCAAGCCCCGGGTACGTTCCTGCAAGGACGTAGGAACGACTGAAGAGGAAGAGGAAGAGGCATGGGAAAAGTCACTGAAACGTTCGAACTGTTCGGCAAGGAATACACGCTCGAGACTGGCGAACTCGCCAAGCAGGCCGGCGGAGCGATTCTCGTCCGCCAGGGCGACACGATGGTGCTCGTCACGGCCACCGCATCCAAGTTCCCCAAGGATCTGGATTTCTTCCCGCTCACGGTTGATTTCGAAGAGCGGATGTACGCTGCAGGCAAACTTCCTGGCGGCTTCGTGAAGCGCGAGACGCGTCCGTCTGAGAAGGCAACGCTGACCGCGCGCATGATCGACCGTCCGATTCGCTCGTCATTCGCTGACGGCTTCCGCAACGAAGTACAGGTCATCGCGACCGTTCTCTCCGCGGACCAGGTCAACCAGCCTGACGTCATCTCGATCATGGGCGCTTCATCCGCACTGCTCGCCGCAGGCATCCCGTTCGAGGGTCCGCTTGCCGGCGTGCGCGTTGTGCGCGACGAAGACGGCGCGTTCATCGTGAACCCGACGTTCGAAGAGGCCGAGTTCTCGGACCTCGATCTGATCGTTGCGGGTAGCAAGGACGCCGTCTACATGCTCGAAGCCGGCGCCCACGAGGTGAACGAAGAGGACATGCTCGCAGCCCTCATGTTCGCCCAGGAGGCTATTGCGGCCTTCTGCGAAGTGCAGGAGAGGTTCCTCGCCAAGATCGAGATCACGCCCATGGAGATCCAGATTCACCAGATCGACCCGGCTCTCAAGGACCGTGTCTTCTCGGCAGGCTCCGACAAGATGAAGACCGCGCTGCACAACGCCGACAAGCACGCCCGCATGGGTGACGTCGCCGCGGTGAAGGACGAGATCCTCGCCACGTTCACCGCCGAGGAGATGGCTGCAGACGGCAAGGATATCAAGGCTCTCCTGAAGCAGCTTGAGAAGAAGACCATGCGCACCATGGTCCTCGAAGAGGGCGAGCGCGCCGATGGCCGCAAGCTCGACGAGGTCCGCCAGATCACGACGACCGCCGGCTACCTGCCGCTGTCGCACGGCTCCGGTCTCTTCACCCGCGGACAGACGCAGGTCCTCTCGGTGCTCACCCTCGGAATGCTTTCCGAATGGCAGCGCATCGACACGATCGACGTGGCCGAAGGCAAGCGCTACATCCATCACTACAACTTCCCGCCGTTCTCCACCGGTGAGACTGGATTCATGCGTGGCCCGAAGCGTCGCGACATCGGCCATGGTGCCCTCGCCGAGCGCGCGTTGCTCCCCGTGGTTCCCGCCGAGGAGGATTTCCCGTACACGATCCGCATCGTCTCCGAGGTGCTTGAGTCAAACGGCTCAAGCTCGATGGGTTCGGTCTGCGGCTCCACCCTCGCGCTCATGGACGCTGGCTGCCCGATCAAGGCTCCCGTCTCCGGTATCGCAATGGGTCTCATCAAGGAGGGCGACGACGTCGCTATCCTGACCGACATCCAGGGCCTCGAGGACTTCCTCGGCGACATGGACTTCAAGGTCGCAGGTACAGAGAACGGCATCACGGCGATGCAGATGGACAACAAGGCCAAGGGCCTCTCCGTGGACATCCTCCGCCGTGCGCTCATGCAGGCCAAGGAAGGTCGCGCATTCATCCTCGGCAAGATGATGGAATCGATCGACGAGCCCCGTGAAGAGCTCAAGCCCTTCGCACCGCGCGTGGTCACCATCAAGATTCCGACGGACAAGATCCGCGACATCATCGGCCCCGGTGGCAAGATCATTCGCGCCATCATCGAGGAGACCGGTGCGCAGATCGACGTCAACGACGACGGTACGGTCTACGTCGCATCGCGTGACGCCGGCGGACTCGCCGCAGTGGAGCGCATCAAGGCGATCATCAAGGACGTCGAGCCGGGCGAGCACTTCACCGGTCGCGTCGTGTCGATCCAGCCGTTTGGTGCCTTCATCGAGCTCATCCCCGGCAAGGACGGCCTGCTGCACATCTCGCGTATCGCCAAGGGTCGCATCGAGCGCGTTGAAGATGTCGTGAACGTCGGCGACGAGGTCGAGGTTGTCGTGCTCGAGATCGACGATCGCGGCAAGGTCAGCCTGGACGCCGTCAACAAGTTCGACGTGCCCGAGAAGGCTGCTGGCTCGTCTGACGCACCCAGCTCAGACAGCCGCCCGCCGCGCCGCGATGACCGCGGTCGCGACGATCGCAAGCCGCGTAGGCATCACTAATACTGTGAGCAGCACTTTCTACGATAAGACCGTCACGGACGGCGGCATCGAGGTCATCACTGAGACCATCGATGCCGTCCGTTCTGTGGCGATCGGTATCTGGTTCGCCGTCGGAAGCCGCGACGAGGGCCCTGCCGAGGCGGGCATGTCCCACTTCATGGAGCACATGATGTTCAAGGGCACGCCCACCCGCACGGCTGCGGAGATCTCCGAGCACTTCGACCGGCTCGGCGGCGAGCTCAATGCCTTCACCAGCAAGGAATACACGTGCTTCTACGCTCGCGTTCTGGACAACCACGTCGACGACGCCGTAGAAGTGCTCTCGGATATGGTCGTCAGCAGCCTTCTTGCTGATGAAGCCATCACCTCCGAGCGCGAGGTCGTCCTCGAGGAGATATCGCGGCACGACGACACGCCTGATGACGCGATTCACGAGCTCTTCGCGTCAACGCTGCTGCCCGATCATCCTCTTGGCTTGCCTGTTCTCGGCCAGCGGGAGACCGTCGGCGGTTTTGACAACGCAGCCTCGGTCGATTTCCATCGCCGCCACTACGTGACGGGTAATGTGATCGTGGCCGCCGCTGGTAACGTCAAACACGAGCAGGTCGTCAGACTCGTGGAGCGGTACCTCAAGCTTCCTGAAGGTCCGCGTACTCCAAGAGGCGAGCGAGAGCCGGAAGTCGCCTCGGCACTGCGCGTCATCCGCAAGGAGACCGAACAAGCTCATATCGCCTGGGGTGTCCGTGGCTTGCGCGCCGACTCCGATGATCGATTCACCATGTCGGTACTCGATTCTGTTCTCGGCGGCGGCATGTCATCGAGGTTGTTCCAGGAGGTTCGTGAGAAGAACGGCCTGGCGTACGCGGTCTTCTCGTACCACTCGCTGTACCTCGACACCGGTCAGTTCACCGTTTATGTGGGCACACGACCGAGCAACGCCGAGCAGGCCATCACGATCATCAAGCGTGAGGTCGACAAGATCACCGAGAGCGGCATCACCGCCGAAGAGCTCGACCGCGCCAAGGAAAGCATGAAAGGCTCGCTGGTACTTGGCCTTGAGAGCACCCGGGCGCGCATGTCTCGCCTCGGCAAGTCCGCTGTCACAAACGGGCAGCTGCTTTCGATGGACGAGCTGGTCGAGCGCGTTGACGCGATCACCGGCGAGGACGTTCAGGCGCTCGCGCAGAAACTCTTCTCGGGACCACAGGTCCTGGCGATGATCGCGCCGCTCGATGCCGAGGATGTCGCACACCTGCTGTAGCCACACTCTGGGAGGGATTGCATGATCCGAGTCATCGTCACCGGCGCGGCCGGAAAGGTGGGCCGGGAAGTCCTCTCGGCAGTCAGCACTGAATCCGACATGGAGCTTGTTGCTGCCGTCGATCCGCTGCACGCTGGTGAAGCATTTGAGGGCATCACGCTCGCAGCCGACCTTGCGACCGCGATTTCCGAGTCCTCACCCGACGTGCTGGTCGATTTCACCCACCCAACCGTTGTTGCTGACAACATCAGCTGCGCGCTTGCTGCGGGCGTCCACTGCGTCGTGGGCACGACCGGTCTCACGACCGAGACGCTTCAAGGGCTTGCCGCTGGCGCCAAAGATGGAGCTTGCCTGTTCGTGGCTCCCAACTTCGCCATCGGTGCGATCCTCATGATGCGCTTCGCTGCAGAGGCCGCTCGCTTCATGCCTCACGTCGAGATCATCGAGCTGCACCACGACCGCAAAGCTGATGCGCCGAGCGGCACAGCCCTTCGCACCGCCGACCTCATCGCGAAAACACGTGTCAGCGTCCCGGTTTCGCCGGGTCGCGAGACCGAGATCGCCGAGGGTGCTCGTGGAGCGTTCGTTGAAGACATCAGCATTCACTCGATTCGACTGCCCGGGCTTGTCGCGCACCAGGAAGTACTCTTCGGTGGTCAGGGCCAGACTCTCTCGATCCGCCACGACACCATCGACCGCACGAGCTTCATGCCTGGAGTGCTTCTCGCCGTGAGGGAAGTCGGAAAGCACAGCGGGCTGGTCGTTGGCCTCGAACGCTTGATGGGTGAGTAGTATGCCTCAGCGTCCTGTCGTCGTCATGAAATTCGGCGGCACGTCGGTCGCGACTGTGGACGGACGCAACGCGATAGCGCGTCGCGTCACAGCTGCTCTCGAGCTCGGTCGAGCGCCCGTCGTGGTCGTCTCGGCAATGGGCCGCAAAGGCGCCCCGTATGCGACCGACACGCTACTTGGCCTTGTCGAAGGACTTCCCGGAGACGATCGTGAACGCGACTTGCTCGCGTCAACCGGAGAGCTCATCTCGGCTGTGTTAATCGCACACGAGCTTCGCTCGACAGGAATTGACGCACACGCCCACACGGGAGCAGAAGCAGGCATCGGCACAGACGGCGAGTACGGCTGCGCCACAGTCACAGACATCTATCCGGAGCCAATGCTCGCTGCGATCGAACGGGGAGAGGTGCCAGTCGTAGCCGGCTTCCAGGGCATGGCGCCTGACGGCACGCTAACGACTCTGGGCAGAGGCGGGAGCGACACAACAGCGTGCGCCCTCGGCGTCGCGCTCTCCGCCGAGACAGTCGAGATCTACACCGATGTCGACGGAATCATGAGCGCAGACCCGCGAACATGCGACGCTGCGGACGTACTCGATGTCATCCGCGCCGACGAGCTCTTCCAGATGGCACGCCACGGTTCACGCGTCGTACACACGCCGGCTGCAGAACTTGCCCTTGGAAGCGGTCTGGCGGTGCGAGTCCGCAACACCTTCTCCGAGCACCCCGGCACACTCGTCGCCGATATCGGCTCATACCAGCCAAAGGCGCTGGCGACTGCTGTCTCAAGCGTTTCCGGCATCGCGCGGGTGCGCGTCGCCCTTTGCGCAGCAGAGGGGACGACCGAACACATGCTTGCGCAGGCGCGTGTCTATCGCGCGATGGCCGACGCTGGCATTTCGCTCGACATGTTCACTCCCACCACCGACACGCTCGTATTCACCGTTGCGGATAACGATCTCACCCCCGCATGCGGCGTGCTTGCAGGCCTGAGTCTCACGTGCGAGGTCCTCACCGGCCTTGCCAAGGTCACGCTTGTTGGTGCGGGAATGCACGGCGTTCCCGGTGTAATGGCCCGACTTGCCGAGTATCTGTCGGCCGCGGCCGTCAACGTGCTGCAGACTGCCGACAGTCACACTACAATCTCCGTGCTGGTTCCTGGCGAGCAGGCAGAAGCAGCTGTGAACGCGATGCATAGCGGTTTCGGGCTCAGCGTGCGCGCCTAACGGCTCAAAGTACCTCAGAACGGCAACGCGAATTCGTCGCCATTAGCCAGGTGTGGCACAATGTGCGTTAGATCATGCATCTGCCCGGGGCCTTGCTGCCCCGTTGAGTAGGGGAGTCAACTATGACCGAGCCGCGATTCGGGCGTCTTCTCACCGCGATGGTGACGCCTTTCACCCCCGATGGTGAACTCGACCTTGTCCGCGCACAAGAACTTGCGCTGCGCCTGCTCGACCAGGGCAGCGAGGCGCTTGTCGTCTGCGGGACCACTGGCGAGTCACCGACCGTGTTCTACGACGACAAGCTTCGCCTCTTCGCGGCGGTTCTGGAAGCCGTCGATGGACAGGCGCCAATCATCGCGAACGCTGGCGACAACTGCACGGATGACTCTGTGGAGTTCGCGAAACAGGTCGTTCGCCTCGGCGTGGATGCCGTCATGGCTGTCGTGCCCTACTACAACAAGCCTCCGCAAGAAGGCTTGTACCGGCATTTCGGTGCGATTGCATCCGCAGTAGATGTGCCGGTTGTGCTGTATAACATCCCGGGACGCTGCGTGGTCAACCTTGAGAGCGCAACCACCATCCGGCTGGCTTCAGACTTCGAGAACATCGTGGCAGTCAAAGAGGCAAGCTCTAACCTCACACAGATTGCGTCCATTATCGATGCCGCTCCGGTCGGCTTCGAAGTGCTTTCCGGCAACGACGAAGACACGCTGCCGATGATGGGTCTCGGAGCTACCGGTATCATCTCGGTGGCATCGCATATCGTCGGCCCGCAGATGGCCGAGATGCTGAACGCTCAGGCGTCCGGCGATCACACGCGCGCTTTGAAGATCCACCTGGAACTCATGCCGCTGTTCAAGGCGCTCTTCATGACGGCAAATCCGATCATGGTGAAGAAGGCACTTGAGCTCGTGGGCTTCCCGGTAGGAGAGACCCGGCTCCCGCTGATCTCCGCCAGCGCAGATCAGACCGCGGAGCTCACACGCATCATGCGCCATATCGGCCTCATAGACTGATAGCCCGCACGAGCGGGTAGTTCGTTTCATAACCCTCAGACGCACGACAAGGAGCACGATCGAACAGCATATGGCCAGTAAGCAGAACCGACTCCGCGTTATCCCGCTTGGCGGGCTCGACGAGATCGGGAAGAACATGACCGTCATCGAGTATGGCGACGACATGGTCGTCATCGATGCCGGCATCATGTTTCCCGACGATGATTCGCCCGGTGTAGACCTGATTCTTCCGGACTACAGCTACATCGTGAAGCGCAAACACAAGCTTCGCGGCATCATCATCACTCACGGACACGAAGATCATACGGGTGCGTTGCCGTATCTGCTTCGTGATCTTGGCAACAACGTGCCGATTCTTGGGACGAAGCTCACCCTCGGCCTCATCAAGGGCAAACTCGAGGAACACCGCATCAACAAGCCGAAGCTACGTGAGATCAAGTCCGGTGGGCACGTCAGCCTCGGGCCTTTTGGCTTTGACTTCATCGCGATGAACCACTCGATTCCGGATGGCGTAGCAGTGTTCATCCGCACGCCTGTGGGCAACATTCTGCACACGGGTGACTTCAAGCTCGACCAGACGCCGATCGACGGCGTGCCGACCGACTACGCGGGACTGGCCAAGGCTGCCCGCACCGGTATCACACTGCTCATGAGCGACTCCACCAACGCTGAGTCCCTTGGACACACGCCCTCCGAAGCAGTAGTCGGGGTCGCGCTTAGGCGAATCTTCGCCGATGCCGAGCAGCGCATCATCGTGGCGTCGTTCGCATCGCACATCCATCGCTTGCAGCAGGTCTGCGATGCGGCGGTTGCCGCAGGACGAAAGGTGGCGGTAACCGGTCGCTCCATGGTCAACAACACCAAGATCGCACGTGAACTCGGGTACCTCCATATTGCTGACGCCGACATCGTCGACGCCTACGAGATGCAGGGACTTGCTCCCGAAGACGTTGTCGTTCTCTCGACTGGTAGCCAGGGCGAGCCGCTCTCAGCCCTCGCACGTATGGCAAACCGCGACCATAAGACCGTCACCGTCGAATCAGGCGACACCGTCGTGCTCTCGGCGACGCCTGTCCCGGGCAATGAAAAGGCTGTCAGCCGCGTCATTAACCGACTTTTCAAGTCTGGCGCTCAGGTTGTACACAAAGGAACGGCGCAGGTTCACGTCTCCGGACATGCCGCAGCCGAGGAACTGAAGCTCATGCTCAATATCACCAAGCCTACATATTTCGTTCCGATCCACGGCGAGACGCGGCATCTTCACGCCCATGCAAAACTGGCGACTGCTGTCGGGATTCAGGACAAGAACATCTTCATCCTGGAAAACGGTGCGTGCCTTGAAATCTCCGAGAACGGGGCAAAAGTCGCCGAGCACGTCGACTCCGGTGTGGTGTACGTCGACGGATTGAACATCGGTGACATCGCCCAGGTCGTCTTGAGGGATCGGCAAGTTCTCTCAAATGATGGCGTTGCGCTGGTCATCGTGGCAATCGACGCGCAAACGGGAAAGTCGGCCGGAGAAGCCGAGCTGGTTCTGCGCGGTCTCATGCTCGCCGGCGGCGACGAAGAAGCCGTCTTGACCGAGGCCCGACAGCGCATCGCAAAAGTTCTCCAGCGAACCTCCACTGAAGGGGTTACCGATCACGGTGTCGTCAAAAAGGCGTTGCGCGATTCGCTCTCGCAGTTCATCTGGGAGCGCAGCAGGCGTCGTCCGATGATCGTTGCTGTCGTCATGGAGGTCTAGCAACGTGAACATCCTGCACGCCGCAGTCCTTGGATTGATCCAGGGCGCTACCGAGTTCCTTCCGGTGTCGTCCTCGGGACATCTGGCCCTCACATACCGCATTTTTGGCGAGAAACCGAACCTCACGTTTGAGGTGTTCTTGCATGCTGCGACGCTGATTGCGATGCTCACGTACTTCCGTGAGGACATCGTTCGATTGCTCACGGCTCTGCTGCCGAAGAACGCACATCGGAAAGATGACCGTCGCCTGATTCTCTTGATCATCGTCGCAACAGGAGTCAGCGGAGCGATCGCGTTCGCGATGTCACCGTATATCGAGAGCATCTCGGATTCGACCTTGTGGGTCGGAATCGGATTCCTCGGAACCGCGGCGCTGCTCTCCCTGAGCGAGCTGTTGAGTCGGAGAGTGACTACGATCAGCGCTCCCGAGAAGCTCCACCCGCTCAAGGCGGCGTTCATCGGCGTGCTTCAGGGTATCGCCGTTCTCCCGGGCGTCTCTCGGTCCGGCTCGACGATTGCCGCCAGCATGTTCTCCGGACTCTCGCGTGAAGCAGGTGCTCGCTTCTCGTTTCTGCTTGGCATCCCACTTATCACACTTGCTGCTGCCAAAGACGGTCTCGACCTGCTCGGCGGCGCGAAGTCTCTGCCCGGCTTCTGGCCATCCGCTGTAGGTTTTTTGGCAGCCGGCCTGAGCGGATATCTCGCGATTGCCTGGCTGCTCAGCCTCGTGAAGCGGCATTCGTTGAACTGGTTCGCTGCGTATACCGCACTTCTTGGCACGACTCTGTTGGTTCTGAACTTCGTCTTCGCCAGGGGGTAGAACGTGAGTCCGGCAAAGAAAACACAGTCCCGCAAGCCCGCCAAGAGCGGCAACACGCCAAAACGCGCGCCCAAGCAGCCTCCTGCGCCGGCTCCCGTACTTGATGCCGAGAGCCGCCACGAAATCGTCGGAATCGTGCTCGCTGCTGTCTCGATCGCTCTCGGCATCACCGTTCTGAGCGAGTCCTCCGGCGTCGTTCCGCAGTTCGTCGCAGGCGCCTTGCGCCTCGGCTTCGGACTGGGCGCATATGCCATACCGGTCGTGGTGCTCCTCTGGGCAGTCACGTTCTTCGTCCGTGCGGTGCGCGTTGACGAGACGCGAGTCGGCATCGGCCTCGCGCTACTGCTCGTCTCGGCGATTTCGATCGCAGCCGTCGGCGCACCGGAGGCTATGCGCTGGGAGTCCGACGTGTTGGTTTCGCACGGCGGGTACGTAGGCGGCGGCGTCGCATGGGGTCTCGGCACGCTCTTCGGGAGCGCCATCACCTATGTATTGCTCGGCGCTGTCGCGCTGATCGGTCTCGTATTCGCGGGCATGTCCATCTCAGAACTCGTCGACTGGGTGTCTGACGCCGTTCACAAGCCTGAGTTTGAGATCATCGAGGAAGACGAGCATGCACCGCGTCGACGTGCACCCAAGACGATGCCCCTCGCTGAGTTCGAGGAGCGCGAAGCAACACCTCCTACCGAGAAGCGCCGTCGCGGTCCCGATCCTGAGGCCGCGCGTCCCACCGTCCCGACATCTCACGTAACCGCGCCGCGTGCGCTTGAAGGCTTCGAGCTGCCGTCGATGACGATGCTCACCCGCAGCCCGCATACCGCGGCTGCGAGCCGGGCAGACGAGAAGGAACTCAAGGCCACCGGCACGCTCATCGAACAGACGCTGGCTACGTTCGACATCTCCGCGCGCGTCGTCTCCTGGATTTCAGGCCCGACGGTCACCATGTTCGAGATCGAACTCGCTCGCGGCGTTAAGGTCATGCGCATCACATCGCTTGCTGACGACCTGGCTCTCGCGCTCGCGGCGCCGACGATTCGCATCCTTGCACCGATTCCGGGCAAGAGCTACGTCGGTATCGAAGTCCCGAACGACCGCCGCTCCACCGTCACGCTTGCTGACGTCCTTGACGGCGGTCCGCTCAATCATCCGAGCCCGCTGCTTCTCGGCATCGGCAAAGACGTCAGCGGAGACCAGATCACCGCCGACCTCGCCGGAATGCCGCACATGCTTATCGCTGGCTCTACCGGCACCGGCAAGTCGGTGTGCATCAACGCGCTCATCATGTCCTTGCTGATGCGTGCCACACCAGCCGAGGTGCGACTGATTCTGATCGACCCGAAGCGAATCGAGCTGAACCTCTACAACGGCGTTCCGCACCTCTACGTTCCGGTCGTCACAGAAGCCAAAGAGGCCGCCTCGGCACTTGCCTGGGCAGTTTCCGAGATGGACGCGCGCCTCAAGAGACTCCAGAAGGCCGGAGCTCGCAACATCGCGCAGTACAACGCACTGCTCCAGGAAGGCAAGGGTCCCGAAGACGCTGCCGAGATGCCCTATCTCGTTATCGTCATCGACGAGCTGGCCGACCTGATGATGGTGGCTGCGCGTGAGGTCGAAGACTCGATCTGTCGCCTCTCGGCACTCGCCCGTGCTGCCGGCATTCATCTCATAGTCGCAACCCAGAGGCCGTCCACAGACATCATCACCGGACTCATCAAGACGAACATCACGAACCGCATCGCTTTCGCGGTCTCGTCCGGTATCGACAGTCGCGTCATCCTCGACCAGGCAGGTGCCGAGAAGCTTGTAGGCATGGGCGATATGCTCTTCTCCACTCCGGCGTGGCCGAAGCCGAAGAGGGTACAGGGCGCGCTTGTGACCGAAGCCGAGATCAATAGCGTCGTGGAACACCTGAAGGCGCAGGCCGAGCCGGAGTACCATGAGGAGATTCTGCACCTCAAGCTGGCCACGTCAGGCGGAGGCACGGCGAGCGACGATGACGACGACGATCCGCTTCTTTGGGAGGCGGCTGACATCGTGGTCACGAGCGGCATGGGCTCAACATCTCTCCTGCAACGGCGCCTCAAGGTGGGCTACGCGCGTGCAGGGCGCATAATGGACATGCTGGAAGGCAAAGGAATCGTCGGACCACCGGACGGCAGTAGGCCGCGCGAGGTACATGCCGACGTCGAAGAACTTGAGTCGATCAAAGCGTTCGACCGTAAAGATCGCGAAGAAGCCCAGTGACCGCCCGCATGGAAAGGATGGCCTGCCATGCCTGTCGGTGAAACCCTCGCTGCCGAGCGGCGTAAACAGAGCAAGAGCGTCACTGAGGTCGTTGCCGCGACGAACATCATCGCGCGCCTGATCAACGCCCTCGAGGCCGGTCGCTATGACGAGCTACCTCAGCAGGCGTATGTCCGCGGTTACATCCAAAGCTACGCGAAATTCCTCGGCATGCCTGCTGCTCCACTGCTTAAGGAGTACGAGGCTGATCTTGGCCTGGGCAAGCCCCGAACGCGACTCGAAGAGGTGCCGGAGCGCACGGTCGTTCCGATGCGCGACCAGATGCACCACATCCCGACGAAGACGTGGCTCACGATCGTCGTCGCGATCATCGGCATCGGATTCGTGCTGTGGCTTGTGGGCACGGTGGTCAACCGAAGTGATGCGCCGCCGCCGATTCCGCCAGAAGCCGCCACGAGCACCATCGAACCCACAGAGTCGGTGCCCGGGGTCGCAACCGATACAGTCCCAGCCTCCGATACAGTGGGTACCGAGAGTCCCGGGGACGCTTCGAGCACGGTCAGCGATCAGGCATTTGTCCTCAAGGTGGCCGTTGCCGAAGGCGCCGCCTCATGGCTGCGCGTGACAGTTGACGGCCTCAAGGCATACGAAGGCACACTCTCGGGTGGTCAAACGAAAGAGTGGACCGTCACCAAGGATGCCGAAGTACAGATCGGCAAACCCGACGAGGTCACGGTCACCCGTGATGGTGAAGCGGTATCACCGAAGTCAGTTAACGGCATCGGTATCGTCACACTCAGTACAACGGCTGAGTAGTCCGTGCGCTTGGCGCGCGTCGCGAAGGGAGAGCCCCATGGCTAAGGATCAGAGTTTTGACGTGGTCTCGCAGGTCGACATGCAAGAAGTCGACAACGCGGTCCAGCAGGCATCAAAGGAGCTCGTACAGCGTTATGACCTCAAGGACACCGGGGCGACCATCACCCTCGACAAGGCTGCAGCTGCGATAACGGTTACCTCACCGAGCGATTTCACGTTCAAGCAAGTACAGGACGTCCTTGAGACCAAGCTCGTACGCCGCGAGATAGAGCTCAAGGCCGTGACGTGGGGCAAGCTAGAATCCGCTACCGGCGACTCAGTCCGCTGCACGGGTACGATCGTGAACGGCATCGATCAGGAGATCGCACGCAAGATCAACAAGGACATCCGCGAACAGAAGTACAAGGTCAAAGTCCAGATCGAGGGCGACAAAGTGCGCGTATCCAGCGCCAGCCGTGACGAGCTTCAGACGGTCATCACCTTCCTGAAGGCTGCGGATTACGGCATTCCGCTTCAGTTCAACAACTACCGGTAGGGACTGGCGTGACAACCACACCTGCAATCCACTTCATCACGCTCGGCTGCCCGAAGAACGAAGTCGACAGCGATCGCATGAGCGCATCGGTCGGCTCGGCGGGCTACCGGGTCACCAACGACCTCGCGGAGGCTGACGTCGCGGTTCTCAACACCTGCGCGTTCATCACGGACGCGGTTGAAGAGGGCATCTCGGCGATCCTTGAACTTGCCGAGTGGAAATCCGGAGCTCCCGGCCGCGCCATCGTGGTCGCAGGCTGCCTGCCGTCGCGTTACGGCGACACGGTGGTGCCCGAGTTCCCTGAGGTCGATGCATTCATCCCAGTGGCCGAGGAGATCTCGCTCACCGACGTCATCGCTGGACTCACGGGCGCACCCGCAGGTCCCGGCGACGGGGGAGCGAAGCGTACGGCTCCGGGTCCGACAGCTTATCTCCAGATATCCGATGGTTGTCATCGGCGCTGCGCGTACTGCACGATTCCATCGATTCGCGGTCCATACCGCAGCGCGCCGCTCGGCGATATCGTTGCCGAGGCACGCTTCCTGGTCGAAGGCGGTGCGAGGGAGCTCGTGTTGATCGGCCAGGACATCTCTGCATACGGGCGCGATCTTTCCTCGGCAGAGGGGTTGTCCGACGTCTTGCGCGCGATCATCGCGATACCAGGGGAGTTCCGGGTGCGCCTCATGTACGTGCAGCCGGACGGCGTGACCGACGAGCTCCTTGAGACGATGGCCGCAAGCGAGAAGATCTGCCAGTACCTCGACATCCCGCTCCAGCATGCTGCGCGCGACGTGCTCAGGCGAATGCATCGCTCAGGAGATGCCGAAGCGTTCCTGCAGCTGATCGGGCGTATTCGCGCGGCTCTGCCGGATGTCTCGTTGCGGACCACGATGATGGCGGGCTTCCCCGGCGAGACTCGCGCCGATGCCCGCATCCTTGAGACCTTCATCCAAGACGCCGCTTTCGACTACGTTGGCGTGTTCGCGTTCTCGCCGGAAGAAGGCACCGAGGCGGGATCGATGGAGGGGCAGGTTCCCAAGCGCACCCGTCTCGCACGAGCACAGCGACTTCGCGACCTGGCCGACACATTCGGCATCGAGCGCGCAGTATCTCGCGTCGGCACCGAAGTGACCGTGCTGTTCGAGGGCGTCGATGAGAGTGGCGGAAGCATCGGCCGAACATGCGGTCAGGCCCCCGAGATCGACGGTGAGGTAGTCGTTGAAGATGACGTACCCGCCGGAGAAACGCGCGTTGTGCGCATCATCGACGCCGCAGGGTACGACCTTGTGGGGGAGCTGATCCGATGACAGACATCAACAACGCCGCAAACCGGGTCACGCTCGCCAGGATCCTGCTCATCCCTGTCTTCCTTGTGGTCTTGCTCGGGGAATGGCCGCAGTTCATGCCGCCGTCGGATTTCTGGTCGGCCGCCAAGCCATGGATTGCTGCAGCCATCTTCGCGCTTGTCGCCGCGACAGACGCTGTTGACGGCTACCTCGCACGCTCTCGCAACGAGGTCACCACCTTTGGTAAGTTCATCGATCCTCTCGCAGACAAGCTGCTCGTGACAGCCGCTCTCGTCGCACTTGTCGACCTCGACACGCTGCCGTCATGGATCGCGCTCGTGATCATCAGCAGAGAGCTCATCGTCTCCGGCCTTCGGATGGTGGCGGTGGCCGAGGGCAAAGTCATCGCGGCATCTTCGTATGGCAAGATCAAGACGATCGTTCAGATCATGGCCATCGTGGCCTTCATCGTGAAGGACAGTCCCGTCACGTCGCAGGTGGCAGGAACGGGAGCTGCGACTGCGCTCGTCTGGGGATCGTGGCTGGTGATGACCGCTGCGGTCATCCTGACGATCCTCTCGATGATCGACTACTTCTATCACGCTCGCGACATCATCACAGGGCCGTGGTCTGGGAAACGCGATGCCGGCTAAGCCCTTCGCAGCGATCGTCACGGTTGGCACAGAGCTCGTGACCGGCCAGCGCCTGGATACCAATGGTGCCGAGATAGCCTCGGCTCTGCTGGTTGCTGGCTTTGCGGTCGTAGAGATGCTATCCGTGGCCGATGACGCGGCTAGACTCGCGCTACACCTCAAGCGTTTAACTGACGAGTGCGCCGTCGTGATTGTCACGGGGGGACTTGGACCCACACACGACGACATCACGCGGGACGCGGCCTCTCACGCGCTTAGAAAGCCACTTCTTCGCGACGCATCCATCGAATGTGCACTTGCCGGAATCATTTCTCGCCATCGCCACCCTGATGCGGCCGAGCAGGTACTGACGCAAGCCGACATCATCGAAGGCGCCACGGTGATCGCTCCTACAACCGGCACCGCTCCGGGACAGATCATCCCGACGGCGACCGGTTACCTCGTCTTGCTGCCAGGACCGCCTTCCGAGATGCGCCCCATGCTTGCAGACTTCCTCAATGCTCACGGCTCGGCTACGCCTCCCGTGCGATTGCGTTCGTCCGGGGTTTCCGAGTCAGATGCGCAGCTTGCAGCGCAACGCGTTCTCGGCGATCGCGCCGACGTCGGACTCACGGTTCTGGCGGCTCCGGCCGACGTCGAGGTCGTGCTCTTCGACGAAGGAGCCGGCGCGACTGAGCTCACACGCCTCGGCGAGCTCGTGCGTGAAGCCCTCGGCGATGCGTGCTACTCCTCGGATGGAAGCTCCATGGCCGAGACCGTCATCCGACTTGCCCGCGAGCGCGGCGTCCGGATCGCATGCGCGGAATCGTGCACAGGCGGCAAGATCGCGGCCGCTCTCACGGATGTTCCGGGATCATCCGAAGTGTTTCTGGGCGGCGTGGTCTCATATTCGAATGAGATGAAGGTCGCATCGCTCGGCGTCATGAAGGGGTCGATCGCACAGCATGGCGCTGTGAGCGAAGAAGTCGCGCGCGCAATGGCAATCGGCGCCGCAGGAGTCACCGGTTCGGCGTTCGCCGTGTCCACCACAGGAATCGCCGGTCCCACTGGTGGCACCCCGGAAAAGCCGGTGGGACTCGTCTGGTTTGGTATCCGCACACCATCCGGCGTGATGTGCGAGCGCAGGGAGTTCTTCGGCGACCGTGACGGCGTCCGCACGCGAGCGACAATGTACGCGCTGAACCTCCTGCGGCAAGCGCTCCTGGATGACAAGTGAGCATCCGCGCCTTTCTCGGCATAGGGCTTGCACCGCAAGTCCGAACGACTCTGAACACGTGTACCGCCGCGATTCAGGCGGAGTCTCGCGCCTGGCGTGACGAGAAGTGGGTAGCGGCCGAGAACCTGCACGTCACGCTCAAGTTCCTAGGAACCGTAGAAGAAAGCGATCTCGGTGAGATCGTCGATGCCTGCACGCGTGGTTGTCAGTGTATTCCTCAGTACTCCCTGACGCTTGGTGAGATAGTGGCGAAGCCCCGGCTCCGGACCGCTTCGATGCTATGGGCGACTCTGGACGAAGGGGAGTCGCAGACTGCAGCACTTGCAACTGCGATCGAAGGCGCGCTCGCGACGGTAGGGGTAGAGTCGACGACGAGGCCCTTCTCAGCGCACATCACGATTGCGAGAGCACGCAAGCCGAAGCAGGTCCCGTTTGAAGCGCTTGATGCGGGAAATCGCGCGCTGTACGCAGCAGGCGAGCGCGAAAAGAAGATGTCAGTGCGGGGTATTACTCTGTTCTCAAGCACACTTACCCCGCGCGGTCCGCTCTACCAGGAACTTGCCCATGTGCCGTTCGCGGGGTGATTGACACCGAACGTGTGTTCGTATACGTTAGTGACAGCCTTTCAGGGGTCGCCCGTACGGCGAAAAGGAGCGATTGGTATGCAGAACGACAAAGAGAAGATACTCGACCTGACGCGTGAGCAAATCGAGCGGAAGTTTGGCAAGGGGTCGCTCATGCGACTCGGCGAGCACGCCCTCACTGTGGGCATCCAGGGCATACCGACGGGCTCCCTGGCACTCGATGCAGCACTTGGCATCGGTGGTGTACCCAGGGGACGCATCGTTGAGATCTACGGACCCGAGTCATCCGGCAAGACGACTCTCGCGCTGCAGATCATCGCGGAGGCCCAGCGCATGGGAGGCATAGCTGCATTCGTTGACGCCGAGCATGCACTCGATCCGACCTACGCCGCGCGTCTTGGCGTGGATATCGACGACATTCTGATTTCGCAGCCGGACACCGGTGAACAAGCACTTGAGATTACCGACATGCTGATCAGGTCCGGGGCGATCGACGTCATCGTCATCGACTCTGTTGCTGCACTCGTACCTCGAGCTGAGCTTGAGGGTGATATGGGGGACACAACAGTCGGCCTTCAGGCACGGCTGATGAGCCAGGCGATGCGAAAGCTAGCCGGCTCGCTCAACAAGTCGAATACCACCTGCATCTTCATAAACCAGCTCCGCGAGAAGATCGGCGTCATGTTTGGAAGCCCTGAGACCACTTCAGGCGGCCGCGCACTCAAGTTC
Organism: Actinobacteria bacterium HGW-Actinobacteria-6; assembly: GCA_002841295.1. Taxonomy (GTDB): domain Bacteria; phylum Actinomycetota; class Coriobacteriia; order Anaerosomatales; family Anaerosomataceae; genus UBA2286. The sequence continues at coordinate 65,713 of PHEU01000001.1, forward strand.
TACGCATCGATCCGAATTGACATTCGTCGCATCGATTCAATCAAGCAGGGGACCGATATCGTCGGTAACCGAGTCCGCGCCAAGGTCGTGAAGAACAAAGTTGCTCCGCCTTTCAGGCAGGCGGAGTTCGACATCATGTACGGGTTGGGCATCTCAAAGGAAGGTAGCCTTGTCGACCTCGGCGTCGAAGAGGGTATCGTTTCAAAGTCAGGCGCCTGGTACACGTACGGCGAAGAGCGCATGGGGCAAGGACGCGAAGCTGCCAAGGAGTTCCTGATCGAACACCCCGCGATTCGTGATGAAGTCGAAACGAGACTACGCGATAAGCTGGGGCTGCCAGACCCCTCAGTGCCACTCGGAACAACTCCGGTGGCTCCAGTAGAGGATTAGGGTCAGGTTTCCGGAATGACCGGCATCGTTACAAAGGTCACTACGGTTCGAGTCGGCTGTAGACCCAGAGTCATCGAGATTAACGAACAGCCGTGGCGTACCACGTCTGCAGCCACGATTCGCTTGTCTGGTTTACGCGAAGGCGACATCGTCGATCTTGACGCGCTGACCCTCCGAATCGATGAGGCTGAGCAGCAGGCTCTCCGTGAACGTGGTCTTGCCCTGCTGGGCTATCGAGAGAGAAGTGTCTCAGAGTTGCGCTCCAAGCTTCTCGAAGATGGCTACCCGGACGCGTCAGTGCATACGCTTGTTGCTGCACTTGAGCGCTCAGGGCTGGTGAATGACGAACGCTTCGCTGAATCACTCGTGCGTTCTGCGGCCGGGGGCAAGTCCCACGGCCGCAGGCGCGCAGCGATGGATCTCGCGACGCGAGGAGTTGCTGACGACATTGCACATGCAGCGCTCGACGAGTACATGCCAGCGGACAACGAGCCCGCACGAGCGCGACAGGCTGCACGCAAGCTTTCGCGACCAAATGAGCGCGTCGATCGCCTTGCCACGCGCTTGGTGCGCAAGGGGTTCTCACCTTCAGTCTCCTACTCGGCTGCCCGAGAAGTACTGTCCGAAGCCGACACGCGCGATTCAATCCACGACCTCTCGGACCTCTGATTGCCCCTCTGATATGCGATTATGTCCCTTCACGCCGCCCGAATGCGCTTGACGCGAACCTCCGTTCGCAGCTACGATATGCGCGGCAAATGTGATTGAGACGACCGTCGGTCTCCCGACTGTCGATATGTGTGAAGTATCCGGATGGTTGCGGCTCGTTCCCGCAGGGCGCACGCCCTGCTAGTAGTGTATACAACGCGCTATCCGTATCTCGCGCTTGTTCTATCGCAGTTGCCGGGCGCCGTGTCGTCCGGCTTGACGTAGCACTCACCAGGGATTCTTCGTCCCGCGTGCACAAGACGGAATGCGGCCCGACGCAAGTGATCGGGTGGCTGGCGCCCCTCTGACAGTGTGTGTTCACGACTCAGGAGGGGACTATGGAATACGTTCTTTACATCACCGCCTCTCTCGTTATCGGCGCTCTCATCGGGTATGCGATTCACCGCTTTGTGGTTTCTGACAAGATCAACCGTTCACGCGAGTCTGCTGAACGGATGCTTGCGGATGCCGCGAAACAAGCCGAAACGACAAAGAAGGAACTACTGCTTGAAGCAAGAGACGAGATCTTCCAGCTGAAGGCTACTGCGGAAGACGAGGCCAAGGAGCGCCGCAAGGACCTTAGTGCGCTCGAGAATCGCCTCATGCAGCGGGAAGAATCAATCGAGCGCCGCGCTGAGTCCCAGGACAAGCGGGAGCATCAACTTTCAAGCCAGGCCGGGCAGATCCAAAAACTGGAGAAGGAGCTTGAGACCTCGATCGCTGAGGAGAAGCGTCGGCTTGAAGTGCTCGCTGGAATGAGCAACGAACAGGCGCGAGAAGTACTCCTCGACCGCGTTAGGGATGACACCACGCACGACGCGGCAATCATCATTCGTGAAACGGAAGCCCGCGCGCGCGAGGAAGCCGACCGCAAGGCTCGCAACATTGTCGGCATCGCCATTCAGCGCGTCGCCGCCGATCACACAGCCGAGTCAACGGTATCCGTCGTTCACATCCCGAGCGACGACCTCAAGGGACGCATCATCGGCCGAGAAGGTCGCAACATCCGTGCCTTCGAACAGCTGACCGGGATCAACCTCATCATCGATGACACGCCAGAAGCCGTCATCTTGTCGAGCTTCGACCCGGTTCGTCGCGAGATCGGTCGTATCACCCTCGAGACGCTCATTGCCGACGGTCGCATTCACCCCGCTCGTATCGAAGAGATGTTCAACAAGGCTACGACCTTGGTTGAAGAGCAGGTTCGCGAGGCTGGCGAGGCTGCAGCCTTCGAAATGGGCATTCCGAACCTTCACGCTGACATCATTCGTACGCTCGGCCGCCTGCGCTTCCGCACCTCTTACGGCCAGAACGTCTTGAAGCACTCCCTCGAAGTTGCTCACCTTGCCGGCGTCATGGCTGCCGAACTTGATGTGGATATCAAGCTCGCGAAGCGCGCAGGCTTGCTGCATGACCTTGGAAAGGCCATCGACCACGAAATCGAAGGCCCGCACGCAGTCATTGGCGCCGACCTCGCGCGCCGACTGGGCGAGCCCAAGGAGATTCTCCACTGCATCGAGGCACACCACGGCGACATCGAGGCCACAACGGTCGAAGCGGTGCTCGTCCAGGCCGCAGACGCCATTTCGGCATCGCGTCCCGGCGCACGTCGTGAGACGCTTGAGAGCTACATCAAGCGCCTTGAGAAGCTTGAGGCGCTTGCGGAGTCACACAAGGGCGTCGAGAAGACCTACGCTATGCAGGCAGGCCGCGAGATCCGCGTTATGGTCAAGCCGGAAGAGATTTCCGATGCCGAGTCGACCATTCTGGCGAGAGACATCGCGAAGCAGATCGAAGAGGAACTGCAGTACCCCGGCCAGATCAAGGTCATGGTCATCCGGGAGAGCAGAGCAATCGAGTTCGCTAAATAGCAATCGCCGGAGACAGAAGGGAGCGGACAAGGCATGTCCGATAATGCCGATCGGCTCATAGATTTCGTCTCTTCTGTCTCCGGTGATGAGTTTCTCAAAGTCGAGGAGAACCTGGGTGACGGGTTCGTCCGCCTCAAAATATCCGAGGCGGAGAGACGGCAAGCCAAACACGACGTCCGCTCCTTCGAGGACATCGTCGTAGAGCTGCTCCGCAACTCGCGTGACGCTCACGCTCAACGTATCTTCGTCGCAACCACTCGCGAAGGAGACGTTCGTACACTGACCATCATCGACGATGGTATTGGTGTTCCCACCCAGCTGCATGAGACCATCTTCGAGCCTCGAGTAACGAGCAAGCTTGAGACAATGGTCATGGATCGCTGGGGAGTGCACGGACGAGGCATGGCGCTGTATTCTGTCCGTTCCAATGTCTCATCGGTCAAGGTTGCCTGTTCGGACCTTCATCGAGGGATGGCGCTGCAGGTAGTCGCCGATGTTGCGAACTCGCTTCCCGAACGCGCTGACCAGTCAACGTGGCCGGCCGTTGAGCGCGACCCCGAAGATGGCCGTCTCAAAGTCGCTCGCGGACCGCACAACATCGTTCGCAGGATCATCGAGTTCGCGTGCGAGCACCCAGAAATCGACCTATTCTATGGGTCGCCAACAGAGATTCTTGCCACCCTCCACTGGACCGCCAGAGAGTTTCTCGACACCTCTGATCTCATGTTCTGTGAGGATCGCTCCCGGATGCTGGTCTGGCACCGTCCCGCGCTCGGCGCAGATGCAGCTGAACTTGTCGAGATCGCTGCCGAGCTCGGACTGTCGATTTCGGAGCGGACTGCTCACCGCGTGATGGCCGCAGAACTCGCGCCGCTTGACCCCGTCATTGCGCAGGCTGTCGTCGAAGACGAACCTGCAGGGCCCACAGCGCCAGACATATACCGGGACAGACGCTCTTTGCGTATCGACCACGCAGATCTTGATTCGTTCCGTAGGGAGCTAGAGAAGGCATTTGATGTGATCTCGGAGCGCTACTACCTGAGCCTCAAAGGCGAGCCCAAAGTCACTGTGGGCTCAAATGAGATTAGAGTTCGCTTCTCTGTGGAGAAAGAGGACTAGCACACGACCGAGTTGCTCTTGCATGGAAGTCCATGTTGTATACTTGAGAGCAGTCTTTTCTGAGCATCGGGCGCAGCAAACACCACACCAGTGATCCAGCATTCGTCGAAGCATCGCAGTAGCCAGGAGGCACCAGTGGAAGTCTTGAAGGTCTCGAGCAAGTCCAGCCCAAATTCGGTGGCAGGTGCTGTGGCTGGCGTCATTCGCGAGGACGGCGTAGTCGAGATTCAGACTGTCGGTGCCGGAGCGCTCAATCAGGCCATCAAAGCCATAGCAATCGCCCGTGGATTCGTGGCACCAACCGGTGTCGACCTCGTATGCAGCCCGGCGTTCGCCGATATCGAAATCAACGGCGAAGAGCGCACCGCAATTCGGCTCCTCGTTGAGCCGCGACCAATGCACCACTCCTGACGGAGGGCTCAGTGCCGGCCGATCTGCATATCCACTCGACAGCGTCCGATGGTACCGTCGCGCCCGCATCAATCGTTGCCATGGCGCGCGACCTGGGAATCTGGACCGTCGCTGTTTCCGACCACGACTCGGTCGATGGCATTCCCGAAGCGCTCGAAGCAGGATCTTCGCTGGGCGTGACCGTCATTCCTGCCGTCGAGCTATCTGCCGAGACCGACGGTCGATCCGTACATATCCTCGGCTACTTCATCGACCACAAGAATCCCGGACTCCTGGCTCACCTTGGAAGCCTTCGGGAGACTCGGCTCACAAGAGCCCGGGAGCTCGTACGTGTGCTTGCCGACGGTGGCTACCCAATCTCGCTTGAACAGGTTCTGGCCCGCACGTCCGGCGGCAGCGTTGGCCGCGCGCACGTCGCCAGAGTCCTCGTCGATGAGGGACACGTCCCGTCCTCTGGAGCTGCTTTTGACCGCCTCATCGGCCGGGGAAAGCCCTTCTACGTGGAGAAACCTGTTGCATCACCGACAGCCGTGATAGCGACGATTCGTTCTGCCGGAGGTATCGCGGTACTTGCGCACCCCGCCGTCAGCAATGCCGAGGACCTCATAGAGGCCTTCACCGACTTCGGCCTTCAGGGCATCGAGGCGCTCCATGCGCAGCACACGGCGCCTGAACGCGAGCGCTTGCGGGCGACTGCAAGCAGGCTTGACCTAGCAGTCACAGGCGGCTCTGACTTCCATGGCCCGGGTGAGGGTAGGACACGTCTCGGCGATGGAGGCATGTCAGATGCCGAGCTAGCAGCGTTCATAGCGTTCGCCGAGAGACGACCGAGACCCCGCTCGTGAAGACGTACTTCGTTCGCACGTTCGGATGCCAGATGAACAAGCACGACTCCGAACGCATCGCAGGCATGCTTGAGTCTGAGCTTGGTCTGGTCGAGGCGAAGACCCCTGAGGTCGCCGACGTCGTCGTGTATAACACCTGTGCGGTGCGCGAAGGAGCCGAGGAGCGACTCCGCGGCCACGTCTCGTCACTTAAGGCAGCGAAGACCGGCGACAACCCGAACGTCATCATCGCGGTCGGCGGCTGCATCGGCCAGCGCGACGGCGAGGCGCTGCTGTCATATCTGCCTCACGTCGACGTCGTCTTCGGCACACACAACGTCGGACGGCTCCCGGCGCTCATCGCGAGCGCCCACGAGACGAAACGCACGACCGTTGAAGTCATCGACTCGGCCACGGACTTTGCCAGTGACTTGCCCTCGATTCGCGAGCACGCGTGGCACGCCTGGCTACCCATCACCGTTGGATGCAACAACTTCTGCACATACTGCATCGTGCCCTACGTTCGCGGGCGAGAGCGCTCACGTCAGCTCGAAGATATCGTGACTGAAGCCGAGAAGCTGGTCGCAGATGGTGTTGTCGAAGTCACTCTGCTTGGTCAGAACGTGAACTCCTACGGTCGAGACCTGTACGGGGAGCCAAAGTTCGCCGAGGTGCTCCGCCGAGTCGCCGCGACCGGCATTCGCCGTGTGCGGTTCGTGACCAGCCACCCAAAGGACCTCTCGGATGAGACAATAGAGGTCATGGCGAACACGCCGGGAGTCTGCCACTACCTGCATCTTCCCGTGCAAAGCGGCTCGAATCGCATCCTCGAGAGCATGAACCGACGGTACACCCGCGAGAGCTACCTCGCACTCGTCGATCGTCTTTATGCTGCCATTCCTGACCTCGCGCTCTCAACCGACATCATCGTCGGCTTCCCCGGTGAGACAGAGGAGGACTTCGAGCAAACGCTTGACGTGGTGCGCAAGTCGAACCTCGATCAAGCGTTCACGTTCCTCTATTCGCCGAGGGAGGGAACTCCGGCTGCGACCTTTGAGGGAGCTGTTCCTCGGGACGTCATGCAGCAGCGCTTCGACCGCCTCATCACCGTCGTACAGGCCTCGGTGTACGCGAACAACCAACGGCTGGTCGGCAGCGTGCAAGAACTCCTTGTGACGGGTACATCGCGCAGGGATCCGAACGTGATTACCGGACGCACCGACAGCAACAAAGTCGTACATGCGCCACTACCGGCAGGGGAGAGCGCAGGCTCACTTGCCGGACGTTTTGTCAGCGTTGTGATTGACGAAGCGCAGACGTGGTTCCTATCTGGGCACTTCGAAGGGTAAGAACGCTCTTAGAACCCTGGAGGTGTTTCAGCATGGATATCCTCGGAATCATCGCGCCACACCCACCGATCATGGTGCACTCCGTCGGTGGTCATGACTCACAGGTCACATCCGCATCGGCTGAAGCGATGCATCAAGCAGCATCTGTGCTTGAGAAGTTCGCCCCGCAAACGGTCGTCATCATGTCACCACATAGTCCCGCAGCTCAAGATGCGTTTCTGGTCGACACGGCTGCGCACACGAGCGGAACATTCGAGCAGTTCGGTGCTGGCGGAACCCGCCTGTCGTACTCGACCGATGTCGAGTTCGCCCGGGCGCTGCTCTCGGCTCTTGATGCCGAGGAAATCGACAGCATCGATCGGGGAACCGCTCGCTCGCTGGAGCCGGGAATCCTCGATCATGGCGTGCTCGTGCCGATGAGTTTCCTCGACCCGACCGGACGCTGGCCGATCGTGAACCTCTCGCTCTCATGGCTGCCATACCAACTCCACAGACGTCTCGGCGAGATCGTGGCCGAAGTCGCCGAGCAGCTCGGCCGCCGCATCGCGTTCGTGGCAAGTGGAGACTGCAGCCATCGACTCAAGCAAGGTGCGCCTGCAGGCTTCTCACCCAGAGCCGCAGAGTTTGATCGTGCGCTCGTGCAACTCGTCGAAGCAGGGGACTTCGAGGGCTTGATGCATATGGATCCGCAACTCGTCGAAGCGGCGGGCGAATGCGGCCTTCGCTCCTTCGTCACACTCGGCGGGGTGATTCCCGACGCGGCTGCCAAGGTGCTGGCGTACGAGGGCCCATGGGGCGTCGGCTACATGACAGCAATCGCGGCTCCTCCCGCGCTTTTGGACTCGCTCTTCACCCCTGAATCCGGCCACAAGAGCGGTATGGCAGGCGACGCGGAGTCCGAGCCGGTCGCTCTGGCGCGCAGAACGGTGGAAGTGTACGTTCGTGAGCGCCGCGTCATCGAGCCGGGAACTCCCGAGGGACTGCTCGGTACTCAGGCTGGTGCTTTCGTGAGTCTTCATCGAGAGCACAACTTGCGCGGGTGCATCGGAACGATTGCGCCGACCGCCGCAACGCTTGCCGAGGAAATCATCCACAATGCCATTCAGGCAGCGACAGAGGACCCACGGTTCCCGGAACTGACGACGCACGAACTGCAAGACCTCGAAATCTCCGTGGATGTACTTCACACGCCTGAGCCGTGCGGGCTCGAAGACCTCGACCCCGCACGCTATGGCGTGATTGTCACAGCCGATTGGCGGCGCGGTCTACTGCTGCCAGACCTTGAGGGCGTCGATACACCCGAGCAACAGATCGACATCGCCATGCGCAAGGCTGGCATCGCCTCAGGCGAACGTGTACACCTGGAGCGCTTCCTTGTAGACCGCTACCACTGAGGTGCCAATGGACTCGAACACACACCAGCATCGCCCGACTGTGATTGCAGTCGTAGGGCCTACAGCAGTCGGCAAGACCGATGCTGCCGAGCAGGTTGCTCTCGCCTTGAATGGAGAGGTCGTCAGCGCCGACTCGATGCAGGTCTACCGCGGTATGAATATCGGAACCGCGAAGGCCGCGCCAGAGGCGCGACGGGTGCCGTACCACTGCATCGATCTGGTGGAGCCCGGCTCACCGTACTCGGCGGCGCTCTTCCAACGCGATGCACGCTCGGCAATCGACGACATCGCTGGTCGAAACCATCTGCCGATCATGTGTGGCGGTACCGGTCTCTACGTACGCGCCGCTCTCGATGACTGGAGCTTTCCCATCGGCGAGCTCGTTTCGCCCTCACGCGCCAGGCTCGAGGCACTCGCGGAAGAGATCGGCCCCGACGCGCTGCATGCGCTACTCGCTGAGACCGACCCGGTCGCCGCAGCCGCTATTCACCCCAACAACTCGCGTCGGGTCGTGCGGGCTCTTGAGATGGCCGAGAACGGTGCATCATACGCCGAGCAAGCCGCGGGCTTTGCCGAGAGAACCGCATGGTATCCGACCGTCTTCGTGGGTCTCACGATGGAGCGCTCAGCACTCTACGAACGCATCGAAGCGCGCGTGGACGCCATGCTCGACGCCGGTCTCGCAACCGAGGTCGCTGATCTGCTCTCGGCAGGGTATCGAGATGCGCTCACAGCAACCCAGGCGATCGGCTACAAGGAGCTCGTTTGCGTGCTAGAAGGGGAGAGTACGCTCGCCGAGGCCACAACAGCTATCAAGCAGGCCACGCGCAGGTACGCCAAGCGACAGCTGACCTGGTTTCGCGGCGATCCACGCATCCAGTGGCTCGATGTAACCAACCTGTCAGATGCCGAGAAGACAGCCAAAGTACTGCAGCTGGTAGAATCGTCAGTACGCGCGCTACGCTAGAACCCGACCGATCGAAGGGATCACACGTGAACCTCACGTTCACCAAAATGAACGGCCTCGGTAATGACTTCATCTTCATCGAGGACCTCGACGAGCAGTGGGAACTCGACGCCGGTGCGGTCGCGTGGCTCTGTGACCGCAACTTCGGCGTCGGTGCTGACGGCGTGATCCTTGTGCGCCCGGCAACTTCGCCGGCCGCAGATTTCTACATGCACTACCACAACTCTGACGGATCACTCGCCGAGATGTGCGGCAACGGCGCCCGCTGTTTCGCAAAATACGTAGTCGACCACCGACTCATCAGCGCCGAAGCCGACTCGCTCGTTATCCAGACGCTCGGCGGACTCAAGCCGGTCACGTTCACACGGGACTACGAGGGCATGTTGTACTCAGCGACCGTCGATATGGGCGAACCGGTTCTGGCACCTGCGGCCATCCCGACCACATTCCCGGGTGAGATGGTCTATGAGTGCCCGCTGGAGACCGAGCTCGGAACGTTCAATGTCACCGCCGTGAGCATGGGCAACCCGCATGCGATCATCTGGGTCGAGGATGTCGACACCGCACCGGTCACGACGCTCGGGCCGGTAATCGAGATGAACGAAGCGTTCCCCAAGCAGACAAACGTTGAATTCGCGCAGCTCATCGATGCCGAGACTATCCGCCTTCGCGTCTGGGAGCGCGGCTGCGGTGAGACGCTGGCATGTGGGACGGGTGCCTGCGCAACGCTGGTTGCAGGGGTTCTCAGCTGCCGCACGGGACGCAGCGCGACGATTGAGCTTCCCGGTGGCGACTTGCTCATTCGCTGGCACGAGGACGACCGGGTCTACATGACCGGCTCGGCAGCTGAGGTGTTCACCGGCACGATCAACCTGCCGGAAGAGGACGAAGACGCCTAAGCTGAAATTGCTTTTCTTGAGTTCAAGCCCAGAGCCCGCACGGGCAGCAGGCTTCTGCTACCATGTTCCGAACGCCGACCCAATTGAAGGGGAGCCACACCGTGAGGACCGCTCAGCGCATCGCTAATTTGCCGCCGTATCTGTTCGCCGAGATCGACCGTAAGAAGGAGGCGAAGCAGGCGCAGGGTATCGATGTCATCTCCCTCGGCATTGGTGATCCCGACACTCCGACTCCGGACCACATCGTGGACGCGATGGCGCAGGCCATTCGGAACCCGAAGAATCACCAGTACCCGTCGTACGTGGGCTCGAAGCCGTACCGCCAGGCTGCCTCGAAGTGGATGATGGATCGCTTCGGTGTGGATGTGAGCCCTGAGACCGAAACGCTTGCGCTCATCGGAAGCAAAGAGGGCATCGCCCACCTGTTTCTCGCATTCGTAGACCCGGGCGAGTACACGCTCGTACCCGGCTGCGGCTACCCGGTCTACCACACCGGCGGCATTCTCGCCGGCGGACTGACCCACTGGATGCCCATGACCGAGGAGAACGGCTTCCTCGCTGACTTTGAGAGCACTCCGGCAGACGTCCTCGCGAAAGCGAAGATGATGTTCCTCTCGTACCCGAACAACCCAACATCGGCAATTGCCACGCCGGAGTACTTCGACCGCGCGATTGCGTTTGCCAAGGAGCACGATCTTCTCCTTATACACGACAACGCGTATTCGGAGATCGGCTACGACGGCTACAAGCCCCCGTGCCTGATGGAACGCCCGGGCGCAAAGGATGTCGCAATCGAGCTCTTCAGCTGCAGCAAGGCATACAACATGACCGGCTGGCGTGTCGCTTTCGCTGTCGGCAACGCTGCTGCAATCAAGGCGTTCGGCACGGTTAAGAGCAATATCGACTCTGGTGTGTTCACTGCCGTACAGGATGCAGCCATCGAGGCGCTCACCGGCCCGCAGGACTCCATTGTTGAGCTCAACACCATGTACCAGCGCCGCCGTGATCTCGTCATGGAGGCGCTCGGCAAGATCGGCCTCGAGGCCACCACGCCTAAGGCAACCATCTACGTGTGGGCAAAGGTGCCGGCCGGATTCACCTCGGCATCGTTTGCGGCGAAGGTCCTGGATGAAGCGAATGTCATCGTTGCGCCGGGTAGCGCTTACGGTCCGAGCGGTGAAGGGTACATCCGTATCAGCCTCACCACCCCTGACGATCGCCTCGAAGAGGCCATCGAGCGCATCAAGAACACCCTGTAGCCAAGAGGAGGCGCGGCGCTCGAGCCGCCCTAATGAGCGATACAAAGACCGAACTGTACCAGATTGTGGATGACGCACCGGATCGGGCGCTGCTCGTTGGCGTCGACCGGTCGCGTTCCACGGGTTGGTCCATAGAAGAAGATCTCGCCGAACTTGAGCGACTTGCCGATACCGCTGGCGCACGAGTCGTGGACACTGTCACGCAGCGCATGGAACGCCCCGATGGTCGCACCTTCATCGGAAGCGGCAAGGTGGAAGAAGTGGCTCTTAGGGCCGCCGAGAACGACGCCAACCTGGTGATTTTCGATGAGGAACTCACTCCGAGCCAGCAGTCGAATCTTGAGACCCAGCTGCCGAATGTGCGCGTAATCGATCGCACGGCACTCATACTCGAGATCTTCGCGCTCCACGCCATGAGCCGTGAAGGTAAACTCCAGGTTGAGCTTGCTCGTCTTGAGTACATGCTGCCGCGACTGCGCGGCATGTGGGGTCACCTGGAGAAGGAACGGCTCGGCGGCGGCAGAGGCGCACGCTTCGGGGCAGGCGAGTCTCAGCTTGAGACTGACCGCCGCCTCGCCAGAAGGCGTATCTCAGAACTCAAACGCGAGCTCAAGACCGTGTCGAAGTACCGAGAAACGCAACGCCATTCGCGTGCCGACTCCGGCATCATGCGCATTGCTCTGGTCGGCTACACCAACGCCGGAAAGTCGACGATTCTGAATGCGCTCACGAACGCGGGCGTACTGGTTGAGGACAAGTTGTTTGCCACGCTCGACGCAACCACACGACGGCTTGATTTGCCCGAAGGTAGGGAAGTCACGCTCACAGACACCGTCGGATTCATCAACAAGCTACCGCACGGACTTGTCGATGCGTTCAAGTCCACCCTGGACGAGGTGCGTGAGGCCGATCTTCAGCTGCATATCGTGGATGCTTCAGACCCCCAGGCAAAGGCCCAGCTGGCTGCGGTCCATGAGGTTCTCGGCGAGATTGAAGCGACCGGTAGGCCTCAGATGCTCGTTTACAACAAGTGCGATCTTCTCGCTGATGACGATCTCACCAGGTTGCGACGGAGCTCACCGAACGCAGTGTGCGTTTCGGGCGCCACCGGGATGGGACTTGCGGACCTTCTCGAACATATTTCCGCCGAGGCCTCGCGCTCTGAAGAGACCTTCGAGGTGTTGGTTCCGTACACAAGGGGAGAGTTGGTGCGTCTCGCCCATGAGCGCGCGCACATCATCTCCGAGGAGCATACCGGCGAAGGTACCCACCTGGTACTCAAGGCCAGCGCAAGCATCGCGGCCCAGTTCGCATCCGTGAAGCAAGATGACGCCGCGAAGTAGCTACTAGAGCCTTCGGAAGAGCGCGACAACCTTGCCGAGGATAGTAACATCGCGGGAGTAGATCGGCTCCATCGATGAGTTCTCAGGCTGGAGACGAATTCGGTCAGCCTCCCTGAAGTAGCGCTTCACGGTTGCCTCCTCATCGATCATCGCTACGACGACCTCGCCATTGACTGCGGTCGGCTGCTGGCGGACAACAACGAAGTCACCATCGAGGATACCCGCCTCGATCATGCTTTCGCCCTTCACCCGTAAGATGAACGTCGACTCGGCTCCGCCGATCTCAGCGGGAAGCGAAACGGTTCCTTCGATGTTCTCGGCGGCAAGAATCGGCGCACCGGCCGCAACCGAGCCGAGAAGCGGAACTGCCTGGACCTTCGCGTAGTCGACTCCACGGTCCGTGTCGCGATAGTCGAGTACCTCAAGCGCGCGAGGCTTACTCGGATCGCGCCTCAAGAAGCCCTTTGCTTCTAGTGCAGACAGATGAGAGTGAACCGTAGAAGACGACGAGAGACCGATCGCCTCACCGATCTCGCGAACGGAGGGGGGATAGCCGCAGCGGTGTACCTCCGCGCGGATGAAATCGAGTATCTGCCGCTGACGCTTTGTGAGCTCGGAGCGGTATTCCATCAAGTCCCCCTGACCGATAACGCATTGACTCAGCCAGTGTACGACGTCCTCGCTGATGGCGCAAACATGCGTTCGCTTTTTGTGTTGCATAACGAACACGTGTTCGTATATAGTGGGTACAGAACATATGTTCGCTTTCCGCCTGTTTCATGTCAGACCCGCTTGGTACCTTCCGGGCAGACGAAACGGACCCGGCAAGGGGGAGTGCACCATGCAGACCTACATCACTGTCGCAGCAGCGCCCGAAACGTACAGGGACCACACCGCAATCACTCTGTCCGGTCGTGAGTCTCTTTCGCGACGACTCACCGTCGCCGAGTTCTTGGTGTTGTTCATCGCCGTTGTGTGTGTGGTCGCTGTTGCCCTCTACCCCGGTATCCGAACGCGCACCGCATCGTGGCCGTCGACCGTCACGATCAAGGTCAGCGAGGCTGAGACTCTCTGGGGTATTGCGAAGACGCACCCGATCGAAGGCCTGTCGACCGCCGAGACCGTAGCGGCCATTCGGCGAAACAACGAGCTCGCGGACAGCGGATTGCAGCAAGGACAGCTGCTCAGAGTACCCGGCGAAGTCACGCCGTCAGCCGCAATGGCGAGTCGCTGACGGGCGGATTCTTGCTTCTCCTTAAAGGAAACTAATCTGAACTGCAATTCTCCGTTGTAGCCCCATATCTTGTGTGCTAGGCTCGTAAAAAGCCTAGATGTGGGGGTGCGGCTATGCGGTGTCCGTACTGCGGTCATGGAGAGACCAAAGTGGTGGATTCGCGGGTCTCCGAGTCAGGAGACGCGATTCGTCGTCGCCGAGAATGCCTCCAGTGCGAGCAGCGTTTCACAACCTACGAACGGCGCGAAGAGATGCCTCTACTGGTAGTCAAACGTGACTCCAGCCGGGAGCCGTTTGATCGGGCGAAATTGCTGCGGGGCCTGATCGTTGCCTCCGCAAAGCGCAACGTTACGCCGCAGCAGCTCGAAGCACTTATTGACGGTATCGAGAGCGAGCTACATAACTCGTTCTCGTACGAGGTCAGCGCAAAACACCTTGGCGACATGGTGCTCAAACGTCTCCTCGATTTGGACAAGGTGGCCTACATCAGGTTCGCCTCTGTCTACAAGCAATTCCAGGACTTGGACGAGTTCACGTCGGAGCTCAAGAAGCTGTAACGAGACTCGTTAGCACACGCATTCGTAGATGAGGGCACGACCAAGAGAGGGCGCGATATGGTACTTGAGCGTGTAATCAATGTGATTCGACCTACAACTTCCCCACAGGGCTCCGACTCTATGGATATCGCGCTTCTCGTGTCGACTGCTTCACGGCAGGAGATTGACACCTGGGACCGCTCACGGATCGCTGAGTCACTTGTGAAGGAAACCGCCATAGAGCCCCGGCTCGCCGAGGAAATCGCCCTCTGTGTAGAGGATCGCATCGACGGAACCAACCTGATGACCGTCACTACCGCCATCATCCGCGAGTTCGTGGACCTTGAGCTGCTCTCTCGCGGTCTGACTACGACGCTCAAGAAGCACACGCACATCGGTCTTCCGATGTGGGACGTCGAGCAGATCATCACGAACGCGAACAAGGAAAACAGCAACACCACCCACAACCCGGAGTCAATCAACCTCACACTTGCTGAGACCATCTTGAAAGAGTTTGCGCTCCGCAAGGTATTCTCCGACGATGTTGCCGAGGCACACTACGTTGGTGACCTGCACCTTCATGACCTCGGGTTCATCATTCGCCCATATTGCGGCGGACACAGCCTCGAGTACATCAAGAAGTACGGGCTCAACCTCCCCAACATCACGTCGGTTTCCAAGCCCGCCAAGCATGCCGAGGTCCTCATTGGCCACATGGTCAAGATGGCGAGCGCACTTCAGGCGCACTACGCTGGCGCTGTCGGCTGGGAAGCAGTCAACATCTTCTTGGCGCCCTTCCTGGTAGGCAAGACACCTGAGCAGCTCGACCAGCTGGCTCAGATGCTTATCTTCGAGTTCAACCAGCTCGCCGGTGCTCGCGGCTCCCAGGTGGTCTTCACAGATTTCAACTTGTATTACAACGTACCTAAGCACTTCGCCGACACGCCTGCTATCGGTCCCGGCGGCGAATACACGGGCAAGACCTACCGCGAGTACGAGACAGAGGCACAAGCGTTTCTCAAGGCGATGTTCAATGTCTACATGCGTGGTGACGCGCACGGAAAGACCTTCGTCTTCCCAAAGCCATTGCTTCACATCAGTGACGACTTCTTCTGTACTCCTGGCCACGAGGAATTCCTTGACTATGCCTGCAAGCTGGCAAGTAAGCAGGGAATCACATACTTCGTCTTCGATCGCGGCGACGAGGTGACTGTCTCTCAGTGCTGCAGACTCAAGTTGAAGTTGAGCCAGGAGCAACTCGGCGAGACCATGACGCCCGAGAAGATGCGCTTCTCGGCACTGCAGAACGTCACGATCAACCTGCCGCGCGCCGCATACAAGGCGCATGGCAACGATCAGACACTGTTCATGGAGCTCAACCGCACCCTTGAGCTGGTTGCGAAGGCACACGCCCAGAAGCGGACCTTCATTCAGGACCTCTTCGACCTCGGCGACGAGGGACCTCTGGGAATGCTGACTTTGAACCTTGACGGCTCGCCGTATCTGAAGATGGACAGGCTGACGTATCTTGCTGGCCTAATCGGCTTAAACGAACTCGTCCAGGTACACATGGGACAGCAGCTGCATGAGTCTGACGACGCCCTCAGGTTCGGGTTGAAGGTTATATCGGCCATGAGTCTCAAGTGCCGCGAGTTGTCCGAGCGCTATGGCATCAACCTTGTCCTTGAGGAGAGCCCCGCCGAGTCGGCGGGCTATCGCCTGGCGAAGCTCGACATGAAGTACTGGCCAGAGCAGACCGCCTCTGTCGTCAAGGGCGATGTCAACAGCACGAACTACTACTACACCAACTCGATACACCTCGCGGCCGATGCGCCGATCGACTACATCACGCGGGTCGAGAAGCAGTCGAGGTTCCACCCACTCATCGAAGCCGGTGCAATCGTGCACGTCTGGCTTGGAGAGCATGAGCCCGACGCATCAGCGATCCGATCATTCGTGGAGAAGACCTTCCGGAACACTCAGTGTTCACAAATCGCATTCAGCCCTGAGTTCACCGTCTGCGAGTCATGCAGCCGCACGAGCCGCGGTCTGAAGTCGCAGTGCCCACTCTGCGGTTCCATGAATGTCTACGGGGTCACCCGAATCGTTGGCTACTTCAGCAAGGTACAGACCTGGAACAAGAGCAAGGTCGGAGAACTCTACGACCGCGTGCGAACCGACCTTTCAGATTCTCAAGTAGTCTCGGCGTAGGCAGAGGTGGGAGCTCAAGTGGAAGTGAAATTGTTCGTAAAGCAGGATTGCCCGCGCTGCCCGGCCGCCAAGCAGGCATGCGAGGGGTTGCAGAATCTCAGCATCTACGATGTTGGCTCAATTGACGGACTCGCCGAGGCATCGTTCTACGGCATCATGGCAACGCCGACCGTACTCATTCTCGATTCCGCCGGCAACGAGGTTGCCGCATGGCGTGGAGAGGCCCCCCGGGCTGCCGAGCTCCACACGCTTCTCGCAAACTGAAAGGCACCTGCGTGAGTGTTCGACAGACAGGCGATATGAAGTTGACAGCGCCAACAAGGCGCCTCGTTGGCTGGCTCCCATCAGGGATGCTGGACTGGCCCGGACGCCTGTCATCCACGGTCTTCCTCGGCGGATGCGATTTTCGATGTCCGTTCTGTCATAACGAGGCACTCGTGTCGGTGCCAGATGTGCCCGCAGAATGGTCCAGCCTCATCACCCACCTGGAGGCCAAGCGCAACTGGCTTGACGGTGTCGTGATTACCGGCGGTGAGCCAACGGTAGACCCGGGGCTCCCTGAGATGCTTCGGACGTTCACCGAGATGGGAATCCCGGTGAAGCTGGACACGAACGGAAACCACCCTGACGTTCTCAAACCTCTCCTTGCCGAGGGTCTCATCTCCTACGTCGCCCTCGACCTCAAGACGCCGTTCTCGCGGTACGCTTCGTTGACGGGTGTCGCAGAGTCCAGCGCCCGTGTTGCGGAGTCGGTCGAAATCATCATAGACAGCGGCATTGCTCACGAGTTTCGCACGACCGTCTATCCTGGTGCCGTCACGCTCGAAGATCTTGAAGAGATGGCGCGCACCATCGAGGGCGGCGATCGTTACGCTCTTCAGCAATTCGTACCGACGACCACGCTCGATCCACGAGCCTCTGCAGTCCTCCCGTATCATCCCGATGCGCTGCACGAGTCTGCAGCACGTTGTAGCCGTTTTCTCCCGACCATAGTGCGAGGTGCATGAAACTGAATATGGAAATCCGTCAGCTCGATGCGGGTCTCCCGCTTCCGGCGTATGCGCACGACGGGGACGCCGGGTTGGACCTCTACGCCGCCGAGTCGTGCGTGCTTGCGCCATTTCAGCGCGCTCTCATCTCCACCGGCATAGCCGTGGCTATTCCCGGGGGTCACGCAGGCTTTGTCCAGCCAAGAAGCGGCCTCGCCATCAAGCAAGGGCTCAGCCTGGTAAACACCCCGGGCTTGATCGACAGCCACTATCGCGGAGAGATCAAGGTCATCGCTATCAACCTGGATCCTTCGACTCCAATCTCAATCTCCCGGGGCGACAAGATCGCCCAGCTCGTGATCCAGCGCGTGGAGCGTGTTGAGCTAGCCCTTGTAGCCGAGCTTGATCAGACAGTACGAGGGGAGGGCGGCTTTGGCAGCACGGGCGTCTAACCGCCCCCGCGTTCGAGTGGCCGCGATCATCGTGATGGATGACGCGATTCTACTCGTTCGTCAGCGTCGCACTGCCGCGCCTTACTACCTGCTTCCCGGAGGGGGAGTGGAAGGTGGCGAAACCCTTGAGGACGCCCTTGTTCGTGAGGTCTCCGAAGAAACGGGGCTGCTCTGCCGTCCGCTACATCCCATCTTCATCAATGACACCATCTCGCCCGACGGACGTCGCCACCTAGTCAACATCACGTTCGTCGTCGAAGTCACAGGAGGCACGCTGCTCACGGATTCCCTTGACGCTTCGATTGAGGGAATCGAGCTTGTTCCCGTTGCGCGCCTTGGCGATATCGACCTGCGCCCGGCTCTCGCGGAGTACATCCAGAGCGCATACAGAGACGGTTTCGACACCGCCGCTTCGTATCTTGGCGCAATCTGGACGCCCGAGAGCGGACCAGTGCAATGACACACTCATTCTTACTTTACATAACAACGCAGCTTGCGACAGTGCTCGCATCGGAAGGGGGAATGAGGCCGAGAACCTGAGGGATCGACGAGGTGTGACCGTTGGGGCGGTCACAGCGACCGTGCGTAACTGACAAGTAAGACCTAGGGAAGGGCTGGTGAGATGGAAAAGTTCTTCAAATTCAAAGAGCGCGGTACCAACGTGAGGACTGAGATCCTCGCGGGTGTCGTCACGTTCATGACGATGGCATATATCATTTTTGTTAACCCGGGCATTCTCTCGGCTGCCTTCGGAACGAACGGCGCCGATTGGATTCCGGCACTCGCGACGGCGACCACGCTTGGTGCAGCTTTGATGTGCATCTGCATGGGCATCTTCGCAAACAGGCCATTTGCGCTCGCGTCGGGCATGGGCCTGAACGCGGTTGTGGCTTTCAGCATCATCCTCGGAACCGGCGTGCCCTGGCAGGTCGGCATGTCTGTCATCTTCGTTGAGGGCATCATCATTCTTCTGCTTGTGATGACCGGCCTTCGCGAAGCTGTAATGAACGCCATTCCGCTTGATCTCAAGCGCGCTATCGGCGTTGGCATCGGCCTCTTCATCACCTTCATCGGCCTCGTCGACGGCAAGATCGTCGTCGGTGACCCGAACACGCTGGTCAAGCTCGGTGACTTCTCTGAGCCCGCAGTGTGGGTAACGCTCATCGGTCTTGTCGCTATCATCGCCTTCATGGCGCTCAAGATTAAGGGCGATATCCTGTGGGGCATCGTGGTCGCCACGATCGCCGCGCTGATATTCGGTGTGACGAAACTCCCGACCGGAAACCTCCTTGCGATGCCGGTCTTCGACACATTCTTCGCACCGTTCCAGACACCCGAGGGCACAAACTCGATCGCGCTCCTTCAGGTGTTCACCCCCACGCTACTTCTGTTCGTCTTCGCAGTCATGCTCACGGACTTCTTTGACACCATGGGCACCGTGATCTCCGTAGGCGAGCAGGCTGGATTTGTCGAGAAAGATGGCAAGATCCCCGGCATCCGCAACATCCTCGCCGTTGACTCAGCTGCTGCTGCAGTTGGTGGACTCTTCGGCGCAAGCTCGATCACAACCTACATCGAGTCCGCAGCCGGCGTTGCCGAGGGTGGCCGCACCGGTCTCACCCCGATCGTGACCGGCATTCTGTTCGCGCTCTGCGCATTCTTCACACCGGTCATTGCCATGATCGGTGGCGCGCTGCCGATCACTGCCGGCGCACTGATCGTTGTCGGCTTCCTGATGATGGGCAGCATCCGCGACATCCCGTGGACCGACTTCGAAGAGGCATTCCCTGCGTTTTTGACGATCGTCGGTATCCCGCTGACCTACAACATCAGCTACGGCATCGGCCTCGGCTTCATCAGCTACGTTCTCATCAAGGTCCTTCACGGCAAGGCCAAGGAAGTCCACTGGCTGATGTGGATTGTCAGCGCTGCGTTCGTCGTCAGCTTCATCCTGCCCGCCATTCAGAAGCTCGTCGGGTAGAGGGGGACACGTGGCAGAACGAAGAGTGATTCAAACCGACGAGAAGCTGCCGCTACTGCAGGCGATTCCGTTGGCGTTTCAGCACTTGATGGCGATGTTCGGTGCGACCGTTCTCGTACCGCTTTTGACAGGCCTCGACCCGTCAGTCGCGATCATGACCTCTGGCGCGGGAACGATCCTGTATTTGGTCTTGACGCGTGGCAAGATCCCGAGCTACCTCGGGTCGTCATTCGCGTTTATTGGACCCATCATCGCCGTAGCTACCACTAAGGGTATTCCCCAGGCCCTCGGCGGCCTTGTGGTTGCCGGACTTGTGTACGTGGTAGTCGCGATGCTGATCAAGGCCTTCGGAACCGGCTGGCTCAACAAGGTCTTGCCGCCGGCACTCGTAGGCGCGGTCGTTATCGTCATCGGTCTCGGCCTTGCCGGTGTAGCCGTCGGCATGGCAACCAAGGGGGCCGGCGATGCCTTCGCGATGAAGAACCTGCTGCTCGCTCTGGCCACGCTTGCCTCAGCGATCGTGTTCTCAAGCTACTTCAAGGGCTTCATGGCGACCATTCCGATTCTCCTCGGCATAATCGCCGGTTACGTGATCGCCATCCCGATGGGCATGGTGGACTTCACGCCGGTCATGCAAGCCGACTGGATCGGCCTTCCGACGCTCACATACCCCAAGTTCGACCTTGGAGCGATTCTCATCATCGCGCCTGTCGCACTGGTGGTAATCATCGAGCACATCGGGCACCTGCTCGTTGTGAACGAGATCGTCGGCAAGGACTTCACGCCGATGCTGCCTGAGTCTCTTGCGGGCGACGGTCTCGCAACCGCACTCTCCGCCATGGTCGGCGGCACTCCTTCGACGACCTACGCCGAGAATATCGGCGTTATGGCTGTCACAAAGGTGTATGCCACACAGGTCTTCTGGTGGGCCGGTGCACTCGCGTTCTTCATCGGCGGGTTCGTGCCGAAGCTCAAGTTCCTCATCCAGTCGATCCCCGTACCGGTCATGGGCGGCATCTCGTTGCTCCTGTTCGGGCTTATCGCGAGCTCCGGTCTCCGGCTGCTCGTTGAGAGCGGCATCGACTACAGCCACAGCCGTAACCTCATCCTGTCGAGCGTTGTCCTCGTTGTAGGCATCGGCATGGAGAGCACCGGAACAGTCATCCCGATCGGCAACTACGTCCTTCCGGGAATGGCGGCAGCAACACTGCTGGGCATCATCCTCAACCTGATCCTGCCGCGCGAGTCTGAGGGGCTCATGGTCGAGTCTCCGGACTTCAGTGGTGAACTCCAGGCTGAGGCTGCAGCTGCTGAAAAGTAGCAGCAAAACGGAGTGACCGCACGTCTGACCAACAGGCGCGACGTGCGCGCTCGATAAACGACGGCCCCGGACTGCGCATATCACGCGGTCCGGGGCTGCTTCGATTCTGGGGCGGACGCACCTCACTCATTCATGTTTGCAGAGGTTGAGTTCAAGCTCGGTGGGGGTAGACCCCTCCCAAGCACAGTGTGTACGCTGCATAATACATCTTATGTTAAGTTCACTATTATGAGCGCTGTCCCCTTGTCTAAGCGCCTGGAGGGATTCCGTACGGTAGGACGTTCAAGGATAACGTCGTCACACCGGACCCGGAGGTACGGCTCAGAGCTCCGAGTGCGGGAAGTACGACTCCTCGAACTCGGTATTGGTCATCTCGGCAAGGTCGTCTGCAACCGCTTCCATCCAGCGATGCGCCTCGTCTTGAGACGCGAACGCTCCAAGCGTTGTAGCAGCATCATCGTTGTCGTACTGTACGGCCTCAACGCGGTAGACCTCTTCCTCGGCCAGGCTCTCGCTCGGAGGGCGGCGATACAAGATGTCGTCACGCCATTCAAGATCAGGGGAGTCGCCTTCATCGACATGCGTGACTCGCAGTCGGTAGAACTCCCCCGCGCTTCCAATGACCTTGCGTCCCATTGCTGCTCTCCTACCCTTACTCGGCCAACTTGGAGTACTGAGTGCCTGATGCTATCCAACCCTCATCGCCGTCGGCGTCCATCACGCGGTACCACCCGCTTCGCGTCTCAAGAAGATCCAGACTGGTACCCCGCTTAAGTTTCTTGATCACTTTGGAACCCGTATCCGGATTCTCACGGAAATTGAGGCCTTCAGCAACGACGATCACGGTCTTCTTGACCACCTCTTCTGCCGCGCCCCCCTCCTCCCCGCTCGTGGCCGAATCGGTCGCCTCGGCAGAGGATGTAGCTTCCGAAGATGCAGCCGGCTTGTCCTTTTGTCTCGTGACGTCTGCCCGGTAGTCCCCATAGATCCCAAGGGCAATCCAGCCGACAACGATCAGAAGCAGCCAGGCGCCAAATCGGCGACCAAGGCCGAGAAGCACAGCGTTTTGATTCTGACCTGCGGGCATGCCGTCCCCTCTCGTCGGATGCGACCACTAGATATAGAGGCCGCCTCCGTACACTGCAGTAGCATCCACGTCATAGTGCTCAGCCTGCTCGGCAAGATATGCGACTCCATCATCAAAATGCGAGCGCACCTTCACGAGGTCAACATCACTGAGAGCATCGAGCGCCTCGATGCCTTCCTTCCCCGAGAGAGCGCCCGTCTGCCGGGTCAACGCGGTAGCGGCGTCTGCAAGGGCATTCGCCGCGTCCCAAAGCTGCTTTGGCAGCGGCATCGTTGCGAGCTCATCAGCAACGATCGCCATCTGCTCGGCAACTTCTTCGAGCGTCTTGCGCTCCTCAGCGGATGCATCAACGGCAAAGGCGATCATCTCGCCGTCACTCGCCTCTGCGAGGGCGGCAACGAGCTGCTCCACCGTCTTCAGGGCCGCACCGACGCCAGCGCGCTTGCCGATAAGAACCGCAATGTAGCGACGGATCGAACGGCGCCACAGGAAGAGCCCGGCGACCACGAGGCCTGCGACCACGAGAACCGCGACCACAACAATGATTGCGATGACAAGACCTTGCGACACGCACTGCCTCCGCTCGGCCGGAGAAACCTAGTCGCTCCGACGTCTGTCGAGTACCCGCTTGGCTTTGCCGGCGGTTCGCTCTATGGTACCAGGTTCCACCAGGCGCACCTTCGCATGCAGGCCGATGACCGAGTAGATCCGCTCGGAAACACTCTTGGTGAACGCGACCATCTCGGCCATCACATCCGAGAATATCTCCTCGGCGACTTCGATTTGAACCTCGATGTCGTCCATCGCTCCTGCACGATCGATGATGATCAGGTAATGGGGCTCGATTCCCTCGATCTTGAAGAGTACATCCTCGATCTGCGACGGGAAGACGTTCACGCCCCGGATGATGAGCATATCGTCGGTACGCGCGCGCACTTTGCGCATGCGCGCGGCCGTACGGCCACATGCGCACGGCGACGTATCGAGTACGGTCAGGTCGTGCGTGCGGTACCTCAGCACGGGGAATGCCTCCTTGGTGAGCGTCGTGATGATCAGCTCACCCTCCTCCCCTTCCGCAACGGGCTCGCCCGTTTCAGGATTGACGACTTCGAACAGGAAGTGGTCCTCGGCCATATGCAGGCCGCACTGGTACTCGCATTCGCCAGACACACCCGGTCCCATCACTTCGGAGAGACCGTAATTGTCAGTGGCAAGAATTCCCAGACGCTTCTCGATCTCCTCGCGCATACCCTCGCCAGAAGGCTCTCCGCCGAAGAGGCCCACACGCAGCGGCAGCGAGCGAATGTCGATGCCCGCCTTCTCGGCCACTTCCGCGATGTAGAGTGCGTAGCTTGGCGTGCACACGAGAACAGTCGTTCCGAAGTCCTGCATCATCATGAGCTGTCGCTCGGTGTTGCCGGCGCCCGCTGGGAAGACAGTCGCTCCAACGCGCTCGATGCCGTAGTGCATGCCCCAGCCGCCGGTGAACATCCCGTAGAGGAACGCCATCTGCACCCGGTCCTTTGATGTGACACCCGCCGCCGAGGCGATTCGTGCTGTGAGCTCCGACCAGGTGTTGAGGTCGCCTTTTGTGTATCCGACAACGATCGGTTTGCCGGTCGTGCCTGACGAGCTGTGCACGCGAACGACTTCTTCGAGCGGGACCGCGAACATCCCGTACGGGTACGTGTCGCGCAGCGCAGTCTTGTCGGTCATCGGCAGCCGACGAACGTCGTCAAGCGAGCGGATATCCTTCGGCCGGACACCCGAGGCATCAAGCGCCTCCCGATAGAACGGCACGCGCTCGTACACCCACTCCACGGTCGCCTGCAGCCTGCGCAGTTGTAGCGCCGCGAGCGCCTCTCTCGGCATGGATTCGTACTCTGCATTCCAGATAGGCATGCTTCCCCCTACTCCTTACCGTGCCAAGCGCCGAGGTAGATAAGGCGCACATCGTCATTGTCGGCTAGCTCAGATGCGGCTCCGCTGAGCACCATGTGTCCGGAGCGCATCACGTGTCCACGCTGCGCATGCTTGAGCGCGAGGTTCGCGTCTTGCTCCACGAGCAGAATGCCGAGCCCCTCCGAGCGAAGATCATCGAGCACGCCGAAGATGTCGGCGATCACTTTGGGCGCGAGGCCAAGCGAGGGCTCGTCTAGCAGCAAGACGCGCGGATTGGACATCAGCGCTCTGGCGATCGCCAACATCTGCTGCTCACCACCAGAGAGCGTTGAAGCGGGCTGCGACGAACGCTCGGCAAGCACCGGGAAGAGCGAGTTCACGCGCTTGAGCGAGTCGGCCACCTCTGCCGTCGAGCGGCGCGTATGCGCACCGAGCGCCAGGTTCTCGGCTACAGACATCGGACCGAACAGCATCCGAGCCTCGGGAACGAGTGCAAGGCCGCGTCGCACGAGCCGCTCTGGTGCCAAACCGGTGACGTCGCGGTCCTCCAGGGTGACGTTACCCGCCGTTGGTCGCACCAGGCCAGCGATAGTCTTGAGCAGCGTCGACTTGCCTGCGCCGTTCGCACCGATGATCGTGACGATCTCGCCGCGCATCACCTCGAGCGATGCCCCACGTATGACGGGAACGCGCCCGTACCCCGCATCGAGTCCTTCAACCCTCAGAAGAACCTCAGGCATCGGGCACCTCCTCGCCGAGATACGCCTCGATGACCGCCGGATCCTTCTGGATGAGCTTAGGCGAGCCCTCAGCGATCTTACGACCCCGATCGAGCACGACGATCTCATCCGATATCTCCATGACGAGACCCATGTCGTGTTCAACGATGAGTATCGTCGTGCCGTCGGCCTGGATGCGACGAAGGCTCGCAGCGAGTGCTTGTGTCTCGGCGTTGTTCAGCCCGGCAGCCGGTTCGTCGAGCAACAAGAGCTTCGGGGCTGCCGCAAGCGCCCGCGCGATCTCCACCAGTCTGCGTACGCCATGCGGGATGTCTGCGCCCGGTGCATCGGCGAACTCCTCGGCACCCACAAGGCGCAGAAGCCGCCCGGCACGCTCGACTGCCATGCGATCCGCTTTCCGCGTTGCCGGAAGCCGAAGTGCGCCGGCCGCAAAACCGGTGGCGAGCTGCGTGTGCATTCCGACGAGCACATTCTCTATCACCGACATCTCCCCGAACACCTGCGTGTTCTGGAACGTTCGCGCGATGCCCGCGCGCACAACCTTGAACGGCTTCAAGGCAACCATTGGCTGGCCGAGAAACGTGACCGTGCCTGCATCCGGACACTCGAAACCGGTCAGGAGGTTGAATAGCGTGCTCTTGCCGGCGCCGTTCGGGCCGATAAGGGCTTTGATCATGCCTTCATGAACGTCGAAAGACACGTTGTCTACCGCGGTCAGTCCACCGAAGCTCTTCGAAAGCCCACGAACCGAGAGCATGGTCACGATGCGTCACCCGCCCTGCGTGAGCGCCTGAGCATCCCTGCAACGCCGCCCGGTGCAAACAACAACACGCCGATCATCACAATGCCGGAGATGTCCGCCTCCCAATCCTGCAGAAAGGCGACTGCATCTCTCGGCAGACCCGGCACGAGCGCGTCGATGTACGGCAGCAACGTCAGGGCAACACAGGCGACGACGGGACCGGTAATCGATCCAGTGCCTCCGAGAACCACCATCGCCACAAGGAGCACCGAGAACTCAAGCGAGAACGTGGTAGGCGATACGAAGCCAACGACGCCTGCGTACAGCGCACCGGCGAGACCGGCGAGACCGGCCGAAAGTGTGAAGACCTGAACGCGCAGGCGGCCCGTGTCGATGCCGCAGGCCTGGGCCCCGAGTTCGGTCCCGTGAACGGCACGCAGCGCGCGTCCGGGCCGGGTGCGCACAAGATTCGAAGCCAGTACCACGACGATGATCGCCACTCCCCAGACAAGGAGGTAGCTGGCACCGGGCGTTGCGATCTTGAAGGGACCGACCGATGGGAACGGGATTCCCCGTAGTCCGTCGTTTCCACCCGTGATGGCGCTCGCTTCCACGAAGAAGACGCCGAGGATCTCACTAAACGCGAGTGTCGCCATCGCGAGGTAGTGGCCCTTGAGTCGCAGCATCGGAAGCGAGAGCAAGAGTCCAACAACCGACGCAAGAGCAACGCCGATTGCGACTGCGGCGAGCCATGGCAGCGCTCGGGTCGCAGTCAGATAACCGACCGAGTATGCCCCGATGCCGAAGAACGCCGCATGTCCCAGCGAAATCTGACCGGCATAGCCAAAAAGCAGAGCCAGTCCGGTCACAACGATCACGTTGAGCCCGACGAACGTGAGAACCTTGAACAGGTATCTGTCATCGGTCAGAAGCGGCACCGCCGCAACCAACGCAACGATGAGTACGGGCGCTACGCGCGCGATAGCTCGGTCAAGTCCGTATCGGGCGCTCACACCTTCTCCTTCCCTGCTCGGCCAAAGAGGCCTTGCGGTCGAAGGAACAGGACCGCAAGCAGCACCACGAGCGAAATGACGTCTTTGTATGTGCTCGACAGGAACCCGACAGACAGGCTTTCAAGGACGCCAAGGAGAAGCCCGCCGACAACCGCCGCAACCGGGCTGCCGAGGCCGCCTAGGATGGCTGCGGCGAATCCCTTGATACCGGCGCGTGCGCCCACATCGAAGGCTGTCTGCGTGAGCGGAGCGACTACTGCCCCGCCGAGCGCGCCAAGTGCGGCCGCGAGCCCGAATGAGAGCATGACCACGCCGGCGGTATCGACACCCATCAGGCGGGCCGCGTCGTGCGAAAGCGAGCATGCTCGCATAGCCCGGCCCAGTTTGGTCTTCGCGTACACAAGCGTCAGCGCAACGACCACGACGAACGTCAAGCCCCATATCCACAGGACCTGCGGATCGATCGCTGCGCCGCCGATAATGACCGGTGGCCCAGGCGTGAATGCAGGAAGCGCCATCTCATTCGGGCCGAAGATGTGCCGCGCCAGAGACTTCAGAACCATCGACGCGCCGATCGTGATGATGATCAGCACGAGGCCACCGGAGTCTCTCCTCGGCCGAAGCGCGAAGCGCTCGAGCGCCACGCCGATTCCCGCCGAGACCAAAACCGACGCGACAACCGCGAGCGGCAGAGGCAGCCCGAAGCGCACGCCGGCTACCGCAAGTACCCCGCCCAGCATGAAGAACTCACCCTGGGCGAAGTTTATGATTCCTGTCGATGCGTACACGAGCGTGAACCCGAGGGCAACGAGCGCGTAGACCGCGCCGTTTTGAAGCCCTGAGACCACGAACTGCAGCAGCTCCGAGCTACTCATCGATCACTCTGACGCACCTGGTCACTTGGCGAGCACCCATTCGTTGCCCTCAACGCGGTAGAAGACGAGGTCGGCCTCGGTGAGTCCATTGTGATCCTGGGGTCCATACGTGAATGTCCCGCCAATACCGACAAGGCCCGAAGTCTGCTCGATCGCGTCCCGCAGCGCCGCCGGAGTCGCGTCGCCCTCGATTCTGGAGAGCGCATCGGTCACAACCAAGAACGCGTCATACGCGTGTCCGGCGAAGATATCCGGTGCTACGTCGTAAGCCTTGGTGTAGTCAGAGATGAACGCGGTGGCAACGTCATACGCGGGCGTGTCCACGCCGTACGCTTCAGGAACGAGAATCTTGCCCGCCGCAAACTGGAATCCCTCAGCTGCATCGGCGGCACCCTCGATGAACTCGCGCCGACCGTTGCCGGGGCTGCCTACGAGCGGCACATCCATACCGAGCTGCTTCAGGTTCTTGGCGACGATTGCCGCTTCCTTGCCGGCATTCCACATCAAGACGACATCCGGTGATGCCGATTTGATCTTAGTGAGCTGGGCCATCATGTCAGTGTCGCCGGGATTGAACGTCTCATCGGCAATGATCTTCACGCCAGCTGCAGCGGCCTGCGCAACGATGATGTCGTGGCCGTCCTTGCCGTAGCCACCAGTGTCCGAGATCACCGCAACGTTAGTCAGGCCACGTTCCTTCAGTTGCCTGAGCGTGAACGGCACCACGGTTCTGTTCGGCCACGGTGTCTGGAATACCAACTCATCGAATTCAGCCGTTATGACCGAGCCACCGGCCATAGATACCTGAGGAATCGCTGCGCGATCGATATCGTCACGCAGCGCCATCGTCTGGCCGGTTCCGGTGGCGCCGATGATCGCGATGACATCTTCTTGCTCGATCAGTCGCGCAACGGCTGCCTGCGCTTTGGCGGGATCAGTCGCGTCGTCCTCGAAGATGACCTCGACCTGGCGTCCGTTCACACCGCCAGCGTCATTAAGGCGTTTCATCTCCATTTCGATCGCGTTCTTTTCGGGCGTGCCGAGACCCGCGTACGTTCCCGTGAGCGACACGACAGCCCCGATGCGGTACGGCTCCGCGACATCGCCTGTCGACTCACCCGAGCCGCTACCGGAGCAGCCAACACCCGTCACCGCGATCAACAGAGCGGCGAGCACGGCCACAACCATCTTAAACTGAGTATTCATGACAGCCCTCCGGTCACCCGATCCCCATAACCCATCACTCACGCTGAGGCGATTTCCGCCTGGTCGACCAATCGAACCGGCTTGTCAGCCAGCAAGTGCAGCGCACGATCCACATCGGCGACATTGATGACAACGTAGGTCGCGATGAGCGAGTAGACATACTCGATATTCACACCCGCCGAGGAGACCATCTGCAGTACACCGGCAAGTCCGCCCGGCACGTCCGGAAGGTCAATGCAGATGACTGCGTCTTCGCGAACCGTGAATGAGGCCGCACGGAGCGCAGCGGCGGCATCCTCGGGCCGATCGACTATCAGTCTCAGAATGCCGAATTCGGCCGTGTCTGAGACGGAGAAGCCACGTATATTGATGCCCGACTCGCCGAGGATGGCAGTAATCTCACTCACGCGCCCCGACTTGTTCTCTATGAAAACGGAGAGCTGCTTCACATGCATGTCGCTCACAGTTCACACGCCCCTTCCGCACACGCCTTTCGGCCCAATTCGAATGCCCGCAGGTTCGCCTCGACGGTCTTTGGAGGAACGCGCGATGCGATCACTTCACGCCATGTTTCCTCGGCGAACGGTAGTCCAAAGGATGCCGCCCCCAGCAGTACGACGTTTGCCGAGCGCGGGCTACCCGCTTCGCATGCGATTGCCTCTGCATCGATGAAAACTGCCCCCTCGTAGTCGAGCGCAGCCTCGACGCCAGCGACGGCAGGCACGGCGCCCGTGAGTACCGGCAACGGATGAATAGTGCGGCTGTTGACGACCAGCCTGCCATCCGGAGCAAGGTACGTAAGCCTGCGAGCCGCTTCGGTGATCTCGAATGCGATGAGGTGATCAGCCACGCCGGGATCGATAATCGGCGAGAATACGCACTCTCCGAAACGAACGATCGTGTCCACTGATCCGCCGCGTTGTGCCATGCCGTGGACCTCAGAGAGTTTGACGTCATGCCCCTCGGCAACCGCCACCTTGGCAATGACATCGCCAGCAAGGATGGTTCCCTGGCCGCCAACTCCTACGAGCACAACAGTCGTCACGTCGGCCATTACAGGACACCTCCAAAATCGCACGCAGCGCCCGATGAGACGATCGCGTCGAACTTGCAGACCTGGACGCACTGTCCGCAACCGACGCAGATGGCGGCGTCTATGATCGGCGAGCCGATCGGGAGTTTCATGATCGCGGGGCATCCCAGACGGACGCAGGCACCGCACTTCGTACAGAGCTCATCATCGATAGCCACGGGGTCTGCGTCGGAGCGAATGAGCAGTGCACACGGTGCTTTGGCGATGACGACACTGAGCCCAGGACGGGAGGTCTCCTCGGTAAGAACAGCGAGGGTATCGGCCATATCGAGCGGGTCGACAGTACGCACGGACTCGACGCCGAGCGCTTTGCAGAGCACCTCGAGGTCGAGTGCAGGCGCATCCTCGCCAGCAAGCGTCTTGCCTGAGACTGGATTGCCTTGGTGGCCTGTCATCGCGGTCGTCCTGTTATCGAGGATCGCTATGGTGCCCGACGCGCCGTTGTACACCATGTCGAGCACGCCGGTGATGCCGGAATGTGCGAACGTCGAATCCCCGATGACGCCCACGACCGGACGCTTTCCTGCGGCACCGGTGAGGCTGAGACCGTGCGCCATGCCTACGCTTGCTCCCATACACACGCACGTATCCATAGCGGAGAGCGGCGGCAGCGCACCGAGCGTGTAGCACCCGATGTCTCCGGTGACCACGGCCTTGAGCTTGCCGAGTGCCCAGTAGACGCCACGGTGAGGGCAACCGGGGCAGAGCAGTGGCGGTCGAGGCGGCAGATCCTTGATCGCCTCACGCAGGGTCGGCGCCTGCACCCCAAACGCGCTCGCGATCGCCGCAGGTGACAGCTCGCCTATGACGGGCAGCCCGGTTTCAACGAGTTCAACCCCCAGCACCTTCAGCCTGGAGGTCAGGTATGGGTCTAGTTCCTCAATGACGGCGACCCGCTTGACCTTCGAGACAAACTCTAGGATGAGGTCGTCCGGCAACGGATTGACAATGCCAAGCTTGAGGACAGATGCCTCGGGCAGTCCTTCCCGGGTGTACTGATAGGCGATGCCCGACGTGATCACGCCGAGTTCCGTGTCGCGCATCTCGATGCGATTGAGCGGCGATTCATTCGCGAACGCCTCAAGCCGCTTCATCCGCGCAGCGAGTTCAATACGACGTGCACGCGCATTTCCCGGCATCATGACCCACTTGGCAGGGCTCTGGACGAACTCAAGCGGCTCACGCGCCTCGCGCTCCCCCACCTCTACAAGGCTCTTGGAATGCGAGATGCGAGTCGTGGAACGCACCAGCACAGGGGTGTCGTACAGCTCGGATATCTCAAAGGCGATCTTCGTGAATTCAAGGGCTTCCTGGCTGCTGGACGGTTCCAGCATCGGCACCTTGGCGAACGAAGCGTAGTTGCGGCTATCCTGCGCATTCTGGCTTGAGTGCATACCCGGATCATCTGCTACTAGCAGCACGTAGCCACCACCCACGCCGATGTATGACAGCGTGAAGAGCGGGTCTGCGGCAACATTCACCCCAACGTGCTTCATGGTCACAAGCGTGCGATGCCCACCGTAGCTGACACCCACTCCAACCTCGGCAGCGACCTTCTCATTCGGTGCCCATTGGCAGCGGACATCTTCATACGAGACAAGGTTCTCGAGAACTTCGGTCGACGGCGTGCCGGGATAACCCACGCCGACAGTAACGCCGGCCTCCCACGCCCCTCTCGCGACTGCCTCATTCCCTGACATCAGCGAGCGCGTCAAATGGCCACCTCCAGAGCGGATACTCACAGAAAATGAGCTGAATTCGCTGAATCATAGCACAGCAAAGCATGCAGAACCCGTGCGTAGGAGGTGGTCTGTTGGTGCTAGAAGCGGGATGCGCCCACGTAGTCGCCGCGCGAAGATATGCGCTCGGTGAGAGAGGAGACCTTCACAACGTCTCCAGTGCTTGGCGCGTGAACGTAGTTGCCGTTTCCAACGTAGATTCCAACGTGGTGCACCCGACCGGGATCACCGTTGGTCCCAAAGAACACGAGATCGCCTGAGCGCAACAGATCCAGTCTGTCAGCGGCGATGTGCGATCCAGCATTGTATTGGCTGCTGCTTGTCCGTGGCAGGGTGATGCCGACTTGCTTGTATACGTACTGGCAGAGGCCTGAACAGTCGAAACCGGATGGCGAGGATCCACCCCAGACATACGGCACACCCAGGTACCTCAGAGCTATTCCAACCACTTCCGGCTGCCCGCCGGTCAGGTCACCCTCGGCGGTCGATGACCTTCCGCCCGAACTACTGGAGGCGAGCGCGGCGGCCTGGGCGGCGCGCTCGGCGGCAAGCTTCGCCTGCCGAGCTTCCTCTTCCTTTATGAGCGTCTTCACTTCGGCGTTAAGCGATGCTACATACGCTTCTTGCTTGTTGATCTTCGCCTCGATGTCGGAAGCTCGAATCTTGGCCTCACTGCGCAGCGCGACTTGCTCGGTCTCGCGGGTCTCGAGAGATGCCTCAAGTGCCTCCACTGACGCCTTTGTCTCTTTGACCTGCTTCACTAGATCCGCATCGCTCTGATTGATTCGGACCAGAAGGTCAACTCGGGAGATAAGGTCTTCAAACGACGACGTACCAAGAAGCATACCTACGAAGTTCGCGTTGCCATCCTTGTAGATATTTGCGGCTCTGTCGGCAAGCTGAGTCCGAGCGAACGCGAGATCTCTCGTGGCAACATCAAGGTCGGCTCGCACTTTGCGAATCTCCTCGCGTGTCTTGTCGAGCGCCTCGGAAATGGCGTTGTACTCCTCGATCTGCACTTCGAGCTCGTTCGCCATCTTCTCAAGTTCAGCCTGCGCAGAGTCAGCCTGCTCGCGCTTCTCTTCGATCGTGGCATTGGTTGGGGCAGCCGAAACCGGAACAGCCGCAAAGATGAGGGAGAAAGCGACCGCGCAGGCGAAAAGCGCGCGCCAGCGGGAATTGGCGAGTGTAGACCGCACGATGCACCTCCAACTGCGTCTAGTTACTACGTCAAGAGGGCGGTCACAAGAATAACCATCAATCAATTCGTTATATATCCTACCACAGCCAGGCAAAACGCCGAGGCCGCCGGTGTGTCGGCGGCCTCGGTATGGCGCTTAGGAATGCGCTTGACTAGTCGACGTGGATAAGCGAAACGATGCGAGCATCGCCGAGCTTCTCGCGACCGCCGAGGAAGTCGAGCTCGATCAGGAATGCGAATCCAGCCGTGCGTGCACCAGTCGCCGTCACGAGGGCGTTCTTTGCAGCAGCCGTACCACCAGTCGCAAGAACGTCATCGACGATGAGCACGACGTCTCCAGCTACGAGAGCATCGGAATGGATCTCGAGTGAGTCCGTACCGTACTCAAGCTGATACTCAGCTTTCGTGGTAACACCCGGCAGCTTCCCCGGCTTGCGAGCGGGTACGAAACCCGCACCGAGCTTGTACGCTAAGGCACCGCCAAAGATGAAGCCGCGAGCCTCGGCACCAAGCACCTTGGTTATACCCGCGTCGACGAATGCCTCGGCAATGGTGTCGATCGCACCGCGAAAGCCCTCCGGGCTCGCGAGGAGCGGCGTAATGTCCTTGAAGATGATGCCTTCTTTTGGGAAGTCCGGGATGTCCCGGATGTATGACGACAGTTCCACGAGCGTCTCCTTCTGATTTCGGTCAAGACACGCGTCCCACAGTAGCGCGGAAACGCGTGGAGAACCAGCACTTGGTCAGAGTAACGTCGCGAGTGCCGTGTGTTGCTCCCTGGTGCCAAGAACAACCAACTCGTCTCCGCTGGAGAACACGGTGGCGGCCGGGGGGTTCGCATTCAAGAGGCCATCGGCCGTTCGAATCGCTAGGATGTACGCTCCTGTGCGGTCCCGAATCTCAGCATCGCGGATCGACATGCCCGCCAACACGGATCCGGAGCTGACCTTCACCGAGTCGAGGCGGAATTCGATCTCGTCACCGTGGGTGACGACATCAAGGTAATCGGACACCACCGGGTGCATGACCATATCTGCCATACGCCGCCCACCTATTACGTTCGGTGTCAGTACACGATCGGCACCCGAGCGCAGAATCTTGGCCTCTGAGACCACCGATGATGATCGCGCCACGATGTAGATCGAGGGATTCAGCGAGCGCGCGGTGAGTGACACGAAGAGGTTGTCAGCATCGGTGTCGAGTGCGGTAACCAGACCCTTTGCGCGCTCGACGCCGGCCTCGCGGAGAACTGTCTCGTCGGTCGCATCCCCATGAACGAAGAGCCATCCGGCGTCCTCGGCCGCCTGTCCACACTCCTCACACGAGTCTATGACAACAAACTCTACGCCCTCATCGGCAAACGAACGTGCCACGACCGAGCCAACACGCCCGATACCGACAACGATATGGTGGTTCGACAGTGCGCTTATCCGCTTGTGCATGCGGCGGCCCTCCAAGAGTGTCCGCAGGTGACCTTCAACCATGAACTCGGCAATGACGCCGAATGAGTACGCAATACCACCCACACCGGCAAAGATCAGGACGATCGTGAACATCTTGCCGGCATCTGAGAGCGGGGCAATCTCGCGGTATCCGACGGTAGCAATAGTGATCACGGTCATGTACAGAGAGTCGAGCAGTCCCCATCCCTCGATGAGATGGTAACCCGATGCGCCGCCGATGATGACTCCAAGGAGCAGACCAGCAGCAATCATCACGCGACGCAGCATCAGCCCATCACCTCGTCGTGCAAAGTCGCCAGGAACGGCAGATTCCGATAGCGACCACCAAGGTCCATTCCATACCCCACAACGAACCTATCGGGGATGCGCGCCCCAACATATTCGATGGGAAGATCGGCGAGCCGGCGGATGTCCTTGTCGAACAACGTACACACCGCCAAGCTCGCCGGCTTTCTCTGACGCAGCACGCTCAAGAGGTAGTTCAGAGTCAGACCGGTGTCAATGATGTCCTCGACGACAAGTACATCTCGGCCCTCGATCTGATCGTCAAGGTCCTTAGTGATTCGAACGGCGCCGCCACCCGCTCCGTAGGCCGAGATGGCCATGAAATCAAGACTCAGAGGCAAGTCGATGGCTCGGCACAGGTCGGCGAGAAACACGTACCCCCCGCGCAAGACCGTAATCAGTGCCAGATCGCGCCCGCGATAATCCTCGGTGATCTGCTTGCCGAGGCGCACAACGATGTCGGCTATCTCCTCCGAAGAGTACAAGACACCCTCGATAACGGGATCATGAAAAGCGTGATAGCCGCTCACAGCTCAGTCCCGGAATCATGACCTGGTCCCGCGCTCAGTCCCCCACCCTGACTGTGCGGACGCTCCTCGACCGGGATGCCATATTTGAACAGCAACCGCCTGAAGTCCTTCTGGTAGAGAATCTTGATATTGATCTCCGGATAGAGCTCCTTCAGACGACGCACCTTCCGGTTCTTCTTGGTAACAAGCTTCTGGTTCATAGTCGTGAGCTCTATGAACAGATCAAAATCAGGAAGGTAGAAATCGGGAGCGAAGGCGGCTATGACATTGCCCTGGCCGTCCCACTCGATTGGGAACGAGCGCGGCTCGTATGCCCAGTTGATGCGGTAGAAGTCGAGAATCTGAGCAGCAACGCGCTCGCTAGGGTGGGCGAAACTGATGCCCGCAACACGTGCCGACACAGGCAGCGACTCAGCGTACTGATCAGTCTCGTCGTTCATGGCACGCTACATTACGTCATCGAAAACGCGCGCCAGCGCGCGGTGCAACATCGATCGCTTGAGCGCACCAGTGAGCTCTGTAAGCTCATTAAGCGTGTCCATGAGCTTCTGGCGAACCTCAGGCGTACGATGGCGGAAACCGGGCATCAGCGCCTGCGAGAAGAACGTAGCTTCTCGCTCGGCGAACGTCTCGTACATGCGTAGATGCCTGGGCTCTATGCCGAACTTGCGCATATCCCAGCAGGTATGTGCAATCGCGATGTCAGTGCCGACGATCTCCTCGCCACGCTCGCCTTTCACCAGACTCACAAGCCCGAACTCCGCCAGCTCCTTCACAAAAGCAGTGGTCAGGCCGAGCATGTCCGGGGCCTGAGAGACAGGCACAGCCTCAGCCTCGCCGAGCGGAAGAGCAAGCGTCTCCGTATTCGACACAGCAGGCTGCAACTCTGCAGGCACGCGGCCCTTATCGACATCCTTCAGCTTCTCGCGAATGACCGCGAGTGGCATGAAGTGCTCCTTCTGCAACCTCAGAACGAGTTCTATCCGCGTGACATCAGCAGGATGGAACTTGCGATAGCCTCCACCTGTTCGTTCCGGTGAGACGAGACCCTCGTCTTCCAGGAAGCGAATCTTCGAGATCGAAAGATCCGGATACTGGTCCGAGAGCTTCTCGACGACCTCTCCGATTGTCATGTACTCACGATGACCGCCAGACACCCTACGCACCTCCCCCAGAAAGGAATATCATTCGGAACCGCCCGATCTGCAGCGCATCTCCGCTATGAAGAAGTGCTTTGTCTACCAGTAGATCGTTGACGTACGTGCCGTTCAACGAGCCTGCATCCTCGACCGTGACTCCCTCTGGCGAGAGGTGCAAACGTGCGTGACTACGGGAGACCGTCACGTCGTTCAAGAAGATGTCCGAACCAGGGTCACGACCCACCGATAGATGATCGCGATCGATGTAGAACCGCTCTCCTACTTCAGCGCCTTTGTGCACGACAAGGACCGGTCCATCGGCGGATACCGCCTCAGGAGACCTGACTGACGATTCAGCGGCAACGGGCTCAAACGATGCGGTAGCACCAACAAGCCGCACTCCGCATGAAGGACATACGCTGTCTTCAGCGCTGACGGCGCTGTCGCATGCAGGGCACTTGTCCATACCGACCACCTCCGTCATGAGCGTGCACAGCGCGAGTTACTCGGTGAAACCAAACTCGCGCTTCTTGAATGACTGTGCGATCTGCGCTTCAAGAGCAGCCGACACTTCTGGGTTCTCAAGCACGCGCGCGAGCTTCTCATCGCTCAGGCGATTCTTGACGTACGGATCATGCAGCGCCTCGGACAGCTTGCGTCCATTCTGAACCTCACGGATAACGTACTCGACGACACGCTCTTCGATGACATCGATGGCGAGGTCGTTCAAAAACGCCTGGATCTTCTCGGCAACAGTCGACACGCTTCCTCCTCGTTTTGAATACCTATCGTGCGGAGTTGTCGGTTTACTCGTCCCGGTCGTCGTCTTCATCGACGGCTGCGACGTCGTACTTTGAGACACCGTGCAGGTCGCTCGACATGATTTCAATCAATCGTTCGATATCGTGGCCCGAAACGACATCGCCACCGGTTTCCCGTTGTGTCTTGAGCCGTCGGACCAGCTCAGCCCGAAGGATGTCGATCTTGCCATGCAGGACGCGCCTTCTGTAGCTGACTTTCTGCTCATCCTCATACAAGCCGTCAAGGAGCTGCCTGAGTTCTTCAACGGACCTATCTTCAAGGTTGAGCAGCGCTTC
The DNA here is from genome assembly GCA_002841295.1 of Actinobacteria bacterium HGW-Actinobacteria-6. Classification (GTDB taxonomy): domain Bacteria; phylum Actinomycetota; class Coriobacteriia; order Anaerosomatales; family Anaerosomataceae; genus UBA2286. The sequence continues at coordinate 103,083 of PHEU01000001.1, forward strand.
ATCAGAGCTGCGCTTCTTCTCCTCGCCCATCGATATCCTCCAACTGCCGACGAACTGCATGACCTCTCGTGATTGTAGCAGAAGCACATGACATGACCGCGCCTCTACCTCAACCCCACGTATACCCTCACTCAGCGCGATTGAAGCTCTCCCGCAGGCTCTCCGCTGCCTGAATTTCTGCAGCGGACAGCACGCCGGGCTTGAGCTCGATCTGCAGCGACATCTCAAATGCCTCACAAATGGCCGAGGTGATCGCAGCCGTCGTCGGAGGGCCGCCTGGCGCCGATTCCAACGTGGCAGTCTCGGCACGAAGCCGCTTGCCACCAAGCTCGCCAAGCTTGAAGACGCGAGACTCTGCCTCAACGTCGCGCGTGCGCACGAACGACCCGTGCTGGAGCACCGCGTGATGGTCCCAAACCTGCGCGCTGCCGGAGAGCTTCGCTGCTCCAAGCGAGAGGTCTGCGTGCGTCGCATGCAGGTAGCACGCGCCCGCAGCCTTCTCGCCCCGGGCGCGACCTGTCAGGACAGCCGGCACACCAAGCAGACTGTACGCCTCGGCCAAAGCACCACACAAAAGGCGGTAGCTCGCGCTGACACCCCTCGGCATGCCGTCTTCAAGCGACGCGGTGACGGAGTAGGTGACCTCGTCGTCGTGCAGCACTCCCCGCCCACCGGTCGGACGTCGAACGACATCGAACCCGTGCTTACTGCAGTACTGCATGTCCACGTCATCAAGAGACTGAAAGCGTCCGAGGGTGACCGTAGGCACGTGCCAGCTGTAAAGCCGGAGCGTGGGGGGTGCCTCCCCCGCCGCCCGGGCAGCAAGGACGGCCCGGTCGACGGCCATGTTCCATGCGCCGTCTTGCGGGCCGTCCTGTATCAGTCTCCATGTCTGCACGCGAGATCGAGTCTCCTGGCGCTACTCCGCGGGCTTCCATGCAAGATCGGGCTGCTTGACCGCCGCAGCCTCATCAAGCCTGCGCACGGGCGTCGTGTACGGCGCTTCATGCAGCATTTCTGGGTCCTCTTCAACCTCACGCGCGATGAGCAACATCGCATCGACAAAGCTGTCGAGAACCTCGAGACTTTCGGTCTCGGTCGGCTCGATCATCATCGCCTCATGCACGATCAGCGGGAAGTAGACGGTAGGCGGATGAACGCCATGATCAAGCAGACGCTTCGCCATATCGAGCGTGCGTACGCCGTGCTGCTTGCGCTGACGCTCGCCGGAAATCACGAACTCATGCATGCACGTACGATCGTAGGCGATATCGAACGCACCCTTGAGCCGTTCCTTGAGGTAGTTCGCTGAGAGAACTGCTTGCTCGGACACCTCGGTGATTCCCTCAGCGCCCAGTGCGCGGATGTACGCGTACGCACGAACAAGGACGCCAAAGTTGCCGAGGAACGCCTTGACGCGACCGATCGAGCGAGCGGGGGTGGCAAGCATGAAGCTGCCGTCCGTGTCTTTCGCGACGATCGGCCCGGGCAGGAACTCCGCGAGCTTCTCGGCCACACAAACCGGGCCAGAGCCCGGTCCGCCGCCGCCGTGAGGCGTGGAGAACGTCTTGTGCAAGTTGATATGCATTGCGTCGAAGCCCATGTCGCCGGGACGCGCCTTGCCGAGGATGGCGTTCAGGTTCGCGCCGTCGCAGAATGCAAGAGCGCCGACCTCATGAACCATACGGGTGATCTCGACGATGTTCTCATCGAAGAGACCGAGCGTGTTCGGGTTCGTGAGCATGAGCGCTGCAACGTCAGTGTCGAGAGCGGCCTCAAGTGCGGCAAGGTCAACGCCACCACGGTCATTACTCGGCACCTGGGTCACCGTGTAGCCACACATCGCAGCTGTGGCCGGGTTGGTGCCGTGGCCGGCGTCGGGAATGATGACGCGCTTGCGAGCATCGCCGTTGGTCACGTGATACGCACGTATCATCATGAGCGCGGTGTGCTCACCATGGGCGCCTGCTGCGGGCTGGAGGGTGACTGCCGGAAGACCGCTGATCTCTCCGAGCGACTCCTGCAATCCATGAATCAGACCAAGAGCGCCTTGAACCGTTTCGGCAGGCTGATATGGATGTGCGCCGGCGAAACCGGGCAGGCGGCACGCCCACTCATTGATGCGAGGGTTGTACTTCATCGTGCAGGAACCGAGCGGATAGAATCCGTTGTCGACTCCGAAATTGACGCTTGCGAGATGCGCGTAGTGACGCGCGATCTCAACTTCCGTCACGTGCGGCAGCCGGGGCGCCACAGCGCGCGCGTTACCGCCGAGTGCCGCGTCAAGATCGACATCGGGCACATCGAGGGTCGGCGCTTCAACACAACGAGACTCGGGAGAGCCGGTCTCGAAAATGAGCGGGCGGGCGACCGCTTCACGCTTCATGTGCTCACTCACAGCGACGCCACCTCCTCCAAGAACCGGTCCATCTGTGCGCGGGTACGCTTCTCAGTCACGGCGAACAAGACGACGTTGTTGTAATCGTCCGAGAACCGATGCAGGTCGAGACCGGCGAGGTAGCCGCGCTCCAACAGCGTGTGCTGCATCGCACTGACATCGCCGTCATAGCGCAGCGCGAACTCATGTGCGAACGGCACATCGTTCACGGTCGTGAACCGCCCGGTCTTGATGAGCGCATCATGCAGGTAGTGTGCCTTCGCGACGCAGGCGCGCGCGATGCCGGCCAGCCCGACTGAGCCGACTGACGCGAGGTACACACCGGCAGCCAGTGCGTTGAGTGCGTGATTGGAGCAGATGTTCGACGTCGCCTTCTCGCGCCTGATGTGCTGTTCGCGAGTCTGCATCGTGAGCACGAATCCGGGGCGCCCGTCCACATCAGTCGTGCGACCGGCGAGCCGGCCTGGCATCTGCCTGATGAACTGCTGGCGGCATGCAAAGAGACCCAGCCCGGGACCACCAAACGACATAGCACTTCCGAGCGGCTGCCCCTCGCCCACGACGATGTCAGCTCCCAGATTGCCCGGAGCCTCCATCACGCCGAGGAGAATCGGGTTGGTGCCGACCACCAGGAGCGCTCCAGCTGCATGGGCGAGCCCGGCGATCGCCGCAACGTCCTCAATGCCGCCGAGGAACGCCGGAGATGTCACAAGCACGGCTGCGGCGTCCGCCGCGAGCTCTTCAAGTGCGACCATGTCTGTACGGCCGTCTGCGACCGGACACGTAACGACTTCGATCATGCCCGACTCGGCGTATGTCGTGAGAACCTCGCGCCACTCGGGATGAACCGCAGCACTTACGACGACCTTGTCGCGCTTCGTCACACGGGCTGCCATCAGCGCCGCCTCGACAAACGCAGTGGCTCCGTCGTACATCGACGCGTTCGCGACGTCCATGCCAGTGAGCGCGCAGACCATCGACTGATACTCGTAGATGGCCTGCAATGTGCCCTGGCTGATCTCAGGCTGGTACGGCGTGTAGGCCGTGAAGAACTCCGGCTTGCTCACCATTGAATCCACGATCGCCGGGATGTAATGGTCGTAACACCCACCGCCGAGGAACGACACCAGACCGCTCGTATTGGACGCAGCCAGACCCTCGAGCTCATCGGCGAGCTCTATCTCACTCATCCCGCGCGGAAGCGCAAGCGGACGCGACAGCCGGACATCTTCAGGTATGACTTCGAAAAGATCGTCGACGGTGCGCGCACCGACGACGTGCAGCATTGTTTCGCGCTGCTCGCAGGAGACAGGAATGAAGCGCATACCCCTAGGCTTCCTCAGCGACGAACGCTTCGTACTCATCAGCGGTCATGAGGTCATCGACCTGCGCGGGATCGCCCATCTTGATCTTGATCATCCAGCCGTCACCGTACGGATCCTCATTGACGGTTTCAGGAGTGTCGCCGAGAGCATCGTTGACCTCAACAACCTCGCCGGAGACCGGGGAGATGAGCTCAGAGACCGACTTCACGGACTCGATCTCACCGAAGTTCTCGCCGGCTACGATCTCGTCGCCAACAGCAGGCAGATCCACATACACGACCTCGCCAAGTTGATCCTGTGCAAAATCGCTGATGCCGACAACGGCTACATCATCGGTGACCTTGATCCACTCGTGCTCTTTGTCGTACTTGAGTTCCTTCGGATACACGGGAACGCTCCTCTCGGATGTTTGACTACGACGGGCGTACAGACAACGACGTCTGCTTCACGAACGGTGGCCGGACGACCGTTGCCGCGACTTGCTTGCGCCGAATCGCGATCACGAGCTCCGTGCCGGGTGCGGAAAGCTCCGCAGGTACATACGCCGTCGCTATTCCGTGCTCAAGCGTCGGAGAGTACGTGCCGCTTGCCACCTTACCCACCTCGGTGCCGTCGTGCAACACGGGATAGCCGTGTCTCGGCACTCCTTCACTGACTTCAAGTCCCACGAGCTTGCGCTGCGGCCCTGCTTCGCGGATGCGCGCGATGGCCTCGGCGCCGATAAAGTCGGTCTTCGCCTTAGGGACAACCCAACCCAACCCGGCTGAGATCGGGTCCACTCCACGATCCATGTCGCTGCCGTAGAGCGGATAGCCCATCTCAAGACGCAAGGTATCGCGGGCCCCAAGTCCACACGGCGTGACCTCGGCGAACGAAAGCAGAACGCGCCAGATAGCCACGGCGCGATCGATATGGCAGAGAATCTCGACCCCATCTTCTCCCGTGTAGCCTGTGCGGGCGATGAGTACGGGTACGTCGGCAAGGACTGCCTCAGCGATGTGGAATCGAGCCGGCGGCTCGAAGTCATCACCGGCGAGGCTAGCGATGACCTCAAGTGCCCGTGGACCCTGAACCGCGATCAAACCCGTGCGATCAGACTCATCAACGGACTCAACGCTCTCAGGCAGATGCGACGTGATCCAGTCCCAGTCAGTCTGTCGATTCGCGGCGTTCGCGATCACGAGGTACTCGATATCACCGGTGTGATAGACGATGAGGTCATCGATTATTCCACCGTCCTCATCGCACATCACCGTATAAAGCGCGCTGCCGATTTCGGCTATCTTCCCCAGATCGTTGGTGATGATCTTCTGTAGCGCCTCAAACGCATCAAAGCCGAAGAAACGGAACTCGGCCATGTGACAGACATCGAAGATTCCCACCGAGGCCCGCACAGCCTTGTGCTCCTCAATGATGCCGGCGTACTGCACTGGCATTTCCCAGCCGGCGAACGGCACGATGCGCGCGCCAAGCGCCAGATGCTCCTGATAAAGAGGCGTACTCAACAAGTCCTCGGTCATGATAGTCCCTTCTCTTCCAGTCACATCACGGTGACTGGAGCGGCTTGTAGCTGCCCGCCGAATATCTTGCGCCACAGGCGCGTTATTCCGATCTTGAACCGAGCCCAACCGTCGGGCACGGGTACGTCAGCTGCTGAGATGATAGACACCTGTGCAATGAGCCGTCCACCTTGCTGTACAGAAAGCGTTCCAAGCCGCTGACCCTTGACGACGGGCGCCTGGATCTGTGTCTCGACATCCGCACTCATCGTGATGTCTCCGAGAACGTCGTACACGGGCACAGACGCAGACTCGGCAACGAGCGCAGCAACGCTCTGATCGAGGTAGTCCGTGACTGCAACGATAGACGCAGTCTCCTCCGCGCTCGTGACCTGCCGTACTCCGTAGTGCTCAAATCCCCAGTCGAGCAGCTTCTTCGCCTGCACGAATCGTGCATCTTCAGTCTTCGTGCCGAGAACGACCGCAAACAATTCGACACCGCCCCGTTCGGCAGAGGCGACAAGGCAGTAGCCCGCATCGTTCGTCCACCCGGTCTTGACACCGGTGGCGCCTTCGTACTTGCCGATGAGTAGGTTGCTTGCATCGTAGCGCCTCGTGCCACTAGCTACGGGAACGCTCACGGTGCGCATGCCTACGATCTGCCTGAAATCAGGGTTGTTCATTGCATATTGAGCCATCGTCGCCAGATCAGCGGCAGACGTATGATGGCCGAACTCGTCAAGACCGTGAGGATTCGCGAACTGGCTGTTCTTGAGGCTCAGGCTCGCGGCCTTCTCGTTCATGAGCTTCACAAAACCATCGACCGAACCGCCCACGTGTACAGCAAGCGTGGTCGCAGCATCGTTGCCGGAATGGACAAGCATGGCTTCGAGCAGCTTGCGCACTGTGAGCTGCTGCCCGGCCTTCAGTCCGACGCCCGACTCCCCCACTCTGGCGGCCACTGCAGGAACAGCAACGACCTCCGAGAGGTCGGAGACGCTATCGAGAACAACGATGGCCGTCATAATCTTCGTTGTACTCGCCATCGCGCGCTCGGCGTCGCCATCCCGCGCCCACAGAACCTGCCCATCGAAGGTCTCAAGCACACCCGCGGGCATGATGACATCCGGAGCAACGGCCTGAAGCTCACGGGAACTGGCGACGTTGTTCTCGCCAAGAAGATCAGTACCACGAACCTCGGCAGAGGCATTGAGTGGAACGAGCAGCACGACCACGATCAACGCAGCTACGCCGGAAAGGCGGCGACGAACGGACACGCTGCGAACGTGCATCGGCTTCTCCGTGAGTGAGTGGCTTGACAGTGACACATTGTATCGGTTTCGTGGGTCGACTGCCTAAGCGCTCAGCGACAGCGCGTTGCCTGCCGATGAACTGACGGTATAGCCCGTTTCATCTATACTCACACAGACACAATGGCAGCCTCGTTCTGCCGGGGGGACACAGTGAAGAAGTTCCACACCGCACCGCAAACACATGACGATGGGTTCACGCTCGCTGAACTCATGGTCGTCATTTTTATCATCGGGATTCTTGCACTCACAGCGATCGCCTCATACAGATCGATCACGGCGCGCGCAGCCGAGGCTGCCTGTCTGTCCAACCAGCGCACCCTCTACAGTGCCTTGAACGTCTACAGCGCGGAAAAGGGCGAATTCCCCGGCACGACTTCTCTGGATTTCCTTGAGGGGTATGCCAACACGTGGGATTTCATCAGCGTGTGCCCGCTCGACAAGTCACCGCTCACGTTCGACCCGATCGCTGGAACGATCACTTGTCCCAACCACCCGTTCATCAACTAGACTCGGCCGCGCTCGCAATGCTCAGTCCAAGGAGGATCTGACGTTGAAGTACTCGCGATTCGAACTACTCATGACCACACTGGGTGCACTTGTTGTGGTCGGGAGCGTGGCTCTCGGATCAAGCGCTACGACAGTCGCATGGCAGGAAGTCGTCGCACAGCTGATGATCATCGTCGTGCTTGCTTGCGCCGTGCATTGGGGTCGCGACGGGGGTTCGATTGCGGCATTCGCAGCTATCCTGGGTTACGTGATCATGCGCATACCGCTGCTGAGCCAGCTTGGACCGAATCGTACACTGCTTGTTATGATCACGACCCGCGCGGTCGTATACGCACTGGTCGGTATCATAGGTGGCGAGTTCTTCGGCAGGATCAAGTATCTGTTCGCGCGTCTCGACGGGAACTTGATGCTCGACGAATACACGCTCGTCTACAATCGGGCGTACTGTGCCCAGACGCTCAAGAGCGGCCTCGGCCAGTACCAGCGGTATGAAACACCGTTCGCAATCGCGATTCTCAGCCTCGCACCAGGGCTCCTTGCGGACCTCCGGCCCTCGCGCCAGCGAACGCTCCTTCGCAGCGTGGCGTCCCATATCCGCAACGATGTTCGCCTTGTTGATGACGTCGGCTATCTCGGTGATGGACGATTCTTGGTCATGCTGCCACACACGCCCAAGCCCGGTGCCGAGATTGCAGGCGACCGCATCCGCGCAGTGGTGAGGGATCTTGTTGGTGCCAAGGATGAATCGGTCAGCGTGACGCCGCTCGGCTGCCCGGGCGACTCGGCAGCGATTTGTGACCTAGCACGCTCGCTCGACCCTGATCCGGAGTCACGCGTCGAGGACGTATGTGGTTCGGATACCGAGCCGACGACTCAGTCAGCCGAGTAGAGCGCACCCGGCTCCACGACAACCAGGCCTGCAGCTGAGAGCGCAGCCTCGGCAGCCAGAGGGTCATCTACACGGAAGATGTCGACCGCTGCTTCCCCTGTCGGCTCAACGAAGCAGTAGGCATACTCCACATTCATGCCCGCTGCGTCCAGTGTCTCAAGAACGTCAGCGAGACCGCCCGGGCGATCCGGCACCTCAACCGCGATCACATCCGTGATCGTCGCGCCGAAACCGGCAGCATCGAGTACTCCAAGGGCTCTGTGTGGCACATCGCAGATTACCCTGACCACTCCAAACTCGGCCGTGTCAGCGACCATCAAGGCACGCATGTTGACGTTCGCATTGCCCAGAGCACGCGTCAGCTCGGCCAGGCGCCCGCTTTTGTTCTCAAGGAAGACAGATATCTGCTGAATCATGAATCAGACACTCCCCTCGGCACGAAGGTCCAAGACGCGCTTGGCCTTGCCCTCGCTGCGCTGGATCGACTTCGGCTCCACGAGCTTGACCTCGATTGAGATGGCGAGCGCAGATGCTATCTCGGCACCGACACGACGCCGCAGCTTCTCAAGCTCCCTGATCTCGTCGAAGGCAAAGTCCGCTCCAACCTCAACGTGGACCGCCACGTGGTCGAGCGTTCCACGTTTGGTGAGAACGACCTGGTAATGCGGTGCGACCCCGGGGATGCCTGTCAGGACTTGCTCGATCTGACTTGGGAACACGTTGACCCCGCGGATGATAAGCATGTCGTCCGTCCGACCGCTGACACGCTGCATGCGTCGGAAGGTGCGACCACAGGAGCAGGGACCGGGGATGATCCGGGAGATGTCTCGAGTGCGGTACCGGATAACAGGGATACCCTCTTTGGTGATAGTCGTGAACACGACCTCACCCATCTCGCCATCAGGCAAGGGCTGCAGGGTCTCCGGATCGATGATCTCGATGATGAAGTGGTCTTCGTTGACGTGCAGTCCATTCTTGCACTCACACTCTGCCGCAACGCCAGGCCCAAGGACCTCGGACAGCCCATAGATATCGATGGCCAGGATGCCCAGAGCTTCCTCAAGCTGCTTGCGCATATTCTCACTCCACGGCTCAGCACCAAAGACGCCGGCTTTGAGCGGCAAGTCGCGCAGGTCGATGCCCATTTCGAGCGCAGTTTCCGCGAGCAGAAGTGCGTATGACGGCGTCGCGGCAAGTACTGTGACTCCGAAGTCCTTCATGACCTGAACCTGGCGCTTGGTGTTGCCGCCTGAGATCGGAATGGTGGCTGCACCGAGCCGCTCGGAGCCGTAATGCACGCCGAGACCACCCGTGAAGAGGCCATATCCGTAGCTGATCTGCACGATATCGTCAGCGGTCGCGCCTGCCGAAGCGAGCGTGCGGGCCATCAAGTCACCCCAACGGGAGATATCTCCCTTGGTGTAGCCCACAACAGTGACCTGCCCGGTTGTGCCTGATGATGAGTGCACGCGCACGATCTCACGCATTGGCGCTGCAAACATCCCGTATGGGTACGCAGCCCGCAAATCGTCCTTCACCGTGAACGGCACGTTGGCAAGATCCGCCAGCGAGCGAATCGCGTCGGGATGCACGCCCACCTCATCGAACTTCGAACGGTACGTTGGTACGCGGTCGTATACGCGCGACAACGTCTTCATGAGACGCTCGAGCTGGAGCACCTCAATGTCAGTACGAGGCATTCCCTCGAAATCAGGCTGGAACACGCCTTCCCCCTTCGGCTGTATCTCCAGTCAAACGCCTAAGGCGAAGACGTGGACGGTGTTGATGGCTTCGTTTCCTTCGTACCAATACGAACGACTTCCTCGGATGCTTTATACACGGACTTGAAGGTGTCTTCACGAACGACCTTGCCGTTCAAGGTGACCTTGCGCGTCACCACGACAGTGCGGCCGCTCACGCCCTTCTCATCGACTACCTTCGTGCCCTTGGGGAGGGTGGCATCTTTGATCTCACGGACTTTGTACGCAACGGTGTTCGTGAATGGCCCGGTATTGTACGTCACCTTATAGCCGGTTTCTGTCCCGTACAAAGAGACCGTCACAGTTGAGCTGGTATAGGCGGTTGCGACGAGAATCCAGTTCTCAGTGTCATTGCGGAACTTGAAGTCTGGACCACCCCATGAGACGGTCGCATCGCGGCCCTTCGGGTAATGGCTGATGTAGAGCGAGTGGTTGTGTCGCTCAACAACTGGAAGCCCGGAGAAGAATACGGCGTTAAACACCGTTGTGCCCATCTGACATATACCGCCGCCGAGCTGCGGAACGAGCACGCCGTTGACGATAGCGTTGGCCTCCTGATAGCCCTTCTCAGCGGTTCTCTGGCCAATCGCCCCGTTGAATGAGAACACCTCACCAGGCGCAACGAGCGTCCCGTCAAGCGCATCTGCAAGAACATGGATGTTGTTCACTCGCGGTGCATTGCCTGCCGAGTACGAAGTGGTGTATGTGGACAGGCGCGTAGAGATGCCCATGGCCTTCGCGTCGTCAGTCGTAATAGCGGCCTCGACGCGCTGCATGGGCAGCTCAGCCGTGCGCTCTCCTGTTCCGGCGAGAGCGACCATAAGGCGATCAGCAAGATCCTCGGCATCAAGTCCAAGACCGTCTTGGGCCGGCACGATGGTGACTTTGCCGGACGCAACCTTAAACGACGCATCCTTGGCTACCTTGCCAACCTCTTTGACGAGAGGAACAACAGTCGCTGATACCTCCGCGCTGTCGAGATAGCATTCAAGCGTGCCAGAAGACGCCTCGGCGCTGGCAGTCGCTCCGGCCGAGCGGAATGCGAGCCAGCCGCCTATGGTCTTGGCTGACACTTCCCACGTCTTCTTGTCATACACAAGCTTGAGCGGCCCGCTCACCATCCTGAGCGCATCGTCGTAAGCAGCACGAGCACCCTCCTCGCGTATGGATGCTGCCTGAGGCACGAGCGTGAGCTCGATGTCACGATTCTCCAACACGAACGCTTTAAGAATGAGCTCGCGGGCAACGCTGTGGTCTACACCCTCGCCACCCTTGTCAGCGATGAGTCGAACGTCGGTCCCGGAGACTTCCACAGACGCATCGACTGCCGGTACGCTTACGTCGGCATCGATATCGCCGAGCACAGTGCTGACGAGTACTTCATCGGCAGTAACGACTGCCGCGATGTTCTCTCGGCCAAGCCAGGCTGTGATTCGAGCACCGACCACGCCGCCGAAGCCGCCGGTCCGACCGATTCCATATGCGGTTTCAGCCAGCGCGGACGCGTCAATGGAAGCGCCCACCTGAGCTGCGGTGATATCCCATGACGAGGCTTCGATAGTGACCTTCACGGGGCGGTCAAGCAGCGGCTTCGTGCCAGAATCTATGGCTGCGGCCGCCTCAGCACGAGTCATTCCGCCAACGGCAATACCGGCAACCTTCACGCCGGGGTGCACTCTGCCTGCCGAGAAGGCAGCATCCGCGCCGACGCTAATAAGCAGCAGCCCGGCGACGGCGACACCAATGATGACCGTCCATCGTACGGGCGTAGAAAGACCGCCGAGCCAGCCGGCGATGCCACTCTTGGGCTTGCTGTGCGAACGCGTACGAACTGTAGGCTCAGTCTCGGTCACGCTATCGGCTGAATCCTCGGAAACGGCCTGCATGATCTCGGTATCTTCAGTCATGCCCATCCTCTGCTAAACAGGTACAAGAAACGTCGTGAAAGTATACAAGACGTGCCAGTGAAATAGTGCGGACGACACGGGAGCGTTACAAGCAAGGAGCAGGCCGAACGGTCATTCCTCTTCGATAGCGTGCTCGACGAATGAGACGTAGCGGGCGGCAATCGCATCCGCCGACTCGGCAGAATCGCCTTCGGTGAACACCTCGACGAGCGCATCCGTCGCATGTGGCAAGACCAGCGCCCAACCGTTGTCTTCGACGACCCGAACACCCTCGGTCATCTCAACCTCACGATGCTGCCCGAATTCAGCCATCTGACGCATGACAGCACCTTTGCGATCGAACGGGCAGAAGACCTGGCGGCGCCTCAGGTAGAACGACGGCAGAGCGTCGACCACTTCGTCAAGTGACATCCCCACCTGATCAAGCATGCGCAGTGTCATCCCAAGGCTCATCACCGCATCGTATGAAGCAAGGAACGCGGGAAACACGAAGCCACCTGTCTGCGAGCCGGCGAAACCGACCTCGGGACGCAATGCGGCCGCAGACAACGAGCGCCGCGACGTTCCAACCCGCGCGACACAGTGACCTGTCGCCTGCGCGATACCTTCGATGACCCGCGACGCCGTGAGTGGTACAGCTGCGCAGCGATCGCTGCTGTCAGTTCGGCACCACAGATACAGCATTGCATGAAGGGCAGTGTCCGCATCAAGAACTCGACCGTCAGCGGTCACGAGCGTGATCCGCTCGGCGGTGGCATCCATGGAAACGCCAAGTCCGGCCCGGAACATATCCATCGAGCGGGACAACTGACCGAGAATCTCGTCACGCGCGGCGGCGAGAGCTGAGCGCTCAGAATCAACAAACGGGCGCAGTGCAACAAGCTCCACGTCCCACGTGCCAGCAACCTGTGGCAGCACGAATGACGCAGGGCTGAGTCCCATGTCGACCACGATCGTTCGCCGCTGGAAGACCGGCGACGCCCCGTTGAGCGCGTCCATCAGACCCGATGTGTAGTACTCAAGCGCACGCGGCGGATAGAGAATCTCGCCGATCTCGTCGAAAAAGGCCCGTCGGAACTCCTGCCTGAAATACAAACGCTCGACCTTCTTCTCGACCCAAGGTGCCAGGTCGATACCGGCCTTGTCGTAGAAGTGAATCTCAAGTGTCTGCGGATCCTTTGACGACGCGCACACGTGAACGCCACCTTCGCACCGGGTGTCCCGCGCGGTGAACCTCGTAATGGCCGGAGACGACACGCGAAGATCCCGGACGTGATTGCCGGTGGAGTTGAGCCCCGCGACGACCGCGCGCTTGACCATGCGGGCGCCCCGGCTCGAATCCCGGCTTACGACCACGTGCGCTTTGCTCGGCAGGATGCTTCCGAACGCCTGCGCAACCTTGAGCGCAAGATCGGGAGTGATGTCGATGTTGATGAGCCCCGAGATTCCGTCGGTCCCGAAGAGCGAACGAAATCCGGTGCTCTCCCAGATGAGCGACGACGTAACGACCGCGCCGGATTCAATGCGCTTGTACGGATAGACCTGGACGTCGTTGCCAACAATGGCCCCGTGCCCCACGACTGTGGCATCGCCGATTGCCGCCCCCGGCTCCACCCTCGCCCTGGCACGAATATCAACACCCCGGCAGACGACGGCACCTCGCACTTCAGAGCCTGCACCGACGAACGAGTCGGACCATACGATCGAGTGTTCAAGGACTGTGTCGTAGCCGACCAGACAGTTGTCGCCGATGACGGTGTAGTCATCGACATGTGCACCCGCGCGAACGCGCGTGTTTGCGCCGATGACGACCTTGCTACCGATCACCGCGCCCGGATCAATGTCGGCACCCTTACCAACCCACACATCATTTCGTGCCTTGGCACCGGGAATGTAGATCATCGCCTTGCCATCGAGAATGTCGTGATGCGCCTCAACATAAGAGTCCAGGCTGCCGACATCGCACCAGTATCCCTCGGCAACGAAGCCGTACAAGTCATAACCTGCGCTCATGAGCGCAGGGAACAACTCCGAGGAGAAGTCGTACGGCTCACCGTCGGGAATGAAGTCGAAGATGACCGGGTCAAGCACGTAGATTCCCGTGTTGATGGTGTCCGAGAACACTTGACCCCACGTTGGCTTCTCAAGGAATCGCTGGATCTTCCCGGAGTCGTCGGTGATCACGACGCCGAAGTCGAGTGGGTCAGGCACACGCTTGAGCGCAATCGTGACCGGTCCGTCATGCGTGGCGTGGAACGCAATGATCTCGGTCAGGTCGATGTCTGTAAGCGCATCGCCCGAGATGACGATGAATGGTTCATCTTTGAGGGCGTCCTCGGCATTCTTGACGGAGCCCGCCGTGCCGAGCGGAGACTCTTCGACCGCGTAGGTGATGTTGGTGCCCCACTCCTCGCCGTCACCGAAGTAGTCCTCGATGACTTGCGGCATGAAAGCGAGCGTGGCCACGACGTCAGATATCCCGTGATGCTTGACCAGGCCGAGAATGTGCTCCATGACCGGCTGGTTGACGATGGGCACCATCGGCTTCGGACGCGTGCTTGTGAGGGGGCGCAAACGCGTACCCTCCCCTCCTGCCATGATGACCGCTTTCACAGGCAGTACCCTCCTGTCCTGGCGCGAACGCCTAGATGCTACGGGCTTGAGCCTTCGCCTTGTCGAGGGTTTCCTTCGCATCAAACGTGTACTTCACCGCTGTGATGAACGACAGTGCCATACCGGCGTAAACGAACCACAGACCAGCGAACACTCCGCCAACGACGGGCCAGCCGGCAATCAATAACGAGAACCCGACCATGAGGACGGCCGTCGTCACTTTGCCGATGAAGTTCACCGGCTGGGTGGTGTGGTACTTCTCAAGCACCCACGAGCCGTACAGAAGATAGACGTCACGCAGTATGAGCACGGTCGGAATCCACAGCGGCAGCTCGCCAATGATGTAGAGGCCGATGACGCCAGAGGCCAGCAGCAGGCGATCCACGAGTGGATCGATGATCTTGCCGACCTGCGTCACTGTGTGCGTTCGACGCGCAATCTGACCGTCAACCCAATCGGTTGATGCGGCGAGCGCATAGAGCGCAAACGCTGTCAGTCTCGCGCGCTCAGAGTCGCTGATCAGAACGGCGAAGAAGAATGGAACGAGCAATAGGCGCAACACGGTTATGAGATTCGCTACCGAGTAGATCCCGGAATGAACCTCTTCAGTACTCTCCTCTACCACCAGTCTCTCCTTTTGAAGTACCAGAGCATCCACACGGTGATAGCGCTCATGGATGCCATGATTGCGGGAAACGCCCACGCGGCATCGACCGGTGGCCACATGCCCTTTAAGACGTTCATTCCGTATATGCCCGATATGAGCGTCAGCGGCATGAATATCGTGGCGATGATCGTAAGTTGCTTCATGATCGCGTTCATGCGGTTGCTGACCGATGAGAGATAGATATCCATGGTGCCGGAAGCGACCTCCCGGTACGTGTCGACTTCATCTGCCACGCGCGCCAGATGGTCGCCGATGTCCTGGAAGTACATGTACGCCTCGGGCTCGACGAACGCCTCAAGCCGGGCAAGCCCCCGGATGACGTCGCGCTCCGGTCCAACGACTTTGTGCAGTTGCACGAGCGAACGCTTCGCCGCATACAACCTCTGCAGATTCGCGGGTCGAGCGTCGGCGAGCATGAGGTCCTCGAGCGTCTCAAGCTCATCTGAGAGCGATTCCACAACCGGGAACACGCCGTCGACGGCCGCGTCGAGAATCGCGTGCAGCGTCCACTCAACGCCGCGATTCATGAATTCCTCGGCGTTCTCAGCTACCCGCGTTACGGCCGAGATACGCTCACGGTGAACGGTGACCAGGTGCTCCGGGCCGAGAAACACGTCGAGCTCCGACGACTCAACACCGTCACCGGTGACCACATGCGGCAAGAGCCAGACCAGGAAGGTGACGTGCGGATAGACATCGATCTTTGGCCGCTGCGGGAAGTGGAGGCAATCTTCAACAGCAAGCGGTGGAAGATCAAAGAGCGAGGCCACGGCCGCAAGTGAGTCCTCATCCGGCTCCAAGACGTCGATCCACACTGCGCCGGATAGTTTCTCGGGCAGTGAATCGAGTCCATCTGAGCGTAGTACGCCGGATTCGATCCACCGGACAGTGATCTGCACCGCCATCGTCTCCCCCAGCCGAGAACGTCGACTTGCCATCGCTTAAGGATAGCAGAGGAGAGGGGCTGAGCGACCGCAGTCTAGTCGCCAAAGACCTGCTTGTAGACCTGCTTCGCCTTCAGGAACTCATCGTAGGTCGAAGCGAAGGTCTGGGAGCCATCTTTGCCCGTGAGCACGTAGTAATAGTAGTTCGTGTCGGCGGGCGCGGCTGCGGCCTTGATGGCGGCCAGACCAGGGTTGCTGATCGGACCCGCAGGCAGCCCGTCATGGAGATACGTGTTGTAGGGACTGTTGAGCTTGAGATCGTCATTAGTGAGCTTGGTCGTGCCCTCGGGAAGCTCATAGAGAACCGTCGCACAGAGCTGGAGGCGCATCGGCTTCCTGAGACGGTTGTAGATGACCGAGGAGACCAGAGGGAACTCGTCTTTGATCTTGCTCTCGCGCTCGAGAATCGACGCGATGATCACGATATCGTTGACGTCGAGGTTCTTTGACTTCGCATACGCAAGGTCTACCTCGGCAAGCTTCTCGTCGAATGCGTCGAGGAGCATCTCGACGACATCATGCGCCGAGGTGCCCTCCTTGATGCGGTAGGTGGCCGGGAAAAGGAATCCTTCGAGCGAGTCTCGGTAGGCATCGGCCAGGTACGGGTGGTCTGCCGAAAACTCCTTGGCGCCGTTGGTTACAAGCTGCATGATCTCGTCTTCGGGAATCTCGGCCTGAGCGGCGAAGCGCGCGGCAACCTGTTTGGCCGTGAAGCCCTCAGGAATCGCTACGTCGAAGTAGACGATGTCGGGTCCTTTGGCGAGCTTCTGGAGTACCAACTCGTACGGCATGCCGGTCGACAGACCGTACTCCCCCGCCTTGAGCGTGCCGTCAGCATCTGCAAGTCGCGACTGCAGCCTGAACATCAACGCATTATCGACGACGCCCAGAGCCGCAAGCTGCTCGGCGATCTGCGTTGTCGATGAACCTGATTCGATAAGGACGTCGATCGGCTTGCCTGCGGCGACGTCCACCGCGGGCTGATTGAGCATATTCCACGCGACAGCACCTGCGACGGCCAGTGCTACGACGAACAACAGCGCTACAGCGCCCAGGACGCTGCCTGTGCGCTTACGCCGGGACTTCTTCTGTCTGATAGGCCGCGACGCCACACGGGCGCGAATCTCACGGCTTCGCTCTGTCTGACGCATGTGCATCCAATCAATCAATCGACCTGCAGCAGAATATCATGCGAAATACCTGCCAAAGCGTCCGGCGTCATCACGCTGATGCATTGCGAGTTCTGCGGAACGAACTCGGCCGCCTAGACCTTGAAGATTCCAAGACCGTTCAACAGCACCAAGAGGATGGCAATCGGTGCGACCCAGCGCAGCATGATCGTCAGGAACTTCAGGAAGACTTGGTTGTTCAGCGCACCTTGATTGGACGCCTCATCGATGATGGTCGCAGGACCAAGCTTCCAGCCAGCGAACAGGCATATGAGAATCCCGCCGACTGGCAGCAAGACGTTTGACGACGCAAAATCGAACAGGTCGAAGAACGTCTTCCCAAAGACGGTGAACTCAGAGAGCGTGCTCGTCGAGAGCGTTGCCAACACACCAACAACACCCATCGATCCTGCCGAGAAGATAGTGGCGGCGAAACGCGACCACTTCTTCTCCTCTGTGAGATACGCAACCGGGACTTCGAGCAGCGAGATCATGGCTCCCGTCGCTGCAATCGCCGCGAGCAGGAAGAACATCGTCAGGAAGACCTGCCCGAACGGCATCGTGTTGAACACAGCGGGGATGGTGATGAAAAGCAGCGACGGGCCAGCGTCAGGCTGGAATCCAAAAGCGAACACCGCCGGGAAGATAGCGAGCCCCGCGAGCAAGGACACGAGTGTGTCAGCCATGGCGACTCTGACCGCATTGACCGGCATGTTCTCGCGCTTGCCGATGTAGCTGCCGTACGTGGTCATCGTTCCCATGCCTATCGAGAGCTTGAAGAAAGCCAGGCCGAGCGCAGCCAGGATCACCGGTGCAGTGATCTTGGCGAAGTCCGGCTTGAAGAGATACTCGACCCCGGCAAACGCACCCGGAAGCGTGAGGGCGCGAACGTCGCAGATGAGCAGCAGCACGAAGAGGATCGGCAAGAGCGTCTTGGTCATTCGCTCGATGCCCTTGGTGACGCCGGCGATGATGACGACACTGATGACAACAAGCACGATCCACTGCCACACAAGAGGACCGGCGACGCTACCGATGTACTGGCTGAATATATCGGCAGTCTGTGTGGAGTCGGCATTCGCAAAGGCGCCAGTAAGCGCCTTGAACGCATACGAATAGACCCAACCGGCAACGTCCGTGTAGAAGAACATGATCAGGAATGCGGCAACGACGCCGGCGACACCCGTTAGATACCAGGGTTTGGTCGGTGCGAGTTTCTTGAACGCGCCGACGTTGTTAGCATTCGCCCTGCGCCCGATGATGAACTCGGCGATCATGACCGGCAGGCCGATGAGTGCGACGCAGACGATGTAGACAAGAACGAATGCGGCGCCACCATTTTGCCCGGTCAGCGATGGGAACTTCCAAATGTTGCCGAGCCCGACTGCGGAGCCGAGTGTTGCCGCCAGCACCCCCAAAGTCGTCGTGAAGCCCTCGCGGGTCGGGGCGTTGCTGCTGCTCATCGAGCGTCTCCTTGCTAGCGACATTTTGTGACGTACCAACCGACACACTTTAGCCAATGCGGCCGCGCAAGCCAACGCCCAACGATTTGTCTCGGCAAGATGAAGCGGAGGCCACTATGCTCCTCGCGCTACTGTTCTGCTCGAACCGCATTGAGAGCCCACGCAGAATCACGCAGCATCGCTCTGCCTACGCCGATCAAGTCCGCCGCGTCACGCGCAAGGAGACTCTCTGCTTGATCCGGCTCGGTGACACCCCCGGTCAGGATGACCGGTACCGAGACTGCCGCCTTGATGAGGGCTGAGAGTTCCGAGAAGTAGCCGGGCTCGTCGGTGTCAGGACGAACGTAACCGGTGAGCCCACCGGTGATGTCGAGCACATCGACGCCTGCTTCCTCGAACCGGAGGGCGGCTTGAATGCTGTCATCGATAACGGTTCCGCCCTCGAGATAGTCGCGTGCGCCGAGCCGAAGCAGGAGCAAGAAGTCAGACCCGACCTCATCTCGAACCGCGTAAATCGTCTCGAGGTGGAGTCTGATGCGATTCTCCAGCACTCCGCCGTACTGGTCGGTGCGCTGATTAGTGAGCGGGGAAAGAAACTGGTTAAGCAGGTACCCGTGGGCCGAGTGAATCTCCACTCCGTCAAAGCCGGCGTCCTTCACGCGCCTGGCAGCCGCCGCGAACTGACGCGGAATGTCAGCGACCTCTTCGGGAGTGAGCGCCCGGGGTGTCCGACCGCTCCCCAGCGGAGTTGCGACGTTCGAAGGACCGACAAGAGGCTTGTCGGGTTCGACCGAAGCAGCGCCCGCATGGTTGATCTGCACGACTGCGGGAACGCCGTTGGCGTGGAAGACCCCGGCAAGAGCCGTGAGCCCCTCGAGCATCGCATCATCTGCCACCGACGGCTGTCCGATTCGGTTGCGTCCCTGCTCGCTGATGAAGCAGTGCTCGGTTATCGCGAGTCCCAGCGCTCCACCGCGTGATTCTTCATCGTAGTACGCCAGTAGCTCGTCACTGATGCTGCCGTCCGGTCGCGCCTTTGATGTCGCCATTGGCGGCAATACGAGACGGTTCCTAAGCGTGAGAGCGCCGATCGTCAGTGGCTCGAGTAGATGCGACATGGGGGCTCCTGAGGGCTGTAGTGGCTATGCCGAGTGACTATACCCACACGGTTGATGAGACAGGGCTCCCGAAGGAGCCCTGTCTGGATTCTATTGCCGGACTTGGCTGACGGTAGCCAATGCTGCTAAGGCTGATAGAGCGCCTCTCGGGCGGTGCACCTAGCTTCCGGAGCGGTCCTTCACTTTATCGGCCTTGTCGGAAATCTTGTCGCTGAGATCCCCGGCCTTGTCTGCGACACTGTCGCGCGCTTCGGAGAGCTTGGTCTTAAGATCGTCTTTCACGGCCTCGACTGCCTGCTTGGTTTTCGCGGATGCCTGATCGAACTTGCCAGCCGATTCAAGCTGCTCGTTGTCGGTCTTGTCTCCGATCCATTCCTTTGCTTTACCTGCCACTTCGGCGGCAGCATTCTTGACCTTATCATCGAATCCCATTGTGAACTCCATTTCATCAAGCACTAGGGAGTAACAGACTCAGCTCAACAAGAACTACTGCTGAGCCACGCTGTCATCCTTCGACTCGACACGCTCGACAGTCTGCGCCTGAGAACGCGGGCTGACAGCACGGATCAGCGCGGTCAGACCCCATGCAACCAGGGCGTAGACGGCGATGGCGACGAGAGCGCTCCATTCGAAGATGGCTCCCTCGACCTTCTGTGTGCTGAAGATCGTGATGAACGGAGCCATGAAGACCCCGGATACGCCGTAGACCATCTTCACGAAGCCGGCTTCGGCATTGGCGCCCAGCAGCATGAGAACAAAGCGGACTCCAATAAACACCTCGATGACGCCGAAGACATACATAACGACGCGCGACACGACGACCTCCATCGGTGCACGCACTTCCGTATGGACTTGACTGCGACGATCGGATGAAACTGCCCTTGAACTGGCCATAACATCAACTCTCCTCTATTTGCCGGTTGACCCGCATCTCAGCTGCGCCGAATAGGCATGCTCGTGCGGGGCCTCCCAGTGGTTTATGAACGGCGACCCGTTAGCAGGTTGTATACGAACACGATCAGTGCGATGACTAGCAGCGTGTGAATGAGCCCGCCGCCGATGTTGAGACTGAAGCCCAGAAGCCACAGCACAACCAGGATGACAAAGATGGTCCATAGCATTGTGATTCCCTCCTAATGAAGCAATGTGATCTGCATGCACGGTGACGGCAGCACCCGTCTGCGCTGTGAGCGCTAAGCGTCGCCTCCCTCGTGCTGCCGAACTTGTGCGGTCAATGTGACGATCCGCTCCGCCGTTTCCGGAGACATGGAGTACTTGAATATGCCGGCGTCAACGAACTGCCTGGCCTCAAACGGCCAGCTGCTCATTGCGTACCGGCCCCGAACGCGTTTCTCGAATGGGCCGAGTGAAGCTACGACCTGCCGAACGGTCAGGCCGGAGGCGATGCCGATGTGATTGGTTGTAACCCATCTGGGCGACTCCTCGGCTATAGCGAGCAGAATCCGCCGCATGGCAGATGATGACTCGATGAACATTCGATCTATGAGCGGCTCGGTCCATACCTCCGAGTTGCCCACCCCGACGGCGGGGCGCGCGGTCAACGGTCTGAACGGCTCGCGTGAAAGAAGCTCGTAAACTTCCTTGACGCGGTCGGCCGGTACCGGGACGCTCACAAACTCGGGCATTTGCCTCCCCTTCCTGTTCATTACAGTGTCTTTACCCTTAGCTAGCTATTGCTAACCAATGTTTGCTAGAGCTACCAAGAGCGGTGGAGGCAACATGCGGAGCGGGTCTTCTGTCCGGTCGAGGACACTCGTGCGGGTAAACGAAACGGGGCTCCCGAAGGAGCCCCGCCTGCATTCTATGGTCGGACTTGTTGGACGCGTTTGTTACCGCCGCGCGGCATTCGCCGAAGTGAACTGCTTCATGCCTACAGTTCGAGTTTCCGCATCCCGAGCCACCGCACCATCTGCGGATCCTGGTGCGAAAAGAACTGGCTGCATGCACTGTCCAGCGACGCGATTCGGTCCATGTCGGCTTCGTCAAGCTCGAAGTCCCAGATGGCGAAGTTCTCGGCCATGCGTCCCTTGCGCACCGATTTGGGAATCGCGACCACGCCACGCTGGATGAGCCAGCGGAGAACTACCTGAGCGATGGACTTGCCGTGACTGGCTGCGATCGCAGCCAGCACCTCGTTGGTGAACAGGTCGTTCTTGCCCTCGGCGAACGGTGCCCACGACTCCATCTGGACGCCCTCGGCCGTCATGGTCTCCTGAGCCTCAATCTGCTGGCAGAACGGATTCGTCTCGACCTGGTTGATCGCTGGCACAATCTCGTTGTGCAAGATCAGGTCGACGAGGCGATCCGGGGCGAAGTTGCTCACGCCGATGGCACGAACGCGGCCCTCGGCGAGAATCTCCTCCATCGCACGCCACGAGCCGTAGACGTCGCCAAACGGCTGATGGATGAGGTAGAGATCGAGGTACTCGAGCTGCAGCTTGTCGAGCGAACGCTGGAACGCCGCCTTCGTCTTCTCATAGCCGGCGTCCTCGATCCAGAGCTTGGTCGTGATGAAGAGTTCCTCGCGCGGCACACCTGAGGCTCTAAGCCCGCGTCCGACAGCCTCCTCGTTCATGTACGACGCCGCAGTGTCGAAGAGCCGGTAGCCGACCTCCGCAGCATCGATCACAGCCTGCTCACACTCGGCCGGGTCCGGTACCTGGAACACGCCGAATCCGAGCTGCCGCATCTCCACGCCGTTGTTAAGGGTCACGTACTTCATTTGTTGCCTCCTGTGGTCGTGTGTGGGCTAGCGCCCGGTCAGTCGTTCGAGTGCCTCGGGGTAGCGTTCGCCCTCGACACGGATCTTGGACGCGGCCTTGTCGATCTCGGCGAGTTCGGCCGCCGAGAGCTCGACTCTCGCAGCGCCGAGATTCTCTTCGAGACGATCGAGGCGGCGCGTACCCGGAATCGGCACGATCCAGGGCTTCTGCGCGAGCAGCCACGCAAGTGCAATCTGCGCGCGGGTCGCGCCCTTGCTCGCCCCAATCTCGCCAAGCAGGTCGACGACCGTCTGGTTGGCCGCTCGTGCCTCGGCCGTGAAGCGCGGCAGCGCGTTGCGGAAGTCGCTGGCGTCGAACTGCGTCGCCTCGTCGATCTTGCCGGTGAGGAACCCCTTGCCGAGCGGGCTGAACGGAACGAGCCCAATGCCGAGTTCCTCAAGCGTGGGGATGATGTCGTCCTCCGGCTTGCGCCACCAGATGGAGTACTCGCTCTGGAGCGCGGTCACGGACTGCACGGCGTGAGCGCGACGAATAGTGGCAGAGGACGCCTCGGACATGCCGAAGTGCTTGACCTTGCCCGCTTCGATGAGCTCCTTTACCGCACCGGCGACCTCCTCGATGGGTACGTCCGGATCGACACGGTGTTGGTAGAACAGGTCGATCACGTCGGTGCGAAGTCGCTTGAGCGACGCATCGGCGACCCGTTTGATGTGCTCGGGCCGGCTGTTGAGCCGCGTGAGGTCCTGCGGCCGGCTCGGATCGACGTCGAACCCGAACTTCGTGGCGATGACCACCTGGTCCCGCACAGGCTCCAGAGCCTCGCCCACCAGTTCTTCATTGTGGAACGTGCCGTAGACCTCCGCGGTGTCGAAGAACGTGACGCCGAGATCAACCGCCGAACGAAGCAGCGCGATCATCTCGGGCCTGGCCGGCGACGGGCCGTAGGACTGGCTCATCCCCATGCAACCGAATCCGATGGCCGACACCTCGAGGCTGGCAGCCTCGGTTCCTAGCGTGCGTGTGTTCATGTTGATTCCTTCCTACAGCGCCCGGCAGGCAAGCCGGAACTCATTTGAGTGTACGGGCCGCATGCGGAGAATCACATACTCATGTCTCTGCGTTGTTTGCCTATTCCTCTCTCCGCGCGTAGAATCGTCGCATTCTTGCACGCACGGAGAGGAATCCTTCGATGCCAGAAACAACAAACCGTCGGCTCGCCGAACTGCTTGAGGCGCTCTTCACGCAGAACGGCACCTTCCATTCGCCTGTACCCGGTGTCGACATCGCGCGAAGCGTCGAGTCCATTCCGCGGCACCCGATCGTCTACAAGCCGGGCATCATCGTCCTGGCGCAGGGCCGCAAGAACGTCTGGCTAGGCGACGACAGGTACGTGTACGACGCGAACAACTACCTCGTGCTCGCGGCGCCGATGCCGATGGAGTGCGAGACGTTCGCGTCGAATGACGAGCCGCTTCTCGCACTGGCGATCAACGTAGACCCCATCATGGTGGGTGAGCTGCTCTTGGAGATGGGCGACATCGCCGACGTCGACCCCACAACGTGTGTGAAGTCCGGTGCGATGACCGACGACGTCATCGACGCCACGGTCCGACTCGCCGAGGTACTCGCCTCGCCCGTCGATGCGCGTGTTCTCGGCCCGCAGCTCGTGCGCGAAATCGTCTACCGGGTGCTGCGCAGCGAGAACGGCGATGTCCTGCGCCTCGCGACGTCCAACGCGAGCCGATTCGGCCATATCGCGCGAGTCTTGAGGCGCATCCACGAGGAGTACGCAACCGACCTCGACGTTCCCTCACTTGCGCGCGACGCGAACATGGGCACGTCGACGTTCCACAACGCCTTCCGAGAGGTCACCTCGACGTCCCCGGTCCAGTACGTGAAGCGCATCCGGCTTCACCGTGCACGCACGCTGCTGCTTGGGGAAGGCGCAAACGCCCAGGATGCGGCACGGGCTGTGGGCTATACGAGTGCGAGCCAGTTCAGCAGAGAGTACCGGCGTATGTTCGGTGTCACGCCAGCGTCGGATCGGGCGGGAGCCGTGGCGTAGGTCACACCTACCCCAGCAAGACGAAACGAGGCACCCCGAAGGGTGCCTCGAAATGCGCTGGTCGGGCTGACAGGATTTGAACCTGCGACCCCTTGACCCCCAGTCAAGTGCGCTACCAAACTGCGCTACAGCCCGAGAACTGCCCTCGCGGGCAGCGAGTCACCATACTAAGGCTCCGGGGGACCCTGTTCAAGTCAGATTAAGAGATCATCTTCTTCAGATACGGATATGGGTTGACCGCACCTGGCGTGTGGATCTCGAAGTGGAGGTGCGGCGCACTCGCACTCGCATTGCCCGAGGAACCTACCGCACCGATGACATCGCCGGCCTTCACTCGGCCAGATGCACGCTTCACAGAACTCAGATGCGCGTAGTAGTACTCGGTGCCATCGTCAGCATTGAGGTAGATGCACAGTCCGCCGAGTCCGTTGTTCCTCACGCGAACGGTACCGTCTTTCACGGCAACAACGGGCGTGCCTGACTTGGCCATGATGTCGGCGCCCTTGTGCGAGCGTCCGCCGCTGCGGGCGAAACCCCAGCTGTTGATGTAGGAATTTGCGCCGGCAACCGGGAAGATGCCGTACTTCGCGGCCTGCTCGACACGCGCCTTGGCCTCTGCAGCCTTCTTGGCGGCCTTCTTGGCAGCCGCTTCAGCGGCTCTGCGCTCGGCGTCAGCGACCTTCGCAACTGCAAGGTCCTCGATCGCCTCCTTCACCGCGACACCAGAGTCGTGTGCGTTCACCGCAACGATATCAAGCTGCGCGGTTGCGGCATCGCGCTCGGCACGCAGGGTTTCCAGGTCAGTAGCCGCGGTGAGCACGGCCTCGGTCTGATTCCTGAGTTCTTCGGAGAACGGCGCGCCATACGCCTTGAGGACTTGAACGACACCCTCGGCAGCGCTCTGAGGCTGCAGTGCTTCTGCGTCCGCGATCAAGATCGAGAGTTTGGCCATTGTGGCCTGAATGTCGGCGACGCGCTGCTGCGCATTCGCATGTGACGCCTCTGCCGAGGCAAGACGCGCTGTGGCGTCGGACACGCTGAAAGTGAGGGTTTTTGGCTGCACGATTGCAGCGGTAGCGTTCACCGGGAACGCGAATGCGGCGAGCGTGAGCGCCGCAACGATGGTCGACGCAAAGCGCCGCTTGATGAAACTCATAAGCCTCCGTGGGCCGGGTACATGGCTACCCTGGACACCTGCGAAATTGATTCCGTAGGGCGGGCACAAGGCACAGACTACGCAAACGCGGTGCCAAACCCGGGAAGAGGCTGTGTGGAAGTTGTGCGGAGAAACGCGCTGCTAGTGGGTAGTGCGGGCTGCCAAGAGGCGCGCCACACGGTCAAGCAGCTCGCGTGCGATGACGCGTTTGCCGAGCACCGGAAGGTCTTCCGCGTCCGCTGCCGAGACGAACACAACGCGGTTGTCGTCCGTCTCAAATCCGAGCTCGCCGGAGACGTCGTTGGCCACGACCAGGTCCAGGTGCTTGCCGGTCAGCTTCTCGCGGGCGTACGCGACGATGTCGCTGGTCTCGGCGGCAAATCCGACAAGGATGGCGCGGCCGGAGTTGGTTTCGCCGAGCTCGGCGAGGATGTCGGGGTTACGCACGAGCGCCACGGCATCCGGGGCTTCGGTCTTCTTGATCTTGCCGCTTGCGAAGGTGGCGGGGCGGAAGTCGGCGACAGCAGCCGAGGCAACGACCACATCAGACGCCCCGAATCGCGCGAGCACAGCGGAGCGCATCTGTAGCGCGGTCGTCACGCGCACGACCTCGACGCCGAACGGATCGGGCAGCGAGACGGGGCCGGTCACAAGCGAGACGCGGGCGCCTCGGCGAGCAGCCTCCTCAGCAATCGCGAAGCCGGTCTTGCCAGAAGAACGGTTACCGATGAAGCGCACGGGATCGATCGGCTCATGCGTGGGACCCGCGGTCACGAGCACGTGCACGCCCGCCAGGTCGCGCGCACGGTGCGCCTCGGCCTCGACGGCGTCGGCGATGGCAACGGGATCCGCGAGCCTCCCCTCGCCAACATCGCCGCAGGCAAGGGCACCTCGGCCAGGCTCTATGAAGGCGAACCCGCGAGCACGGAGCGCCGAGACGTTCGCAACCGTGATGTCTTTGCGCCACATGTGCGTGTTCATCGCAGGCGCCACGATCACGGGCGCCTCGGCGGCAAGCACTGTGGTGGTCAGCATGTCGTCTGCACGACCGTGCGCGAGCTTGGCGATGACGTTCGCGGTGCACGGAGCGAGCACGATGACGTCGGCTTCTGCGGCGAGCGAGATGTGGTGCACCTTGGATTCGGGTTCGTCGGCCCACAGCGAGACTGCCACGGGTTCACCGGTAAGCGTGCGGAACGTGAGTGGCGTGACAAAGCGTGTGGCAGCCTCGGTCATGACGACCTTCACGCGGAACCCACGACGCATGAGGTCGCGGACGAGCTCGCACGACTTGTACGCGCCGATACCGCCGGTGACCCCGACGATGATGGTCTGCTTCTCGCGCTTCGCGTTCATCCGAACCTCCTTCGGCGATAAGGATACACCGGAGTCGGTCAAGCGCGCAGGCCACGGCTCCCTTTGGGAATAACCTCCAAGTACACCTTCATACATACCGAGGAGGAACGCATGCCCGACTCCCCCACCGAACTTCGCGTCCGCATCGGCGGCGAGGCCGGCTTTGGTATCAAAGCCGCAGGCCAGATGCTGGCCCGCAGCTTCGTCGACGCAGGACTCGAGACGTTCGATCTTACCGAGTACCCGTCGCTCATCCGCGGCGGCCACAACAACTACCTGCTCCGCGTGAGCACTGAGCCGGTCTACTCGCACGTTGAGCCGGTCGACGCGCTCATCTGCCTCAACCGGGAGACCCTCGACTTGCACCACCACGAACTCGTCGATGGTGGCGCGGTCATCTTCGACCCGGAGGACTTCGGTGCCGCTGACGTCCCGGCGCGGCTACGCGCAGTTCCCGTCCCGCTCACCGAGATCGCACGCGGGGCGGGCGGCAAGATCATGCGCAACACGGTCGCGCTCGGCGCGCTTCTCGGCATCGTCGGGTTCCCGCTGTCGTATCTCGGCGATTCTTTGCACAAGCAGTTCGCCAAGAAGGCACCGGAGATCGCCGAGGGTAACGTGACGGCCGCCCAGGCCGGCTGTGATGCAGCGATGGCCGCGTGTCCGGACTTCATCGTGCAGCTTGCGCCGATCAAGGGCGCGCCTCGGCGAAT
Source organism: Actinobacteria bacterium HGW-Actinobacteria-6 (assembly GCA_002841295.1). Taxonomy (GTDB): domain Bacteria; phylum Actinomycetota; class Coriobacteriia; order Anaerosomatales; family Anaerosomataceae; genus UBA2286. Next base: position 130,689 of record PHEU01000001.1, read on the forward strand.
CCTCGTGGACGGTAATGAGGCGCTCGGCATGGGTGCGCTTGCGGCAGGAATCGGCTTCTACGCTGCGTACCCGATGACGCCGGCCTCATCGATCCTGCACTTCATGGCCGCCCACGAGCGCGAGTACGGCGTTGTCGTGAAGCACACCGAGGACGAGATCGCCGCGATGAACATGGTCGTCGGCGCAGCGTTTGGCGGCACGCGGGCGATGACAGCAAGTGCGGGTGGCGGCTTCGCGCTCATGGTCGAGGCGTTCGGTATGGCGGGGGCGAGTGAGAGCGCCGTTGTGGTGTGCGTGCTGACGCGTCCCGGCCCCGCGACCGGCCTCGCCACCTGGACCGAGCAAAGCGACTTGCGCTACGTCATCCACGCCGCTCAGGGCGAATTCCCGCGCGTGGTGCTCGCGCCCGGCGACCGCGAAGACGCGTTCGACCTGACGTGGAGGGCGTTCAACTTGGCCGACCAACTCCAGACGCCGGTGGTCATCCTCGGCGACAGCTACCTCTCGGACAACCGGCAGTCGACGCCCGCGTACGACCTCTCAGAAGTCACCATCGACCGCGGCAAGCTTGTGACCGAGGGCGAGGTACCCGCGGAGGCGCTTGGCACCGACGGCCGCTACCTGCGCTACAAGGTGACCGAGGACGGCGTCTCCGTCCGCGCGCTGCCGGGCGTGAAGGGCGCAAACCAGCTCGGCAACTCCTACGAACATGACGAGTACGGTTTCGGATCAGAAGGCGAACCGGCCGAGACTCGCATCGCGCAGAACGAAAAGCGCATGCGCAAGATGGAGCTGGCCGAGAAGCTCGTACCCCCACCTGCGTATTTCGGTGCGCCGCCCGAGAGCGCCGAGATCGGGCTGCTCTTCTTCGGCACCACCAAGGGTCCTGTGCGCGAGGCCGCTCGCATGCTGGAGCGCGAGGGTGTGAAGGCGGCGCTCATGCAAGTCGTGACCGTCTTCCCCTTCCCCGCCGAGGAGGTTGCGGCGTTTCTCGGCAGCGTGCCGAAGACGCTGATCGTCGAGGGGAACTTCACGGGTCAGCTGGAGGGCCTTGTGCGGCAGGAATGCCTACTGGCCGTGGAGCATTCGCTTCACCGCTACGACGGGCGGCCGTTCACACCAGAAGAGATCGTCCGAAAAGTGAAGGAGGTGCTCTAAATGCCCACCGCCAAAGAGCTTGAGAGCATCTTGAAGCCGACCTGGTGTCCCGGATGTGGCAACTTCGGCATGTTCCGCGCGCTCAAAGAGGCGATCGAAGAGCTTGCGATCCCCGCCGAGGAACTCGCGATGGTGTGGGGTATCGGCTGCCACGGCAACGGCGCCGATTTCTATAACGTGCAGGGCTTCCACGGTCTTCACGGCCGGGCGCTGCCGGTCGCAACCGGTATCGCGCTCACACGCCCCGACCTCAAGGTGATCGTTGAGATGGGTGACGGCGACGGCTACGGCATCGGCGGCAACCACTTCATCCACTCGGTCAGGCGCAACATCGATATGACGGCGATCTACCACAACAACCAGATCTACGGCCTCACGACCGGCCAGGCCTCCCCCACCTCGGACCAGTTCATGCGCACGCCGAGCACCCCCGGAGGCGTCGTGGAAGAACCAGTGAACCCTGTCGGTGTGGCGGTGGCGCAGGGAGCGACGTTCGTGGCCCGCGCATTCGCTGGCGACATCCCGCACCTGAAAGAGATCTACAAGCGGGCGATCCTCCACGAGGGTTTCTCGGTGGTGGACGTGTACCAGCCGTGCGTGACGTGGAACAAGATGAACACGTTCTCGTGGTTCCGCGACCGCGTATACAAAATCGAAGAGCTGCCCGACTACGACCCGACCGACCGCACCAAGGCATTCGACCTGTCGATGTCGACATTCCACGAGCTCACGTGCGCACCGGATGAGTGCAAGATCCCCATCGGCGTCTTCTTCGAGGAGCCGGACTCCTTCACGTACCAAGACGGCCTCCCGCAGCTCGACCGCCCGATGTACAAGCACGCCGAGAAGCCGAGAGACATCTCGGCGACGCTGGAGCTCTACGGGGCGTAGCGGTCCTACGCGATCATGGACTCCCACCACGAGCGCAGACGCGCGGCGTGATGTCCCGGCACGAGCACGATGTGGTTGCCGAGCGGCGCGGTGAGCAAGTCGCTCACGTGTCCGTCCGAGAGCTCGATGAAGGCCTGCGTGCGGCAGAGGTTCTCGGCATCACCGGAGGCTGTGATCGCGCCCTCGGCGATCCACACGCGCTCCATGCGCGCACCACCGATGCGGACGAGCGTGACGGGGCTGTTGGCGATAACGCCCTGGATGCCAACGCCGAGTCCGGACTCGAAGTGCGAGCGCAGGCGGTAGCTCTCCACCATGCTGCGAGGCACCGTGCAGTGCGCAAGCCAGAGCGCGTTGGCGGCTTCGTCGAGCTGCGCCGGGTTCGCCATCCACGGCGTCTCCCCGGTGAGAAGGCGCGTCCACATGAGCCCGATGGTGGTCACGAGGTCGCCTTCACAACCGCCGATGACACCGGAGTCGGTGAGCTCGGAGAGCGCGAAGCAGCCGGTCGTCTTCTGGTTGAGCACCAAGTCGAAGCAGCGAACCGTGAGCGCGTCGAGCTTCTCTGCCGAGACGATCCCGCGCAGCGCTTCGCTCACGCGCGCCACGTCGAGGAGCTCACCGCGCGTGGGCTCGACGCATCCGGTCGCGCCTGAGGCAAGGGCATCGGCGGCCTTCTCGGCCACGTCATCGGGGACTGCGGCCATACGGTCGACCAGATCGCCGAGACGAACATCAACGACTTCCGGCCCCCACACGTCACGAACGATATCGGCGGCAGGCATGCTCCCAACGAGCCAGTCTGACGGGGCTCCAACGAGACCCACCCGGGATGCGCGCAACACGCGACGCACGCGGAGATCCTCGGCGGCGTCTGTGACCTGGCCAAGCGCGGCAACGTCGCCTGCGCCCGGCAGGTAGATGATCCGTCCGGGCACACCGTCTTGCTGCAATCTCGCGAGCACCTCGAGCGCTGCAGGCAGCGAGTTGTTGCCGGGATGCGCGAGCAGCAAAACCGGCTCATCCTGAACCGAGATGGAGCGAAGCGCGGTAAGTTCAAGAATGAGGTTCTCGGTACCGCCGGTCGCCACGAGGTAGAACACCGGCAGGTCGACCGCGATATCATCGGCCGATATCATCTGCCCGCCCACCTCGCGAAGCGCGTCGGCAACGGAGCCGATGATAGGTTCCAGCTGCTCGGCACCATCGACAAGCACGGACGCGACCGGAACGAACCCAAAACGAGCTTCCACCGTGGACCTCCTTGATTGTGCCGACTAGACGAGCGTACCCGAAATGCTCGTTTACAGGCCGGGAATCCTCATGAACTGCGCGAACGCCTCGATCGAGAGCTGTGTGTGCCAGTGACCCGTGGCTAGCGCGATGCCAAAGATCGCGAGCCAGAGAACGACTACGCCGAGCGGCCAGATCCACCAGCGGAACCTGAAGCGACCGAACACGCGCGACGTCAGCGCTCCCTCGGCGGGACAGACCCGCACGCAATCCTGGCAGCCGTCGCACTCAGGCGCGCGGACCGACTTGAGCGTGTCGACGGGCACTGCCGCATGGCAGACCTTGGCGCACTTGCCGCAGTCGATGCACGCCTCCGGGTCACGAACGACGGTGCATGCCGAGGCGACACCACACGCGCCATAAACGCCGCCGAGCGGACACAGGTAGCGGCACCACACGTTGCCGAAGAGCATCATGCCGACGAATGCGAGCGCGATCACGGCGAGATACAGCGGCGCTCCGAAGAGCAACAACATTTTTGCATCGACCGTGGCGTAGTACGGGAGTTGCTGGAACCACATCGCCTCCTGCACACTCACTGCCGCAAGCCAGATCATGAAGCCCGCAGCTATCACGTAGCGAACTCCGCGGAGTCCGAGGTCCAGCCAGCGCGGCGGGCGGAAGTTGTCGCGACCGAGCACCTTGCGGCCGAGCCAAGCCGAGACCTCCCACACGGTGCCGACCGGACAGATCCAGCCGCAGAAGCCGCGCTTGAAGATGAACGACGTTGCAAGCGCGCCGAGGATGATGACGATACCCGCGGGCAGCACCGGATCGAAGAAACCGGTCTTGAGCCACAAGAAGAAGCTCATGTATGAGCCGATCGGAAGGAGCCCGGCCACCGCCTCTGGCCTCGGCACGAAATCGCCAGTGCCAAGCGCCCACGCTCGGAACTGCAACAGTCGCACGGAAATGAACACGAAGTATGCGAGGAACCCTCCCCGCACGATCAGTCGCGGTCCGATGCGACCGAGGGTCCGGCCAACGACGTCATCTGTGCTGCGCGCCATGAACGTGCCTGCCTTCCGCTTGTGTGACTTCTCGCTTGCGTGCGTCGCGAAGGCTGCCGGACCACATGGCGACACGAATGCTGGTTCTACACCTATCCCGCCCGAGCGTCAAACAGCGGTTTCGGGGTATCCTCGGCACTGGTATTACTGCAACGTCCGTGCCGTTTCGCTTGCCGAGGAGGTCCTTGTGCGCCTGCGCCCGCTGACCACGTTCATCGCGTTGACACTCGCGCTCGCGATGGTCGCCGGCTGCAGCGTCAACGGGGAACTGCATCTGCCCACGGGCGTCGTGTATCCGTCGATCAACCCCGTCGCTGGTACGGCTGACCTCACCGTCACCCAGACGTTCACATTCGAGGGTGCACCGCGCTCGGTCACAATGGTCGTTGACGGCCCTGTTTTCGGTGGTGCGCAGCAGGCCGAGAAGAGTGTCATCAGGTTTGGCAAAGCGCGCGAGAACGACTGGATCAGGGACTACTACCCCGCGTTCGTCTTCGATGAGCACCAAGACGCGTTTTTCTCGGCTCTTATGGGGCAGCTCAACGGAATCCGCTCGGCATCAGGACTGGACGACGACCGCTACGTGGAGCTCATGACCGCGTACGTCCAATCGCTCGAGTACCGGATCGACCCCGTCGACCTCTCGCCGAAGTTCCCGGTCGAGACTGCCGGCGAAGGCGCTGGCGACTGCGACGACAAGGCGCTGCTGCTCGGCGGAATGCTTGCGCGTGAAGGGTACGACGTTGCGATTCTGTTGTTCAGTGCCGAGCAGCATGTGGCGCTCGGCATCAAGGCGGACGGACTCGACTACAGAGACACGGGCTACGCGTACATCGAGACGACGGCGCAGGGGTTCGTGGGCATGCCCCCGGACACCATCGGCGAAGGCGCTGCGCTTTCGAGCCAGCCGCAGGTTATCAGGATCGGCACAGGGAAGATGTCATGGGGCGCAGGGCCACAAGTGGCCAGCATCCTTGACGCTGCCAAAACTGCCGAGAAGAGAGCTGGCGAGTTGGCTGCACGTCTCAAGGCTGCCGATACGAGTCTCACCCCGCTCCAGTCAAGAACGCAGGCTCTCAAGTCGCAGCTGGATGCGCGGTCGTCGGCCGGAGACAATGCGGCGTACAACTCGCTCGTGCCCACGTACAACGCCGCAGTCGCCGAGTACAATGCTGCAGTGGCTGCTCGCAATCAGATCGCGCAGGAGAACAACGGTGTTGTCGCAATTCACACGTACATTGTCGAGCATCTCGACGATCGACCCGGTGCCTTTGCGTGGGTGCAGTCACACCCCCTGTAGTCCTTCACGCCCTTTTCACATCTTCCACGCCGCACGTTCACCCAGGTTCGTTAGCCTACTCACGAAGTAGCACTCCCCCCTGACGGAAGGATCGCGATGTCGCCCGAAAAGGCACCCCGAGCACCCCGCACCAGAGCACGCATTGTACGATGGGCGGTGCTTGCGAGCGTCTTGGCGGCGATCACCGTTATCGGATACCTGCACCAGACGGCAGGCACCGGAAGGCCGGCAGGCGTTGACGCGCTCTGCCCGTTCGGCGGACTCGAAACCGCGTACGCCCTCGTGACAAGCGGCTTCTTGCTCAAGCGCGTGGCGATCTCTGGCGTCATTCTGCTCGTGGCGGCCCTCGCTGTGGCCGTTGTTTTCCGCCGCTCCTTCTGCGGACAGATCTGCCCACTCGGATTCCTGCAGGAGATGTTCGGGGGACTCGGCCGAAGGGTGTTCAAGAAGCGCCCTGTCATGCCGACCTGGCTCGACCGACCTGCGCGCTACCTCAAGTACGTCGTGCTGGTCGTCTTCATCGGCCTTGCCTGGACGACCGCCGACCTCGCGATTCGTCCATACGACCCGTGGGTCGCATACATGCACCTCACCTCGGCTGAAGTGTTCGCCGAGTTCAGCATCGGTTTCGCCGTGTTGGTCGCGGCAGTCGTTGGATCGTTCGTCTATGACCGCTTCTTCTGCAAGTACCTCTGCCCCATGGGCGCAACGCTCGGGCTCATCTCCAAATTCAGCATCTTCAAGGTCCGCCGCACGACGACCACCTGCATCGACTGTAAAGCGTGTGATATAGCGTGCCCTGTCAACATCAACGTCTCAGAAGCCGAGACGGTCAACTCACCTGAATGCATCAACTGCAACGAATGCGTGACCGCGTGCCCTGTCAAAGACACGCTCGCAATGAGCACCAGCGGTGGCAAGCGGCTCTCGGCACTTGGAACGACGGTCGCAGTTGTCGCTGTCTTCGCGATCATCGTTGGCGGCGCAACGGTTGCCGGCAGCTTCGAGTGGAGAACCCCGAGCCTTGCCCAGGAAGCCGGCGCAGGACGAGGCAATGGCGCTGGCAGCGAAGGCGCCGACGGCGATACCGCGCTCATCGGCGACTTTGATGTGTCGCTCATCAAAGGTCGAACAACGCTTACCGAAGTGTCCGAGGTGACAGGAATCCCGGCATCGATGTTCCAGCGCGTCCTCGGAGTACCTGAGTCCGAGCAGGGTCTCCCGCTCAAGGACACGAAAGGCACGTACGGGTTCTCTCCCGAAGACGTGCGAACGATGGTGGAGCTCTACCGGGTCGACCCTGCCGCCGCCGAGGCGTACATACCGCTCGGCAGTTCCGAAGAGTAGCGTCCGAACAAATCATGGAGACCCCCGTAACCCCGGGGGTCTCCTCTGCGTTTACCTTGACGCCAGCCACCCCTCGGCTGGCATTTCCTTTTCCCCGGAGTACTTATGCCCTGCTGTCCTCGCGCTCAGATTTCAGACCGGGACGAAGCAGTCTGCGCCTTCCAACCATGCGAATGAACGCCTCGGCCAGCACGGGGTCAAACTGTGAGCCGATGCACAAGTCGAGCTCCTGGAGAGCAGCGGTCGAAGACATAGCATCGCGATACGGTCGCCCGGACGTCATCGCATCGTAGGCGTCACATATGCAGAGCAGTCTGGCCTCGAACGGGATGTCCTCCCCTGCCAGCCCGTCCGGGTACCCCGCGCCATCCCACCTTTCATGATGATGGCGAACCCAGGGCAGAATCTCGACCAGCTGCGTGGACGCGAGTATCTTCTCCCCGAGGTCGGGGTGCTCACGTATATGACGCATCTCTGATGCCATGAGAGGCCCGCGCTTCCTCAACACTCGGTCCGAGATGCCGATCTTGCCCACGTCGTGCAGCAGCGCGGCGACTTCGAGCAACTGGCGATGGCTCTCCGCAAGCTCGATCTCCTCGGCCAACATCACTGCGAGCACAGCCACGTTTCGGGAGTGGAATTGCGTGAGCGGGTCGCGAGCGTCCACCGCGGCTGCAAGCGCACGCACCGTGCTGAGATGAGATTCTCTCTCCAGGTGCTTGATGCGGTCGTGTGCGCTCAGTGAGTCCACCACGGACTCATCAAAAGCCACCGCCCGATTTCGGCCGTGATACTTCGCCCAGTAGAGCGCACCGTCAGCTTTCTGGACGAGTTCATCTCGCTCCAGGCTGTCAATCGGATACCGGGCATAGCCGAGAGATGCCGTGAGCGCGCTGTTGCTCCCGGTCGCGACCTTCGCCAGGGCTGCGCGGATCTTCTCGGCAAACGAGAATGCATCCTGCGCATCTGCGGCGGGCATGATCACTGCGAACTTGTCGGCGCCGAGACGACAGGCGATATCGCCCGGCCGGACTGTAGCCACGAGCGTCACGGCGACACCCCTCAGAACCTCATCCCCAAACGCATGACCACGCGCAGCGTTGACGCGCGAGAACCCGTCCAAATCGAACAGGACCACATAGACTTCCGTCGCTCTTTGGCGCGCCATGTCGAGTTCAAGACTCAGGCGCTCGAAGAAGTAGCGGTGACCGTAGATGTCGGTGAGCTGGTCGTTCACCGCCTCACCGAATAGAAAATCATTCTCCACCGCGGAGACTACCGAGTGCGCGATCATGACGACGGTCAGGCCGAGAGTTGTAGCCGCATATGCGCCGCGAGTGATCGGGTCGGCTCCTCCAGCGAGCGCCAGATACCCGAAGAGGGGGATTCCAAGAGTGAAGAGCACCGACGTGGACATCGCATGCAAGCCACGCGCGTTGGGGCGAATACGTGGCAACGTAAAGAAGCAGCTCTCGCCCGGCGCCAGGTGCAGCCTGCCATAGGCGCCAGCGAACACGAGGTACATGCCAGTCATCCACAGGAGCTCCACAGGAAGCTCCCAATGAGACAAACGCGATATCTCCGCACCGAAGCTCCACAACGGGAAGAGCGCTGTCGCAAGACCGTAGACGCCCACCCCTACGATGAGCTGACGTTCGCATCCCCGCTCGTTGATTCCTTTGCGAGTGGCAAAAATCATCCATGTTGCTGCCATCGTGAGGAATCCGATTGTCGAGAAGATCGCCAGCGCCATGTTGCCACCGGGATCACCCGCCCCATAGTCGGCCATGAGCGGGCCCAGGACTCCCGCGAGGACTGCGCCAAAGAGCAGCAGCCCCAGGCCCACGGTGTCGGTGACATTGCGGGCCCTCGCGACTCGGGAGAGCATCCGGAAATCCGCAAGTGTGAGAAGAGTAGCGATGAAGAGCAGGGCCGCCACGATCGAGAAGATGGCTGATGTGTCCGACCATATGTGCGACACGGGACCAAGCTCAATCACGCGCAGGCTGACCAGACTTTCGCTCACGAAGATAAGCCCGACTGCGGCAGCAATACCGCGCCAGAGACGCCGCTCCCGACTTTCGGTCTTGCGGATCACCAGCAACGAAGCAACAAGCGCCATGAAAATCGGCGCCAGGTAAGCAACTTGACGCAGCACCTCTACCGATCGAGTGCGGTGGGCAACGAAGTGCACGCCACTGTACACGCCACAAATGAGAATCCACAACAGAATCAGCGGGACGGAGGAGCGCGCAGCAGCGTCGGGCGCATTGAGGCTGAAGCTTGTGGCATCGTCCTGCGCAAGCGTTGCCATCGCTCGACCCTTCTCGTTTGCGCGTTTGCACGCCGCAGGAGTATCTACCAGCCGAGCGTAGTATAGTCATGCCCTTGCATTCTGCGCCAACCGCACCGCATGCATAGCTAGCGTCACTCAACCCCGAGAGGAGCACACATGCAGCTCAGGATGTTCCGTTGCCGCATCTGCGGAGAGACGTACCTCGGCCATAAGGAGCCCGGCGACTGCCCGTTCTGCGGAGCGCATATCGAGTTCTTCGTGGCGCCGCAGGCATACGACGCAGGAATCAACAAGATCGAGCCCACTGAGGCGGAGCGCGCAGACCTCGAGTCGTCGATAGAGATCGAGCGGGCGAACACCCGCTTCTACCTCGGCATGACCGAGCGTAACGACAACGACACGCTTCGCTCGGCGTACAAGCGACTCGCCAAAGTCGAGGCCGAGCACTGCTCCGTCTTCTGCAAGCTCGCAGGCGTCGCAAAGCCGACTGACCTGATGACTCCCGGTGAAACCACGGGGACCTGGCTGAGCGATATCGCCGAGTCACTTACGCGTGAGACGCGGGCGACCGCGCTGTATGCCGGCTTTGCGGCACGCGCGACCAACCCGCGTCTTCGTGAGGTCTGGGAAGCCATAGCCGCCGTCGAGGCAGACCACGTGACGCTCGACGAGTACGCGCTCAAGTACGTCTAGAGCTCTTTTCGGCTGAACGCCCAGACAGCACCAAACACGCACACAACCGCAGCAAGCGCGCCAGTGACGAGAGGCCACAGCGTGCTTGTTTGCTGCCCCATGAGCAGCGTGTTCGGCGCGTTCAAGAGCCCCGCCGGGCTGTACTCGAGCGCAGGTCCCCACATCGACGCGATCGTGAGTGCGATGAGCACCCCTACGCCGAGGAACGCCGCGCCAAGCTGAGAGTCCACGAGCGCCGACATCAGTGACATCACGGCCACTATCATGATCGCGAAGCCAAGCCAGACCCCGGTTATCTCGGCAAGGATGCGGACGGGCGCCTCGCCGAAGGCCGCAAACGTGACGACCCACGTGCCGAGCGCCCCGAGCACGATCGAAACCACAACGAGCCCGGCATTCGACACGAACTTGGCGAGCACGAACGCTGGCCGACTGATCGGCTTTGTGAGCACGAGGATGGCGGTACCGCTCTTACGCTCGCCCGAGACCATGGCTCCAAGCATCACGATGAGCACCCATGTGATCATCTGCGTGAGGTTCTTCGTCCACTGCAGGTAGGCATCGCGCCAAATCGGGTCAGGCACCTGGATGACCACGCCGCTCATGCCGGCGGTTCCGGACATCGACTTAAGAAGCTCAGGCGTGAGGAGTGCCAGCACCGGCCCGGTGAGCGCAAGGAAGAGTACAAAGCCCGGCAGGCCCCATATTCGCCACGTGTGCGTGATCTCGCGCAGTTCCTTGCCGAGAAACGCCCCAAAACCGCGCATCAGCGCTCACCTCCAACGAGCTCTACGAAGACGTCTTCGAGTGAGACTTCGCCGCCTTCAAGCCGAATAAGTCCGGTATCCTCGGCCACCACTGCAGCCGGAATCGCGCTGCGTGCAGCTTCGATGTCGCTGATCGTGAGCGTCAGCGTGTGATTCTCGCGCTCCACGGCGCTCACCCATGGCTCCGCCGCCAGGCGTCGCTCAAGCCCGGAGACGTTGCGCGCAACGTCGACGACGATCTTCTGCGCGCCGTAGCGGCTCTTGAGGTCGTCGATCGGAGCCTGCGCGACCACGCGCCCTCGGTCGAGGATCGCGACCGTGTCACAGACGCGCTCAACGTCGGAAAGGATATGTGTCGAGAAGAACACCGTCGTGCGGCCGGACAGCGAGGCGATCATGTCGAGCACCTCTTTACGGCCGATCGGGTCGAGCGCCGAGGTGGGCTCGTCGAGCATGAGCAAAGACGGCGCGTTGATGAGCGCCTGCGCGACGCCGAGGCGCTGCTTCATGCCACGCGAGAACCCGCCTATCTTGGCGTGAACGTCCGTAAGTCCCGCAAGATCGAGCAGCGCCCCGGCACGCTCGTGGAGAACTGGGGCTGAAAGGCCGAACAGGCTGCCGGCGAACCGCAGGAACTCCTCGGCGGTCATCCAGTCATAGAAGCCGGGTACGTCGGGCAGGAACCCGATGCGCGAGCGCACGTCGTTGCCAACATCGGCAACGCTGGTGCCGAATACCCGCGCCTCACCCGAGCTGGCACGCGCGAGCCCGGTGAGGATGCGCAGCGTCGTGGTCTTCCCTGCCCCGTTCGGGCCGAGGAACCCGAAGACGGAGCCCTCGGGAACGCTCAGGTCGACGTTGTCGAGCGCTCGAAACGAACCGTAGTGCTTCGAGAGACCCGTGAGTTCGATTGCTGGCACGCTCACGCTACTCGCCTTCCCCACTGCCGTACAAAACGTCGGCAGCACGCTCGGCGCGGTCGATGCGCGCGGTATCGCTTGCGGCCGGGGCCGGCTCGGCCATAACTGCGGGCTTGCGTCCAACGGCCAGGAAGATGATCGCACCGAGGATATTCACCAGAACGATGATCGCCACCCACGGCCACTTGTTGCCGAGCACCAGTCGTTCATCGGGCGTCTTGAACAGCTTCACGAGTGCGTAGATCTCTAGCACCAGCTGAAAGACGATCAGCACACCCATGAGCGCGAGCGTCCAGGTTGGAACGTCACTCAACGATGTAACATTCATTTCGCATCCCTCTTTCTTGACGGAGCCGCTTGCGCTGCGCTCCATTCCCGCTGCAGGCTCGATCGAGCGAGCAGATAGAACATCACCCCAGGCAGCGCGAGGCTGCCGAGTATCAGAAGTCCGAACCACCAACCCTCGACTCCGGCTACAACGTTCGCGATCGTGTAGCCAAGAATGAGGGTGGTAAGCAGGCTGAACAGCCCGAGCAAGGTCGCTTCGATCGCAAGCATTCCTCTGCTAGCGCCACGCACAAGACTTCCGCCGAGAACCAGCACCGGCAACCCAAGAGCGAGGGCTACGAGCAGACCGATGGCGCCCGCCTTCGGGGCCCAGTCATCGGGAGCGCCTGCGGCGTTGAAGTGCATCGGCACCTCGGCGGGCAGCTTCGCCCAGAACGCGACCGCCAGCACGGCAGCCATGACTCCGAGCACGAGCGGCACTGCGATCGCCGCCGAGAGCGCGGTGTTACTCACGTGCTCGAGCGGTCGCTCCTCAACGTCATCCGGTCGGGTCAGCCCGAGCTTGACCCCGATCGCACCGAAATTCACCGTCCAGCCGACGCCCCACGTACGCGGCATGATGATGCGCGGATCGCCCGGGTTCCAGATGCGGTCCATCACGCTCGAGGCGGTCGGCACGCGAAAATCGTACGGCATGCCAAGCACACGGCCCTGTGGTTGCGGTGAGACATCGGCACCAAGCGCTTCAAGCACGTTCGCGGCGTACTCGGCAGGCGTCCCGAGGTCCACGAGCGCGGCGTGCTCCGCCGCCGGATTGCCGCCCCGGCGCTCGACGTCGGCGCGAAGGTTCGCCTCAAGCTCGAGGATGGCTTCATCGCGCTCGGTGGCCGGCAGCGTCGCAAGCGCGCGGCGTACCTCGGAAAGATAGCGTGCTGTGTTCATGGCCTCAGCCACGTGTATCAACTCCCTGCAGAAGTGAATCGATTGCCGAAGAAAGACCGCGCCACGACGCCGACATCTCGGCCAGATCGCGTCGGCCAGCGGGCGCCAGCTGGTAGTACTTGCGCGGCGGGCCCACCGGCGACTCGCGCCAGACGGAGTCCACGAGCCCGGTCTTCTTCAGGCGGCTCAGCAGCGGGTACACGGTACCCGACGTCACCGCCAGCCCAGGAAGCACCGCGAGACGATCGACGATCTCAGCGCCGTACAGTTCGCCGTCCGCGAGCAATGCAAGGATGGCGAGCTCGACCGCGCCCTTCCGGAACTGCGACGTGCGTGCATCTGCATCCCCCATGCGATCGACCTCCTTCGATTCATGATACGTGTACTGCCTATTACCTTGTATCACCAACTAGTGTGCTGTGCAAGCTACCGTCGAGAATTTCTCGGAAATTCTTCTTACGCTCCCTCAGCGGTGCGATCGAAAGCCGCGCGATACGCGGGACGCAGCTGCCCGGCCGTGAACGGCTCGGCAAGCATGCGCGCGGCTCCCGGCGCGGGACGCTCGGCAATGAGTGCCCGCAGGAGCGCCACAAGGCCCTCTGGAGTGCGGTAACGGAACTTTTCGGGGTACAGCTCCGGATACGCAAGCCGGTCCGGCACAACGGGCGTGCAGCCCGCATAGCACGCCTCAAGCATGGCGAGGCCGAAGAACTCATTTCCCGCGGTCGACACAGCGATATCAGAACTGCCGAGAAGCGCCGCGTACGCTCCCCTCCCCTCGGGCTCGCCCAGGTGCACGAGCCGCTCACCGAGAGCCGCCGCCGATGCCTCGACCTGCGCGGACGTCTCCCGGAACGCCTGCCCGGCAACCGCGACCTCGAAGTCGAGCCCCTCGGCAGCAAGCTCATGCATTGCCGAGAAGAACGCTTCTGGATCCTTGTCGTGCTCCCAGCGGTGCGGCCAGATGATGCGCGGCCGCGGGCCACGGGTGGGCTCGCCACAGAACGGTGCGGGGTCAAACGGCGGCGCAAGGACCTCGGACTTGCGAGCGATCTGCTCGGCGACGCCTACGGGGTGATGGTCGGGGAACTGCTTCAGGAACCCGGGGATCTCACGGACGAAACCGTCGAGGTTCCACTGCGTGTTGAACAGACACGCGTCGGCCGCAAGCGCGCTCGTGATGTTGGTAAGCGGGAACTGGAGGTCCCACTCGGCGGTATGTCGCACGGGATAGACGAGCTGATTCTCGTGGAAGTAGACGATCGACGGCACGCTGGCGACGGCTACGCCTGCGAGCCCCTTGAACTCGGCAAGGTTGAGGAACGTGCTTGCGAAGATGAGGTCCCAGCGGACGCCGTCTGCGTGCATGCGGCGCGCTTCGGCCGCCATGGTGATCGCCGAGCCGCGCATGCGCCACTTCCACTTGCGCGGCGGCAGCGTGAGCACGTCGAATTCCCAGCCCGGCATCGGGAAGAGCGCGTCGAGCACCGCGCGATGCGAGCCGCCGTAGTACGGCTCAAGGATGAGGACGCGCTTGGGCGCTGGCGTTGTGGTGAACGGCTGCACTACTCGGCGGCCTGGACTTGGAGTCTGCGCTCAAGCTCCGCGATACGGGGACGCAGCATCGCCTTGGGAGCAGCGCCGTAGAAGCCGGACGTTGGGTCCATCTCGCCTGTATAGACGCCGGGAAGGAGTGCCCACGTCGCCGTCCACGCTTCGATGTGCACGGCGTTGTCGACCGGCGTGGCTTTGATGAACTGAGGGACGGTGAGTGCGCCGGTGCCCTTGCGCCATACCTGTTCGCCGCGCTCGTCGCGATAGTCGAAGCCTTCGCCCTGTAGGTACGTTGTGATGACGCTCCACGCAGCATCCCGTGACATCGTCGTGCCGAGATCCTTCACGTATCTGGACATGGCTCTCCTCCATCTCAGAATCAGCGCACTTCGCTCAGATGCCTCAGAGGGTAGCACTCCTCGGCCACCGCTTGGGAGCACGGTAGGTCGCGCACGCGAAGTCGGTCCACGTTATATCGGCGAGCGCGTCGGCGACCATCCTTGGGAGGTCCAGTTCGGACTCGCCTTTCACGACCTGCCTGACGCTCGCGTGGGTCTCGGGAGACCTCGGCATGAAGAGCGTGCAGCAATCCGAGACCTGCTGCGTGGAAAGCTCGAAGGTGCCGAGCGCGCGGGCTTCGGTGACGATCTCCTGCTTGTCGTTGCCGGACAGCGGGCGCAGGACAGGAAGCGTCGCTGCCTGATCGACAGCGGCGATGTTCTCAAGTGTCTGCGAGGCAACCTGGCCGAGGCTCTCGCCTGTCACGAGCGCACCGGCGCGCTCCTCGGCAGCAATCGCCTCGGCAACGCGAACCATCAACCTGCGGTAGAGCAAGATACGCAGGTCCGGTGGAGCCGCCAATGAGATCTCGCGCTGCAAGTCCCCGAACGGGACCACGTAGAGCCGCGCAAGGCCGCCCGTACGCTCAAGGACCTCGCATAGTTCGGCAACGACGTGCTCGGAGCGATCGTCGGTCTGCGGTCTGCCCGAGAAGTGCACTCCCACCGCAACGGCGCCGCGACGGATGATGCGCCACGTGGCGACCGGCGAATCGATACCCGCCGAGAGAAGCGATATAACCTTGCCGGACGTCCCGACAGGCAGCCCGCCCGGGCCTTCAACACGACGTGCGTAGGTGTAGACCTCACCCTGGACGACCTCTACGCGGCACAGCACGTCCGGTGCGTCGAGGTTCACGCCAAGCCCGGTCGCCACTTGCACGGCAGCACCGATGCGGCGGTTCATCTCAAGGCTGCGCTCTACGTGATCGGTCGCCGAGCGACGCGCCGCTATCGCGAACGTCTTGGCCGAAGCTCCGGCTTCGCGAACAGCGAGAATCGCGGCCTGTTCCATCTCGGCAGGATCACGCGAGGTGACGAATGCGAGCGATGCGGAGCTGATGCCCGGCACGGCGGCGACGCGCGAGAGGACCTCCTCGGCATTGGCGAGTGACACGGGGATGATGAGGCGGCTTGCAACGCGCTCCACGCCGACCGTCGAGAGCTCGCCGATGGCTGCCACGAGGTTGGCCTGCAGCGCACGCTCGAAGCGACCGCGGTTGCGGCCCTTGAGGCCGATCTCATGGTAGTGCACCAGTACCGCGCGCTCGAACACAGTTACCCCCGAAGATGCGTGTACCCCGCGCCGTGACGGCTGCGGGGCACGCTACACGCTGCCGTGAGGCGGCGTTACTTGTAAGACTCAGCCGTGCGCTCGTAGCCGATGTCGCCGTTTGCGATCTCTTCGAGTGCAAGCGTGATCGGCTTCGTGCTGGTGATCTGCGCGATCTGCGAGGCCTGCATGGTGAGCAGGGCCTGGTCGCGAACGCCGTGCATCATGTCGTTGATCTGCCGCGCGCGGCGCGACGCAACGATACAAAGCGTGTACTTGGAGTCGACCTTGGAGAGCAGCAGGTCGATATCAGGCTTGATTACCATCAGGAAATCCTAACCGCCGAGGGATTCGAGAATATCCGCGAGTTCGTTCGTGGCGCGGAGTACGTCGTCGTTTTCTACCACATAATCGTATGTTCCCACAAGTTCCAGCTCACGGACGGCGGTCTCCAAACGCACCGCTACCTGCTCATCCGTCTCCGCACCGCGACCTCTGATGCGACGCTCAAGCTCGGCCATGGACGGCGCCAGGATGAAGATCAGGACCGCCTCGGGCATGAGCGCTTTAACCTGCGCTGCGCCTTGCGGGTCGATCTCGAGAATCACCTGTCGGCCTTCGGCGATCTTCGCCTCGACCGTGCTCCTGAGCGTACCGTAGCGATTGCCATGCACGCTCGCCCACTCAAGAAACTCGCCAGCCTGCACCCGGCGCTCAAACTCTCCGGGCGTCAGAAAGACGTAGTTCTCACCGTCGACCTCGCCCGGTCTTGGCGCACGCGTGGTTGCCGAGACAGAAACCCAAATACTAGGGACCCTGGTGGTCAATTCCGCTACCAGAGTCCCCTTGCCCGCGCCCGAAGGCCCGGAGATGATGATCAGATTGCCTTTACGCATCCGGAGAGAAACGCCTAGCCGAGACGCTGCATGAGCATCTCGAGCTGACGTGCGCCGAGACCCTGCACGCGACGGCTCTCGGAGATCTCAAGCTCGTCCATGATCTTGGCAGCCTTCGCCTTGCCGAAGCCCGGTAGGCTCTCGAGAAGCGTGGAGACCTTCATGCGGGCGACGATCGGATCGTCAGACCTCTTCATGACTGCAGTGAAGTCGACCTTACCGCTCTTGATCTCCTGGCGGAGTGCGGCACGCTTCTGGCGCGCCTCGGCGGCTTTCTTCAATGCAGCCTTGCGGTCGGCCTCTGAAAGGTTCGGCAAAGCCATGGTTCCTCCTCGTTCTTCGCTCCCGGTCCTGTAGCTTGCGAGTGCCGATTCGATGGAAACATGCGCGCACGCATGCGTCAATTCAACGCGACAGCATCGTTGATACTACCCTTGACCTGCGACTATGCCAACCCTCACGAAGAAAGTCGGCGACTTCCCGGCGAGTACATCGGCACTCCGGCGGCACATTGACCGCAGGATTCCGGTTCCCATGACTCAACCTCAAGTGTAAGTAGAGGTATGAGTTCGATGCTGAATGCCTTGGGGCCGCCGCGGTCGATGAGCGATGTCACAACGACCGGCACCCCGCCCGCCGAGCGTACTAATTCGATGACCTCGGCGACCGATCCACCCGTTGTGACCACGTCTTCTACGACGAGAACCTGTGCGCCCTCGGGGATTTCAAAGCCGCGGCGAAGCACCATGGCTCCACCCTGTCGTTCCGTGAAGATGAACTTCACGCCGAGAGCTTGCGCAACAGCGAATCCGATGATGATGCCGCCGACTGCAGGTGCAGCCACCATGTCTATCTGCCGTTCACCGACTCGCTCGACCATAGCCTTCGCCAGACGGGTCGTGAGCGTGGGATCTTCGAGAACGCGTGCGCACTGCACGTACGTGTCGGAGTGTCGACCACTCGTGAGCTGGAAGTGTCCCGAAAGAATCGCCTTGGCCTCTTTGAGAGCGTCAAGTACCTCGGTGTCTGTCATAGCGGTCATAAGTCAGTTCCCCTCCACGATGCGCTTCACGGCGGCGGCAGGATCTGCGGCACCTGTGATCGGACGTCCGATAACCAGGTGCGACGCGCCTGCTGCAATCGCCTCGGCGGGTGTGGCAACGCGCGCCTGATCGCCAGCCTCGGCCCACTTGGGACGCACGCCCGGCGTCACCACATACGCATCCTCGCCGAGAAGCGCCCGCATTGCAGCGGCCTCTTCGGGCGAGCAGACCACGCCGTCGCAACCGCAATCGCGTGCAAGCGTCGCAAGAGCAGCGACTTGTTCGGCAGCAGTTGCCGGGCAACCTATCTCGGAGAGCGCGTCATCGTCGAGGCTCGTGAGCACCGTCACCGCGACCAGCACAGGCTTCTTCACGCCGAACTTCTGAGAGGCCGCAGTGAGCTCCTCGGCAGCCGCAGTCAGCATCGCGCGCCCGCCGGTCGCGTGCACCGTGATCATGTCCGCGCCCTGACGCACCAGCGTGCGGCATGCACCGCGCACCTGGTGCGGGATGTCATTGAGCTTGAGGTCGACGAACACCTTGAAGCCGAGCCCCCGCAGATCGCGGACGATCTGTGGTCCCTCGGCATAGAAGAGCGTCATCCCTACTTTGACCCAGGACACACGTCCCTTGAGCGTGCGCGCCATCTCAAGTGCGGCTACTCCGTCGGGCAGGTCGAGCGCAACGATTATCTGGTCCTGCATACAATTCCCTTCGCTACTTTGCGCTACTAGTCTATCGGTGCGCCGGAAGCCGGGCCGCGCCAGACGCTCTCGCGGCTTCCGCCGTGCTCGTCATACAGCACGAGCTCTGTCCATTCCTCGTCCACGGGCCCGCTGCCATACACGTACTCGATGCCGAGCAGACCTACGCCGGGATACCAGGCTCCACTCATCGAATCGGTCATGCCAAGGTTCACGAAGCCGCTGGCAGTGGCCTTCCATATACGGCGGTCGACGATGAACAGCGAACCGGAAGGGTCCCAGCCGAGAACGCCTGAGTCATATGCATCGCGGAATTCCGACGGCTCTTCCCAGCCCATCGCTTTGAAGGCATCGGTGGCGGTTGAATCGGTCGCCTCCGCCGTCCAAATCCGAGTCACCGCAGGGCCATCGTCATCGGGATACTCCGTCGCCATCCAGAAGAGTCGGTCTTCAATGCCGTCCCACACAGCGGCAGGCGCTCGCATCATCCCATCGGACATCGCGAAGTCACCGGCGACCTCGCCAGTTGTGGCGTCAAAGACCAACATGCGCCGTTGAGCGTCCTGCGCGTCACTCTCGGGACCGTACGGAACTGCGGTATAGAGTTGCTCGACAGCAAAGTAGCGGCCTGACGCGGACCATCCGACCGGTACGAACGTGCGCACAGCATCCGGCACTTTGGCCTTCACGCCTTCGCCCTGCGACTCTTTGTTGTTGAAGAGCAGCGCCGAGGGGCCGGCGCCTTTGAGCGGATTGATCTCCAGGTACGCGATGGTCGCCCCCGGCCCCGGCCATGCGCCCCACTTGGAGGGCACGTTGTCGGTGGGCTTCGAGCCGTCGTCGAGCCTCCATGCCACCAGGCGCTCCGGTTTATGATCGAACGCGTCGCCTAAAGAGTCATCGAAGTCGGCTGTCTCGGCTTGCTTGTTCGTAACCGGCTCGAGCCAGATCACCGGGGCGTACGGCTCGACGAAGAGCACGCGATACCCGTCGATATCCTTTGATTCGCCAGTCGTTCGATCCCAGACAGTCACAGACGGATACGTGTAATCCCGGTAGTACTGAACGACGCCAAAACGACCGTTCCCCGACCACGAAACCACTTCCTGCGTGAATGGGCCTCCATTGAAGGTCTCGTCGATTGCATTGCCAGCGTTGTCCAACAGCCAAACGGCACCGACGCAGCCACCGATGAGAGCGATGAGCACGATGGCTCCCACTACCCACGGCCACTTCTTGCGCGTCGCGCCGGATGGCTTGGCAGCAGCAAGAGGCAGCGGGACGGGCGGCTGAGCCTCCGGATCGGCGTAAACCTGATCGCTTTCGTCAGTCACAGTCGCACTCCCCTCATCGCGATACGGCACCCGTCATTGCCGAGACGCGATCGAGACCGCGCAGCCGGCAGTACTGCTCAAGACCATCGACCACGCGCATCGTAGCGCCCGGATCGACGAAGTTCGCCGTGCCGACTGCAACGGCTGTCGCGCCCGCCAGCATGAATTCGACAGCATCCTCGGCGTTCATGATGCCACCCATGCCCACAACAGGAATCGAGACCGCCGAGGCAACTTGCCACACCATGCGAACAGCGACCGGCTTGATGGCGGGGCCAGACAGTCCACCAACGGAGCGCGCGAGCTTCGGCTTCCACGTGTCGGTGTCGATAGCCATGCCGAGCAGCGTATTGATGAGGCTCACAGCATCGGCACCCTCAGCCTCGACGGCCCGGGCGATCTCAGTGACGTCGGTGACATTAGGGCTCAACTTCACGATGAGGGTCTTGGAGGTCACTGCTCGAACCGCCCTGGTGACATCGGCGGCCGACGTGCAATCGGTGCCGAACGCCATGCCGCCCTCATCGACGTTCGGACAGGAGATGTTGACCTCAAGTGCGTCGACGGCGCTCTCGGAGTCCAAACGCTCTGCAACTGCGACGTACTCGGCAAGGCTATGGCCCGAGACGTTCACGATCACCGGAACGTCCTGTGTTGCCAGCCACGGCAGGTCCTTTGCGCAGAAAGCCTCGACTCCCGGGTTCTGCAGGCCGATGGAGTTAAGCATGCCCGAGGCTGTCTCGGCGATCCTGGGGCTGGCGTTGCCCGCCCACGGCTTCATGCTCACGCCTTTGGTCACGACCGCGCCGAGCCTACTCAAGTCGACAAAGTCCGCATACTCCTTACCGGAAGCGAACGTCCCGGACGCAGTCATCACAGGATTGCGGAGCTCGAGTGCCCCGATCCTAACCCTCATGTCCACATTGATACCCTTGCTTGAATCCACATCGGCTCCTAGTGCTTCGGCGGGATCTCAGAGGTGTCCCACACGACGCTCTCGGCGTCGAATACCGGACCGTCAACACACGCACGGCGCTGGCCGTCGCGCGTCGTCACAACGCATGAGAGACACGCGCCGATACCGCACGCCATAAGGCGCTCAAGCGATACCTGACACGGCACGCTGGCCGCTGCGGCCTGCGCCGTGACGATTCGTGCCATCGGCTCAGGCCCGCATACGTATACGATGTCGGGGCGATCCGAAACAAGCAGGCTCTCGACGAGCGCTGTAACGAACCCGCGCTGCCCCTCGCTGCCATCATCGGTGGCTGTCTCAACGCGCCGTGCGGTTGCGTCGAACACGCCGCGTCCCACGAGCCTGTCGGCGCACGGCGCACCCTGCGCAACCGTGACAGCAACACCTGCTGCTGAGAGCTCCTCGGCCAGCATGCCCATCGGCGCGGCGCCGAGCCCACCGGCGACGAGCAGCGCATGAGCGACGCCATCCGGGATGTGCCACCCATGACCGAGCGGCCCGATCAGGTCCATTTCCTCACCGCGGCGTTTCTCGGCAAGGGCTCGAGTGCCGGTGCCGAGCACCTGGTACAGGATGTGGAGCCGGTCTTCCTCCACGCGGTGGATGGAGAACGGGCGGCGCAACACAAAGTCGGTTCCGGTCGAGATGCGCAGATGCACGAACTGTCCTGGGCGAACCACTCGCGCGACTCTCGGCGATTCAAGCACGAGCAGCCCGACGCCTTCTGTCACGCGGTCGTTCGCGAGCACAGTCACGCGCTCGAGGAGTTTGCGCTCTGTTTCGGCAGGCAGCGTCACGAGGACGCTCCGTTGATCGCGGTCGGCGGCACCCACTGCTCGAAGTCTTGCAGCGCGCTTACGCCGAGGCGCTGCTCCTTGATCGCTTCGATCGCCTGAACGACCGCCTGCGCGGCCTCCATCGTTGTGATATTGGTGATGCCGTGCCTGATGGCCATCGCGCGGATCTGGTAACCGTCGCTTCTGGTCTCCTGGCCGAACGGCGTGTTGATAACGATCTGCACCTCGTCATTCGTCATCGCATCGACGATGTTCGGGCGTCCCTCGTGCACCTTCAGAACTTCCGTGACCGGCAGTCCTGCTGCACGCAGGCCCTTTGCGGTTCCGCGGGTGGACAGGAGCCTGAAGCCAAGCTGGTTCAGGTGCCGAGCCACGCTCACGATCGCGCGCTTGTCACGGTCACACACCGAGATGAAGGCGGTTCCTTCGCTCGGCAGTGAGTAGTCGATTGCTAGCTGGCTCTTTGCGTACGCTGCCGGGAAGTCGGTCGCCGAGCCCATAACCTCGCCGGTCGACTTCATCTCCGGCCCAAGCACCGAGTCGGCGCCCGGGAACCGACCGAACGGCATGACTGCTTCCTTCACACAGAAGCGCGTGAACTCGCGATCCTCAGAGGGAAGCGCAAGGTCGGCGATCATCTCCCCTGCCATGACCCGGGCCGCCACCTTGGCGAGCGGCACTCCCGTGGCCTTACTTACGAACGGCACCGTGCGGCTTGCACGCGGGTTGACCTCGAGCACATACACCGTTGAGTCCTTCACGGCGAACTGGATATTGATGAGTCCGTGCGTGCCGATCTCAAGTGCGATGCGGCGCGTGTAGCCCTTGATCTCCTCAACGATACTGTCGCCGAGTGTGAAGTGCGGAATGCAGCATGCCGAGTCGCCGGAGTGGATACCGGCTTCTTCGATGTGCTCCATGACGCCGCCAATGTACACCTCGCGGGTGTCACAGATGGCGTCGACGTCGACCTCGATCGCACCCTCAAGGAAGCGATCGAGCAGCACGGGGTGATCCGGACTCACTACGGTCGCCTCGGCCACGTGCTTGAGCATGTACTCCTCGTTGTACGCGATGACCATGCCACGACCGCCAAGCACATACGAGGGACGGACGAGCAGCGGGTAGCCGATACGATTCGCGACCTCGATGGCCTCGGCAGCCGAGCGAGCGATGCCGGCTGCAGGATACGCGATGCCGAGGCGGTCGAGCACGTCAGCGAAACGCTCGCGATCCTCGGCCAGGTCAATCGCCTCTGGCTTCGTGCCGAGAATCGGCACTCCGGCCTCCTCAAGCGCACGCGCCAGCTTGAGCGGCGTCTGTCCACCAAAGGTAACGAGAACGCCAATCGGCTGCTCTACGTCAACGATGTCCATGACGTCTTCGAACGTGAGCGGCTCGAAGTAGAGCCTGTCCGACGTGTCGTAGTCAGTCGAGACAGTCTCGGGGTTGCAGTTGACCATCACCGTCTCGAAGCCCGCGTCGTGCAGCGCGTACGATGCGTGAACGCAGCAGTAGTCGAACTCGATGCCCTGACCAATCCGGTTCGGACCCGCGCCGAGAATCATCACGCGTGGCCTCGTCGCGGTCGTGACTTCGCTCTCATCCTCGTACGTCTTGTAGTAGTACGGCGTGGTCGCAAGGAACTCGCCAGCGCAGGTATCAACCGACTTGAAGGTCGCCTTCACGCCAAGCTCAAGCCTGCGAGCACGAACGGCCTTCTCATCCGAGCGCGTGAGGTACGCAAGCTGTGGATCCGAGAGGCCATGCTGTTTCGCCATGCGCATCAAGTCGGCCGTCATACCTTCGAGCGATACCTGACGCACCATTCCCTCAACCTCAACCTGAGCTTTCACGTGGTCGAGGAACCATGGGTCGATGTGCGTGAGCGCCGAGACTTCTTCAACGCTGCGGCCGCGCCACAGGGCGTCAGCTACGTAGAACATCCGGTTCTCATTAGGGACGGTAAGTCCACGGTCGAACTTGAGTTCGTCAAAGACGTCCTTGCCGTCAGCGCCGAGGCCGATTCGGCCGTTCTCAAGCGAGCGAAACGCCTTGCCGAGCGCCTCGGTGAAGGTGCGCCCGATGGCCATCGCCTCGCCGACCGACTTCATGCGGGTAGTGAGCGTGGTATCAGTACCCTTGAACTTCTCAAATGCCCACCTCGGCACCTTCACGACGGTGTAGTCGATGGAGGGCTCGAAGCACGCGGGCGTGACCTTGGTGATGTCGTTGTTGATCTCGTCGAGCGTATAGCCCACCGCAAGCTTCGCCGCGATTTTCGCGATCGGGAAGCCGGTGGCCTTGGACGCAAGCGCGCTGGAGCGCGATACGCGCGGGTTCATCTCAATGACGACCATGCGACCGTCTGCCGGGTTCACGGCAAACTGCACGTTCGATCCACCGGTCTCCACCCCGATCTCGCGCAGCACCGCTATCGATGCATCGCGCATCACCTGGTACTCACGGTCCGAGAGGGTCTGGGCTGGCGCAACGGTGATGGAGTCGCCCGTGTGCACACCCATCGCGTCGATATTCTCGATGGAGCACACGATCACGGCGTTGTCGTTCACGTCGCGCATGACCTCCATCTCGTACTCTTTCCAGCCGATCACGCTCTCCTCGGTAAGCACCTCACCGATCGGCGAGAGCGAGATACCGTGCGCGACTTGCTCGCGAAGCTCGTCGAGGTTGTACACGATGCCACCGCCAGCGCCACCCATCGTGAACGACGGTCGAATCACCACCGGATAGCCGACCTCAGCAGCAAACGCCTCCGCATCGGCGATCGTGTACGCATAGGCGCCGTAGGGAACTTCAAGGCCGATACGCGCCATGGCTTCGCCAAAGAGCTTGCGGTCCTCGCCCATCTTGATGGCCTCAAGCTTGGCGCCGATGAGCTCGACGCCGTACTTTTCGAGCACGCCGGACTCAGCAAGTGCGACGGCGCAGTTGAGCCCCGTCTGTCCGCCAAGGGTCGGCAAGAGCGCGTCTGGCCTCTCGACCGCGATGACCTTCTCCACAAACTCGGGCGTCACCGGCTCGATGTAGGTCCGGTGAGCGAACTCCGGGTCCGTCATGATCGTGGCAGGATTGCTGTTCACGAGAATGACTTCGTAGCCGTCCTCACGCAGTACCTTGCACGCCTGAGCGCCGGAGTAATCGAACTCGCACGCCTGACCGATAACGATCGGGCCCGAGCCGATGAGCAGTATCTTCTTGATGTCGTTTCTGCGCGGCATCTGTCTCCCTACGGAACGATCATGACCGGACATGACGCCTGGCGAAGCAGCGTCATCGACACGCTCCCCATAAGCGCTTCCTGTATTGCGTTGCGGCCGCGTGTGCCGGTGATGACACCGGTCGCGCGGCGTTCATCGAGCTCCTCGAGAATCGCCCGCTGCGGCTCTCCGCGGCGGACGATCACACTTGCCGAGATACCCTGCTGCTGGGCCATCGCCTGCAGGTTCTTCAGGTGGAACTCGGCGCCCTCCTCGGCACGGCGCAGCTTCTCGCCGGTCAGCCCGGGATCGACCGCGTGCATGAGGTAGAGCGTCTTGATGAGTCCTTTGGGCAGTTCCATCGCCGAGGTGAACGCGTGCGATGCCGAGAGCGAGAAATCCGTTGGCATGAGCACCTTCTCGCCAAAGCGCTTGAGGAGCGACCTGGGGTCTGCCTGGTTCTTGATGAGGTCGAATCGCACGAGCAGCATCGGCACCGGCGCGTCTCTGAGCAGGCGCTCTGAGACGGACCCTGCAACAAGCTGCGTCATGAGGCCTTTGGCGTGCGAGCCACAGACGATCGCGTCGACGCCTGACTCGGTCGCGAGCGCCACGATGGTGTCGAACGGATCGCCCGTCGGCACGCGCACTTCCACCTTCAGCCCCGCCGAGGCGAGCACCGCCGCCCTCTCGCGCAGTCGGTCGCGAACCTCATCGACCTTCTCGGCGATGATCGGGCCTTCCATGCCAGAGGCCTCGACGACGTGCGTGAGCACAACGACTTTGACCCCGAGCGACGATAAGCCTTGTGCGAAGCCGAGGATGCTCTCGCAATCCTCGGAGAAGTCGGTCGGCAGCATGACCGTTCGAAGCATCGCTACACCTCATCCTCTCCGGCGAACACATCATCTCTGCCCTGCATTAGCCGCACGAACGCGCCGAACAGGTACCGGGCGTCATGCGGACCAGGAGCCGCTTCCGGGTGGTACTGAACCGAGAACGCGCGCTGCTCTAAAGCGCGCACGCCTTCGACCGTCATGTCGTTCAAGTTCACGTGTGTGAGCTGCACAGGCCCAAACTTCGGCGAGAGAACCACCGGCGCAACGCCGGCGCTCACCCACGCGCCAAGATCCGTCGGATCGAGGTCAAGTCCACCGGAAGCCGCAACATCGAGCTCGCCAAGACTTGAAAAGTCCACACAGAACCCGTGGTTCTGGCTCGTGATCTCCACTCGGCCGGTTATCAGGTTCTTGACCGGCTGGTTTCCGCCGCGGTGCCCGTACTTGAGCTTATACGTGTCGCATCCCAGCGCAAGCGACAGCATCTGATGCCCGAGGCAGATCCCAAAGATCGGCTTCTGACCGAGAAGCTCACGGAGCGTCTCATACAGGTACGTGACAGCCGACGGGTCACCGGGGCCGTTCGCGAAGAAGACGCCGTCGGGCTCAAGTGCAAGCGCCTCGGCAGCGCTTGTCGTGGGAGGTACCACCACGATCTCGCAGTCCGCCTCGGCAAGGCTGCGCAGAATGTTGTACTTGATGCCAGAGTCAAAGGCGACCACGCGGAAGCGCGGCTTGACCGGCAGCACACCGGTGTCTACCGGCAGCTCACATCCCGAAGGCATGTCATCGCCCCACGTGAAGCGCTCGCGCACGGCAACCTCGGCCACAAGATCGCGACCGACGAGTCCGGGTGACGCCTGCGCTTTGGCCCTCAGCGACTCGGGGTCGAGGTCGACCGTCGAGAGAATCGAGCGCATCGCGCCACGTTCGCGCAGGTGACGTGTGAGCCTGCGGGTGTCGACGCCTTCGATGGCGACCACGCCGAGGCGCTCGAAGAACTCGCGCAAGGTCTCCTCGGCACGCCAGCTCGACGAGGTGCGCGACATCTCGCGCATCACGAAGCCGGCTGCGAACACGCCGCGCGACTCCATATCAGCGCCGTTCATGCCGTAGTTGCCGATGTGCGGCGATGTCATGGTGACGATCTGTCCGGCGTAGGACGGGTCGGTGAAGATCTCCTGGTAACCAGCCATCGACGTGTTGAAGACCGCCTCACCGGCAGTCTCGCCCGATGCGCCGCAGGAGTACCCGCGGAACACCGTGCCGTCTTCGAGCACGAGTAGTGCCGGTTGCCGAGTGATCACCGGGCGACCACCTTCCCGTTCTTGAGTGCGAAGTATCCTCCGACGAGCACCTCGCTCGCCTTCCCAAGCAGCTTGTTGCCGAGGAACGCCGAGTTGCGCGACTTCGACATGAACCAGTCCTTCGTCACTTCGACCCTGGCTTCAGGATCGACGATGGTGATGTCGGCAACAGAGCCGGCCTGCAAGCTCACCTCTGGAAGTCCGAGTGCTGCACGCGGTCCATGACACATCAGCTGCGCCACATCGGCCCACGTGAGCTTCTCGGTGGCCACGAGGTGCGTGTTCACCAAGGAAAGCGCCGTCTCAAGCCCGGTGGTGCCAAAAGGTGCCAACTCGAACTCCAACTCCTTCTCGTGCGCAGCATGCGGAGCGTGATCTGTAGCGATGCAGTCCACCGTGCCGTCGAGCAGTCCCCCAACGAGTGCCTCCCGATCCTGGGCGGACCTGAGCGGCGGGTTCATCTTTAGGTTCGTATCGTACCCGATGAGCACGTCTTCATCGAGAAACAGATGATGCGGAGTGACCTCGCACGTGATGCGGAGGCCGCGGCTCTTGGCCTCTCGGACGAGAGCCACCGAGCCAGCCGTGGACAGATGCGCCAGGTGCAGGCGGCATCCGGTGAGCTCGGCCAGGCGAATATCGCGGGCAACCATGACCTCCTCGGCAGCGGCAGGCCAGCCCGGCATGCCGAGACGGGTAGAGATGACGCCTTCGTTGACGACCCCGTGACCGACGAGGGACTCGTCCTCGCAGTGCGAGATGAGCGGAGCGTCGAACGCCTTGAGGTAGTCCATCGCGATGCGGGTGAGACCGGCGTCCTGAATCCCGCGTCCGTCATCCGAGAACGCCACGGCGCCCTCGGCCATCATGTCGGCGATCTCGGCGAGAGCAGCGCCGTCCTGCCCCTTGGTGACCGCACCGATCGGGTAGACGCGAACGACGCCTTCCTCGGCAGCTCGCTCCACGAGGAAGCGGACCTTCGAGCCTGTGTCGCAGATTGGCGAAGTGTTCGGCATCGCGCAGACCGCCGTGAAGCCGCCGTGCGCGGCTGCGGCAGTACCGCTCGCGACCGTTTCCTTGTCCTCGCGACCGGGCTCACGAAGGTGCGTGTGCACGTCCACGAGTCCCGGAAGAACAACCTTCTCGCTGATATCGAGGGTTTCGCCCTTGGGGATCGAAAGGTCCTTGCCGATCTCGACGATGACTCCGTCGCGAATGATGATGTCGGCGACTTCATCAATCCCTGCAACCGGGTCGATTACCCGACCATTCTTAAGCAGCAGTGCCACCGCCCTCACCTCCAAGCAGCAAGTACATGACGGCCATACGCACGGCAACACCCGCGTTGACCTGGTCCAATACGACGCAGCGCGGCGAATCAGCCACGTCCGAGGAGATTTCAACGCCCCGATTCATCGGTCCCGGATGCATGATGATCGCCTCGGGCTTCGCGGCTGCGAGGCGCTTGGCGTTCATGCCGTAGAGCTTCGCGTATTCGCGATTCGAAGGAATCGGCATCGCATCTGCGCGCTCGAACTGCACCCTCAACATGTAAATGACATCGAGAGTGGGAAGTGCGTCGTCGAGCGAGTACACGACCTCGGCACCAAGAACGTCGGGTCGTGCAGGCATGAGCGTCGGCGGGCCGATGATGACCGGCGTCGCACCAACCATGCGAAGCGCGGGAACGAGCGATCCAGCCACGCGCGAGTGGCAGATGTCGCCGACGATACCAACACGGAGTCCCTCCAGATGACCGAGCGTCCGACGCATCGTGTACAAGTCGAGCAGCGCCTGTGTGGGGTGCTCGTGCACGCCGTCGCCGCCATTGACGATGTGGGCGTCCATGCACTCGGTGAGCATCTGCGGCGCACCGGCGTACTTGTGCCGCACAACGACGAGGTCACATGCCATTGCCGAGAGGGTCTTCGCGGTGTCTCGCAGCGACTCGCCCTTGACCGTCGCCGAGGAGGAAGCCGTGAAGTTGATGCCATCTGCCGAGAGACGCTTGGCCGCGATCTCAAAGGACATCCGCGTTCGTGTCGACGGCTCCAAGAACAAGTTGACGACCGTGCGGCCACGGAGCGTCGGCAACTTCTTGATGCGGCGCTCGTTGACCTCAGTGAACGAGTCCGCAGTGTCGAGAATCATAGTGATGTCATCCGGCGTCATGTCGGACACCGTCATGATGTGCTTGCAGGAGAGCATCTACGCCTCACCCTCCCCGTCCTCGGCAAGAATGAAGACGCCTTCTTCCCCGTCGGTCTCGGCAAGCATGACCTTCACGCGCTCTTTGCGGGATGTGGGGACGTTCTTGCCCACGTAGTCCGCGCGAACCGGCAGCTCGCGATGGCCGCGATCGACGAGGACGGCGAGCTGAACCGAGCACGGCCGTCCGTAATCCATGAGCGCATCGAGTGCCGCTCTGATCGTGCGTCCCGTGTAAAGAACGTCATCAACGAGCACAACGTCCTTGCCTTCGACATCGAAGGGAATATCCGAGCGATGCACTTCGGGGTTCATGCGCGTCGCCAGATCATCGCGGTAGAAAGAAATATCCAGCATGCCGACGGGTACCTCGGCATCTTCAATCTCATGGATCCGATCGGCTAGTCGCTCAGCGACCACCGAGCCCCGCGTCACGATGCCCACGAGCGCCAGATTCTCGGCACCTCTGTTGGCCTCAAGAACCTCGTGTGCGATGCGTGTGAGCGACCGATCTATCGCCGCGGCATCCATCACCTCGGCTTTCACGCGATACGCCATGCTCTGCCTCCTTCACGAACAACCGGAATCGGCCCCGGGAGACGAAAAACGCCTCCCTGCTGGTGGCAAGAAGGCTGTCTGCGTAGGCGCGCCCCGGAAACAAGATCGGCGCGAAGTATGCGATTGCTCCTTGCCGGCCTCACGGGACCGGGTTTAAAGGTCACAAGAAAGATAGCAGGAGACGCCCTCAGCCACAAGGGCGTCTCCGGATGAAACGTAGTCTACTCGCTTGACTCCGCAGGGAATCGCACGGTGAACGTACTCCCCTTGCCGAGCGTGCTCTGCACGCTGATCCGGCCACCGTGCGCGCGAACGATCTGGTCGGACACAAACAGCCCTATTCCGACCCCGCCGTACGCGCGGGTCGATGACATATCGCCTTGCGTGAATCGATCGAACAGCGTCGAGATATCCTCGGCAGCGATACCGATGCCGCGGTCGCTGACCGCCACAATGACTTCGTCGTCCTCCACGGTCACGGCAACGCCTATTGGACCGCCATCGGGTGAGTACTTCACCGCATTCGCAACCAGGTTCTCGATTGCTCTGCCGAGACGATCGGGATCGCAACGAACCAACGGGAGGTCGCCGAGCACATCAACCGTCACCAAGTGGTCAGGACCATGCCTCACAACGTCCACGTGCTGCC
This sequence comes from Actinobacteria bacterium HGW-Actinobacteria-6, assembly GCA_002841295.1. Classification (GTDB taxonomy): domain Bacteria; phylum Actinomycetota; class Coriobacteriia; order Anaerosomatales; family Anaerosomataceae; genus UBA2286. The sequence goes on from PHEU01000001.1 coordinate 161,292, forward strand.
GTATGACCTGCTCCAGGTCAACCGACCGCTTAAGGATACGCAGACCTTCTTCCTGGATCGTGGTGACCTCAAGCAGCTCTTCGACCAACTGATACATACGGGACGTGTTTGCCTTGATCTTCCCAAGCACCTGCGGCGCTCGAGTCGACAGCATCTCTGGTTTCATCTGGACGAGGACGTCCGTGAATCCCATGATGCTCGTCAGCGGCGTGCGCAGCTCATGCGACACGTTTGCAACGAAGCCACTCCTGAGTTGCTCAAGCTGTCGGCTCTCGGTGATGTCCCGTTTCACGACAATGAAGTGAGACTGCGTTCCCTCTTTGCCAACGACCGGCGAGAAGACAAGACTCTCATAGAACCGGGATCCGTCCTTACGCGCCGCGACGGACTCACCGCTCCAGATTCCACCACCGGAAACGGTGTCCCACGCCTCGCTATATGTTGGCGCGGCCGCTTCGCCCGGCATCAAGTCGTTGACGGTCATCTTCATGTACTCTTCGGGCGCGTATCCGGTGAGCGTCTGGAATGCCCGGTTCGCCCACTCGATGCGACCGTCACTGCTAGCGATCAGTATCGCGTCTGCCGAGGACTCAAGCGCTGCGGACTTCAGTCGACTCTCATCGCGGCTCTCAAGAAGCGTAATCGCAGTTCCGACGGTGCCAGAGAGAGTCTCCAGGATGCCGGCTAGATGGTCATCCATGAGCGCTGCGTCACGCAGGAACAACGTGAGAGTCCCGATTGGCAAACCCTCGGCCATGATCGGGATCGCGTACACGGCGGCGCAGTCAATCTCATTCGCATGCCTTAGACACTCGGTCGTGCCGCCCTCTTCGGCAAATACGTGCATCACCGGGCATCCGGCCGTCGCGGGGCATGTACCGCCAATGGAACAAAGGAGCGATGGATGAGTAGTATCCGGCGCTCCGGCAGATACGTCCACGGTCTTACCGTCCCGAGTGAGCCCGGCCCAAGCCGCATTGAAACGCATCCCCATGTCAGCAACGAGTCGTTCGCATACCTTCTGCAGGAGATCACGCTTGCTGCCACCGGTAACGACAACATGGTCCACGTCGCGAATAATCGATTCAAGGACCTCAGCGCGCCTGCGCTCGGTGATATCGACTCCGAACATATTCACGCCGGCCGGTTGGCCGTGCGCGTCAGCTGTCACCGACGTCGTCATATCAATGTAGCGATAGCCACCTGACTTCGTGTGTACGAGTGCTTCATGGCAGGCTGGGCCCGTGCTAGTGACTACCTCTGCCCAACGAGCCGAGTCTTCTTCCGCCGACCACGCCGGCGCTAGCAATTCCAGGTAATCCGCACCGATCACCTCGTCCGAGTCGTAACCGGTTGAGGCCTCAGCACCACGACTGAACAAGATGATCGACCGATCAAGGTCAGTGATCGCGATGAACGTGTCTGCATGGTCGAGAACCTGACGTGTGAAGTCACGCTCCTTGCGGAGATCGCCCTCAACACGCTTGCGCTCACGAACGTCTGCATTAAGCTCCGCAATGAGATTGGCTTTGACCGAGACTTCCTCGGCCAAGATCTCCATGGCATGCCGCAGCTCAACGTTCGCTTTCTCCAGGTCGAGCGCCTTCTCCTCGATCTTGTGCACAAGGCGCTCGTTGTACTGCTGGAGAATCGCCGTTTCGTCGGTCATCTCCGGCTTGCGCACCGCAACCGGCTTACCCTCCACCCTGCTTGCGAGCTCTTCTATACGCTGCAGCATGGACGTGGGATCGAGCGGCTTGCGCCAGAAGGCGTCTGCACCGAGCCCGTCAGCAAAACGTTCATCCGCCAAATCGGTGTACGAGGCGGTGTAGAACACGAGTGGCACATGGCACAGACCCTCATCCGACTTCCATGTCCGGCACAGTTGATAGCCGTCCATCTTCGGCATAAGGATGTCAGTGATGAGGAGGTCCGGGATGTTGGCGCGAGCCACATCGAGAGCCTCCTCGCCGTTCATTGCCGAGAAAACCTCATGCCCGCCCGAGCGCACGATGGACTCCAGCAGGTAGCGCCCCGCCGGGTCATCATCAACGACAAGCACCCTCACGGGAACCCCTCTCAGTAGAACACCTCAACGTAGTCGGTACCCGCAGAAGGCCAGCCACCATCGGACGTACTCCCGAGAAATTCCTTGCCTACCCATCAATCAGGCATGCGGCTGCAGCGATGGACCACGAGCATACCGCCCATACACTGAACTATCGGCTATCTACGAGCCGAACTTCAATCGTTCTCGACGCTAATTCCGGAAAGTCATACCCCACAAGGGTCTGCTGGCTAGATTCACTACACTTCGGCACGTCACTTGGGCGGCATGATGATCGGATAGAGCTCTTCGCCGACCTCTGTGCGGTTCATCGACTCAGGTTCCAGATCGCGCAGGCGCCGAGCCAGGTCCTCCGGTAGCGGATCAAGGAACGTGAGTGTTTCACCGGTGACAGGATGCGCAAAACTCAGCTTGTACGCGTGCAGGAACTGCCGATCGAGCCTCAGGTCCGCCTTGGGATGATTCCGGCCGTACAGCGGATCTCCGACAACCGGGTGCTTGATGTAGGTCATGTGGACGCGAATCTGATGCGTGCGTCCGGTATAGAGCTTGCACTCCGCGAGCGTGTAGCCATCGTCATAGCGGCCCGCCATGTAGCGTTCCATGACCCGGAACGTGGTGACCGCCTGCTTACTGCTCGGCAAGTCCACGACGGCCATGCGCATCCGGTCCCTAGGATTCCTACCGAGAGGCGCATCCACCAGGCCGGTGTCAGCCGCGATGTATCCATGCACAAGCGTGACGTAGCGCCGCTCGATGGTTCGCAGCCGCAGCGCGTCGCTCAGGACGGCCTGCGCCGAGTCGGTCTTGGCGACCATCATCAGCCCGGATGTGTCCTTGTCGAGCCGGTGAACGATACCGGGACGGTCCTCGCCCTGTAGCGTCCCCAAAGAGGCGCTATGGCCGAGAAGGGCGTGCACCAGTGTTCCGCTGTAGTGACCCTTTGCGGGATGAACAACAAGCCCCGCTGGCTTGCTCAGCACGATCATGTGCTCGTCCTCGAAGCGAATGTCGAGCGGTATCTGCTCGGGCTCAAGATCACTGGAGACCGACGGCGGCATGAATACTTCTATCCGCTCCCCGGCACGGGTTATGTGATGCTTGCTCGCAACGTGGCCGTTTACCAGGACGTTGCCAGTTTCGACGAGCTTCTGACCAGCCGAGCGACTAACAAGGAAATCAAGCTCGCCAAGGAACTTGTCCAGCCGCGAGCCAGCCTCCTCACCGCGCACGGTGTGCGTATAGCGTTCGCTCACGAAGTCGCCTCCGGTTCAGGCTCGGTGGCGTCCTCCCCTGCTTCCTCGAAGAACTCATCTCCTGAGAACAGGAGCCAGAAGAGCAAGATTGCGACGCCGATATCCAGAGCCATGTCTGCAATGTTGAAAACAGGCCACCATCCGACGTCAAAGAAATCGGTGACTCGTCCCGCTACGATTCGATCGATGAGGTTGCCTGTCGCGCCGCCGGCAACAAGTCCAAGTGCCAGCGCGACCCAACGGCTCTGTGGCTTGATGCGCCACCATACCCATGCGATTCCGCCAAGGACTCCGATAGAAATCGCAATGAACACGGGAAGCTTGCCCGGGAAGAGCCCAAACGCCGCACCCATGTTGCGAACATAGGTGAGGTTGATTACTCCCTTGATGAGAGGAACGGACTCTCCGAGCGAGAAGTTGGCCCTGATGGCAGCCTTGCTGATCTGGTCAACAGCCACCACCAGCAACGCCGTACCCGCGAGAAACGCACCGGAACGACGCTGCATCTAGCGGCTCTCCTCCCACTCTTTGCATGCGATGCACAACTCAGCAGCTGGCATGGCCTCAAGGCGCTCAGGTTGAATCGCCTTCTCACACCGGCTGCAAACACCGTAGGTGCCGGATTCCATGCGAACGAGAGCCGCATCAACTTGCTCGAGCGTGTCCTTGGCATTGCCCTCGAGTGTCATGTCGAGTTCACGAGAGAACGTCGCGGATCCCTGATCGGCCATGTGGTCACGGTAGTTATTCTCCCCGGAGACGTCCGAGAGTGTCTCATGCCCGTCGCGCTCGTACTCCGCGATCTCCGCAAGGAGGCGCTCGCGCTCAGCACTGAGCGCGTCTTTGAGGACAGTGAGCGTCCTTTCGTTAAGCATTACGACCTCCCTGATCCGAGGGGGTTTATCGAAAAGCGCCCCGTCAGGGGGGCGCGCAGTGTACATGGTGAGTATACCACCGCATGCACGCCCCGAAGCAGAAGGTTAGCTCAGATTCTCGGCTACGATAATCGTTACGCCTGGCTGCGCAGTACCTCGGCGCAGCGCGCGCAAACACCCGGATTGTCAGCATCGGTGCCTAGCGAGCGGAAATTCCAGCAGCGCGGGCACTTCTCGCCCTCGGCAGAAAGCACCTCAACGGCGAGGTCCGCGCCATCGGCAACGGTCACGGCCGAGACGATCAGCATCTCGGCAAGCGACACATCGCCGCGAGCGCGAAGGACGACTGCCATCTCGGCAGGCGCTGTCACGACAACGCGCGCTTCCTGGCTCTTGCCGATAGATCCGGCGTTGCGGGCGTCTTCCAGCGCCTTCGTGACCACATCGCGGACTTCGAGGACGACCGCGTAGTCTGCACGAAGCGCCGAAGCCTGCTCGGCGGGAAGTTCAAATGTCGGCCATCCGGCGAGATGCACGCTCTTTGCACCCTCGCGCAGCGACTCCGGCATGAACTGCCATACCTCCTCGGTCGTGAAGGAGAGAACCGGCGCCATGAGGCGGACCAGGGTGCGAAGCACCTCGGCGATCACGGTCTGCGCGCTGCGACGGCCGAGGGAATCGGCGGCATCCGCGTAGAGGCGGTCTTTGATGACGTCAAGGTAGAACGACGAGAGGTCCGTCACGCAGTAGCCATAGATGGCGTGGTAGACCTGGTGGAACTTCCAGTCGTCGTACGACTTGGTGACGCGGGTGGAGAGATCGGCCAGCGCCGCGAGCGCGTGGCGGTCAAGCTCGGGCATGTCGTCCCAGGCAACTACGGTCTCCGGATCGAAGTCTGCCAGGTTCGAGAGCAGGAAGCGGAACGTGTTCCGGATACGGCGATACGCCTCGCTGGTGCGCTCGATGATCTCATCGGAGACGGACACGTCTTGCGAATAGTCGGACGCGGCGGTCCACAGACGCACGATATCTGCGCCGTATTTGGCCACGATGTCGAGTGGCGAGACCACATTGCCGAGCGACTTGCTCATCTTGCGTCCGTCGCCGCTCACGATGAAGCCATGCGTAAGGACGGTCTTGAAGGGAGCCTCGTCGTAAACGCCGACCGAAGTGAGCAAGGACGACTGGAACCAACCACGATGCTGGTCGGAACCTTCGAGATAGAGGTCCGCGGGGAAATGCAGCTCAGGACGCGCACCGAGCACGCTTGTGTGCGAACAACCGGACTCGAACCAGACGTCGACGATGTCAGTCTCAGGCTTGAGCTCGGTAGAGCCGCAGCGCCCGCATGATGTGCCTGCGGGTAGGTACTCCGACGGCGCCTTGGTGAACCATGCGTCGGCGCCCTCCTCGGCAAAGAGCTTCTCTACCGCGGCAAACGTGTCATCGGTTGCGACGGTCTCGCCACAAGTGGCGCACTCGAAGACCGGAATCGGCACGCCCCACGCGCGCTGGCGGCTGATGCACCAGTCAGGACGGTCGGTGACCATGGAGTTGATGCGGTTGACGCTCCAGGCGGGAACCCACTCGACGCCCTGGATCGCCTTGAGCGCAGAATCACGCAGTCCCTTGTCGTCCATAGAGATGAACCACTGCTCGGTCGCACGGAAGATGACCGGCTTCTTGCAGCGCCAGCAATGCGGGTAACTATGCGAGTTCGTGCTTGCCGAGACAAGCACGCCGCGCTCGCGGAGCCACTCGATGATGAGCGGGTTCGCCTTCTCGACGTGCATGCCTTCAAAGGGTCCACCGCCGATGTCGAAGACGCCGTTGTCGTTCACGGGCATGGGCATCGGGAGTCCGAACTTCACGCCAACGAGGTAGTCATCCTCGCCGTGACCGGGAGCGGTATGGACCGCACCGGTACCGGTCGTGAGTTCGACGTGATCGCCTGTGATGATGACGCCAGTGCTCTCGGTGTGAATCGGCAGCGAGTACGTGAGGCCCTCGAGCTCTGAGCCCTTCACCTTCGGCGGCAGAACCTCGTACGACTCCCAGCCGGCGACTTTCGCCACAGCTTCTACGAGCGCCTCGGCCATGACGAGCACTTCGCCATCGACCTTCACGCCAACGTAATCCGCGCTTGAGGCAAGCGTGACGGCAACGTTCGCCGGTAGCGTCCAAGGCGTGGTTGTCCAGATGAGCACCGAGGTCGGTAGACCCTCGGCCACCCACGCGGCAGGCGCTTCTGTGAAGTTGAACTTCACGTAGATGCTTGGGGAGTCGATGTCGTGGTACTCGATCTCGGCCTCAGCAAGGGCGGTCTTGCAGCGGTAACACCAGTGAATCGGCTTGCTGCCCTTGTAGACCATGCCGCGACGGTAAAGCTCAGCAAAAACCCGAACGTCACCAGCCTCGTAGCTGTGGTTGAGGGTGAGGTACGGGTTCTCAAAGTCCCCACGAACGCCGAGGCGCTTGAACTCATCGCCCTGGATCTTCACGAACTCAAGCGCGTACTCACGGCAGAGCGTTCTCAGCTCGGCCTGAGAGGTTTCCTTCATCTTGTTGGGGCCGAGGTTCTTCTCGACCTGATGCTCGATCGGCTGACCGTGGCAATCCCAACCCGGGACGTACGGCGACCAGAAGCCGCGCATCGTCTTGTACTTGACGATGAGGTCCTTGAACACCTTGTTGAACGCGGTGCCCATGTGAATGTGGCCGTTGGCGTATGGAGGACCGTCATGCAGGATGAACGTGGGGCCGCCTTCGTTCGCCTCAAGCGAGCGACGGTAGATATCCATCTCGTCCCAGAAACGAAGCCACTCAGGCTCGCGCTGCGAAAGATTCGCGCGCATCGGGAACTCCGTCTGCGGAAGGTTCATCGTCTGCTTGAAGTCGTTGCTCACGATTTCAGATCCTCTCACGTTCAGTCGCCGAAAATAGAAAACACGCCCGCCCCTACCTGGGACGAAGCGCGTCTGCACCCCGCGATACCACCCAGCTTGCCGAGGCCAGTGAAGGCCCGTCGCCACTCGGTTGCCCTGTACCGGGAGCACCCGTCGGAGTCTACTGGGCGCATGCGCCGTTCGGTCCGAGGCTCCGAGGTGATCTTCGGCTGAGTCCTCCTCACGGGCTTCCACTGTCCCCGCTCGCTTGTGAGGTGGTGCGCTCGCCTACTCGTCCTCGTCAAAGCCAACATCTGCGCCGCCACATGCAACGGCGGTAGCGCCGATACTACCGCACGTCACGAAGGCGGGTCAACGATTCAGGCGAGTTCGTCACTCGCCAATCCCGAGCACCGTCTCAGTGGCCGCCTGCTCAAGACCGTCTACCTCCACGGTCTTATGCCGTGACGTTTCTCCCCGCGTCACGAGCACTGCACTCTTCGGCACACCCAATGCTTTCGAGAGCAGCTTGCATACTGCTGCGTTCGCCTTGCCGTCCTCAGGCGGTGCGGTCACCCTCAGAAGCAACTCACCCCCACGCCAGCCGGATATCTCATTCCGGCCTGACTTGGGGGTGACGTAAACGTGCAGTGTTGCCATGAGGCGTGCTAGTCGATCTCCTCGATATCCACATCATCCTCGCGCTCGCCGATCGAGCCAAAGTCCATCGTGAACTCGGGGGCGTCGAGGAGCACCGGCTCCTCCATCGGGAGCTCAGGAGTTCCGACTTCGCCAAGCTGCAAACCCTGAACGAACCCGGAGGCCGGCGGTTCGATGGGCTGTGTGATCTGCTGCTTCGGTGCAGGCGCGGGTGCGGGCTTTGGAATGGGAGTCCCATTGAGCTGCGACTCTACTGCAGCGGCATACGACGGCAACGGCGGCGCCGCTACGGGCGCAAAGGACGACGCCTCAGGTGCAACAGGAGCCGCCATCACCTCGACGTCACCCACAACGCCGGCGTCGGTCTGTCCGGTGAGCACCTGAACGTCATCGGAAAGCGGAATCTCGCCAAGATTGCGCACGTGATCCTCAAGCAGCGACCGGAACCTCGCGCGGAAGTCCTCCTCTGCGGCCTTGATCCGCATGAGCTCACCCTGCGTCTTCTGCTTCTGCTGCAGCGCGTTATGGATGATCTCCTTCGCCTTGACCTCGGCGTCCTTCAGGACGACCTCAGCCTCATGCAGCGACTTCGCAATAATATCTTCGGCAGACTTCTGCGCCGAGACAAGCGTGTTGTGAAGCGTGCGCTCCATGTCCTGGTACGCCTTGACCTTCTCTTCGATCGTTTCCATGCGCTCGCTCAAGTCGATGTTCTCCTTGAACAGGCGCTCAAGCTCATCTGCGACCTGGTCGAGGAACGCATCAACCTCTGCTTCGTTGTAGCCGCGCAGCGAGCGGCCGAATTCCTTGTGGTGAATATCGAGCGGGGTGAGTTTCATCGGTCGAATCCTTCCGAACCGTCAGAGTCCTACTTCACCAGTAGTCTAACCAAAAAGGAGCTGCGTGAGTAACCTCAGTACAAGGATGGCCACAATCGGCGAAAAGTCAAAGCCGCCCATCTGTGGAACGATGCGCCTGAAGATCCCGACGTATGGCTCACAGATCTGTCCAAGTACCCGGTAGATATCGTAGATGATTCCGGTCGGACGAAACCAAGACATGATCACGTACGCGATGATGCAGAACTCGTAGAACGAGACGATGCTCAGCGCAAGACTTCTAAGTGACATCTACGAACCCAGCTCCTTTGAACGCCGCACGGCGGCGGCTACGGCATCGAACACGCCCGAACGCAATCCGCTCGCCTCGAGCGCTTCAATGGCAGCGATCGTCGTGCCGCCAGGGCTTGAGACCGCGTCGATGATGACTTCCGGATGTGTGTCGGTGCGCTCGATGAGCTCAACGGTACCGCGAAGCGTTTGGAGAGCCAGTGCCTGCGCTACATCGCGCGAGAGGCCCTGCCGCACACCAGCTCGTGCGAGCGCATCCACGAAGAGCGCAACGTATGCAGGTCCTGAACCCGAGATCGCGCTCGCAGCGTCTTGCTGACGCTCGTCTATCACGATCGCCCGGCCAAGCGCTTCGAACATCTCGCGAACCGTCTCGGTCTGCGTAGGCGTGGCCTCGCTACCAGCTGAAACGACGCTCATCCCCTGCCCGACCATCGCAGGCGTGTTCGGCATCACGCGGACGACGGCTGTGTTCGCCTCAAGAAGCGACTCGATGCGCGCGGTCGTGATGCCTGCCGCGATCGAAACGACGATGGCGTCGGCGGGAATCTCGGCCGAGAGGTGCGCAACCACTGCATCGATAACCTGCGGCTTCACCGCAAGGATGATGACGTCGGCGTTCGCTACGGCATCGTGGCCGTCGGCGACGGTAGCGACACCATGCGCCGAGAATACCTCGGCACGCTCGGCGCTCGGGTCAGCGACCGTGATGTCTGCCGCATCGACAAAGCCCACGGCAAGAAGACCGGCAACGATTGCTTCGCCCATCTTGCCGCCACCTATGACTGCGATACGCTTCCCTGACATGGCGCTCACGCGTTCGGGTCGAATAGACCCTTATCGCGGAGAACGCGACGCTGCTCGGCGGAGACTTCGACGTTCGCGGGTGTCAGCATGAAGACCTTCTCGGAGACCTTCTGAAGCCCACCATTAAGGCCATAAGAAAGGCCAGAGGCAAAGTCGATGAGACGGCGAGACAGCTCTGGGTCGCTCATTGAAAGGTTCATGATCACCGGCACACCGAGCTTGAATCGGTCGGCGATAGCCTGCGCTTCGGAGAACGCACGCGGCTCGACGATGTGCATCTTCACCTGCGGTACAGCCTGCATACCCGGGCCGGGAGTCGGCTCCCCGTACGACGAGCGCGATGATGCCCTGGTCGCACGATCAAGATCGGGCTCACGGTTCACGCGCCGCACCGGTGACGGATCGCCGGTATCGTACGGGTTCCGGTACGCGGGCGCCGGGTCATAACCGTCGGCCTCGTCCGTGCCTTGTTCGTAATCCTCGTCGTCGTACTCGTCGTACTCGCCGAGCCCAAGCCGCGCCTTGATCGATTGCCACACGCCCACGGTCGTCTCCTCGCGCGCTCGTCGGGTCTACCGGCCGAAGATGGCCCGTCCCACCCGGATGATCGTTGAACCTTCTTCGATGGCGACCTTGTAGTCGTTGGTCATTCCCATCGACAGATCAGTTAGTTCTATGCCATTGAACCGCATCGAAGCGAGCGAGGCAAAGAGGAGCGCCGTGTCCCGGAACACCCACCTCACGTCTTCGGGCTTGCCGAACGGAGCAATCGTCATCAACCCTCGCACGCGAACCCCGGGCATCTCAAGTGATGCACGGAGCGCTTCCTCGGCTTCCTCGGGCAGCATTCCATGCTTGCTCTGCTCACCCGAGATGTTCACCTGCAGGAGCACGTCTTGCACGATTCCGTGAGCTTCGGCGACGCGATCGATGTGCTCCAGCAATCGCAGCGACTCCACTGAGTGAATCAAGTGGGCGCGCCCAACGACATCTTTGACCTTGTTGGTCTGCAGCGTGCCGATGAAGTGCCACCGAACATCAGGGAACAGTCCGTACTTCCCGAGGAACTCCTGAACGCGATTCTCACCAAAATCAACACACCCAGCCGAGACGGCCCGGCGGACCTCGGTGATGCCTACGTTCTTGGTGACTGCAACGACAGTGATCTCGTCCGGGTCGCGGTCCGCGGCATCAGCGGCGTCACGCACCGCTGAACAGACTGCTACGTATCGCTCGGCGATTGCACTCAAGTGCCCCTACGCCTCTTCTTCCTCGGCGGGTGCCTCGAACTGTCCGGTCACCATGTACGTGACTCTGTCACCGATATCGACGGCGTGGTCAGCAATGCGCTCCAGATAGCGTGATGCGAGCACCATCGAACTGGCCCACTCGATATCTTCTTCATCCTGCAGCCGCGCGAGTTCGCGGAAGAACTGCTTGAAGAGGTGATCGATCGGCTCATCCATGTCCTGGAGCCTCGCGGCGAGCTCGATATCCTTCTTGTCGAGCGACTCGAGCATGGCTTCAAGCACACGGTGCACAAGGTTGCCCTGAGCCTGGATGAGGTCGTAAAGCGTCTGAGGGCCACGGCGCTCCGCAGTCCTGCGTGCAGCCTTGGCGATGTTGACGCCCAAGTCGCCCATACGCTCGAAGTGCATCGAGATATAGCCGAGGGAGTGCAAAAGGCGCAGGTCTCGGGCAACCGGGAACTGCGTCGCTATGATCTCAAGCGAGTGCTCCTCGATGGCAAGACACCTGATATCGATGTCGTCGTCGCCAGCTATGACCTGCTCGGCAAGCTCGACATCCCCCTCAACAAGCGCCTTCACGGCCATGTGAGTCACGTCGACGATCGTGTGCCCGATGTCGAGCACGCTCGACTTGAGGTCCTTCAGTTCCTTGCGAAAGCTCTCGCGCATCGGGTGGCTCCACTTCAGATAGTTACGTTAGCTACCGGACGATTATAGCGTTTCCTTATCCGAAACGACCGGTGATGTAGTCCTCAGTCCGCTTGTCCTTCGGGCTGGTGAAGATCTCCGGAGTACGTCCGAACTCAACCAGCATCGCCGGCTCACCCATTACCTCCTGCAAGAAGAAGGCAGTGTCGTCGCTCACGCGCGCGGCCTGCTGCATGTTATGCGTGACGATGATGATCGTGACCGAGGACTTCAGCTCGGCCATAAGATCTTCGATCTTCTGAACGCTCGTAGGGTCGATAGCCGAGCACGGCTCGTCCATCAGCAAGACGTCAGGCTGTACCGCGAGCACACGCGCGATACACAGACGCTGCTGCTGCCCGCCAGAGAGCGTCAAACCTCCCCTGCCGAGAATGTCCTTGACCTCTTTCCAAACGTTCGCGCGCTTCAGAGACATCTCGACGACTTCGTCGAGTTCGGACTTCTTCTTCATGCCGTGCAGACGCGGCCCGTACGCCACGTTGTCGTAAATCGACATCGGGAACGGGTTCGGCTGCTGGAAGATCATGCCGATACGACGGCGAAGGTCGACGGGGTCGACGCCGGCCGCGTAGATGTCCTGACCATCAAGGGTGATGAGTCCTTCAACCTTTGACCCGATGATGAGGTCATTCATGCGGTTGAAGCACCGGAGGAACGTTGACTTGCCACACCCGGACGGCCCGATGAAAGCGGTGACAGCGTTCGCCTTGATGTCGCACGTGATGTCAGTGAGCGCCTGGAAGTCCCCATAGAAGAAATCCAGACCCTTGACGGCGATCTTCACCGCCGCGTCCACCGGCGGCACAAAACCTGGTTCGTGCTCTGCGAGGGTGTGAGTCATCCCTGCATCCTCCTGTTTCTGCGGAGCAGCCATCTGGCCGAGAGGTTGAAGAACAAGATCATCGCCATGAGGAGCAGCGCAGTGCCGAACGCAGCCGGCAAGTTGATTCCCTCCATGGCCATCATGTACAGGTGTACGGTCATCGAGCGACCGGGGTCTGTCGGGAGAACCGGCGTATTTATCATCGTACCCATCGTGAAGATGACAACAGCCGTTTCGCCAACCGCGCGGCCGGTCGCGAGAATAAGTCCGGTAATAATCCGAGGCATCGCGGCGGGAAGCACGATTCGGCTCACCGTCTGCCACTTGGTCGCGCCAAGGCCGTATGAACCCCACCGGATGTATCTGGGAACCGACCGGATGGCCTCTTCGGTAGTGCGCATGACGATCGGAAGCATCAAGAACGAGAGGGCGAACGCACCCGAGAGCACCGAGAACCCGAAGCCGAGCCCCTCAACGAAGAACGCGAGACCAAAGAGGCCCATGACGATAGAAGGTACACCGGCAAGCGTATCGGCTGCGAACCTGATGGTGCGCACAAGGCGTCCCTGAACCGCATACTCGGCAAGATACACCGCGGCCAGCACGGCGATGGGCGTCACGATGACCATAGCCAGGCCGGTGACGTAGAGCGTCGAAACGATCATCGGCCAGATGCCGCCCTCGGCATTGACGCCATGGGGCTGGCCGAAGATGAACTCCGGGCTGATGTGTCCGATGCCGTTCACGAACACGTACAAGATGACCGCGCCAAGTACGAAGACGGTGGTGAGCCCGGCGAACCAGAACACCGCAAGCGCGAGCGCGTTCGTCGTGCGCTTCATGTCTCTCATGAGACATCCTCACGCAGGCGCGAAAGCAAGCGCACCGTGAGCACGAGGCCCATCGATACCAGGAACAAGATAATCGCCATGCCAAAAAGCGCCGTACGGTGCATACCGGATGCGTATGGCATGTCCATCACTATCTGACTCGTAAGCGTCGAAAGCGGCGCACCCATGCCTCGGAAGAACCCCGGGGCATTGCCGACCACCATGAGCACGGCCATCGTCTCACCGATAGCGCGCCCCATGCCGAGAATGACTGCGTCGACGATTCCGATCTTAGCGGCAGGCAGCAAGACACGCGAAATCGTCTGCCACGTGGTAGCACCCATCGCGTAAGACGCCTCGCGCACGCCCTCCGGAATCGAGTGCAGCGCGTCTTCAGTGAGTGTGGCGATCGTCGGGACGATCATGATCGCGAGGATGATCCAGGCAGTCAGAGGTCCAAAGCCAAGACCGCCGGTCAGGTCAGCAACGACCGGTCTCAAGATGAGCAGTCCGAAGAAGCCATAGACAACAGAGGGAACGCCGGCCAGAAGTTCGATCGCCGGTCTGACGATGGTCCGCACCTTCGGCGGGGCAATCTCGGAAAGGAACACCGCTGCGCCCACAGCCAGCGGCGTTCCGAGAAGCAGCGCACCGACGGTCACGACAATCGAGCCCACGAAGAGCGGCAGAATCCCAAAGAGTCCCTCAGTGGGCAACCACTCCTGGCCGAAGAGGAAATCACCGAGTCCAACCTCAGTGAAGATCGGCCAACCGCGATACCCGACGAACAGGAAGATGAGTGCAACACCAGCAACAGCCATGAAGGCGCACAGCAAGAACAGATTCTTGAGCGCTGCCTCTTTGATGTACGTGGCGCGGGACACGAGCTTGAGGTTGCTCACATCCCCACGAACCGTCGGCATCTCATTGGGGCGAGGTTCGTCAGTCACCGTACGCCCCTTTCGCGGTAATCGGGATGAACCCGGCGTCGCGCACGACACTCTCCTGGATATCCGCCGAAAGAACAAAATCGAGATACATCTTGGCAAGACCCTCAGGCGCGCCCTTGGTGAACATATGAAGCACGCGCTGGACGGGATATGTCCCATTCACGACCGTGGCCTCGCTCGGCTCAACGCCGTCAATTGCCAGCGCGGACACATCATCGCTAACGAAGCCAAGTGAGATATAGCCGATTGCGCGCGGCTCTTGCGCAACCACAGAGCGCACCTGGCCGGTACCGGGCAGAATGACCGCCGTCGGATCAAAACGTTCCTTGTCGAGAACGATCTTCGCAAATGCCTCACGCGTTCCCGAGGCCTCGTCGCGGTTCACAAGACCAATGGCCATGTCCGGGCCACCGACTTCGCGCCAGTTGACGATCTGGCCCTGGAAGATTGCTTTGACCTGCGCCTTGGTCAGCGAAGTCACAGGATTCTGAGGGTTCACAATAACCGCGATCGCGTCATATGCGATCGGCGTGTCGACGAGCCCCAGGTTGAGCTCCTCGTCCTTGAGTTCGCGGGAAGCCGTTCCTATGTCACTCGTGCCAGAGGAGACGTTCTCAATACCTGCCGAGGAACCCACGCCACTGACCAGGACGTCATCTTCGGGGTGTGCTGCGTGAAAATCCTCGGCGGCTACCTCCGCAATCGGCAGGATCGTCGTTGAGCCGGTCACGATCAGCCTGGTGAGGGAGGATGAGTTATCAGAACAGCCCGCGAGAGGTGCAAGGAGTAGCACGAGAGCCAGCGCTGCTACAGCCGCGTCTCGAGCATTGCGAATGCGCAATGACGACCGGTGTGACTCTCGGCCCGGTACGAGAAGAAGCGATTCGTGTTGTGAGCAGTGCAGATTTCGAGGTGCCACTGGCGCTCTCTCGAGATTCCTGCGCGGTCGAGGTCCTCGGCCACAACTGCCCCAAGATCGAGGCGGTCAGAAGCCCGAGGTATCGTAACAAACATGTTAGCGAATTGCGACACAAGTGACGGACCGACTTCATAACAACATGCACCAATGTGCGCGCCCACGTATGCCAAGAGTTCGACGTCCCCAAGCTCCGTGCGCATCGCACGAACCGTGGCTCCTACGATTCCAGCGTACGCGCCCCTCCATCCGGCATGTACTACGGCGATAGCACGCGGAGATGTGCACACAACAACGACCGGCACGCAGTCGGCGAAAAAGAGCATGAGTGGGATTGTGGACTCGGTCGTCCAGATCACATCGGTTCCAGGAATTGGCGGGGGGATTTCCCCCGCACGAGCGCCTCTGCCAGCGTCCTCCCCCGTGACCCTGACAATCGCGGCACCGTGAATCTGCTCGGCGGTGACGAGTCTGTCGTGGTAATCAGCAGCGCCGACCGCAGTCATGAACCGTCTGCGGTTCTCGTTCACGACTGCATCGTCGTCGCCGACATGCGCGGCAAGATTGAGCGCGTCATAAGGGGCAGACCCTAGGCCGCCGTGCCGTTCACTGAAGGCAAGGAGTATCCCTGACGAGCCCTGTAGCTCGGCGTCGGTGTGATAGGTAATTCCATGATTCACAACGCTGGTAAGCACGGTCGACCTGCCTTCGCTCGAGAATTTCACCAATCTCTGGCAATTAAGGTCCCGAATGGGGCACACTAACCACTGTAAGCGATGCGTCACCTGAGCGTCGCTGAAGTGTTGATTCACGACTGCTCACAGAGAGGGGGTGACTGTATATGAAGCAGTCCTACAAGTTTGTCGCCCCGCTCGCGGTTGGAGCCGCCACCCTTTTGAATGCTGCACCTGCGCTGGCCCAGGATTACGGAAGCGGCGATGCGGCTTTTGGCGCCGCACTCTGCGGAGTATACGGATGCATCGGCGTATTCGTGATCGCGAGCCTAGCGTTCTGGGTCTGGATGATCGTCGACGTCTTCCAGCGCCAGGAGTACGAATTCCCAAACTCGACGGGCAACAGCAAGACGACGTGGATGATAATCCTCTTCGTCTCATGGGCGCTCAGCGCCCAGGGAATCGCGGCCATCGTCTACTACTTCATGGTCTTCAAGAAGATCAAGCGTGGGACGATAGGGGCACCGGCCGGGTACGCCCCGCCGGCTCCCGCAGGCTACGCACCGGCACCGCCGGTTGCACCTCCTGCCCCGCCGGTAGCACCTCCGACGGCACCCCCTGCACCTCCGGCACCGCCTGCACCTCCGACGGCGCCTCCAGCACCGCCTGCACCTCCGGCACCCCCTGTGGAGTAGCAGTCAACAACCGCGAGACCCCGCTCTCGACAAGAGGCGGGGTCTTTCGTTTCGCAAGAAATACCAAGGCCGCGCTCCGGCGAGTCCACATGTCTCGACGGAGCGCGGCCCTTTGGCCAAGTTGGTTGAGCGCTAGCGACGCCGCAGGAACTCAGGTACGTCGAACTCCTCTTCCTTCAGAGGCTCGAACGTCGGAATCCGCGGGCTCGGATCCTCATCGGTAGAAATCGCCGATTCAAACTCCATGGACTCCTGCTTGCGCTTGGTGCCAAAACCGGTGGCGATGACGGTAACGCGAATCTGATCCATCAGGCTGTCGTCGATGACAGCACCAAAGATGATGTTAGCTTCTGGGTGGGCAGCAGCTGCGACAACCTCAGCCGCTTCGTTGACCTCGAACAGACCGAGGTCGCTTCCACCGGAGATGCTGAGTAGCACGCCCTGAGCGCCCTCAATGCTGCTCTCAAGCAACGGGCTCGAAATCGCTGCCTTCGCCGCTTCATGCGCACGATTGTCGCCTGCGGCTAGACCGATACCCATGAGCGCGGAACCCGCATCCTGCATCACCGTGCGAACATCGGCGAAGTCCAGGTTGATCAGGCCAGGGACGGTGATTAGGTCCGTGATGCCCTGCGTGCCCTGACGAAGCACGTCATCAGCGATGCGGAATGCATCGAGAATGGATGTCTTCTTCTCAGCTACCTGAAGGAGTCGGTCGTTCGGGATGATGATGAGGGTGTCTATCACCTCGCGAAGGCGCTTGATGCCCTCTTCGGCCTGCAGCGCGCGCTTGCGTCCCTCGAATGCGAACGGCCGAGTCACGACAGCGACTGTGAGCGCACCGATTTCTTCTTTGGCGATCTGAGCGATGACAGGTGCAGCACCGGTCCCGGTGCCACCGCCTTCACCGGCTGTAATGAATACCATGTCAGCGCCCTGAAGCGCTTCCTTGATCTCAGCGCGATTCTCTTCTGCAGCCTGGAATCCCACGTCAGGATCCGCACCGGCACCCAGGCCCTTTGTGAGCCCAACGCCCACGTGAACCTTGTAGTCAGCATCAGACATAAGCAACGCCTGTGCGTCTGTGTTCACGGCGATGAACTCAACACCTTTGACACCAGCTTCGACCATTCGGTTCACGGCGTTCGTTCCGCCGCCCCCGACGCCGACGACCTTGATGACCGCCAAGTAATTGGCTCCCGTCTCCAACATCGTGCGCCCTCCTGCTGTGGCTCGACTACAGTAGTCTAACCCTCAAGTAGATGTATACGGTTCCCAAGCAAACGTCAATCTTTGCATGAACTCTACCCTACACGCAAGACGTATGCAACTTTTTGTTCAGTTCACCCTCATAAGCTGGGAGAACACCCTGCTCCCAGGTGTGGACACGCCCGGAAACAACTACTCCCCTAGCCCACGTGAGACCGGCCTGTCCGTTGATCTAACATCAATGGTGACCACATTGCCTGCTTGCTCCCGCATGATCTTGAGCACGATGACGTCCTTCTTCTCGAGCTCGACCGCCTCACCGATGATGACCTCCACGCTGTCGGTGGTGAGCAACGTAGTCTCATCGATACTCGGGGCACTGATTGCCCGCACCTTCTGGCGCAGCTCAGCGCTCATGCCCGAAAGGATCTTAAGGGCGTTGCTGAGCACATCAGATTCCGATGCCTGCCCCGGGCTGAGTTCGATCGCAGGTATATCCCTCAGGATCGGCATCGTCGTGGTCTCCTCAAGCGACTGCTCGCCGAGAACCATTCCTGTGGAGTCAACAACCCAGAACTTGTCGCCGGTATCCACGATGGCTACGGGCTTCCGCTCGACGATCCGGATACGGAGCGCGTGAGGGAAGTCACGCGTAACCTGCGCGTCTTCGATCCATGCGTAGCTCAGCAACCGCTCTTTGATCGCGCTCGCCGGAAAACGCAGAAGTGTGGCCCCTTCGGGCACCTCTGCCCGCGAACGCACCGCCGCAGGAGTCAGACGCTCCGCACCGATAACATCGACAGACCGTATCTCAAACAACTGAGAACGATACAGAGCGATCGCCCCACCCGCGATGGTCACCGTCACGGCAAGCAGCAACGCAAGCCTCACCTGCCGCTTGCGTCGCGCCTCCGCCACACGACGCTCACGGTCGTCACGTTTGCCTCGAGCGACTCGGTCGCCACTACCCGTACGAGGCGCCTCGACCTCAAACGACCGCGGACGTACTCGATTTGAGGTGCGCTTCACCGACGCAGACTGGCTGCGGTGTGTAGAGCCTACCTTCGGTTGAGGTACAGGCTGCTCGGTCAGCTTTCTGCTGTTCGAGCCGATTCCTACATGAACCTTCCTGCGGTTCTCAGAACTCTCCGAGGAACCTGACCTCCGTTTGGAGTTCGATGCCATACCGATCCCTTACGCTCGTCCTAACCTTGTTTGCAAGTCCAAGAACGTCGGCTGCGGTCGCTCCCCCATCATTGACGATGAAGTTCGCGTGGACATCCGATATCCGCGCACCGCCGAGCTTCGTCCCCTTCAAGCCAACACTCTCGATCAACCGGCCGGCGGAATCACCTTCCGGGTTTACGAACACACTGCCAGCGCTTGGAACGCCCATGGGCTGACTCTGCCTGCGCCTGGTGAGTCCGCGCTCCATCTCGACACGGATTCTGACCGGATCAGAGGGAACGAGCCGAAGTTCACTCTCAACGATGATACCCTGCGCCGAAAGCCCGCTCTTGCGGTAGCCCCACGATATCTCGTCCCCACGCAGTCGAACCAAACCGGTGCCCGGCACGAACAGCGTCACCGATTCCGTCACGGCACCGATCCACGCTTCACGGGAACCTGCATTCATCGCGAGTGCCCCGCCGAGTGTCCCTGGCACGCCTACCGCAAACTCCAGACCACCGAGGCCTCTCGAGAAGGCATCCTGCACCAAGTAAGCAAGGATGCACGCCGCACCCGCACGCAGATGCTCGCCCTCGCACACGTGACGTTTGAACTCCTTGCCCAGAACCAGCACGGCGCCTCTGTAACCGCTATCGGCCACGAGCAAGTTGGAGCCCTTCCCGGCAACCGTGTACGGCACATTCTCAACTGAGAGCACTTCGAGTGTTGGAGCAAGCGAGGCTACGGTGTCACAGGTAACGAACAGGTCCGCAGGACCCCCGATACGAAACGAAGTATGACGGGCCATCGGCTCAGCCTGGCGGACATCAACCCCATCCAGCGCATGTAGGGCAGCATATGCCGCAGCTATCGACACGGGCTGCTCTCCTTGGATGCACGGCCTTCAAGCTCTCGAACGAGCTCTCCCGCCATCGCAGTCACGTCTCCAGCGCCCAGTGTCATGACCAAGTCTCCGGGCATGACACGCGAACCAAGATAGCCGCACACGTCTCCCCTGTGAGGGAAGTACGCAGCTGAGAAGTGCGGGTCGATATCAAGCAGTGCGTCGAGGATCGTTTTACCACTCACGCCGGGAATCGGTGCCTCGCCAGCGCTGTACACATCCATCAGCACGACGTGGTCGGCATCGGGAAACGCAGCGCCAAAATCATCTCCGAGAGCAGCAGTCCTGCTATAGCGGTGTGGCTGGAAGACGGCCCACACACGCTCGAAACCGGCAGCCTTCGCTGCCGCGAGCGTCGCTTTGACCTCGGTCGGGTGATGCGCGTAGTCATCCACAACTGTCACGCCGTTGATATGACCGACTTGCTCGAAGCGCCTATGCACGCCAGTGAAGCCTGCAAGCGGTTCGATGGCGCCGACAACGTCTAAACCGAGCGCCCAGATGGCCGCCAGAACACCTGTCGCGTTCACGGCCATGTGCACCCCGGGAACACCAATGCGAGCATGAAGCATCGTGCCGTCAGGGAAGGCTACCTTGAAACGATGGCCGATTCCCTCGGCAACAAGGTCACTGCAGCGGACTTCAGCGGACCCGGCGCGCCCGTATGTGACCACACGACCACGAGCGTGCTCGCGTGCAAGCGACGGGAGCCGAGCGTCATCAGCGCAAACGACCGCGATGCCATCAGCGGCAATCTTGCCGAGGAACTCACCAAATGTCGCGACCACCTCGTCGATGCCTGAATAGTGGTCGAGATGATCGGCCTCAATGTTCGTGATGATTGCGAGATACGAGTCGAGAAAGAGGAACGAGCCATCGCTCTCATCGGCCTCGACCACGTAGTGCTCGCCTGCACCGCAGCGCGCGTTGGAGCCCATGTCATTGAGCTCGCCACCGATAAGAAACGTCGGATCAAGTCCCATCCCCGCGATCACCGTAGCGAGCATCGAACTCGTGGTCGTCTTCCCATGCGTACCGGCGACCGCCAACGTAAGCGTCTCGCGGCCGACGTGCGCGAGCATCTTCGCTCGCGGCCAGACCTCGATGCCGCGTCTGCGCGCCTCGGCAAGCTCAGGGTTGCTCTCAGGAATAGCCGAGGACACCACGACGATTTCAGGGTCGCCAAGATTCTCCGCCGCATGTCCGATCGCAACGCGCACGCCGACCTCGGAAAGCGAGCGGGAGTAGCGCGAATCTTTGAGGTCAGAGCCCGTCACGACGATTCCCCGGTCGTGCAATACCCGGGCGATGC